>NZ_JADOTW010000003.1 GCF_015645095.1 Halomonas sp. 328
CTCAAGACCCAAACCGAATATCGGCCACAAACCGCCTGATGGGATGTTTGTGGCCGGTCAGGAGAGATGGTATCTAGCCGTGCCCCCTGTCCAACGCCCCCTGCCATTGGGCAGGGGGCACGAACGGACACCACCACGCTCTACTGCATACCGTGCCGAAACCAACCTTGCCCCTCCCAGGCTGGGAAATACCTACCGGGAACCGTTGCCGTTAATCAGCGTTTGATGGCCCGATAGACCTGGAAACGGCGGTCGTCGGCGAGGATCTCGAAGCCGCCGAAGCTGGCCTCCAGCAGGTCGGGATAGGGCAGGAAGGCATTGGCCACCAGCCACAGCTCGCCCCCGGGCGTGAGATGCTCCGGCGCCTCGCGAATCAGCCGCCCCGCCGGCCCATAGTCGATGGCCCGCTCCTGGTGGAAGGGCGGGTTGCTGATGATGCGCTCGAAGCATGCCCCCTCGGGAAGCCCCGAATAGACGTCCCCGGCCACCACCTCCCCGACCAGGTCGTTGGCGGCCAGGCTGCGCCGGGTCGCCTCCACCGCGAAGGCGTTGATATCGGTGGCACTGACCCTGGCTCCGCGGCGGGCCAGCCAGCAGGCCAGGATGCCGTCGCCGCAGCCCATGTCCAGGACGCGCAAGGGGCCCTCGGGCAGGCGCAGCGCCAGGGTCTCCAGCAGCAGCCGGGTGCCGTCGTCCAGCTTGCCATGACCGAAGACCCCCGGATGGCTATGCAGGGTCAGCCCCTCGGCCTCGAGGGTCTGCCAGGCCAGGGCCGGGTCGAGAGCCACCCGCCCCACCCGGGTCTCGAAGAGGCTGCAGCGCCGGGCGCTGTCGCGCTTGCGACAGCCCAGCCCCAGGGCCGCCAGCACCTTGAGCACCCGCTTGATGCCGCCGTTGTTCTCCCCCACCAGCCACAGGGGGGTGCCCTCGGGCAGGCGCTGGCAGAGCGACAGCAGCCACCATTCCCCCAGGGCATGGCTCTTGGGCCAGAACAGCACCGCCCCCGGCACCTCGCCCAGGGGGGCGGTCGAGAAGGGGTCATGGACCACGCCACCCCGGGCGCGCCAGTCGGTCGACTGGGCCGCATCGCCACTGAGCAGGGCGGCGTCTCGCGGGGTGAGCCAGGCGTCCCGGGGCGGGGCCACCCAGAGCCAGTGGCGGTGGTCCTGCTCCTGGCGTTCGAGCAGTTGGCAGACGGGGGTCTCGGCGGGCATGGCGGTCACTCGGGTTTGTGCAGGGTATAGAGCAGGTAACGCCCCAGGCGCCAGTGGGGCTCGACGTCGCAGTAGCGGCGCTCCAGCGCCAGCAGCTGCTTCAGCTGCGCCTCGTCGGGATGGCGCTCGCGCAGGTAGTCGTGGAAGACGCGGATCCCCGCCACGGCGGTGATCTCGAGCCCCCGGGCCTCGGCCCAGGTGGCGATCTGATCATGGGTCAGCGGCGAGATGGGGGTCAGGCGCCGGCGCCGGCCGGTGCCCTCCAGGCGGTCCGCCAGGGCCTTCTCCAGGTTGCCCTTGACCACATTGGAGAAGCGCAGGGCGTCCCGGTTGAAGACCATCAGCGACAACTGGCCGCCGGGGGCCAGCAGGCCCGCCAGGGTGGCCAGGGCCGCCTCGGGGTCGGCCAGCCACTCGAACACCGCATGGCAGACGATCAGCGGCCAGGGCCCCGGAGCCGCCTCGGGCAGGCGCTGCAGGGGCTCACGCAAGAAACGTACCGACTGCCCCGCCAGGGCCTGCCGGGCCCGGGCCAGCATCTCCTCGGCGGGCTCGGCCAGGGTCACGTCGTGGCCACGCGCGGCGAACCAGGCGGCCATCTGCCCCAGGCCACCGCCCACGTCGAGCAGCGGCTGGCCGCCGAGCTCGAGCTGGCGGGGCAGGCAGTGATCGAGCAGCGCCAGGCGCAGGGCGCCGCGGGGCGAGCCATAGAGGCCGGCGGAGAACTTCTCGGCCAGGCCCTCGAAGTGGCGATCGCCATCGGCGGAGAGGGGCGCGTCGCTGGGCAAGGTGGCAGTTCCTGAGGTCAAGGGGGTGCCCATTCTATCCGCTGTGCGGCTCGCGGCGAACCTTAGGCTCTGTACGAAAACTGCCTGCGCTCGCCCATACGGCGTTAAAAATCGGCTCAAAGTACTCATTTACACCGCGTAAACTCCGTCTTTTCGCCGATTTTTGCCTTGTCTGGCCATCGCTCGCCGACTTTTCGTACAAAACCTAGGAACGACCGGCGCCTCCGGCCTCCTGGTCGCTCTCGGGGCGCGGCTCAGGCCGCACCTCCAGCGGCAGGCGCGCGGCCCAACCCACCTCCCGCTCCAGTTGGGCGGCGAACTGCAGCAGCCGCCGTTCGCCGCCCATGGGGCCCAGGCACTGCACCCCCACCGGCAAGCCCTGCGGGGTGATATGCAGGGACAGCGACATGGCCGGCTGGCCGGTCAGGTTGGCTAGCTGGGTAAAGGGCGAATAGCGCAGCGACTCCCGGGCCAGGGACTCGAGCCCACCCGCCCTGAGCGCCAGGGCAGCGGCGCCGGGCAGCGCCAGCAGGCCCATCAGCGCCTCCCGCCAGCGGCTCGGATAGAGACTGCCACGCAATGGCGGTGGCCCGCTGAGCACCGGCATCAAGAGCAGGTCGAAGCGGCAATGGAAGGCGCCCATGGCGCGCCCCAGGGTGTTCCAGTGGCGCTTGGCCAGCTCGTAATCCCGGGCCTTGAGGTGACGGCCGAGACGGGCGATGGCACGGGTGGCCGGCTCGATGGCCAGCCGCGACTCACGCATGCCGGTCTGCTCGGCGATCCACGCCAGGTCGGCACTCAGGTGTCCCAGGTAGAGGGTCAGGTAACTATGGGCCAGGGCCGCGCCGTCCACCGGCGGATCGCACCACTCCACCCGATGGCCCAGGGCCTCGCAGCGCCGGGCCGCGGCCTCCACTGCCTCGCGCACCTGGGGATGCAGCTCGCCACCGAAGGGAGCACTGAACGGCTCGCCCAGGGAGACGGCGATGGTCAACGGTTCCGGGGCACGCTCCAGGGCGGCCAGGAAGCCGCTCTCGTGGCGCACCGGGTAGGGTCCCCCTTCGTCCATGCCATTGATGGCGTCGAGCAGGGCGGCACTGTCGCGCACGCTGCGGGTCAGGGCATGCTCGACCACGGCCCCCTGCCACACCTCGCTATGGGCGGGGCCTAGCGGCACCCGGCCCCGGGAGGGCTTGAGGCCGAAGAGGCCGCACTGGCTGGCGGGAATGCGAATCGAGCCGCCGCCATCGCCGGCTCCGGCCAGGGGCACCAGGCCCGCCGCCACCGCCGCCGCGGCGCCACCGCTGGAGCCCCCCGGCGAGTAGTCGCGCCCCCAGGGGTTGACCGGATGGGGAAAGGCCCTGGGCTCGGTGATCCCCATCAGCCCCAGCTCCGGGCAACCGCTCTGGCCGAGGATCACCAGGCCGGCCTGGCGGAAGCGCTTGACCAGGGTCGCGTCTGCCTCGGGTCGCCAGTCGGCCAGGGCGGCGCTGCCGAAGCTCAGCGGCTCATCGGCCAGGCCCATCAGCAGGTCCTTGGTCAGGAAGGGCACGCCGGCGAAGGGCGAGCGGGGTTCCACCTCGTCGGCCTCGTGACGGGCTCGCTCGTAGCGCCGCCGCACCACCGCCCCCAACTGGGGGTTATCGAGGTCGATGGCGGTGCAGGCTGCCTCGAGGACCTCCTCGCGACTGACCTCGCCGCTGCGTATCAGGGCCGCCAGCCCCAGGCCGTCATAACGGCGGTACTCATGATCCTTCATTGCCCTTTCCTTGCCTCTGCCCAAGCCATCAGCATGATCAAATGGGCCCGACGATCAAGTCGTTATCAAAAAAAACACCGAACAACATTAAAGCTACAATGACATACCGCCGATAACACCCTATCCCCGACTCAGGCCATTGCATTACCCAGGGAGAGACCTCTTGAGCCCATTCCACGGCGACCTCGGCACGCTGCTCGACTTCCCCAGCCTGGCGATCTGCATCAGCGAGGGCGATTCCCTCGGCGGCCGGCTGGCCTACGTCAATCACGCCTTCGAGCGCTTGACCGGCTATGCCCGGGAGGAGCTGCTGGGTGGCCGTTGCCCGCTGCTGGATACCGGTGTCCTCGAGGAGGCGCATCGCCAGGCCCTGACCAAGGCCCTGCGCGACGGCCGCCCCTTTACCCTGACCCTGGCCTGCCAGCGTCGCGACGGCGACCTCTTCCATAACGAGCTGAGCCTGTCGCGCTTCTGCCTGGGCGATGGGCGTCGCTACCTGATCGGCATCCATCGCGATGTCAGCCAGCGCGAGGCGCACCAGAACCGCCTGGAGCTGGCCCAGGCGGTGTTCAACAACACCCATGACGGCATCCTGGTCACCGATGCCGAGAAACGCATCATCGACACCAACCCGGCCTTCACCGAATTGACCGGCTATACCCGGGAAGAAGCCCTGGGCAAGAAGCCCAACCTGCTCTCCTCCGGCAAGCACGACTCCGGCTTCTACGAGAGCATGTTCGCCGCGGTGGAGAGCCGCGGCTACTGGAGCGGCGACATCTGGAACACCCGCAAGGATGGCAGCCAGCTGATCGAGAACACCACCATCTCGGCGATTCGCGACGAGAGCGGGAAGATCGCCAACTATATCGGGGTGTTCCGCGACATTACCCAGCGCCGCCTCAACCAGGCGCGCCTCGAGCGCATGGCCAGCTACGACCCCCTCACCGGGCTCTTCAACCGGGAGCACTTCAATACCCTGCTGGAGAGCCAGCTGGCCAGCCTGGAGTATACCCAGAGCGGCCTGGCGGTGCTGTTCCTCGACCTGGATGACTTCAAGCCGATCAACGACAGCTTCGGCCACGCCTGCGGCGACGAGCTTCTGATCGAGATCAGCCGCCGCCTCAAGCACCTGATGCGCGCCAACGACCTCACCGCCCGCTTCGGTGGCGACGAGTTCGTCATCGCCCTGACCGGCCTGGGTACCGCCGACAAGGCCGCCAAGGTCGCCGAGAAGGTGATGGACGAGATCATTCGCCCCTATCAGCTCGACAATGGCGAACTGGTCAAGGTCTCGGTCTCCATCGGCATCGCCTTTACCTCGAGCCACGAGATCAGCGCCGCCCAGTTGCTGGACGCCGCCGACGCCGCCATGTACGAGGCCAAGCAGCAGGGCAAGAACCGCCTCGCCTTCGCCCGCGATCTGGCATGGCAAGCCGAGAGCCAGGACGCCTACACCCTGGTCAAGGCGGCCTTCGAAGGCGGACAGATCGAGCTCTTCTTCCAGCCGATCCTGTCGCTGCATCGCCAGTGCATCATCGGCTTCGAGGCCCTGGCCCGTTGGCGCCACCCGAAGAAGGGCGTGCTCGGCCCCCAGCATTTCATGGACGTGATCACCCAGTCGTCGCTGAGCCTGCCCTATGGTCGCTGGCTGATCGACGAGGCAGCCCGGGTCGCCAAGCGCTTCCATGCCGCGGGCCATGCCATTTCCATCGGCGTCAACCTCTCCCAGGACCAGATCGAGACCGGCGCCATCGTCGAATCCCTGGCCTCGGCGCGTCACCGCCACGGCCTGACCCACCCCTTCCTGGTCGCCGAGGTGCTGGAGTCGACCCACTTCCATGACCTGGACCTGGCCTGCGGCCTGCTGCAGGAAGCCCGCAGCCTGGGGGCCCAGATCGCCCTGGACGACTTCGGCTCGGGCATCTCCTCCATCACCTATGTGAGTCAGCTACCGCTCAACACCCTCAAGATCGATCGTACCGTGACCCGCCATGCGGAGACCCGGGAGGACCGCCGCCAGTTCGTCAGTGGCATTATCCGCATGGGACACGCCATGGGGCTCCAGGTACTGGCCGAAGGCATCGAAAGCGAGGAGCAACTGAACACACTTCGCCTGCTGGGCTGCGACCTGGCCCAGGGCTTTCATCTCGGCCGCCCCATGGCGGAGAACGAGATCGTCGCGCGCTACCTGGCCCCGGAGACACCGCCGCGCTTCGCCCTCGAGGCGGAAAGTGGCACCCCCTCAAGGGTTTAACTCCCCGCCGGGGAGCCGTATAATCCTGGCGGCTCGCCCCCATAGCTCAGCTGGATAGAGCGATCCCCTCCTAAGGGATAGGTCTCAGGTTCGAATCCTGATGGGGGCGCCACGCCACCCCGCCTGATGAGACTCGTCGCGCCCCATCGGCTTCTCTGCCGCTCCGCTGGACACCGGAGAGACACCACGAGCGCTCGGCACGATCACCGTGGTGCCTCCCGATCTACTCCGCCGCCGCCACCTGCACTCCATTGCGACCCAGCCGCTTGGCCCGGTAACTGGCGGCATCGGCCCGCGTCAGGGCCTCGCCCATCCCCGTGTCTCCCGGCTCGAAGCTCGCGACCCCGAGGCTCAGGGTGATCGAGTAGCGCCGCCCCGCTTTCGCCACCGAGACCCCGGCGGCGGCCCGCCGCAGGGCCTCCGCCAATGGCAGCGCCTGGGACAGGGCACAACCGGGCATCAGCACGGCAAACTCGTCACCGCCGAGGCGCGCCACCCAGTCACTGCGGCGCACCGCCCCCGTTACCGCCCCGGCCAGGCGCCTGAGCAGCTCATCGCCCAGGGCATGGCCGCCCTCGTCATTGATCGGCTTGAAATGATCCAGGTCGAAGAGGATCAACACCGTCGACACCGATTGGTTGCGCCAGTCACTCCAGGCCTCCTCCAGGCGGCGCTCGAAGCCGCGCCGGTTGAGCAGCCCGGTCAGGGGGTCGTGCTCGGCCTCCCAGCGCTGCTGGGCCTCGATCTCGCGGCGCTCGGTGATGTCCTTGACCATGCCCACGAACCCCAGCAGGCGCGAGTCGATCTTCACCGCCGTGGCATGCACCTCCAGCCATAGCACGCTGCCATCGGCCTGGCAGAAGCGGCATTGCCGCAGGAACTCCTCGCCACTGCCCAGGGTATGGCGCCACAGGTCCAGGGCATCCTGGCGCTCCTCGGGGTGCAGATTGGCATGCCAGGGCGCGGTCGACTCGGCGCCGTGCCCCACCAGGCTGCGCAGCGCCGGGTTCATATAAGTGGTTTCGCCCGCCGGGTCGGCGACGAAGATACCGGTGGGGGTCGAGCCGAGCACCGCATCCAGGAAAGCCTGGCGCTCCTTGAGGGAGGCATGGGCCATCGAGCGCTCGCCCTCCACCCGATTGAAGGTGACGGCCACCCGGCGCAGCTCCTCCATGCGGCTATCCAGGACGACCCGGGAGCGCCGCTCCTCTCCCACCTCTTCGATCTGCTGCTCCAGTTGTCGTAGCGGCGCCAGCACCCGACCGATCCGCCACCACATCAACGGCAACATGACCAGCACGGCGACCAGTCCGCCCCACCCCAATTGACGAATCAAGGCCTGAGGGGCCGCCTCCATCTCCCGCTGGGGGAGGTAGACTCCCACGATCCAGTTCGCCGGCCAGATCTGCCGATAGGCCTGCAGGGACATCTCGTCGCTGATCAGGGGGGCATAGGCGATACCCTCCCAGCCGTCCAGGGCCAGGTCGGCCCAGGGCGCCTGCTCGGGCCCCGGCACCCGCTGCAGCACCAGCGCCGGGTCGGGGTGAAAGAGGATGGTGCCCGAGGCGCTGGCCACGGCGGCGAAACCGTGCTCGCCGAGGCGAATCCGCCGTAGCCGATCGAAGAGACTGCCCCGGTTCAGGTTCACCAGGCCGCCGAGAATGCCCTGGAAGTGCCCATCGGCATCGTGCAGGGGCAGCGTCATCATTACCAGGGTTTCGCGGCTGGCACGCCCCTGGAAAGGCTCGCTGATATAGGGGTACCGGGAATGGCGAGGCAGGCGGAAGAAGTCGCGCTCGGCAAGGTCCAGGCCGACACGCCCCGGCACCTCCGGCCAGTCGGCGATAATCTCGCCCTCGGCGCTCGACACCACCAGGCCATCGAACCAGGCCAGCAGGGCATCGTTATGGCGCAGCTCCGCGCGCAGCTCGCTGTGCGTCTGCGACGCTTCCAGCAGGGGCGCCAACCGCTCCAGGGCGGCGATACGCTTGCTCACCTCGGCGGAGAGGTCATCGGCGATCAATTCTGCCTCATAGCGCAGATGGGTCGCATTGAGCTCCTGGACCAGGTCGCGGCCCAGCTGCCAGCCGAAGGCCAGCACCCCCACCAGGACCAGCCCCCAGGTCGTGGCCAGGCCCAACAACAGGCGCCCCCTCAGCGACCCCAGTCCCCGCCGTATGGCGTTCCACCCTCTCGACAGCATCCCTTCTCCCTGATATCGGCCCCGGAGGGAATATCGTCCGAAGGCGGATTTTCCTTAGCGCCTCCGGCTAACGCTTGCGAGAAAACAGCCTACACCGCCCTCCCCCCGACACCCAGCCATGGCGGCGGCCAGGCGCCACAAAAATAGACACTAATTTGTAAACACTACCATGGTCTTTGTGTCACAAGGTTGTTATCAACGCCACCTACCGATACCTTCACCAGCTGGCGAAAAGGTTATTCGCAGAAATATCGTGGATTTCCGGCGTCATGACATCACATAACAAGAGCTGCCCCAAGGCAGTAATGACACGCAAGCAAAACAAGGAATCAGACGTGACGACTCGCAACAAGTTCAAGCAAGCCAGCCTCTTCTCCGCCGGCGCCCTGGCCCTGGCCATCGCCGGCGCCTCCCAGGCCTACGAGATCCAGGCCGGCGACACCACCGCCAATATCTACGGCTATGCCAAGCTCGACCTGATCTATGACGTGGACGTGGAGCTCGGCAATACCGTCAACCGCAGCAATATCCTGCTGGATGATGAGGCCGCCCCCGAGGGCCACACCACCCTTCACGCCTACCAGAGCCGCCTGGGCTTCACCACCGCCACCCCGGCCGGCGGCAGCGAGCTCAAGACCACCATCGAGGGCGACTTCTTCGGTGGCGGCGGCGGCAGCTTCCGCCTGCGCCACGCCTTCGGCGAGTGGAACGGCCTGCTGGCCGGTCAGACCTGGACCAACTTCGGCGGCTTCCTGGGCATGAACCCCACCATCGACTTCACCCCCCAGCCGGGCCTGGGCAACGCCGGCCGCCAGGCCCAGCTGCGCTACACCGTGGACGGCTTCTCCGTGGCCCTGGAGGATCCGGATAACCTGGGTGGTGCACCGATGGCCACTGGCGCCAAGACCACCCTGCCCGACCTGACCGCGCGTTATCAGAATGGCGTGGATGGCTTCAACTACGCCGCCTCCGCGGTGCTGCGCCGCCTGGAATATGACACCACCGGCACCACCGACATGAAGGACAGCGCCTTCGGCTGGGGCCTGGCCCTGGAGGCCAGCGCCCGGCTCGCCGAGGGGGTGACCCTGCGCGGCTCACTGACCCATGGCGACGGTATCGGCGGCTACCTGGAAGGCAACCCGGCCGCCCCCGCCTACTTCGACCCCAACACCGGCGACCTGGAGACCATTCGAGCCACCGGTGGCACCCTCGGCATCACCGCCACCGCCGGCCCCGGCGATATTACCCTGGGGTATGGCGTGGCCCGGGCCAGCCTGAGCGATGCTCAAGCCGCCGGTGCCGTAGCTGCCGGTGACAACAAGCAGTTCGAGGCCATTCACCTGAACTACCTCTGGTCGCCGATCCGCAACGTCACCTACGGCATCGAAGCGGGCTACCATACCCGCGAGGTGGTCGATGGTCGCGATGGCGACGCCCTGCGCCTGCAAGGCATGGTGCAGTACAACTTCTAAGGCGCAACACTCCTTACGAAGCGGACGACCTCGATCTTGGCCCCGGCAATCGCCGGGGCTTTTTGGTTCCAAGAGCAAGGAGAGGCAAGGAGCAAGGGGGAAGCCGCATCAATCCCAGGGGATCTCCCAGGGTGCGGGTGCCCGCGATCCGCATGAAGCCATGGCGCGGCCAAAGCCAGCGCCTGGCTTGGCAAGGCTGCTCGGGTGGTAGAAGCCTGCGTCAGCAGCGGTCCGTCGTATCGGCGATTGATGGGTTGCCGAGGTATCGAATCGCCAGACGCCGGACCGCCAAGACGTCAAATCGCCGGCTAAAGCCTGCTCCTACAATAGCTTGCCGGAGGTTGGCCATGTCGTGGCTTCACTCTGATCCGCGAAGAGCCCAAAAAATACCGTGGAAATCCGCGGTCAGACGCAAAAAGGACAGGCACAAAAAAGCCGGCCCCGAGGGGCCGGCTTCTGTCGGTCTAGCGGTAGGCGACTTCTTAGAAGAAGTAGCGGGCACCGGCCAGAACGTAGGTGTCTTGATCACGCTGGTCAGCTTCGTTGATCTCGACGAAGGTGTCCATGTTGCTGGAGACCTGGTAGTAGGCACCGAACGCGTAGGCGTTGCGGTTACGCTCGCCGGACGGAGTCTCGACGCGGAAGTAGTCGGCGGCGAAGGTCAGCTCGCCCAGGCTAACGGTGGTACCCAGGCCATAGACCTCGGTGTCCAGGTCGCGCTGGTTATCGATACCGATACGGGCGCTGACCATATCGTTAAAGGCGTAGGAAGCGGTACCGCCGAAACGGGTCTTGTTGCTGGTCTGAACCTGCTCGGTACCCTCAACAAATACGGGGTCAGGTACCGGATCGCCGTTTGCGTCAAGCAGGTCAACTTGAACCAAGGCATCGATATCAGTCACCGGAGACGGCTCGGCCCAGCCAGCGGTCAGGGTCAGACCAGAGACTTCGTAGCTTACGCCACCCTGGGTGCGGACCTTGCTGCCATCCAGAGCGTCATTGTCGTTCTGGCTGTAGTGCTTGGCCGCCACGAAGGCCTGGAAGCCTTCCAGGTTCGGGGTCAGGTAGGCGATGGAGTCGCCGCGGGCGTTGAAGTCGCCAGCGGTCATCTCGGCGCCACGATCGATATAGTAATCGAAGGCGGTTACGACACGGCTGTTGTAGAGGCTGTTGAAGTTACCGGCCATCACGGTACCGAACTGCTGGCTCTCGACACCGATATAGCTGTTGCGCACTTCGGAGAAGCCGCTGTCGGTATCCTGCTCGTCGCCGGTGAAGCGCCACTCGACATAACCGAAGGCACGCAGATCCTGGCTGATCTGGTTGGAGCCGGACAGGTGCAGACGAGAGTAGATGTTGCGGAACTCGGAACCGGAATCCTTGGTGGCGCTACCGTCGGTGTTGGAGACGCCGACGGCGATACGGCCGCCCAGGTCCAGACGGGTGCCGTCCTGGTCGTAAACGGTGGCGGCCTGAGCGGCGGCAGCGGAGAGGCCCATGGCGCCGGCGATGGCAGTCGCTAACAGAGTCTTTTTCATCTCGATATGTCCTTACTAGCTTACTGTTTCGATCGTTACTGCGTATGCAGTCGGCTTTCCCGGTGCCCGGCTAAGCTAGTCTTGCCAGCCTTCCGTAGCGGCCACCTGAGCAAGCCTTGTTATAGTCCAATGCTCGCAGGGGAAACCTTATACCGGGAATTTAGAGAACGCAACAAGAAAAAACACTGTTTTCCTATCGCTCATTCGCGGATCACGGAACTTCGTCACTCCGTCGGGGTCATCCTGCGCACCCGGCCCATCATAGCCTGCCGGCGGCCCATGACAAGCCCATGACGCTCAACGCTGTATTAGAGGGGGCTGCGACCCTGGGTCGCACCCGGGGAAGAGAGACTAGCGACCGTGCCTCTAGCGGCCATGCTTGGCCAGCAGCGCATCCAGCTTCTGGGCCAGGCGCGCCTGGGGATCGGTCTCGCCCTTGCCGCTCTCCGGCTCGGCCGACGGGGTCTGAGGAGCAGTCGCCGACGGCGCCGCTTGCATAGACCGGTCCCGGGACGATGCTTGCTTCTCCGCGCGCGGCTTGGCTGCCTTTCCTTTCCCGGCCTTGCCCGCCGCCTTGCCGCCCTTGCGCTTCTCCTTGAGGAAGGTCTCGAGCTGGCGATGGGCATAGCGGGCCTCGCCCTCGGTCACGGTCCCGGCGGGCTCGCCATCCAGCCCCACCCGCTGGGCCTCGGCCCGTACCGCCTTGAGGTAGCGAGGCAGATGCACATAGCAGGCCAGGGCCCGGCGCACCAGCTTCTCCGGCCAGGGCTCGCGAGCCATCAGCTCCTCGTGGATCCCCACCTTCAGCGGCCGGGTATGGCCCTTGAAGAAGGCCTGGGGATAGCGTTGATACCACTGGGTCAAGAGCGCCTGGGGGGATGGCGCCGTCTCGATGGGGAGGGACTCCTGGGAGGGAAGGGACTCCTGAGAAGCCAGCGACTCTTGAGAAGAGCGCGGCTCCGGGGAAGAGAGCGCCTCCTGAGAGGAGAGGGGTTCCTCGGAAGAGAGCGGCTCCGGGGAGGACAGCGGCTCCGGGGAAACGGAAACTTCCCGATCCGCCGGCGCCGTCTGCGGCGGCATCGCTGCCTCATTCTTTTCGCTAGGCTCCGGGAGACGCGGGCGGCGCCCAATCAGCGCCGCCAGCCCCTGACTGCGGGGGACACCCGTGCCGGGCCGCTCGGCCTCGAGGCGCTCGCGCAGGGCCTGGTTTTCCGCCTCCAGGCGCCGATGCCGCGCCTCCAGCTCGGCGATACGCCGCCGCGCCGCGCCGAGTTCATCGAGCCGCCGCTCGACCTGACCTTCCAGTGCCGCCAGCAAGTGTCGATTCGCTTCGCTGCTCAAGGCGCCCCCTCCCTCGGTGTCATGCCTCTGCCAAGTCTGTGCCAGCCAGGCCGCGGTGACAACTTTCCGCTCAACGGCGCCGATAGGCCACGAAGTCATAGCTCGGCTGCCCCTCCACCGGGGTACCGGCCACCCGCTGCGCCTCCTCCCAGTCCACCGCGGGCAGTTCGGGGAAGTGGGCATCGCCCTCTACCCTCAGGTCCACCTCGGTAAGGTAGAGCCGCGAGGCGAAGGGCAGCGCCTGGCGATAGATCTCGCCGCCCCCCATCACCATGATCTCCTCGGCACCTTCCAGCAGCGCCTGCTGCTCGGCGAGCTCCAGGGCACCGGCCAGGTCGTGGCAGACCCGCACCCCCGGATGGGCGAAGCCGGCATCCCGGGTCACCACGATATTGAGGCGCCCCGGCAAGGGCTTGCCGATGGACTGGAAGGTCTTGCGCCCCATGACCAGGGGCTTGCCCTGGGTCATGCGCTTGAAGAACTTGAGGTCCTCCGGCAGGTACCAGGGCAGCTGGTTGTCCACGCCGATGACCCGGTTGCGGGAGAGCGCGGCGATCATCGCCACCGGCACCTGAAAAGCATCGGCCTGGCTCATACCGCCACCTCCGCCTTGATATGGGGGTGGGCCTCGTAGCCCTCGATGCGAATGTCCTCGAAGCGGAAATCGAAGAGTTCCTCGACCTCGGGGTTGAGCCAGAGCCGCGGCGCCGCCAGCGGCTCACGGGTCAGCTGCAGCTCGGCCTGCTCCAGATGGTTCAGGTAGAGGTGGGCATCCCCCAGGGTATGAATGAACTCCCCCGGCTTCAGGCCACACACCTGAGCCACCATCTGGGTCAGTAGCGCGTAACTGGCGATATTGAAGGGGACCCCCAGGAAGATATCGGCGCTGCGCTGATAGAGCTGACAGGAGAGACGCCCCTCGGCCACGTAGAACTGGAAGAGGGCGTGACAGGGGGGCAGCGCCATCTCGTCCACCTGGGCCGGGTTCCAGGCAGAGACGATCAGCCGTCGGGAGTCGGGGTTATGGCGAATCTGTTCGACGACCCTGGCGATCTGGTCCACCGAGCCGCCCTGGGGGTCGGGCCAGCTGCGCCACTGGTAGCCATAGACCGGCCCCAGCTCGCCGTTGGCATCCGCCCACTCGTCCCAGATGCGCACCCCATGCTCCTTGAGGTAGGCGATATTGGTGTCGCCGGCCAAGAACCACAACAGCTCATGGATGATCGAGCGCAGGTGGAGCTTCTTGGTGGTCAGCAGGGGGAAGCCGCGGGACAGGTCGAAACGCATCTGGTGGCCGAACAGGGAACGGGTGCCGACACCGGTACGGTCGTGCTTCTCCACGCCCTGGTCGAGCACCTGGCGCATCAGATCGAGGTAGGGCTGCTCCAGGGCAGCGGCTTGCGAAGCGGTCTCGGGGGTCACGGCGATTCCGACGGTCAAGAAGTGGTGGACGCTATTCTACACACGCTGGAGAAGCGTTGGGAGATGCCTCCCTGGCTTGGGGCGCATGGGGAGGGAGGCTCTCGAGGTGTCGGCATGTCGGCTAAATCGCTCGACGCCCTGCCCTTACGCCACCGGGTTTTCTTCCAGCTTCAAGCTTCCGGCTTCCAGCTCCCCTGAAAGGGGGTCAGGGCGTGGGCTGGCGCCGCGACCAGAGCATCAGCGCCGCGCCGGCAAGGATCATCGGCAGCGTCAGCAGCATGCCCATGGTGACCCAGCCGAAGGCGATAAAGCCGATATGCGCATCCGGCAGGCGCACGAACTCTACGCTAAAGCGGAAGAGGCCATAGAGGGCGAGGAAGAGCCCCGAGATCAGCCCGCGGGCGCGGGGTTGGGCGGAGACCCACCACAGCACCACGAACAGCACCAGGCCCTCCAGCAGCGCCTCATAGAGGGCCGAGGGATGGCGTGGCTCGGGCCCCATGCCGGGAAAGGGCATGCCCCAGGGCAGGGACGTGACCCGGCCGGGCAGCTCGCCATTGATAAAGTTGCCGATGCGTCCGGCGCCCAGGCCGATGGGCACCAGGGGAGCGATAAAGTCGGTCAGGGTAAAGAAGGCGAGCCCTTTCTTGCGGGCGAACAACCAGGCCGCCAGCAGGACGCCGATCAGCCCCCCGTGGAAGCTCATGCCGCCGTCCCACACCTGAACGATCCACAGCGGATTCTCCAGCCACCGGTCCATGCCATAGAAGAGCGCATAGCCCAGGCGCCCCCCGAGCACCACGCCCAGGGCGGCGTAGAAGAGCAGGTCACCGATATCGTCCCGCGTCAGGCCCAGACGGGAAGCGCGGCGACAGCCCAGCCACCAGGCGGCCACGAAGCCGACCACATACATCAGCCCATACCAGTGGATGGCCAGAGGGCCCAGGGAGATGGCCACCGGATCGATGGCGGGATAGTTCAGCATGCAACATCCTATGGCAGATCGAGGAGAGAAGGCGTTGTCGGTGACGAGGATACCCAAGGGTGCCGCCGGCAAGCGACGCCTATTGATTCCCGAGGCGGCGGATCGTTCCCCGGCCCCGTTCGGAGCGGCGGACCGAAGCCGCCTCGGTCAGGATCACGAGCCCTGCTCGCGGACGCTGGCCGGCAACCAGCGGCGGACCAGCTCGATCAGGCTGTGGGGGCGGTAGGGCTTGGCCAGATAATCGTCCATGCCGGCTTCCCGGAAGCCCTGGCGATCCGCCTCGCTGGCATTGGCGGTCAACGCCACCAGCACGCTGGGCGGCTCGCCACGCCGCGCCTCATGCTCGCGCCAGCGACGACTCGACTCCAGGCCATCGGGGGCCGGCATATAGATATCCATCAACACCAAGTCGAAGCGCTGCTCACGCTGCAGCGCCAGGGCTTCCTCACCGCCGCTGGCGGTCACCACCCTCAGCCCCTCGCCCTCCAGCACCTGGCGGGCCAGCATCACATTGACCGGTCCGTCATCGACGATCAGTACCTGGGGGCGAGGCTCCACCGGCGACGGGGTCGCTTCGGGGGGCGGCAGGCTGCCATCCACCAGGCTGGCCAGGAGGTCGGAGAGGCCCTGCAGCCGCGATTCGAGGGCACTCCCCTCCTCGCCCATCTCGCCTCGGTAGTTCTCCAGCGTCTCCAGTAGCGGCACCAGCTCCTGCTGTAGCTGCTGGAGGTAGCCCGCCTGCAGGCTGGCCTCCTGGCGGGCGCGATCCCGGGCCTGAGTCAGTTGGGCCAGGCTGTGGCGTTGTTCATCCAGGTCTTCCAGCAGCCCCAGGCTGAACCCCTGGCCATCCTCCAGACGGATCAGGCGAAACTCGCGCCACCCCTCCTTGGCCAGGGGCAGACGCACCCTCAAGTCCGTTTCGGCGCCTTCCGCATGACGCAGCACATAGCCCAGCTCCAGCCCCTCCAGGGCGCTCCGGGGGCGCCCGAGCAGCTGCTCCAGGGGGCGGTTGACCTCCAGCAGGGTACCCTCATGGGCAAGGAAGGCGGGGTGGGCCAGGGACTCCAGCATGGCCTCGAGTTGCGGCCGCTGAGAGAGGCGCTCCAGCAGGCGTTGCTGGGTGTCGAGAAGGCCATGCAGGCGCGATTCGATGCCCTCGTCGGGGTCTCGTGCCGGTAGCAGGCGCTGATTCTTCAGCCGCGACGGCAGCGAGCTATAGACGTTCCGCAGCAGGTGCTCGAGCTGATCGCAAGGCGCCTCGAAGCCCAGCTCCCATTGATGCAGGCGCCGCTGGAAGAGCAGCAGGAAGGTCACCAGGACCAGGGCGGAGCCCAGCAGCAGGGCCCCCACCGTCAGCATCAGCAGGCCGAGCCCCCCCTCGGCCCGCCAGACCATCAGCCAGGCCAGCAGGCATAACAGGACGAGCCCCGCCTCGGCCGCCAGGCAGGGCCAGAGCGCCGGCCAGACCAGTCGCTTCCAGAGCACTCCCTTGCCAGAATCGAGTCGCATCCCTACCCCTGTCGTCATTCACCGATGAAGTGAGTTTACTGCCCAGGCCACGGCCTGTCATGGTCGCGCCGGGATCCCTGCGACCATGACTTCCCCGCCATCGCCTCCGAGGATAAGGTAGCAAGCATGTGCCTAATCGCCCTCGCCCATCATCCCGATGCCCCCCACTGGCTGCACCTGGTGGCCAACCGGGACGAATTTCATGACCGCCCCAGCGCGCCCCTGGCCGACTGGCCCGACGCCCCGCAGGTTATCGGCGGCCGCGACCTTCGGGCCGGCGGCTCCTGGTTGGCCCTGCACCGCCGCGGCCGCCTGGCCACGGTGACCAATGTGCGCGACCCGGCCCTGGTGGTTCCCCAGCGGGCGCCGAGCCGTGGCGAACTGGTCCACCAGGCCCTGACCTGCGACGACCCGGAAGCCTGGCTGGGGCGGCTGGCCGCCGGCGAGGCCTGGCGCTATGCCGGCTTCAACCTGCTGGTGGCGGAGGGGCGGCGCCTCTGGCACCTGCACCGCAGCCGCCATGCGCTGACCCTGAGGCGCGTCACCCCCGGCCTGCACGGTCTCTCCAATGCCGACCTCGACACCCCCTGGCCCAAGCTGCTGGCGACCCGACAGGGGCTGGCCGAGAGCCTCGACGCCGGCACCTGGCCCGACGGCGCCCTCGCCGCCATGGGCACCCCCCGGGAATATGACGATGCCCGGCTGCCCGATACCGGCGTCGGTCGCGAGCTGGAACGCCGCCTCTCCGCCGCCTTTATTCGCGGCGAGACCTACGGCACCCGCGCCACCACCTGGCTGCGCTGGCACCGTGACGGTGGCATGGAAATCGCCGAGCGGCGCTTCGGGCCCGGCGGGCGGGCAGAGGGAGAGAGCCGTCGTGACCTGCAGCTGGCCACCTGACTCAGGAGTATCGGCCGTCGCACCCGGGACTTGAGGTCAATCCTTGGGGGGCAGCAGATGGGTCAACTGCCAGGTTTCGAGGCGCTGGTTGAGCAGGCTACGCACCTCGGCGGGGCTGGACAGCGTCAGGGTCTCGGCCACCAGGGCCTGGGCATCCTTCATGGAGACACGACGGATGGCCGCCCGCACCCGGGGCAGGCTGGGGGCATTCATGGACAGCGCCACGAAGCCCATGCCCATCAGCAGCAGAGCACCGGCCGGGTCGCCGGCCAGCTCACCGCATACCGAGGTGGGCATGTTCAGCGCCGCCGCCTCATCGGCCAGCCGCGCCAGGGCCGCCAGCACTGCCGGATGGCAGGCATCATAGAGATCCGCGACCCGAGGGTTGTTGCGATCCACCGCCAGCAGGTACTGGGTCAGGTCGTTGCTGCCCACCGAGAAGAAATCGACCCGCTGGGCCAGGGCCTCCAGTTGATAGAGGGTCGCCGGCACCTCGATCATCACCCCGACCCGTGGGCGCGGCACCACCACGCCCTCCTCGGCCAGCTCGTCCCGGGCCCGATCGAGCAGCCGCAGGGCATCGTCCACCTCGTCCACATTGGTGATCATCGGCAGCAGGATCTGCAGGTTATCGAGGCCCTGGGAGGCGCGCAGCATGGCCCGCAGCTGCACCATCAGCACTTCCGGGTGGTCCAGGGTCACACGAATGCCCCGCCAGCCGAGGAAGGGGTTGGCCTCCTCGATGGGAAAATAGGGCAGGTCCTTGTCGCCACCGATATCCAGGGTGCGCATCACCACCGGCAGGGGCGCGAAGCTCTCCAGTTGCTCGCGATAGAGGCGGGTCTGCTCCTGCTCGCCGGGGAAGCGCTCGGTGATCATAAAGGGCACTTCGGTGCGATAGAGGCCCACCCCGCTGATACGCGGCTTGAGGGAGGCCACCGCATCCACCGCCAGGCCGGTATTGACCATTAGCGGCATGACGTGGCCATCCGGGGTCTCGCTGGGCAGGTCCTGCTCGTGCTCCAGCACCTCGGCCAGGGCCAGCTCCTCGTCGATCAGGGTCTGATAGTGGCTGCGCATCTCGCTGCCGGGGCGCACGATCAGCCGACCGCGGTGACCGTCCAGCACCACCGGGCTGCCATTGAGCCGCGGCAGCGGCAGATCGACCATGCCCAGCACGGTGGGAATTCCCATGGCCCGCGCCAGGATCGCCACATGGGAGGTGCTCGAGCCGCGCACCGCCACCAGGCCGGCGAGCTTCTCCCGAGGCACCTCCCCGAGGCTCGCCACGCTGATCTCGTCGCCCACCAGGATGGTCCGGGCGGGGTAGGAGTCCGGGGTCTGGGGGCTCTCCTCCTGCAGGTGGGCCAGGACCCGGCGCCCCAGGTCACGCACGTCGGCGGCCCGCTCGCGCAGGTAATCGTCATCGACCCGCTCCAGGTACTGCACATGGCGGCGCACCACGTCCGCCAGGGCCCCCGGGGCCCACTGCCCCTCGCGAATGCGCTTGACCACCTCCTGGCCCAGGGCGGCGTCGCTGAGCATCTGCTGGTAGACCTCGAACAGCGCCAGCTCCTGGGCGCTGATGCGGCTGGCCAGGCGCTCGCCGGTGGCGCGAATCTCGTCGCGCACCCGGTAGATGGCGTCCTGCAGGCGCTTGATCTCGTACTCGGTATCGGTGGGAATCAGGTCGGGGACGCTGTCCAGGTCGGCGGGGGGCATGATCACCCGAGCCTCGCCGATGGCCATCCCCGGGGAGGCGGCCACCCCGGTGAAGACCGCCTGGCCGTCGGCCCGGGCGGGACGACTCAGGGTGCCGGTGACCAGGGCATGGGCCAACACCCCGGCCAGTTGGGCGGCCATGGTGACCAGGAAGGCCTCGTCGCCCTCGTCATAGCGACGCTTGTCCTGCTGCTGCACCACCAGCACGCCGAGCATGCGGCGCTGGTGAATGATGGGCACGCCGAGGAAGCTGGAGAAACGCTCCTCGCCGGTCTCCTCGAAGTAGCGATAGGCGGGGTGGGCCGGCGCGTCCTCCAGGTTGAGAGGCTCCTCGCGCTGGCCGACCAGCCCCACCAACCCCTCTCCCAGACGCAGCGCCACATGGCCCACCGCCTGGGTGCGCAGGCCGATGGTCTCCATCAGCACCAGGCACTCCTGCTCCGCATCATAGAGGTAGAAGGAGCACACATCGGTACGCATCGCCTTGCGGATACGGCGCACCATGGTCGACAGGGCCGCCTCCAGGCTGCGGGCCCCGTTGACCTCCTGAACGATGCGGCGAAGGACGTCGAGCATAGCGTATCTTCTTGTAATGATTGAAATGGTTGAGGTTCGGTCGAGCCCCTCCGCGACTAGTCGCCCATCACGGCCAGGCGCTGGACACGCGGCGCCAGTTCACGCAGGGCCCGCCGATACACCTCCCGCTTGAAGGGCACCACCTGCCCCAACGGATACCAGTAACTGACCCAACGCCAGCCATCGAATTCCGGCTTGGGCGTGCCATCCATGCAGATCCGGCTCTCCTGGCAGCGCATCTTCAGCAGGAACCACTTCTGTTTCTGGCCAATGCATACCGGCCGAGAGTTCGTTCGTATCATGCGTCGTGGCAAGCGATAGCGCAGCCATCCTCGGGTACAGGCCAGCACCTCGACATCGGCCGCCGTCAGGCCGATTTCCTCTTCCAGTTCCCGATACAGGGCCTGTTGCGGAGTCTCGTTTGCCTTGATGCCTCCCTGGGGAAACTGCCACGCATTCTGTCCTACCCGACGCGCCCAAAGCAGCTGGCACTGGCGGTTGACAATGATAATGCCAACGTTGGGCCGAAAGCCGTCAGCGTCGATCACGGACATCACCTTATGAATTCACTATGGCAGCCATTCTTCCACAAAGCCGGAAAGCGCATCAATAAGGCATTTACGGGCGGCGCAAGGGGTGGTCGCCTCGACGAAACACCCGGGGACTCCGGCCCGCCTCGGCGATCGCCGGAAAGCCACGAAAGACGCGGGCCGCCGGAATGGCGGCCCGTCGAATAGGGATGGAGGAAGCCGGTCGTTGTGGCCGACTAGAGAGCCGGTAGAACCCGGCGGCCATCACTCCCGCAGGCTGATAATCCGCCAGCCGCGACGCTCCGCCTCGGTGCGCAGGGTCTCGTCCGGGTCCACCGCCACCGGGTGTTCGACCTTCTCCAGCAGCGGCAGGTCGTTGTGCGAATCGCTGTAGAACCACGCATCCTCGAGGCCGAACTCCTTGTCCTCGAGCCAGGCCTCCAGGCGCACCACCTTGCCCTCGCGATAGCTGGGTACGCCGGACACCTTGCCGGTATAACGGCCGTCGAGCACCTCCGGCTCCACGGCGATCAGCTCATCCACCCCCAGCCGCTCGGCGATGGGGCCGGTAATAAAGCGGTTGGTGGCGGTGATGATCAGCAGGGTGTCGCCCCGGGAGCGATGGCGGGCCAGCAGCTCCTCGCCCTTGGGCAGGATATGTGGCTCGATCTTGCTGGCCATGAACTGCTGATGCCAGGCCGCCAGCTGCTCCGGGGTGTTCTCGGCCAGGGGCTTGAGGGCCACTTCGAGAAAGGCCGCCATATCCAGGGTGCCGTTCTCGTAGTCACGCAGGAAACGGTCGTTGGCCTCGCGGTAGCTGACCGGATCCACCGCCCCCTGCTCCAGCAGAAATTCGCCCCAGGCATGGTCGCTGTCGATGCTCAGCAGGGTGTTGTCGAGGTCGAAGATGGCCAGGCTCACTGCGTTCCCCTCTCAGTCGGCGCCTCAGGCGCCGCGGTTGGTGGTCGAAAAGCCCCCGATTATGGCAGAGATCCCCCGATGGGGGGAGCCGGCGCCCCGGGATCACGCCGATAGCCATCATCAGGCATACCCCATACAAAAGTTTTATATTGCACCGCACAAACCCTGGCCCACCAAAGAAAACAGCTCAAGTAATTGTTATTTATAGATAAAAACCAATAAACCCAGCCAAAGCTATTCCTTATGCCCGCCACCACACCCATAAAGTCTAGCTTTGGCATGGATTCTCTTTGCCGCCAGAATGGCTATAATGCCTGCATCGATTCGTCGAGCCTGCCGATGGCCAACCTAGGCGGCAGGCCAGGGCCTCCGGGCAATCCCTGGAGGGTGACTCCCGCACCAGGCAAGCGAGAACCTCCCATGTCCACACCGACCTATGACGTTCTGATCGTGGGTGGCGGCGTCTCCGGCACCGCCCTCCTCTACGAGCTGGCGCGCTATACCGACCTCAAGGCCCTGGGCCTGGTCGAGAAGTATGACCATGTGGCCATCGTCAACTCCCATGGCCGCAACAACAGCCAGACGATCCACTGTGGCGATATCGAGACCAACTACACCCTCGAGAAGGCCAAGGTCACCAAGCGCACCGCGGGCATGGTGGTCAACTTCGCCACCAAGCTGGCCCCCGAGCAGCGCGACAAGATCGTCTACCAATACCCGAAGATGGTGCTGGGGGTGGGCGAGAGCGAGTGCGACTTCCTGCGCCAGCGCTTCACCAAGTTCCAGGCTCTCTTCCCCAAGATGCGTCTGCTGGAGCGGGATGACATCGCCGAGCTGGAGCCCAAGCTGGTGGAGGGACGCCGCCCGGAGGAACCCATCGTGGCCATGGGTTCCACCGACGAATACACCGCGGTGAACTACACCACCCTCTCCGAGGCCTTCGTGGAACAGGCCCAGCAGAGCGCCCAGGAAAAGGGCGCGACCTGCGACGTGCATCTCTCCACCGCGGTGGAGTCGATCACCCAGGGCGAGGACAAGCTGTTCCGGGTCAAGACCCCCAACAAGGGCACCCTCACCGCTCGTTACGTGGTGGTCAGCGCCGGCGGTCACTCCCTGCTGTTCGCCCACAAGATGGGGTACGGCCTGGACAAGTCCTGCCTGCCCATGGCCGGCTCCTTCTACTTCACGCCCCAGGTGCTCAACGGCAAGGTCTACACCGTGCAGAACGAGAACCTGCCCTTCGCCGCGGTGCACGGCGACCCGGACGTGCTGGTGGAAGGCAAGACCCGCTTCGGCCCGACGGCCCTGATGCTGCCCCTGCTGGAGCGCTACAACGGCAAGACCTTCTTCGAGTTCCTCAAGGTGCTGCGCCTGGACCGCAACGTCGTCAAGGCCCTCTGGGACCTGATGAAGGTGCGCGATATCCGCCGCTATATCTTCAAGAACTTCCTGTTCGAGGTGCCGGTGCTGCGCGAGCGCCTCTTCCTCAAGGACATCAAGAAGATCGTGCCCAGCCTCACCGTCCAGGACGTGACCTTCGCCAAGGGCTTCGGCGGGGTGCGCCCGCAGCTGATCGACAAGGAGAAGCAGAAGCTGGTGATGGGCGAGGCGAAGATCAACCCGGGTACCGGCATCGTCTTCAATATGACGCCCTCCCCCGGCGGCACCAGCTGCCTGGGCAACGCCGAGAAGGATATGTACCTGGCCCAGGAGTTCCTCGGCTTCAATGTCGACAAGGAGGCCTTCGAGCGCGACCTGCTCACCGGCGAGATCCCCCTTACCGACCTGGAGCGCCCCGAGGCCCACTCCCTGATGTAGACCGAACCGCCTCGCATCATGACGACGCCCCGACCATTTGGTCGGGGCGTCGTCGTTATCAGCGGGCGAGTCGGAGCGGCGAGCGGTGGCTCAAGGCGAGAGCCGAGCCGCGGCCTGGGAGGCCGGCGGCGGCGAGTGGGCGGCATGCAGCCGCTCGATCAGCTGATCTTCCAGGGAGAAGCGTTCGCCGAGCCCCTTGGCCAGGCGGTCGAGCCAGGCCGGCAGCCGGGACAGGTAGTGCTGGCAGCGACTCGGGGTAGAGTAGTCTTCATCGAAGGCCAGCACCAGCTCGGTGGACAGCTCCAGGCGCTGCAGCAGCTTGTCGGCCAGGGCCAGGGCGTCGTGGTCGTGGAAGGCCCTGGCCTCCTCGCGCAACTGGGGGTAGATCTCGAAGTGGCCGGCGCTGATATAGTCCATCAGCAGCTCGCTGAAGGCATCGATCTGACTCTTCTCCACCGCGTCCAGCTCGGCGTCACAGGCCTCCTTGAGGTCCATGAAGGTGACCAGCAGCTCGCGGCGCTGATCCAGCCAGCGATCGATCAGTCGGTGTACCCCGCCCCAGCGCTCCAGGGCCGTCTTGCACTCTTCCAGCATGGCTCTTCCCTCGCGACTCTCGGCTCGCCATCCAGACTCACCCGAGTCGAGGCGAGTGTCAATGCCCCGGCGTGAACACCATCAACCAACGCTCGTTTGTGGTCGAGTCAATCGCTCCGAAGGCCGCGCCACAGCAGCCCCAGGGGCGCCAGGGCCAACACCAGGAAACCGATCAGGGTCCAGCCCGGCAGGGAGATCCCCCACCACAGGAAGTCGATCTCGGCGCACTCCCCGGAGCCGGAGAGCACCATGGCCAGCACCTCCTGGAAGGGCAGCACCTCCATCATATAGTCGAGGCCGGGGCCGCAGCTGGGCACCTGGTCCGCCGGCAGCGACTGCAACCAGAGATGGCGCCAGGCCACCCCGATGCCCCCCAGCACCGCCAGCAAACCCAGGCCGCCATAGGCGAGCCGGCCGCCGCGGCCGGCGGGGTTATGAAGCGCCGCGGCGGCCAGCACCAGGGCCACGGCCAGCACCGCCACGCGCTGGAAGATACATAGCGGGCAGGGTGCCAGGCCGGCCAGGTGCTCCAGCCCCAGGGCCACCGCCAGCATCAACACACAGAACGCGAGCCCCGCCAGGCTCCAGCGGCGGGGACTCCAGGTCGCAAGGGTCGCCATCATCGGCTCAGGATTCCTTTACTGGGTCGGCGCCCCCTCCACGCGAGGGGGCAAACGCAGGGTCAGACCACGGGGGTACCGCGGGGTTCACGGGCCAGGGCGAAGTAGCGCCCCAGGAAGTCATCGAAGGAGCCATCATCGGCGGCCTCGAGCTCCCGCTGCTGGCGATGGGAAGTCTCGCCGAGCTCGGTGAAGAGCGCCTCCCGGGCCGGGTCCATGGCCTCGTCACGCCATTGAGCCGCCTGCTCCCGGGCCAGCGCCAGGGTCGCCTCGACGAAGTCGTCGCCGCTCGCCTCGAGCAGGCTCAGCAGTTGTCCCGCCGGGGTCTGGGCGGAGTCTCGCAGCCGCGGCGCCAGGGCCTCCAGGGCCTCGGCATGGGGCGAGCCGCCCTCCTGGGCATCGAGCAACTCGGCCACCTGGCCCAGTTCGGCGAAGATCGCCTCGGCACACTCCGCCAACTGACGCTCCACGCCATCGAGGTAGAGTCGCGCCTCGGGGTCGCGGCCGCGCTCCACGACCAGGCGGCGATTGTCGTCCAGGTGGTCGCACTCGGCATCGTCGATCCAGGGGCTCTCGGAGAGCAGGCACCAGAGCATGAAGGTGTCGAGGAAGCGCATCTGGGTGGCGTCGATGCCCAGCGGCAGGAAGGGATTGAGGTCCAGGCAACGGATCTCGATATATTCGACGCCGCGGGCCTCCAGGGCCTGGCTGGGAGTCTCGTCCTGACGAGCGACCCGCTTGGGGCGGATATCGCTGTAGTACTCGTTCTCGATCTGCAGGATATTGGCATTGAGCTGCTGCCAGCCCTCCCCCGTCTTGACGCCCAGGGCCTCATAGGCGGGCCAGGGGGTGGCGATGGCGTGGCGCAGGGTGCCCACGTAGTTGGAGAGGGAATTGAAACAGATCTTCAACTGCGCCTGCACCTTGTTCTGATAGCCGAGGCCGGACATGCGCAGGCTGGTGGCATAGGGCGAGAGCAGCGTCGCCTCGCCGTGGCGGCGCAGCCCCAGTTCCTGCGGGGCCTCGCGGCCATCGAGGAAGCTCTTATCGAAGGCCGGCGAGGCGCCGAACAGGTACATCAGCAGCCAGCTGTGGCGACGGAACTGGCGAATCAGCCCGAAATAGCGGCTGGAGCGGTAGTCGCTCAGGGCCTGCCCCTCGGCGCCGTCGATCGCCTGCAGCTGCTGCCAGAGGGTATCGGGGAAAGAGAGGTTGTAGTGCACCCCGGCGATCGCCTGCATGATGCGCCCGTAGCGCACGTCCAGTCCCTTGCGGTAGACGTGCTTCATGGTGCCCACATTGGAGTGCCCGTAGTCGGCGATGGGAATGCTGGCATTGCCCGCCAGCCGCGAGGGCATGCTGGCCGGCCAGATCAGCTCGTCGCCGAGCTCGCGATAGCTGAAGCGGTGCAGGTCGGCCAGGAAGTCCAGGGCATCCTCGGGGCGACAGGTGACCGGCGTGATGTACTCCAAGAGCGCCTCGGAGTAGTCGGTGGTGATGTGCGGATGGGTCAGCTTGGACCCCAGGCCCCGCGGGTGCGGCGTCTGGGCGATGCGCCCGTCGCCCTCGACCCGCAGCCCCTCCTTCTCGATGCCCCGGCGAATGCGCCCGATCAGCCCCTGGCGGGCCGGTCCCTTGAGCCGTCCGATGACGGTTTTGAGTTGCTCGGACAAGATCAACACCCCATGTCATGGGAGGCGGCCGAGCCGCCTCGAATATCGTTGGCAAGCGCTGTGATAGCCCTGGTGCCCTGAGCTCAGCTTAGCCCTTGTCGCGGGCCTTCAGCAGGGCCGCCCCCAGGGCACCCATCGGCTGGCTATCGCCGCCGCTCGACTGGCGCTGCGGCTTGCCGCCGCGCCCCTTGCCGCCATACCCCTTGCCGGCCGGGCGCTCGCCGCCGCGGCGCGGCGCCTGGCTGTTGTCCTCGCCGGGCTGGTCGTCGAGACGCATGGAGAGGCCGATACGGGCGCGCTCCAGGTCCACGCTCATCACCTTGACCTTGACGATATCGCCGGCCTTGACCACCGAGCGCGGATCCTCGACGAACTTGTCGGAGAGCGCCGAGATATGCACCAGGCCGTCCTGATGGACGCCGATATCGACGAAGGCACCGAAGTGGGTCACGTTGGTGACGCTGCCCTCGAGGATCATCCCCGGCTCCAGGTCCTTGAGGGTCTCGACCCCCTCGCGGAACTCGGCGGCCTTGAACTCGGGACGCGGGTCGCGGCCCGGCTTGTCCAGCTCCTTGAGGATGTCGCTCACCGTGGGCACCCCGAAGCGTTCGTCGGCGAAGTCGGCGGGCTTGAGCGACTTGAGGGTGGCACTGTCGCCGATCAGGCTGGCCACCTGGCGGGCGCTGCGCTGGGCGATGCGCTCCACCAGGGGGTAGGCCTCCGGGTGGACGGCGCTACCATCCAGGGGGTTGTCGCCGTTCATGATGCGCAGGAAGCCGGCGCACTGCTCGAAGGTCTTGGGTCCCAGGCGGCTGACGTCGAGGAGCTGCTGGCGGCTGGCGAAGGCGCCCTCGGCGTTGCGGCGGGCGACGATATTCTCGGCGAGCGCCGGGTTGAGGCCCGCCACTCGCGCCAGCAGGGCACTGGAGGCGGTGTTGAGGTCCACCCCCACGGCGTTGACGCAGTCCTCGATCACCGCCTCCAGGCTCTTGGAGAGCTGCAACTGGGAGACGTCGTGCTGGTACTGGCCCACGCCGATCGACTTGGGCTCGATCTTGACCAGCTCGGCCAGCGGGTCCTGCAGGCGCCGGGCGATGGAGACGGCACCGCGGATGGTGACATCCAGGTCGGGCAGCTCCCGGGAGGCATACTCCGAGGCGGAGTAGACCGAGGCGCCGGCCTCGCTGACCATCACCTTGGCCAGGCGACGCCCGCTCAGGCGCTTGACCAGCTCGCCGGCCAGCTTGTCGGTCTCGCGGCTGGCGGTGCCGTTGCCCACGGCGATCAGCTCGACGTCATGCTTCTCCACCAGCCTGGCCAGCTCGGCGAGGGAGGCATCCCAGGCGTTGCGGGGGGCATGGGGGAAGATGGTGGCCTGTTCGAGGAACTGGCCGGTGGCATCCACCACCGCCACCTTGCAGCCGGTGCGCAGGCCCGGGTCGATGGCCAGGGTCGCCTTGGGGCCCGCCGGAGCGGCCAGCAGCAGGTCCTTGAGGTTGGCGGCGAAGACCTCGATGGCGGCCAGCTCGGCGCGCTCGCGCAGCCGGCCCATCAGCTCGGTCTCCAGGTGGGTGTAGAGCTTGACCCGCCAGGTCCAGCGCACCACCTCGGCGAGCCACTTGTCGGCGGCACGGCCCTCATCGCGAATCTCGAAATGCCGGGCGATGGCCACCTGGGCCGGATGCAGCGGCGCCTCGTCCTCGCCGGGCAGCTTGAGGGCCAGGCTCAGCACCCCCTCGTTGCGGCCACGGAACATGGCCAGGGCGCGGTGGGAGGGCACCCGGGCCAGGGGCTCGTCATGCTCGAAGTAGTCGGAGAACTTGGCGCCCTCGCGCTCCTTGCCCTCGAGCACCCGGGCGCTGAGCAGCCCCTCCTGCCAGAGCCGCTCGCGCAGCCGACCGACCAGCTCGGCGTCCTCGGCGAAGCGCTCCATGAGGATCTGCTTGGCGCCATCGAGCGCCGCCTTGGCGTCCTCGATGGCCGGCGTCTCACCTTCCGCTGGGCGAAGATAGCGGGCGGCCTCGATTTGGGGGTCGAGCTCGGGGTTGGCCAGCAGGGCATCGGCGAGGGGCTCGAGGCCCGCTTCCCGGGCGATCTGCGCCTTGGTGCGGCGCTTCTTGCGGTAGGGCAGGTAGAGGTCTTCCAGGCGCTGCTTGGTGTCGGCGGCACGGATCAAGCCGGCCAGCTCGTCGGTGAGCTTGCCCTGCTCGTCGATGGCGGCCAGCACCGCCTCGCGGCGCTCCTCCAGCTCGCGCAGGTAGCGCAGGCGCTCCTCCAGGTCACGCAGCTGGGTATCGTCCAGGGCCCCGGTCACTTCCTTGCGGTAGCGGGCGATAAAGGGCACGGTGGCGCCGCCGTCGAGCAGTTCCACGGTGGCCGCCACCTGCTGGGGGCGGACCGCGAGTTCCTCGGCGAGGCGGGCGATGATCTTGGCGTGTGCGTCCATGAAATCCTTGACGTTCCAGCGGCGAAAGATCGCGTCAAGGTATCATAATGGCGCCCGAGTCGGGAGCCTTGCCGCCGGGATCGTTAGGAAACTACCTTCACGACGACGGCCCTATGCGTCTGCCCCGGTCGGCGGAGTCGACGTAGGGCGGATTGGCGCGCCCACGGCGAGGCGCATCTCGTCGGAGGCGCCTTCGACTTATCCGACCTATGCGGCCGCGGCGGGAACGAAGCGCAATGCCAGGCCGTTATTGCACCAGCGCAGGCCGGTGGGCTCGGGACCGTCAGAGAAGACATGGCCCTGGTGCCCCTTGCAGCGGGCGCAGTGGTACTCGGTGCGCGGCCAGATCAGCTTGTAGTCCACCTGGGTCAGCAGGTGCCCCTCCACGTGCTCGAAGAAGCTCGGCCAGCCGGTACCGGAGTCGTACTTCATGGCGCTGGTAAAGAGCAGCAGGTCGCAGCCGGCACAGCGGTATTCCCCCTCGCGCCACTCGTCATCGAGGGGGCTGGAGTAGGCCGGCTCGGTGCCGTGGTCGCGGAGGATCTCGAATTGCTCGGGGCTCAACCGCTCCCGCCACTCGGCCTCGCCGAGCTCGAGGGGCGCGATGTCCGGCGAGGCCGAGAGATCGAGGCGCGGCCGGGCGTTGGCCAGGGCGGGAAAGAGACCCACCAGGCCACCGGTGCCCAGGAAGCCCAGAAAATGACGTCGTTTCATGGTGCCTCTCCTTCGACAAGGTAACCAGGATACGCGGGAGACCCCGGTACGGATGCATAACAAAACGGGGAAGGCTGGCGCCCTCCCCGTTTATGACCCCGGCCTCAGGACCGAGGTTCGACCTCTGATTGCGGCGCGCTTAGCCCTGCTGCGGGCCGGCGGCGATGATCGCCGGATCGACGCCGGCGAACTTCTCGAAGTTGGCCACGAACTTGGCTACCAGCGCCTGCATCTGCGCCTGGTAGGCGGCCTGGTCGTCCCAGGTCTGGCGCGGGTCGAGCAGCTGGGTGTCGACGCCGGGCACCGCCACCGGCACCTCCAGGTTGAGGCCATCGATGCGCCGGGTCTCCACGTCGCGCAGGGCGCCGGACTGGATGGCGCTGATGATGGCGCGGGTGGTGGGAATGCTGAAGCGCGAGCCGCCCTGGCCGTAGGCGCCACCGGTCCAGCCGGTGTTGACCAGGTAGACGCGGGCGTCGTTGGCCTTGACCCGCTTGATCAGCAGGTCGGCGTACTCGCGGGCCGGGCGCGGGAAGAAGGGGGCGCCGAAGCAGGTGGAGAAGGTCGCCTCGAGGCCAGCGGAGGAGCCCATCTCGGTGGAGCCCACCTTGGCGGTGTAGCCGGAGAGGAAGTGGTAGGCGGCAGCCTCTTCGGAGAGCACCGAGACCGGCGGCAGCACGCCGCTCATGTCGCAGGTCAGGAAGATGATGGCATTGGGCTCGCCGGCACGGTTCTCGGGCACCCGCTTGTCGATATGCTCCAGCGGGTAAGCGGCCCGGGAGTTCTGGGTCAGGCTGTCATCGGCGTAGTCAGGGCTGCGGCGGTCGTCCAGGACCACGTTCTCCAGCACGGCGCCGAACTTGATGGCGCGCCAGATCACCGGCTCGTTCTTCTCGGAGAGGTCGATGCACTTGGCGTAGCAGCCGCCCTCGATATTGAACACCGTGCCCTCGCCCCAGCCATGCTCGTCGTCGCCGATCAAGAAGCGCGCCGGGTCGGCGGAGAGGGTGGTCTTGCCGGTACCGGAGAGGCCGAAGAAGAGGCAGGTCTGACCGTCTTCGCCAACGTTGGCGGAGCAGTGCATGGGCAGGACATCGGAGGCCGGCAGCAGGAAGTTCTGCACGGTGAACATGGCCTTCTTCATCTCGCCGGCGTAACGCATGCCGGCGATCAGCACCCGACGCCCGGCGAAGTCGAGAATCACGCAGGCCTCGGTGCGGGTGCCGTCACGCTGCGGCTCGCAGACGAAGTTGGCGGCGTTGAGGATGGTCCACTCGTCACGACGCGCCGGGTTGTAGGCCTCGGGACGCACGAACATGGTGCGACCGAAGAGGTTCTGCCAGGCGGTCTCGGTGTGCATGCGCACCGGCAGGTAGTGCTGGGGGTCCGCCCCCACATGCACCTCGGAGAGATAGTGCTCGCGCTCACCCAGGTAGGCCTCGACGCGGGTCCACAGCGCCTCGAACTTGTCGGCATCGAAGGGACGGTTGACGCTGCCCCACTCGATCTGGTCGCGGGTGGACGCCTCCTCGACGATAAAGCGATCCGCCGGCGAGCGCCCGGTGCGCTCCCCCGTCTTGACGACCAGGGCGCCATTGTCGGCCAGCTGCCCCTCGCCGCGCCGCAGGGCCTGCTCGATCAGCTCGGCACTGCTCAGGTTGGTGAAGACGCGGGGGGTGGCGGACGATACGGCGCTTGCGGCTTGGGTGGTGGTCATGTCGGTGTCCTGGGCCATGCGGCCTATTCTCTCTCGTGGGTCGTAGCAACGACAGGTGGGCTGCCTGCCCGGCACCCTGGACGCTGGAGCGCCTCTATTTCGTGCCGGGCCGCCTGTAAAGGGGACTCATTATGACAAAAACTGATGCGTGGACAAAGGCTCTCATTCGCCGAATTTCATGTAGTTTTACTACTACATATCGACCGTTATTCGCATTTAAAACACCGCCCGCCAGAAGGCCGCGGAGGGCGGTGATCGTGGATCGGAAAAGCTCGCGCTCAATGCACCGTGGGCGGCGGTGCATCGGGTGCCTCGATCAACCCTTCCACCTCGGCGGCGCCGAAGCGGTAGCGGGTATGACAGAAGTGGCACTCGGTCTCGATGGCCTGTTGTTCGGCGACGATCTCGCGCAGCTCCTCGGCCCCCAGGGAGAGCAGCGACTGGGCGATCCGCTCCCGGGAACAGGTGCAGCCGAAGCGCAGTGCCTTGGGCTCGAAGACCCGCACCGTCTCCTCGTGATAGAGGCGGTGCAGCAGCTCATGCTGCGCGAGGCCCAGCAACTCCTCGTCACGCACCGTATCGGCCAGGTGCACGGTACGCTCCCAGGCATCGGGGTCGTGGGGGCGACCGTCGTCGGGCAGTTGCTGCAGCAGCAGGCCAGCGGCCTGCTGGCCATCGGCGGCCAGCCACAGCCGGGTGGGCAGTTGCTCCGACTGGGCGAAATAGGCCTCCAGACAGGCCGCCAGGCTGGCCTCCTTGAGTTCGACGATGCCCTGGTAGCGACGCCCCTCCCGGGGGTCCAGGGTGATGACGATATGCCCCTCACCCAGCAGTTCGCGGAAACCGGCGGCCGCGTCGGGCAGGTCGGCCCCATCGGCCAGGCGGGCGATGGCGCGCAGCTCGCCGCCGGGGTTGGACTCCGCCATCAGCAGGGCCAGGGCGCCCTGGCCACGCACCTCCAGGCTCAGGGTGCCATCGAGCTTGACGGTATCGGTGAGCAGGGCCACCGCCGCCAGCATCTCGCCCAGCAGACGCCGCACCGGCGCCGGGTAGGCCTGCTTGTCGAGCACCTCGGCATAGGCCGCCTCCAGGGAGACGATCTCGCCACGCACCTGGGTATCGTCGAAGAGAAAACGCTGAATCTGATCGGTCATGATGGGGGGTGGTCCTTGAAACGTCGAATATCCCGGCGCTGCTTCTTGTCGGGGCGCTTGAGGGGGTGCTGCATGGCCTGGTTGGTCAGGCGCCGGGCCTCGGCCTCCCGCTCGCGACGCGCCTCGCTCTCGGCGGTCTCGCGATAGAGGGCGCGCGCCTCGGGGGCACCGCGGCGCTGGTCGGAGAGCGCCAGCACCTCCACTTCCCAGGCATCCCAGCCCTGGGGCACGCGAATCAGGGCACCGACCTCCACGCTCTTGCTGGTCTTGGCCCGGTCGCCGTTGTAGTGCACCTTGCCCCCTTCGATGGCCTTCTTGGCCAGGGCGCGGGTCTTGAAGAAACGCGCCGCCCAGAGCCACTTGTCGAGTCTTACGCTGTCCATGGGGCCTCCTTATGCCTGCGGCGGGCGCTCAGCGGGCAGGATAGTGGCGAAGCGATCCAGGGCGATAAACTCCTCCAGCTCGCGCTCCGGCTTGCGGCTGTCGGGCTGCTTGATGCCCAGCAGGTGACGAATGCCGAACTCCCGGGCGCTCTCCAGCACCATGGGGTTGTCGTCGATAAAGAGGGTGCGGGCCGGATCGAAGGGCTCCACTTCCTGGAGTTCGAACCAGAACTCCTGGGCCTCCTTGGGCACGCCGAGATCCGCCGAGGAGACGATGGCATCCAGGTACTCCTCCAGGCCGGTCAGCGGCAGCTTGAGTTCGAGGCTTTCGCGGTCGGCATTGGTGGCCAGCACCACCCGGGGGTGGGCCTGCTTGAGCCACTTGAGGAAATCCAGGGCATCGCCGCGCAGGCCGATCAGGTGCTGCACCTCGCGCTTGAGGGCGACGATATCGACCCCCAGCTCACGGCTCCAGTAGGCCAGGCTGTACCAGTTGAGGGTGCCCTGCTCGCCGATGATCCGCTCGCGCAGCTGGTGCTGGCTGGCCTCGTCCAGACGGTGCAGCTCCCCGTAGCGGCGCGGCAGGTGCTCCAGCCAGAAGTGGCTGTCGAAATGCAGGTCCAGCAGGGTGCCGTCCATGTCGAGCAGGACGGTATCGATGGCTTGCCAATCGATCATTGGCCTTGGGCTCCACGCTCGGATATAGGATGTTATTGTACAAAATCCCCCCGCCCCACGCATCGCCCCCACGGAGTCTCCATGTACCCCAGCAAGCCCCGCATCCTCTCCCAGCGCGAAGTCACCCGCAGCCGACTGTTCCGGGTCGAGGAGCTGGAGCTGCGCTTCAGCAACGGCGAGGAGCGCCACTTCGAGCGCCTGATGGGCAGCGACCAGGGGGCGGTGATGATCGTCGCCATGCCCGACCCGGAACATGTGCTCTTGATCCGCGAGTACGCCGCCGGCTTCGAGGACTATGTGCTGACCCTGCCCAAGGGGCTGGTGGACCCGGGCGAGGATATCGTCACCGCCGCCAACCGCGAGCTGATGGAGGAGTGCGGCTTCGGCGCCAACAATATCGAGCCGCTGGTGGAGCTCTCCCTGGCCCCCAACTACATGCGCCACCGCATGCAGGTGATGCTGGCCAGCGACCTCTATCCGCAACGCCTGCCCGGCGACGAGCCGGAGCCGCTGATCGTCGAGACCCACGCCCTCGACGAATTGCCGGCGCTGCTGGCCCGGGAGGACTTCCACGAGGCCCGGGCCATCGCCGCCCTCTATATCGCCCGGGACCGGCTGCGCGCCGAGCAAACCCACCCGCTTACCTGGTAGATCGACTCTCGACTGCCGCGACCATCGAATCGCTAAGGGGCGCCCCGAGCCTCGGCATCGGCATCGGCATCGGCATCGGCAGGCTAACCTAGAGGCTGACCCAGCGCCGCTGGCGATGGCTGGTCAGCCCCGCCTCCAGCAACGCCATCACCGCGATGGCCTCCTCCCCGCTGACCGGCATGGGGCCCTCTCCGCGCAGCGCCGCGGTCACCCCCTGGTAGTAGGCGAGGTAGTCTCCCGGCAGGCTGGGGTGCTCCCGGGAGACCAGGCCGCCCGCCTCCGCCGCCAGGCAGAGCCGCCCCGGCGCATCCTGCCCCCAGCCGGGGCTCGGCGAGTCACCGGCCTTGAGACGCTCCTCCTGGGGGTCGAGACCAAACTTCACGTAGCTGCCCCGGGTGCCATGCACCCGCCAGCGCGGCGTCTCCTCCGCCACCAGGGTGCCCGCCTTGAGCTCCACGCTGAGCCCCTCGTAGTCGAGCAGGGCGGTGAACTCGTCATCGACCCGGGCGCCGTCGCGGCGTGACGCCAGGTCGAGGAGGATCGCCCTGGGCTTGCCGAAGAGCACCAGGGCCTGATCCAGCAGGTGCGGCCCCAGGTCGTACCAGATGCCGCCGCCGGGGCGCGGCGACTCCCGCCAGCGGTCACGCACCTCGGGACGGAAACGGTCGAAGCGCGACTCCACCCGGGTGACCCGGCCCAGCGTCTCGTCCGCCAGCAGCGCCTCGAGGGTCAGGAAGTCGCTGTCCCAGCGGCGATTATGGAATACCGACAGGCTCTTGCCCTGTGCCTCCGCCAGGGCCTCGAGGGCCCGGGCCTCGGCCAGGTCCAGGGTAAAGGGCTTGTCCACCACCACGTGCTTGCCCGCCTCCAGGGCGGCCCGCGCCAGGGGATAGTGGGTCTCGTTGGGGGTCGGAATCACCACCAGGTCGATCTCCTTGCGGGCGAACAGCGCCTCGGGATCGGCCTCCACCGCCACCGCGGGCAGGGCCGCATTCACCTTGGCAGCGTCGCTCGTGGCCACCGCGGCCAGGGTCAGACCCGGCGTGGCCTGAATCAATGGGGCATGGAAGACCTGGCTGGCGAAGCCATAGCCCACCAGGCCGACCTGTATCGTTTCAGTCATAAATGCTCCTCCCGTCGGCGGCTTATCGCCGCTTGCGTGATCGATATCATAAAAGGATCAAAGAATGGTCATCCACCCCGCCCGGGAGTCACCCATACTGAATGGCGCTGGCTCATTCATCCAAGGCAAGGAGGATAACGATGTGCTGTGAACTGGAAAGCCTGGAAGCGATGGAGTTCTGGTACGCCATCGAGTGCGAATGGCAGGCCGAGGCCGAGAACCGGGCCCCCGAGGCGCCCCTGGATCGCGCCGCCTGATTCCGAGCGAGTCCCGAATCGCAAGACCCGCGCCGAGGCGCGGGTCTTTTTTCGTCGGGCGGATCAATCCAGCTTGGAGAGATCGCGTACCGCGCCCTTGTCGGCGGAGGTGGCCAGCAGCGCATAGGCCTTGAGCGCCGCGGAGACCTTGCGGTCACGCTGGATGCTCGGCTTCCAGGCCTCACTGCCCTTGGCCTCCATCGCCGCCCGGCGCGATGCCAGCGCCTCGTCGGAGAGCTTGACGTCGATGCTGCGGTTGGGGATATCGATGCGGATGATATCGCCCTGCTCCACCAGGCCGATGGCGCCACCCGCCGCCGCCTCGGGGGAGACGTGGCCGATGGAGAGCCCGGAAGTGCCACCGGAGAAGCGCCCGTCGGTGAGCAGCGCACACGCCTTGCCGAGCCCCTTGGACTTCAGGTAGCTGGTCGGGTAGAGCATCTCCTGCATGCCCGGGCCGCCCTTGGGGCCCTCGTAGCGGATGACGACGACGTCGCCCTCCTTCACCTTGCCTTCGAGGATATGCGCCACCGCCTGGTCCTGGGACTCCACCACATGGGCCGGGCCCTCGAAGACCAGGATGGAGTCGTCGACCCCGGCGGTCTTCACCACGCAGCCGTCCACGGCGATATTGCCCTTGAGCACCGCCAGGCCGCCCTCCCGGGAGAAGGCGTGTTCCAGGTCGCGGATGCAGCCGGTGGCACGGTCACCGTCGAGGCTCGGCCAGCGGGCGCTCTGGGAGAAGGCTACCTGGGTGGGCACGCCACCGGGGCCGGCCCGGTAGAACTCCACCACCTCGGAGCTGGGGTTGCGCATGATGTCCCACTCGTCCAGGGCGGCCTTCAGGGAGTCGCCGTAGACGGTGGGCACCCGGGTATCGAGCACGCCGGCGCGGTCCAGCTCGCCGAGGATCGCCATGATGCCGCCGGCCCGGTGCACGTCCTCGATATGGTACTTCTGGGTGTTGGGGGCCACCTTGCAGAGCTGGGGCACCTCCCGGGAGAGACGGTCGATATCGGTCATGTCGAAATCGACCCCGGCCTCCTGGGCGGCGGCCAGCAGGTGCAGGATGGTATTGGTGGAGCCGCCCATGGCGATATCCAGGGTCATGGCATTCTTGAATGCCGCCTTGGCGCCGATGGCCCGGGGCAGCAGGTGCGCCTCCTCCCCCTCGTAGTAGCGCTTGGCCAGTTCGACGATGCGATGACCGGCGGTCTCGAAGAGGCGGCGGCGGTCGGCGTGGGTAGCCACCACGGTGCCATTGCCCGGCAGCGCCAGGCCCAGGGCTTCCATCAGGCAGTTCATGGAGTTGGCGGTGAACATGCCGGAGCAGCTGCCGCAGGTGGGGCAGGCACTGCGCTCCACCTCGGCCAGGGTCTCGTCATCGACGCTGTCGTCGGCGGCCATCACCATGGCGTCCACCAGGTCGAGGCCGTGATCGAGGAGCTTGGTCTTGCCCGCTTCCATGGGCCCGCCGGAGACGAAGATCACCGGAATATTGAGGCGCATGGCGGCCATCAGCATCCCGGGGGTGATCTTGTCGCAGTTGGAGATGCATACCAGGGCGTCGGCGCAGTGGGCGTTGACCATGTACTCGACGCTGTCGGCGATCAGGTCGCGACTCGGCAGCGAGTAGAGCATGCCGTCGTGGCCCATGGCGATGCCGTCGTCCACGGCAATGGTGTTGAACTCCTTGGCCACCCCGCCGGCCTTCTCGATCTCGCGGGCCACCAGCTGGCCCATGTCCTTGAGGTGCACATGGCCCGGCACGAACTGGGTAAAGGAGTTGGCCACGGCGATGATCGGCTTGTGGAAGTCGTCATCCTTCATGCCGGTGGCACGCCACAGGGCGCGGGCGCCGGCCATGTTGCGACCGGCGGTGGTGGTGCGGGAACGATACTCGGGCATGGTGTCCTCTAGATAGTGCTGCCGGCCGTACCGGGAGGCGGTCGGCCGGTCGAATCGGTGTCCAGTCCCCCGATTTTGTCATGAGCCCGGGCATCAAGCCAGCGCCCCGCCTTTTCGAGCTATCCCCCGTTGGCAGCCCGGGGCTACCCTGGGGCAGGCCCCGGTGGCCGGACCCTCGCAAAGACGCTGTGAATCCATCCATGGACGCTCGACTTTTTCGTCCCTGAAAAAGACGCTTTGCTCCGACCTGTCCCCAGCGCCCCTTAGCCACTCAAGCGTTATTCGCTCCAGGGCGTCAGGCGACCGTCCACCAGGGCCAGGCGGCGCTGGGCCAGGGCCTCGATATCCTCCCGGTCGTGGCTGACCAGCAGCACCGCCACCCCCGCCTGCTGCTGGCGCTTGACCAGGGCCCAGAGGCCCTGGCGATTGGCATGATCGAGGCCGGTAAAGGGCTCGTCCAGCAGCAGGATAGGCGCCTGGCGCAGCAGCGCCCGGGTCAGGGCCACCCGCTGGCGCTGGCCGCCGGAGAGCTCGCCGGGCAGGCGCTCCTCGAGGCCCGCCAGGCCGACCTCGGCCAGGCCATCGCGGATGCGCCGGCGCTGGGCGGCGTCGAGTTTGAGATTGGCCGCCAGCCCCAGGCCGATATTGGCCCATACCGGCAGGTGATCGAAGAGGTTGTGCTCCTGGAAGACCGTGGTGATGCCCCGCTCCCAGGGCGGCAGCCTGAGCAGGTCACGCTCGCCCCAGCGCAGGCCGCCGCTGGCGGGCTCCAGGAAGCCCGCCAGCAGGTTGAGCAGGGTGCTCTTGCCGGCCCCGGAGGGCCCCTCCAGGGCCAGGCATTCGCCGGGGGCCAGGCGAAAGCGGAAGCAGAAGTCCGGCGTTTCCCCGGGTTCACAGCGGTCGTAGTGAAAGATCAGATCATCGCAATGGAGCATGGGAAATGCCTAGGGTCGAAACGGGTAGCGCGGGCGGCGCCGGCTCAGGGCGTCGAGCAGGCTGAAGACCAGCACCACCGCCATCAGCAGCACCAGGGCGGTGGCCGCCGCGCCCTGCCAGCGATAGCCGCCCAGCTGCTGGAAGAGCAGCATCGGCAGGGTCGGCGCCGCCGGGCTGCCGAACAGGGCGATGACGCTGAAATCGCCCAGCGAGAGGGTCATGGCGTAGGCCAGGGCCAGGGCCGCGGGGCGGCGTAGCCGCGGCCAGACCAGCCAGCGCAGCCGCGCCCGGCCATGGATGCCGAACTGCTCTGCCAGGCGCTCCTCCGGGGCCGAGAGGCCGGGAATGGCGCCGCGCAGCACCTGCATGGCGAAGGGCAGCGCCATGAAGCCGTTGACCAGCACCACCAGGGCATAGCCGTGCCAGCCGGCGCCGAGGGAGGGGCGCAGCAGCAGGAAGAGGCCGGTGCCCAGCACCAGGGCCGGGATCACCAGGATCAGCTGGCCGCTGCCCTCCATGGCCAGGGCGGCGAGACGCGAGCCGCGCCGCCTGAGCGCCTCGGCCCCGGCCAGCAGCGCCAGGGCCAGCAGCAGGGAGAGGCCCCCGGCGCCCAGCGCCATGGCCAGGCTGCGCAGCGCCGCCGGCCACAGGCTTCCCCGCCCCGGCAACTGCGGCAGGCCATAGAGGCCGGCCAGGGTCACCGCCGCCAGCGGCGGCACCAGCAGCAGGGTCAGCCCCAGCAGCCAGAGCCCGTCATGCAGCCGCGACACTCCCAGGGCGTCGCGACGCCACCAGCGCCCGCCGGGCAGGCCGCTGCCGGCGGTGGGCACCAGCCGCGGCGTGCCGCCCCGGGTCAGGGCCACCAGCCACAGGCTCAGGCAGAGGGTCAACTGGGTCAGCGCCAGCAGCGCCGCCAGGGCCAGGTCGTGGTCGAACTTCAGCGCCTGATAGAGGGCCACCTCCAGGGTGGTGGAGCGAGGCCCGCCGCCCAGGGTCATGACGATGGCGAAACTGGTGAAGCAGAGGGTAAAGACCAGGGCCGCCAGGCGCGGCAGCAGCGAGCGCAACCGGGGCCACTCCAGGGTGCGCCAGATGGCGCCCCGGGAGAGGCCCAGCTGGGCGGTGAGCCGCCAATGGGCCGCCGGCGCCGTCTCCAGGGCCTGCAGCATCAGCCGCGCCGAGAGCGGCAGGTTGTAGAAGACATGGGCCAGGACGATGCCCGAGAGACCGTAGAGGTAGTCCGCCCGGGTGGCGGTCAGCCACTCCCAGAGCGGCGCCGCCCAGCCCTGGCGACCATGCACCGCCACCAGGCCGAACAGGGCGATCAGGGTGGGAATCACCAGCGACAGCTCCATGGCCCGCAGCAGCAGGCGCCGCCCGAGGAAGCGCGGGCGCCGCGCCAGGGCCAGGGCCACCGGGATGGCCAGCCCCACGGCCAGCGCCGTGGAGAGGGTCGCCTGCCAGAGGGTGAAGCGCAGGATGCCGGCCAGCCAGGGCTCCCGCCACAGGTCGCTGATCGAGAGTGCCGGCGCCTGCCAGAGCAGCGCCGCCAGGCTGGCCAGCCCCAGCCCGGCCACCGCGGCCAGGGCCAGCCAACCAGCCGCCAGGGCCAGCGGCGAGGCCCGCCTAGCGACTGCTGGCATTAAGCCATTCGCGAATCCAGGCGCGGCGATTGTCGCGCACCTCCTCCGGGGTGAAGGTGAGGCTCGCCGGCTCGATCAGACGCCCGAAGACCTCGGGAAGCTCGTCGCCCAGGTCGATGGCCGGGTTCATCACGTTGCCCAGGGGGATATGGCGCTGGAAGTCGGGGGTCAGCATGAAGCGCAGGAACTCCCGGGCCAGCTCGGGCTCGGTGCTGCGCTTCAGCAGGGCGGCGGTCTCCACCTGCAGGTAGTGGCCCTCGGCGAACTCGGCGGCCTGGTAGCGCTCGCTCTCCTCCACCGCCATATGGTAGGCGGGCGAGGTGGCGTAGGAGAGCACCATGGGCGCCTCGCCGTTCATGAACAGCGAGAAGTAGGCCTGGCTCCAGCCCGGGGTGACGGTCAGCACCCGCTCGTTGAGGCGCTCCCACGCCTCGGGCGCCGCGTCGCCATAGACCTGCCTGATCCACAGCAACAGCCCCAGGCCGGTGGTGCTGGTGCGCGGGTCCTGGATGATCACCTGGACGTCGTCCGGGGCCTCCAGCAGCTCGGCGAAGCTCGCCGGCGGGGTCGCCAACTGCTCGGTATCGTAGACGAAGGCGAAGTGGCCCCAGTCATAGGGCAGGAAGGTGTCGTCCTGCCAGTCGATGGGCAGGGCCAGGGCCGAGGTATCGACCCCATGGGGGGCCAGCAGGCCCAGCTCCCGGGCCTCGGCCATCAGGTTCATGTCGAGGCCCAGCACCAGGTCGGCGGCACTGCCCTCGCCTTCCAGGCGCAGGCGCTGGAGGATATCCACCCCGCCGTCGAGGGCGACGAACTCGAGGTCACAGCCGCCGCACTGGGCCTCGAAGGCCGCCTCGATGCCCGGTCCCGGGCCCCACTCGGAGACGAAGGAACCGTAGGTGTAGACGGTCAGGGTGCGCTCGTCCGCGGAGACCGCTCCCGCCACGAGTCCGAGCGCCAGGGCTCTCAGGGTGATGTTAGGTTTCATTGGCAACCTTGTTGAGTCATGTCTGCGCCGCTGCGCGGCGAATCGCTCGGCACAGCCGGGCTCCCACGGGGCAGCGGCGAGCGCCGGGTCAGCCGAACACCACCCTGGCCACGTCCCGGTAGCGCTTGGCGAAATGCACCGTCAGCCCCGCCTTGAGCGAGCGCCGGGTCAGCCGAACACCACCCTGGCCACGTCCCGGTAGCGCTTGGCGAAGTGTACCGTCATCCCCGCCTTGAGGTAGTCGGGCAGCTCGTCATAGTCGCGGCGGTTGGGCTCCGGCAGGATCACCTCATGGATCTCGCTGCGCCGGGCGGCGATGATCTTCTCGCGGATGCCGCCCACCGGCAACACCTGGCCGGTCAGGGTCAACTCCCCGGTCATCGCCAGGGGTCGGTCGATGGCCTGGTGACGGGCCAGCGAGAGCAGCGCCGTGGTCATGGTCACCCCCGCCGAGGGGCCATCCTTGGGGGTCGCCCCCTCCGGCACATGCAGGTGGATAAAGGCATCGTTGAAGAAGTCCGGGTCGGCACCATACTCCCCCAGGTGCCCCTGCACATAGCTATAGGCGATATTCGCCGACTCCTGCATCACCTCCCCGAGCTTGCCGGTGAGCTTGAAACCCCGGGCCAGGGCGTGCACCTTGCCCGCCTCGATGGGCAGGGTGGCACCGCCCATGGCGGTCCAGGCCAGCCCCGTGACCACCCCTTCGCCCTTGAGCACCTTCTCGCGGCGGAACAGCGGCGCCCCGAGGAATTCCTCCAGGTTGTTCACCGAGACCTTGACGCTCTGCTGGCCGTTTTCCAGCAGCTTGACCGCCGCCTTGCGCACGATGCGGTGCAGCTGCTTCTCCAGCTGGCGCACCCCCGCTTCCCGGGCATAGCCCTCGATCACCTGCTTGAGGGCCGCATCGGTGAGGTTGATGCGCTTCCTGGGGATCTTGTCGCGCTTGAGCAGCTTGGGCCAGAGGTGGTGCTTGGCGATGGCCAGCTTCTCCTCGGCGATATAGCCGGAGAGGCGGATCTGCTCCATGCGATCGAGCAAGGGCCCGGGGATCGAGTCCAGGGTGTTGGCGGTACACACGAAGAGTACCTTGGAGAGGTCCAGGCGCACGTCCAGGTAGTGATCGAGGAAGTCGACGTTCTGCTCCGGATCGAGCACCTCGAGCAAGGCCGAAGCAGGGTCGCCCTGGAAGGACTGGCCCAGCTTGTCGATCTCGTCGAGCATGATCACCGGGTTCTGGACCTCCACCTCCTTGAGGGCCTGCACCAGCTTGCCGGGCATGGCGCCGATATAGGTGCGCCGGTGGCCCTTGATCTCCGCCTCGTCGCGCATGCCGCCCACCGAGAAGCGGTAGAACTCGCGGCCCAGGGCCTCGGCGATGGAGCGGCCGATGGAGGTCTTGCCCACCCCGGGCGGGCCGACGAGCAGCAGGATGGAGCCGCCCACGTCGCCCTTGAAGGTGCCTTCGGCGAGGAACTCGATGATCCGCTCCTTGACGTCCTTGAGGCCGTCGTGGTCGCGATCCAACACCTCCCGGGCATGGGCCAGGTCCAGGTTGTCGTCGCTGGTGACGCCCCAGGGCAGGCTGGTCAGCCAATCCAGGTAGTTGCGGGTGGTACCGTACTCCGGCGAGCCGGTCTCCAGCACCGAGAGCTTGTCGAGCTCCTCCTCGATGCGGGTCAACACCTTGGGGGGCACCGTCAGTTCCTCCAGGCGGTCGCGGAAGGTCTCCACGTCGTTCTCGCGATCGTCCTTGGAGATACCCAGCTCGCGCTGGATCACCTTGAGCTGCTCGCGCAGGAAGAACTCCCGCTGGCGCTCCTGCATCTTGGCGTTGACCTGCTCGCTGATCTCGCTCTGCAGCTGGGCCACCTCGATCTCCTTGTGCAGCAGCGGCAGCACCTTCTGCATGCGTGGCAGCACCGGCAGGGTCTCGAGGATCGCCTGCAGCTCGCGGCCCTTGGCGGAGGTGATGGCGGCGGCGAAGTCGGCCAGGGGGCCCGGCTCATGGGGGCTGAAGCGGTTGAGGTAGTGCTTGAGCTCCTCGCCATAGAGGGGGTTGATCGGCAGCAGCTCCTTGATGCCGTTGATCACCGCCATGGCGTAGGCCCGGGCCTCGTCGGCCTCGGCGTCCACCGGCTCCTTGGGGTAGCTCACCTCCACCAGGTAGGGGGGCTTGCGGGAGAGCCAGCGCTGGATGCGAAAGCGCTTCAGGCCCTGGGCGATGAACTGGATCTGGTTATCACCCTGCTCCACCTTGTGCATGCGCACCGTGGTGCCGATCTCGGGAAAATGCTCGGGGGTCAGCTCCTCGAGGTCGGTCTCGTCGACGAAGGCCAGGCCCACGGCGTGGTGGGGGGTCTTGCCGACCCGCTCGATGGTCTCCTCCCAGCGCGGACGATGGATCACCAGCGGCTGTACCTGGGCGGGGAAGAAGGGTCGATTATGGATCGGCAGCAGTTAGATACGCTCGGGCAGGCTATCGCCGCTGGGCACCATGGCGTGGGAGGGCTCCTCCCCCGCCTCATCGCCCGCTTCGGCGTCGATGTCGGCGCCCTCGACGCCATCGACAATCACGTTCTGCCGCTCATCATCATGCTCTCTCATGATCCATCCTGTCTCCGGGGTCGATGACCAGTATGGCAACAGGAATGCGGGCGGCTAACACAAACTTCAAGGCGACCCCCAGCCGACACAACGACGAGGGGCGCCCGAAGGCGCCCCTGTGACTGGCCGGATACGGCACTCGCCGAGGCGAGTCTTACCAGGGGGAGCCCATCAGGGGTTCACCGTTGAGGTAGGGCTCGCCGGCCCGCAGCTCGAACTCCAGCTCGCGGCTATCCAGCGGCAGGCCCAGCATCATCGCCAGGGTCGTCGGTACCGGGGCGGCGCGCAGGTAACCGTCGAGGCGACGCTGCAGCTCGGCGGCGCCGCTGGGACGGGCCAGCTCCTCCAGGCTCAGGGCGGTGATCCCCTCGCCGTCGAAGGTCAGCTCGCCTTCGCCCTGGGTCTCGATGCCCAGCATGCGGCTATTGAGGTCGAGTTCGGTGAGCACCAGGCGCGGCGACTCGGCCAGCAGCCCCAACAGATCCGGGAACCAGGATTCGAAGAGTGCTTCCCACTCGGCGGGTGTCAATTGCTCCAGGTCGCCGTCGCGGCGTTCCAGCTCATCCATCAGGCTCTCGTAGAGGCGCCAGGCGGCGTCGGCATCGAGGCGCTCCAGGGACAGCGCCAAACGGCCGGAGGCCACCGGTTGGTTGTCCATCTGTGCCTCCTCCAGGGAGAGCCCCAGGCTGACGTCGAGGTGCTCGCGACCGAGCCGGACATCGCTGGTATAGCCCAGCCCCTGCAGGTGCAGGGCCTGGCCGCTCCGCTCCACGAAGCGCAGGCTCTCGAACTGCATGGCATCCTGCTGATGGAAGAGACGCCCTCCCTCGCTGTAGCGGTAGTGGCTATCCAGGGTGGTGGTGCCCACCGCCAGGCGCCCCTCGGTGGCGGTCAGCCACCAGGGGGCGACCTCGGCCTTCAGGGTCAGGTCGCCGCGCTGACCGCTCAGGGTCGCCGACACGCCCCGGAAGTCGAGGCGCCAGTCCCCCTCGTCCCACTCGAAGCTGGCCAGTTCCAGGCTCGCCTCCAGGGTCTGGCCCAGGGTCTGGAAATCGGCCACCCAGCGTGGCGTGGGCAAGGCCGGCAGCTCGCCGAAGGCCTCACGCAGCTCCTCGGCGATCTCATCACTCAGGGCCGCCTCGGCGTCCCCCTCGACCCGCGTGCTGAGGATGCCGTGGTTGGCCCGATAGGGCACCGTCATCCGCCAGTCGTCGCCGATCAGGGGCCGCAGCAGCACCTCGCCGGAGGAGTGGAACCAGCCCCGCTCGCTGTCCAGGCGCTCCGCCCGGACATTGCCCTGGCGCTCCAGGTTGGCGAGGCTCGCCATCAGCTCCCGCTCGAAGATGGCACTGGATACCGCGTGGCCGGCGAGATAGCCGCCACCGATGATCACCACGGCCCCCAGGGCCAGCACTCCCTTGCGCATAGGTCGTTTACTCCTTATGAATTATCGGGCTAGTAGAGCCACAGCCAGAGATGGATGGTACCCCAGGCATAGATCCCGGCCATGACGTCGTCGATCATGATGCCGAAGCCCCCCGCCACGCGACGGTCGGCCCAGCGGATCGGCCAGGGTTTGAAGACATCGAAGATACGAAAGACGATAAAGCCCCAGAGCGCGGCTTCCCAGGAAAAAGGCACCGCAGCCATGGTGATCCAGTAGCCGACGAACTCGTCCCAGACGATCCCGGAGTGGTCGTGGACGCCCAGGTCGTTGGAGGTCTTCTCGCATAGCCAGACCCCCACCACGAAGGTCACGGCGATGATCATCAGGTACCAGGTCAGCGGCAGGTCGGCCATCAGCCAGTAGAAGGGAATCGCCGCCAGGGTACCGAAGGTGCCGGGGGCCCAGGGCACCGCCCCGCTGCCCAGCCCAAAGGCCAGGAAGTGGGTGGGACGGCGCCAGACACTGGCCGGCGCCCGGTTCATTTCCGACCTCCCGGGAAATGCTGCCAGCCCGCCGCGCCATCCTGGGTCACGCCGCGCAGGCCGGGCGCCGCCTCGCAACGCCCGATTACCGTCAGCGGCAAGGCCTGCTCGGCCAGCCGACGCTGGGCCTCGGCGAGATGCGCCGGGGGAATCGCCAGCAGCAGTTCATAGTCGTCGCCGCCGCCGAGCGCCGCCTGCTGGGCCGCTTGCGGCCCCAGGGCCTCCACCAGGCCCTCGCCCAGGGGCAAGGCCTCGGGCTCCAGGGTGGCGCCGACACCGGAGGCCTCGAGCAGGTGGCCGAGATCGGCCAGCAGGCCATCGGAGAGGTCGATGGCGGCACTCGCCAGGCCGCGCAGGGCCAGGCCCGCGGCCACGCGTGGCCGAGGCAGCAGATAGGCGCGCAACAGCGGATGATCGAGGTCGCGCTCGCCGGCCTGCCAGGCCGCGAGGCCGCCATGGGCGCCGCCCAGGCTGCCGGTCACCGCCAGCAGGTCGCCGGGACGGGCGCCACCGCGGCGCAGCGCCTCATCGGGCGGCACCTCACCATGCACGGTGACACCGATGGCCAGTTGCCCGCGGGTCACGTCGCCGCCCACCAGGCTGATCTCGGCGGACTCGCAGAGCCCGTGAAAGCCGGCCGCGAAGTCCGCCAGCCAGGCGTCGTCGGCCTCGGCCAGGGTCAGCGACATCAGGCACCAGCGCGGCTTGGCGCCCATGGCGGCCAGGTCGCTGAGGCTGACTGCCAGGGCGCGATGGCCGATGGCCTCAGGGGGCGCCGCGGCGGGGAAGTGGACTTCGGCGACCGAGGTATCGACGCTGACGGCGAGCAGCTGGCCCGGGGACGGTGCCAGCAGGGTACAATCGTCGCCCACGCCCAGCACCACCCCGGCGTCCCGGGCGGGTCGCTGGAAGTGGCGGGCGATCAATTCGAATTCGCTGGGCGCGGCGATGGCTGGGTGATATCGCATGGGCGAGGCACCTCAGCGGCGGGCGCGGACCTCGGCCGAGCGCAGCCGCCCGGCCAGCTTGTCGAGGATGCCGTTGATGTACTTGTGCCCATCGGTGGCGCCGAAGGACTTGGCCAGCTCGACGCCCTCGTTGATCACCGCCCGATAGGGCACCTCGAGGCGCCGGGAGAGCTCATAGGCGCCCAGGCGCAGGATCGCCAGCTCGATCGGATCCACGTCCTCGATACGCCGATCGAGCAGGGGCGCCAGGCTGGCGTCCAGGTCGGCCTGGAAGCGCACCACGCCTTGCATCAGCTCGTGGAAGAGCGCCAGGTCGGCGATCTCCATGACCTTGTGCCAGTTCTCGTGATCCTCCAGGTCGTCGTCGGCCACCTGGCTGCGGAACTCCGCCTCCACGGTGGTGATCGACTTGCCGGTCAGCTGCCATTGATAGATGCCCTGCACCGCCAGCTCGCGGGCGGCGCGACGGCTCTGCTGAGCCTTGGAGGGCGGACGCTGGCCGCCGCGGGGTGCGCTCATGCCTCACCCCCGAAGCGCTTGAGCAGGGAGACCATTTCCATGGCCGCCATGGCCGCCTCGGCGCCCTTGTTGCCGGCCTTGGTGCCGGAGCGCTCGATGGCCTGCTCGATGGAGTTGACGGTCAGCACGCCGTTGGCGACGGGGGTATCGAACTCCAGCTGCAGGTTGCCGAGCGCCGCATTGCAGCCACCGGCCACGTACTCGAAGTGAGGGGTGCCGCCGCGGATCACCGCGCCAAGGGCGATCACCGCATCGGGACGCACCACCTGCAGGGCGCGCTTCACCGCCAGCGGCAGCTCCCAGGCCCCCGGGACATGGACGATATCGATATTGTCGGCGTCCACGCCGTGCCGAGTCAGGCTGTCCACGGCACCGTCCACCAGGCTGTCCACCACATGGTGGTTGAACCGGCCTACCACGATGACGTAGCGGCCATCGACATCGGTGAAACTGCCTTCGACTTGGGAGATCGCTTGCATGCTTGCATTCCTGCTTGATCGCTAGTGCGCCCGAGGCGCCCAACGGCGGGCCCGAGGCCCGCCCCTATTGAAGAGTCGGCGGTGACGGGGGCTCAGGGGCCGACCCGATCCACCACTTCCAGATCGAAACCCGACAGGGCCGAGAACTTCCACGGCGAGCTGAGCAGCCGCATCTGCCCCACGCCCAGGTAACGCAGGATCTGCGAACCGGTGCCGATGGTCAGGTAGTTGCCGGCGCCATCGGAGTCGCTGGTGCGCGGCGCCCGCTTGCGCTCCAGCAGAATATCCAGCTGGTCCTTGAGGTCCTGGTGGGGGCGGCCATCGTCGAGCAGCACGAAGACGCCGGCCTCGGCGGCAGCCACTTCGGCCAGGGCCGCGCTGGCGGTCCAGCTCTGGCTCTCCGGCTTGGCCAGGGTCAGGAGGTCGCGCAGGGTATCGGCCAGGTGCACCCGCACCGTGGTGGGGGTGTCCGGATGGGGACGCCCCTTGACCAGGGCCAGGTGGTGGGCGCCCTGGATGCTGTCGCGGAATACATGCAGGCTCAGCTCGCCGAAGGCGGTGGTGACCGGGGTCGCCTCCAGGTGCTCCACGGTATGCTCGTTGTGGATGCGATAGTGGATCAGATCGGCGATGGTGCCCATCTTGATGCCGTGCTCGGCGGCGAAGCGCTCCAGCTCCGGGCGCCGCGCCATGCTGCCGTCCTCGTTCATCACCTCGCAGATCACGCCGCAGGGCTCGAGGCCGGCCATGGCGGCCAGGTCACAGGCCGCCTCGGTATGGCCGGCACGGCGCAGCACGCCACCGGGTTCGGCCATCAGCGGGAAGATATGCCCCGGCTGGACGATGTCCTCGGCCTTGGCATCGCGGGCCGCGGCCACCTGCACGGTGCGTGCCCGGTCGGCAGCGGAGATCCCGGTGGTCACGCCCTCGGCGGCCTCGATGGAGAGGGTGAACTTGGTGCCGAAGCCGGAGCCGTTGTCGCTGACCATCAGCGGCAGCTTGAGGCGCTCGCAGCGCTCCCGGGTCATCGGCAGGCAGATCAGGCCACGGGCGTGCCGCGCCATGAAATTGATATGCTCGGCCTCCACCTTCTCGGCGGCCATGATGATATCGCCTTCGTTCTCGCGATCCTCGTCATCCATCAGGATGACCATCTTGCCCTGGCGAATGTCCTCGACCAGGGCCTCGATGCTGGCCAGCCCGGTAGCGGGCTCGGCGGCCTGAGCGGCGGACTCGGGGGAAGCCGAATCCTGGGAAGAGTGCGCCATGGGATCTCCGAATAGCTAGGGATGCCGGGCGTCGCCACCAGGCGACGGTTGCGTTGCCAAACACCAACGCCCGCATCGGGTCGGCGCTCAGGGTACCTTGGTCGAACGCCAGGCGCTAGTGGTTGGCCACCCATACAGGCCGCTAGCCGGCCATCTGCCAAAGCGCCCTTGGCGCTCAGGGGCTCTCTTGGGTCGAACGCCGGGCGCTAGTGGTTGGCCACCCATACAGGCCGCTACCCGGCCATCTGCCAAAGCGCCCTTGGCGCTCAGGGGCTCTCTTGGGTCGAACGCCAGGCGCTAGTCCAAGGCCGACCGTCACCGACCGGTGAAACTCGTACCAAAGCGCCCTTGGCGCTCAGGGGCTCTCTTGGGTCGAACGCCGGGCGCTAGTGGTTGGCCACCCATACAGGCCGCTACCCGGCCATCTGCCAAAGCGCCCTTGGCGCTCAGGGGCTCTCTTGGGTCGAACGCCAGGCGCTAGTCCAAGGCCGACCGTCACCGACCGGTGAAACTCGTACCAAAGCGCCCTTGGCGCTCAGGGGCTCTCTTGGGTCGAAGGTTTGATTGCGGCCTTGGGTCGGGCGGTAATCCGCCAGTCCTGGCCGATGGCGCGGATATCGAGGATCTCCAGGGGGCGCTGCTGGGCCATGCGCTCCAGGCCCGGCAACTGGAACAGCGGCCGCGCCTCGCCGCCCAGCAGGGTCGGCGCCATAAAGAGCTGCAGCTCGTCCACCAGGCCGGCATCGAACATGGCCCCGGCCAGCGTTGCCCCCGTTTCCAGGAGCACCTCGTTGCTCTCCTCGACGCTGGCCAGGTGATGCAGCAAGGCGTCCAGATCGACCCGGCCACCCTCTCCCACCGGCAGCACCAGCACTTCGGCGCCGGCGGCCTCCAGGCGCTCACGCCGCTCGACATCCTCACTGCAGGTGGCCACCAGGGTCCGTCCGGGCTCGCGCAGGCAGGCCGCCGCCTCGGGCAGCCGCAGCCGGGAGTCCACCACCACCCGCAGTGGCTGACGCTCGGCGATGGCCTCGGCGTCCTCGAGCCCCAACTGGTCGGCGCGCACCGTCAGTCGCGAGTTATCGAAGATGATCGACTCCACCCCGGTCATCACCGCGCTGGACCGGGCGCGCAGGCGCTGCACGGCGGCGCGGGCCTGGGGGCCGGTGATCCACTGGGACTCGCCGGACGACATGGCGGTGCGACCATCCAGACTCATGGCCATCTTGAGGCGTACGAAGGGGCGGCCCTCGCTCATGCGACGAATAAAGCCCGGATTCAGGCGCCGGGCCTCGGTCTCCAGCAGGCCGCTGGCCACCTCGACTCCCGCCTCGCGAAGAATGGCGAAGCCCTGCCCCGCCACCCGGGGGTTGGGGTCCTGCATGGCGGCCACCACTCGAGCCACGCCGGCCTTGACCAGGGCCCGGGCGCAGGGGCCGGTGCGCCCCTGGTGAGCGCAGGGCTCCAGGGTCACGTAGGCGGTGGCCCCCCGGGCGGTGTCACCGGCCGCCCGCAGCGCCAGGATCTCGGCATGGGGCTCGCCGGCGCGGCGGTGGAAGCCCTCGCCCACGCAACGACCGTCCTTGACCAGCACGCAGCCGACGCGGGGGTTGGGGTGGGTGGTATAGCGACCGCGCCGCGCCAGGGTCAGGGCGCGGGCCATCCACTGCTCGGGGGTCGGCGTCGTCATGCAACTCCTTGGGAACGTCAGTCGTCGTGGGGCGAGAAGTGGGGTTCCTGGGCCAGGCGATCGATCTCGGCACGGAACTCGTCGAGATCCTGGAAGCGGCGGTAGACGGAGGCGAAGCGGATATAGGCCACCTGGTCGAGACGCTTGAGGGCCTGCATCACCTCTTCACCGATATCCCGCGCCTGGATCTCCCGCTCGCCCCGGGCACGCAGCCGCTGGCGAATCCGCTCCACGGCGGCCTCCATGGACTCGGCGCTGACCGGGCGCTTTTCCAGGGCCCGCAGCATGCCGGCGCGCAGCTTGGCCTCGTCGAAACTCTCCCGGGAGCCGTCCGTCTTGATCACCCGGGGCATCACCAGCTCGGCGGTCTCGTAGGTGGTGAAGCGCTCGCCACAGGCCGCGCACTGGCGACGGCGACGCACCTGGTCGCCCTCCACCACCAGACGGGAGTCGGTGACCTTGGTGTCATGGGCACCGCAGAAGGGACAATGCATGGCTGGGTTCCGGGATTTACTATGGGCTGGGTTGGGTCCTATTGTAGCGACTCGCCGATACCTCGCCCAGCCACCATCACCGGAGTCACCATGTCACTTCGCGCCTGCCTACTCGGCCTTCCGCTACTCGCCACCAGCCTCGCCCTGGGAGCCGACCCACTGCCCGCCCCCATCGCCGCCCTGGAACGCCAGGGCCTGACCATCCATGGCAGCTTCACGGCCCCGGGCGGCCTCACCGGCTATGCCGGCAGCTACCAGGGACGGGAACTCGCCGCCTACCTGCTGCCGGATGGCGAGCATGTGATCGTCGGCACCCTGCAGGACGGCGAGGGCAATGATCTCAGCGCCGCGCCCCTGGAGCAGCTGGTGCGGGCGCCCCAGGATGCCCAGACCTGGGCGGAGCTCGAGGCCAGCACCTGGATCGCCGATGGCCGCGACGACGCCGAGCGCATCATCTACACCTTTACCGACACCCGCTGCCCCTACTGCGACGCCTTCTGGGAGCAGACCCGCCCCTGGGTCGAGGCCGGCCAGGTGCAGTTGCGCCATATCATGGTGGGGGTGCTGAGCAGCCAGAGCCCCCGGGAAGCGATCGCCCTGCTGGCCAGCGACGACCCGGCCGCCGCCCTGGCGGCCCACCAGGCCGGCGCCGAGATCACGCCCCTGGAGCGACTGCCCCGGGCCCTGGAAGAGGCCCTCTACGAGAACCAGCAGTTGATGCACGGCCTGGGGGTGATGGCCACGCCCAGCAGCTTCTACCACCACGGCGACCTGGTGGAACTGGCCCAGGGCCTACCCGCCGAGGACGAGCTGGAGCGGGTGATGGGCGGCCCACGCCCCTGAGCGCCCCGGCGTCAGTGGGTGTCTGCCTGAATCCTGACCGAGATCATGTCAAGGCGAGCCATTCGCCCCCTCCGGGATGCTAGGATGCCCACTTCACGACCCCACCTGATCCAATAGAGAGCAAGGGGCGCCGCTGGGGCGCCTCAATACAATGACAACTTCTTCCTCATCCCCTACCGATAGCGGCGCATCCAGGGAACGGAACACGGCGCTCTTCGGTGTCCCGCAACTCGCCATCCTCGGCCTCACCCTGTGGATCCTGCACCTGCTGGCTCGCGAGCATTTTCTGCTCTTCCATACCCTGGTGGAGCTGAGTCGCGTGGTCATTCTGGGCGGCATCTTCGTGCTCGCCTGGCACACCCGCCACTGGACGTGCCAGGGCCTGCTGCGCATTCTCGGCATGGCGGCCGTGCCCATCGCCGGCCTCGAGCTGCTTCACGCCCTCACCTACCGCGGCATGGGGATCTTCCCCGAGGATGCCAACCTCCCCACCCAGCTATGGATCGGCTTTCGCTACCTGGAGGCGGCCGCCTTCCTGCTGGCCGCCTGGTGGTGCGATCGCCGCGTCAATGCGGGACGCGTGCTGGCCGGTTTCAGCGCCGCCGGCCTGGTGATCGGCACCCTGATCTTCTCCGGGCGCTTTCCAGACAGCTTTATCGAGGGCCAGGGCCTCACCGACTTCAAGATAATCAGCGAGTACCTGATCATCGCGGTCTTCGCCGCCAGCATGCTGCTACTCCATCGCCGCCGCCGGCGGCTGGATCCGGGCATCTTCCGGCTGATGCTCGCCGCGCTTCTGTGCGGGATCCTCAGCAGCGCGGCCTTCACCCGTTATGCCGATGTCTTCGACATGGCCAACGAGGTCGGCCACTACTTCCTGCTGATCTCGGGCTATCTGGTCTATCGCGCCATCCTGGTGAGCGGCCTGGTCGCCCCCTACCGGCTGCTGTTTCGCAGCCTCAAGCGCAAGGAGCAGCAGCTCGAGACGATGGTGGCCGAGCGCACTCACGCCCTGCGCCACACCCAGGCCCTGAACCAGGCCTTCTTCGAACACTCTCCCGCCGCGCTTTGCCTGACCGATACGCAAGGGCGCCTCACCCTCACCAACCCGGCCTTCGAGGCGCTGCTCGACCACTCCCACGAGGAAGGAGACGGCAGGCGACCCACTCAGTCTCTGGCCGACGCTCAAGCCACCCCCTTCCTCACGGGGGCCCTACAGTGCCAACGGCAGCGAGCCCCGCACTTCTGCCGGCATGAGCTGATGATCGACGGCCAGCCGCGCCGGCTCGAAACGGTGCACTTCCCACTGCTCACGCCGGATGGTGAACTGGCCGGCAGCGGCACCATCGCCAGCGATGTGACCGAGCAGTGGGCCGCCCGGCAACGCATCGAGCAACTGGCTCGCTTCGATGAGCTGACTCGGCTACCCAACCGCACCCACTTTGCCGAGCTGGCCCGGGAACGCTTGGCGGCGTCCTCCTCCCCCGCCCTGGCACTGATCTATCTCGACCTGGATCACTTCAAGTTCATCAACGACTCCCTCGGCCACGAGATCGGCGACCAGCTGCTCCAGCACCTGGCCCGGCGCCTCGAGGCGCTGGCGGGCGCCCTCGGCCCCCTCTGCCGCCACGGTGGCGACGAGTTCCTGATGCTTATCGACCAGGAAAGCGCGGCGCAGCTGCCGCCATTCCTGGCCAGCCTGCTGGAGCGGATCGCCGCCCCTCTGACCCTGGAGGGCCACGAGCTGACCACCACCGCTTCGGTCGGCGTGGCCCGCTACCCCGATGACGGCGAGTCGCTGACGGCCCTGCTGCGTCACGCCGACATGGCCATGTATGCCGCCAAGGCCGACGGCCGCAACACCTGGCGCTGCTTCAGCGCCGACCTCGAGGCCCAAGCCCAGGAACGACTGGCCCTGCTCGGCCGGCTGCATGGCGCCCTGGCCAACGGCGAGCTGCGGCTGGACTACCAGCCGCAGTGGACCCTCGCCACGCGCCGGCTCATCGGCGCCGAGGCCCTGCTGCGCTGGCATCACCCCGAGCTCGGCGAGGTCTCGCCGGCCCGATTCATTCCCCTGGCCGAGGAGAGCGGCCTGATCGTCACCCTCGGCGACTGGGCCCTCGAGCAGGCCTGCCACCAGGCCGCGGCCTGGCACGCCCAGGGCCATGCCGACCTGGTGGTGGCGGTCAATCTCTCGGCGGTCCAGTTCCAGCGCGGCGACCTCTGCCACAGCGTGGCCCGGGCCCTCGAGGCGTCGGGGCTGCCGGCCGCCTGCCTGGAGCTGGAGCTGACCGAATCGCTCTTCCTGCAGGACCACGAGGCCCTGCACCGAACCCTCGAGGGCCTTAAGGCGCTGGGCGTCAAGCTGGCCATCGACGACTTCGGCACCGGCTACTCCAACCTGGCCTACCTGAAGCGCTTCGCCGTGGACAAGCTGAAGATCGACCGCTCCTTCATCGCCGACATGGACACCGACCCCGAGACCCACTCGATCGTGCAGGCGATCACACAGATGTCCCATGGCCTCGGGCTGAAGGTGATCGCCGAGGGTGTCGAGTATGAGGGCCAGGCCGAGCGGTTGGCGCGGCTGGCCTGCGACGAGGTTCAGGGCTTCCATTTCGGCCGCCCGATGAGCCCGCAGGCCCTGCTGGCCCTGGCCGAGCGGCGCCCCCTCGCCGACCGGGTTCCCGCCCCATAACGCGCGCTCCCCGCCGGCAGGCCGGCGGGGAGCGGTTCAAGGTAGGCTGAACGAACGAAGGAAAGGATCAGCCCCGGGAAGGAATCACCCGGGCCAGGTACCAGCCCGCCAGCATGGCCAGCACCATGGCCAGCAGCGGGGCGCTCAGGCCCGCAAGGGAGGCAAAGGCCGGCCCCGGGCAGTAGCCGGAGAGGCTCCAGCCCACCCCGAACAGCGCCGAGCCCCCGATCAGGCGGGCATCGAAGTCACGCCGGGTCGGCAACTGGAAGGCCGTGCCCAGCAGCGGCGCGCCGCGACGCCATACCAGCCGGTAGCCGATAAAGGTGGTGGTGACCGCCCCGCCCAGCACGAACATCAGGGTCGGATCCCAGGCCCCGGCGATATCCAGGAAGCCCAGCACCCGGGCCGGGTCGGTCATGCCGGAAATGGCCAGCCCCAGGCCGAACAAGAGCCCGGCGAGATAGCCCATCAAGGCCTTCATAAGCCACCTCCCACCAGATGCCGCACCACATAAACGGTGATCATGGCCACCACCAGGAAGGTCAGGGTGGCCAGCAGCGAGCGGGGCGAGAGCCGCGACAGGCCGCAGACCCCGTGACCGCTGGTGCAGCCACTGCCGAGGCCGGTGCCGAGGCCGACCAGCAGGCCGGCGACCAGCATCAGTCCCACGCCTCCCGCCGGGGCGCCGATCACCTCGCCGGGGGCCCCGGCCACATTGCCCAGGCCGCCGCCGAGGGCCATCACCAGCAGCGGGCCGCTGATCAGCCCCAGCAGGAAGGTCAGCCGCCAGGCGCTGTCTCCCTTGGGGCGCTCGAAGGCCAGCCCGGAGAGAATGCCGCTGATGCCGGCAATTTTCCCCAGGCTACCCATCAACCAGGTGGCGGAGAGGCCGATCAAGATGCCCCCCAGCAGCCCCTGCAGGCTTGCCATCCAATCCACGTCGCTACTCCTTCGTTATCTCATTGATCGAGGTCGCCGCCCCGAACTCACTTGTTCGACGACTTGCAGGTAGTGATGCCCAGCAGCGGATAGAGGGGGCAGAAATTGACCAGGCCGGTGATCAGTGGCGCCAGGCCAATCCAGGCCCAGGCACCGAGGGTGCCGGTGATGGCCAACCCCACCAGCACGGCCCCCACCACGATACGCGCCAGCTTGTCGACACCGCCCACATTGCGTTTCAGGTTCATGGTCATTCTCCGTCTTGGTTAGAGGTCGTTGGAGGCCTTGGCCGGGCAGGCGATGGCGCTGTCGACGCCATCCCCATGCAGCGCCCGCCAGGCATCATAGGTACTCAGGAAGACTCGGCCGGTCAGGGCGCGATAGAAGTCGGTCTGGGCCAGACGATCCATCACCGGCCCCTTCACCTCGGCCAGATGCAGGGTCACGCCGGCGTCCTTGAGGCGAGTGTTGATCGCCTCCAGGCTCTCCAGAGCCGAGGCGTCGATGCCATTGACCGCCTGGCAGGCCAGCACCAGATGCTCCAGGCCCGGCTGGCGAGCCGCCAGGGCCATCACGGTATCTTCCAGGAAGCGGGCATTGGCGAAGTAGAGGCTCTCGTCCACCCGCAGGATCACCAGGTGCGCATCGGTCTCGACCCGATGGCGCTGCACGTTGCGAAAATGCTCGCTGCCCGGCACCCGCCCCACCACGGCGCTATGGGGCCGGCTGGTGCGATAGAGATGCAGGGCCAGGGAGAGCCCCACCCCCGCCAGGATGCCGCTCTCCACCCCATGCAGCAGGGTCACCGCCAGGGTCGCCAGCATGGCCAGGAAGTCGCTGCGCGAATAGCTCCAGGTGCGGCGCAGGGCGCCGAAGTCCACCAGCGACAGCACCGCCACGATGATCGTCGCCGCCAGGGTGGCGATCGGCAAGTAAGCGATCAGCGGCGTCAGCAGCAGCGCCGCCAGGCCGATGCCGAGGGCGGTGAAGGCCCCCGCCGCCGGGGTTTCCGCCCCGGCATCGAAATTGACCACCGAACGGGCGAAGCCGCCGGTGACCGGCATACCCCCGCTGAAGGAAGCGGCGATATTGGAGGCGCCGAGCCCCACCAGCTCCTGATCCGGGTCGATGCGCTGGCGGCGCTTGGCGGCCAGGGTCTGTCCCACCGAGACCGACTCCACGAAGCCGACGATGCTGATCAACAGCGCCGCCACCGCCAGTTCGCGCCATAGGCCGAACTCCAGCCCCGGGAGGGTCAGCGGTGGCAGCCCCGCCGGCACCGCGCCCACCACGGCGACGCCCCGCTCGTCGAGGCCCAGTCCCCAGGTCAGCAGGGTGGTGACCGCCACCGCGGCGATGGGCGCCGCCTTGGTCAACAGATCCGCCGGCCGCTCGGCCACCCCCAGCCCGATCAGGGCCGGCTTGAGCCAGCGTCGGGCGGCATAGAGGAAGGCCAGGGTCGAGGCGCCGATCAGCAGGGTCGGCCAGTGGGTCGCCGGCAGTGCTGCCGCCAGGCTGCCCAGTAGCGGCAAGAGGCTATGGCCCATGGCCTCCACGCCCAGCAGATGGCGAAGCTGACTGGCGGCGATGATCAGCCCCGAGGCGGTAATAAAGGCCGAGATCACCGGATGGCTCAGGAAGTTGGCCAAAAAGCCCAGGCGTGCCACCCCCATCAGGGTCAGCATCAGTCCGGACAGCAGTGCCAGCACCAGGGCCGCCCCCAGGTACTCGGGGCTGCCCTGGGGCGCCACCTGGCTCACCGCCGCCGCGGTCATCAGCGACACCACCGCCACCGGCCCCACCGCCAGGGTGCGGCTGGTACCGAAGATGGCATAAATCACCAGCGGCGCGATGCTGGCGTAGAGCCCCACCTCGGGTGGCAGCCCCGCCAACATGGCATAAGCCAGCGACTGGGGAATCAGCATGATGGTGACGATCAGTGCCGCCAGCAGATCACTGGCTAGGGTCTGCCGGCGATAGTCAGGCAACCACTGCAGGATCGGCAAGTAACGCTTGGGGGACATGGCTCAGCCCTGGCGTGCGGCGGCTTCCAGCAGCGCCCGACGATCTTCCAGGTCGTGACCAGCCTTGCGAGCCGCGGCAAGCAGGACCGCCAGGTCGCAGCTCGGCTGCTGGCTGCGGGCATGCGCCCAGAGGTGGGTGGCACGACGCCCCGTCCGGCAGAAGGCCACCAGGGGACGCGGCAGCTTGGCCAACGCCTCGGCGAAGGCGGCGATATCCTCGTCGCTATAGTCGCCGGGAGTGACCGGGATAGCGCGCCACTGGATGCCCAGGATAGCGGCCCGGGCCTGCATGGCCTGAGCATCATGATCTGCGGCCTCACCGGGACGGCGATTGCAGATCACCGACTTGACGCCGCGACGGGCCAGGTCATCCAGATTGTCGACCGACAGGGCCGGGGCTACCCAGAGGCCGGGTTCCAGCTCATGAAGTTGCATCATGACACCTCGCGTCAAAAGCGGTTGATAGGCACCTTGAGGTAGACCTGATCATTGTCTTCGGCAGGGGGCATCTCGCCGGCACGCATATTGACCTGCACGGAAGGAATGATCAGCCGCGGCATGCCCAGGGTGGCATCCCGCTCGGTACGCATGCGCACGAATTCGTCCTCTTGCACGCCCTGATGCACATGGATGTTATGGGCGCGCTGCTCGGCCACGCTGGTCTGGTGCTGGTATTCCTCACGCCCCGGTGCCTTGTAATCGTGGCAGAGGAAGAGGCGGGTCTCCTCGGGCAGCGACAGCACCTTCTGGATGGAGCGATAGAGGGTGCGCGCATCACCGCCGGGGAAGTCGCAGCGGGCGGTACCGTAATCGGGCATGAAGAGGGTGTCGCCGACGAAGGCGGCATCGCCAATCACATAGGTGAGGCAGGCCGGGGTATGCCCCGGGGTATGCAGGACACGCCCCTCGAGCTGACCGATGGTAAAGGTATCGCCCTCCTCGAAGAGGCGATCGAACTGGCTACCATCGCGGGCAAACTCAGTGCCGGCATTGAAGGCCTTGCCGAAGATCTCCTGCACCTCGGTGATCCGCGCACCGATGCCGGTCTTGCCCCCCAGGGCCTCGTGCAGGTAGGGCGCCGCCGACAGGTGGTCGGCATGCACATGGGTCTCGAGGATCCACTCCACCGTCAGGCCCCGGCCCCGCACGAAGGCGATGATCTCGTCGGCGGAGCGAACATCGGTGCGCCCGGCGGCGTAGTCGAAGTCGAGAACGGAGTCGAGAATGGCACAGGCCTGACTCTCCGGGTCCTGCACCACATAGCTGAAGGTGTTGGTGGGCTCGTCAAAAAACGGGGTAACAATGGGGTTGCGCATGGAAGCACCTCTAAACGTCTCGCGCCATTCTTGAAGGCTAACAGATTTTAAGTTTTAAGCATATTCCTTTTTTGCATAACCAGTTCTCTTGTTTGGCCAGGCGTTGTGCCCATGACCAGCCAACCAGGGTGCCTTCCTTGGCAAGGGAATACTCACGACAGCCTCCCCTCTCCCTGAATCGTTGCCGGTCGGGGTCTCCCCCGACGGGCCCCCCTCTTAGAGGGTCTTCTTGCTGAAGTACCAGTCGGTGTAGTCGTAGCCTTGACCCTGGCGCGCCTCAGCTTCGGCATCGGTGGCAGGCGGCGGCACGATCACCGGCTCACCCGGCTGCCAGGCCTCCGGCGTGGCGACTCCATGAGCATCACTGGTCTGGAGTGACTTGACCAGACGCAGCACCTCATCGATGGAGCGACCATTGCTCATGGGGTAGTAGATCATTGCCCGCAGGATGCCCTGGGGATCGATCACGAAGGTGGCACGCACCGCCGAGGTGTCGCTGGCGCCGGGCTGCACCATGCCGTAGGCATTGGCCACCTTCATGTTCAGGTCGGCGATGATCGGGAAGGGGATCTCGACGCCGAAGTTCTCCTTGATGCTACGCGTCCAGGCGATATGCGCATGGACTCCATCGATGGAGAGGCCCAGCAGCTCGGTATCCGCAGCCTTGAACTCTTCGGCACGACGCGCGAAGGCCATGAACTCGGTGGTGCATACCGGGGTAAAGTCGGCGGGGTGAGCGAACAGCACCAGCCACTTGCCCTTGTAGTCACTCAGGGACTTCTCGCCCTGGGTGGTCTTGGCGGTGAAATCGGGTGCCGGCATGTTGAGCTGCGGCATGGTGACGCTGGGTTGAGTCTGGTTTTCCATGAAGGTCTCCCATCGTTGATCAAGTGTGACTGGGTGGGCATCGCGCCCTGACTACGGTTATAAATTTATTCCAATAATGAATATACCACCAATCGGCATTCCCTATCCTGCGGATAGCTTTTGCAAATCTTTGTTTTAAATAAAAAAAGCCGAGCCACGGCATTACCCGGGCTCGGCAAGGTGGAATCTTTTTCCTGCGGAACGCAGATCCTAGCGAGGTTAGAAGCTGTACACCGGGATAGCCGGGGCGCGCATCATCTCGGCGATGGGGCCCGGGGCGGCCACACCGACGCCGTCCTTCAGGTCGGACGCCTCATGATCGGTATTGGGCAGGAAGATGGCACAGACCTCGACGTTGGCACCGTGGTTCATCAGCATGCCCAGCAGGGCCTCCGGCACCACCTCGCCCGCCGGATTGGCTGGCGGCGTGGCGATCGTCTCGGGGCTGGCGTAGCCCTCTACGGCCAGCTCGCCGGCACCATCGCAGAGCAGAATGTGCAGCTCGGTGCCCTGCTGCTGCATGGCATTGGAGAGGATCATCGCCATGCCCTGGGTATAGAGGGAATCGCTGGTCAGAATCACCAGGGCACGATCGGACTCGGCATGCTCATGGTCGTCGGCCATGGCCAGGCTGGCCAGGCCCAGGGAAGGAATGGCCGCGGCCAGGGCGAAGGTCTTGCGTGACAGCATAGGAAGGTCTCCCATCGGTGATGACCCCGGGCTCGCCCTTGGGAGACGGCCCGGCTTATGGATGCAGCAATTGCATAACCTTAGATCACAAGGGCATGAGGCGTCCTGCGGCACACCGCCGCAGCGCGACCAAAGCCTCACAAGGGACGTCCTGGCCATAGCTGGGCCGCGGGGTATCTCCACCCAGGGCCGGTGTAAACACCGCAGGCCGGCCCGCGAACTGCGGGTCGGCCTGTGGGTAGTGATATGGCAATCGAGTGATTCGGCCTAGAGCAGGCTGTCCTCCATGGACATCTCACTCTCGCCACTGCCACCAATATCGATGGTGAAGCTACCCTCGACGAAATCGCCGTCGCCATCGGTGGCACGCACCGTGGTCTCGAGCTGGAAGTCGGGAATCTCTTCACGCTCGTACAGGGAGATCGACTTGATCCGGAAACCGTTATTGTCATTGTCGAGATCATGGAAGAGGTAGACTTCGTGGAAGGACTCCCCAGGCAGGAAATCCAATACCAGGGTGTTGCTGCCCTTCGGCAGGGCCAGGCCTTCGAACACCTCCTCGGCGACGAGGTTGCCATCGCTGTCATAGGCAACCATTCGGACGCTGAAGGTGGTATTGGGGCCCGTCCCGCCGTCGATAACCAGTTGCACCCCCTCGACCTCCTTGGTGATACCCGCCGTGAAGTCCTCATAGACGCTGAACTTCAGCTGCTCACCCGGATCCATCTGGTTGTCCTTGAGCCCGATGCCCTTGCTGCTGATATTGACATCGTCAGCGGTGTCACCGGGATCGGGGAGGTTACCCTGGTCGTACTCTTCCACGGCATCGCCGTCGAAGTTCGTCGACAGGAAACCATCGAACACCACCGTGGTTGTCCCCAGCTCACCCTGCACGATCTCGAGCTCCTTCGGCCCGCCCGGCGTGACCGACCCGAAGTCCAGTGGATTCAGGATCAGCGGCGCATCCTGGAGGACCTCGAAGAGATAGCTGTTCACGGAGTCGAGAGTGAGTCGGAACAGCTCTCCATCCGCGTTCGAGTAGACAAGCTCCGTGCCATCGGCGGACAGTACCGCGGTCACCTCACCAAGGATGGTGTCATTAGGCAGCTCCGTGTAGTCGGTGATCACGAAGCTCTTCGCGCCGTCGTTGCCGTAGTCGAGGAAACCGCTGTCCGTGTCCGTTTGCCCTACTAGGAAGGCCACCGAGCCGTCCTCGATGTCACGCTCGAACTCGGGTTCATCGTCGAGGAAAACGAAAGCCCCGGAGATATCGACAGGATCGGAGTTGACTTCGTCACCGTCGGCGTCCATCGCCGTCGCGGTCAAGCCGATCGTACCCGAGGCGAGCGTTACCTGATCATTCGGATCATTGACCCCCGGGTGAACGAGCGCCCGGCTCTGGGTAAGCGTGACCTCGCCGCTTTCCGTGTCGACACTAATGCGAATCACCTCGACCGCGTCGCCTTCTACCATGATCGAACCGACGATGTCCCCATCTTCATCGAGAGCGAGCATCACCGCTTGACCGGTCAGCGTATCCACCAGACCGCTCGATGCGTTGAGCACCGAGAGTGAATAGCTGAGGCCACCGCCATCGGCCGGACCGTCGGCGCCGAAGCTCACGTCGAATAGCACGGAGAAGTCGGCGCTGTCGCTATCGATGATATCGCTGTCGTCCGTCTCGAGCGGATCTACCGTGTCCCCACTGAGAGCGATGGTCGGAACATCATCCACGACGTCGATCATCAGGGAGCCGTCGATGGAGTCGCCGTCCTTGTCGGTGACCCGGTAGCCGATGCTAAACGTCTGGGTGTTCTCGCCGTCTCCCGGGGCATGCATCACCGGACTGTTCTGGGTCACGGTGTAATTGCCGTCGGCATCGACGGTAAGTGTCAGTACCACCACATCGTCCTGCTTGATCTGCAGGTCGTCGCCATCGAGCACATAGCTGAAACCGGCCGGTGCGCCGGTGGTCAGCCATTCGATACTACCGGCCCCATCCGCGCCGAAGTCGTGGGCGAGTGTACCGGTGGTGTTCACGGGCTCGAAATCCTCCTTATTTCCGCCCTCCAGGGCGCCGTCGTCGAGCTCCACGGTCAGGTTGTCGCCCACCGAGGGCCCGTCATCATAGAAGAGCAGCGAGGCAAGCGCCGCGTCACTCTGCTCCTCGGTACCGGCGATGGACACGCCACCAAGACTAAACCTGGCGTTCCCCGTGCCACCGTTCTCTACCACGAAGCGGTTATGGTCGCCATCGGTCTCGAAGGTGATAACGTCGTTGTTTCTTATGCCGGTAACCGTCACAGCGCCATTGGAATCCGTGGTAGAGGCCGCCACCTCGCCGTTGACATAGACGGCGGTGATCGTGATGACGCCATCGTTGGTAATCCCCGGAATAAAGTCGGCTCCCAGCTCGACCTCCGTATAGAGCGCGGTAATCTTGACCGTCGCGGTGGTATTCCCCGGGCCCACCTTGACGATGGTCACCGAGCCTTCCGTTGCCGAATGCAGATCATCGAACAGGATGTTGGCCGTGTCGCTCGCCTCGGGCCCGCTCAGATTGGGAACCAGGTAGTCCGGGTTCATTCCCAGGACATAGGTGATCACCAGCCCCTCGCCGGCGTTGATATTATTGCTGTTGGCGGCAAGCGAGGTGGGCTCGTTGCCGGCCTTGCTGCTGTTCACGGTCTCGCCTTCGGTGCGCCCGGTGACGACGATGGCCACCCCATCGGCTTCGCCGAAGGCCATAAAGTCATTGTTCCCCGAGGGGGCGCCATCGAATTCGAAATCGAGTGAGCCCTCCACGGTGACATGGACGTAAAGGCCTGCCAGCTCAACAAAATCATCGGGATCCGACGAGTCGCCGTGCTCCATGGGCAGATAGCCCAGGAGGTAGACGTCGGACGAGAGGCCGTCCTCGCTTGGCACGATCACCGCGATAAAGGCGATATTTCCCGATGCCGTGGTACCGATCAGCACCTTGCCATCGTCCTCGGTGCTGAGTGTTACCGCTTCGTATTCACCGGACTCGGGGTCGAGCGCCATCAGGTTGCTTTCGACGCCATCGAGCGAGGTACCCTCCTCGTCCGCCGCCCAGCCGATGGTGGAGAACCCGTCCGGGGTGCTGATCATTCCCTCCTTGTGGGACAGGTTGGCGGGCTTGCCGAAGTCATAGCCGGGAAACAATGCTGCTAGTTGCGCGGCCCAGTCTTCCTCGACAGCAATTTCATCCTTGTCGGCCTGTACGCCTGGGGTTTCATCTATCGATATCGAGTCCGTGATTTCCAGGAGGTCTTCTGACATGATTTGTTCCCCCTAACCGTTCAGTGCGTTTATACGCCCGCCCTCTGATCCGCGGCCTTCCCGGAGTAAGGCTTACCCCACTCTGGATGGCCACTTATTCCTTCCTGATTGCCCGGGCCGGCATGTTGGCGATCGGCCCGATGATATCGCGCCATAAAGGGGTCCGATCACTCATATAAAAATTAGCCAATCCACCGCAAATGACTTATCAATTACACAAGAAAACAGAACCAATTACCTGCTATCGCAAACATGAGAAAAGCCATTAAGAAACATGGCCATATATTGGACTAACTCACACTCAAGGTATGAGTTTTCTCATACTCCGAAGCGCGGGCCCTTCGGGTGCTCTTGCTGACGCTCGTTTACTCGACCTCGATGGTCGCGTCTCGACCGATCTGGCCAGGCGCATGGCGCCGTATAGGCTGGATAGACCGAAGACGCATTCCATCAGGCTGGACGCGAGAGTCATTGAGTCGCGGGAAATAGGCGCGGGTTATTCCGAGTAGCGGCGCTTTTGAAGCGGAGGCGGGGCACCCAGGTGGCGGCGGGTCCAGTTGATCGCCTGACCACGGCTATGCACGTCGATCTTGCGGAAGATATTATAGAGGTGCGACTTGACGGTATGCTCGCTGACGAAGAGCCGGTCGGCGATCTCCATATTGGTGGCCCCGGCACCGAGCAGGCCGATGATCTCCAGCTCACGCTGGGTCAGGCCACAGGTGGGACGATAGACATTGAGCTGGCGCTGCCGGTAATACTCCAGCAGTCGCGCCATCAGCGAGCGCGACATCCAGGGCTTGCCTTCCCGCAGCAGGGTCAACCCCTTGCAGATCAACTCGAGGCTGTCGCTGCGATAGAAGATGCCCTGGAGATGCATGCTGGAGAGCAACTCCACGGCATGGGCCTCGTCACGCAGATTGAAGGCGGCCAGGAACACGCCGGGCAACTCGGCGACCCGGAGTCGCCAGGCATGCAGGTCCGTTTCGTCCAGATGATCGATATCCAGCAGGATCAGCAGCCGGCTCTCGCCGTGGGGCCGACCGACCATCCGCGGTGCCCGTAGGGTCACGGCGCACTCCAGTTGACGATGCAGGTAGTCGGCGAACAGCTGGGACTGGGGCGTCGACTCGGTAATCAGGTGAATCGGTGGGTTCTCCAGCAACATACTGCGGTATCTCCCTTCCTTGTCATGCCCGGTGGAGGGACTACTCCTCACGAATGGCCCGGGCCAGCATATCGGTCATCGGCTTGGTGATATAACTCACGAAGGTCCGCTCCCCGGTACGAATCATCACCTCGGCCGGCATGCCAGCGAGCAACTGCATTTCGTCGCTCATCTTCTGACGCCCCTCATCGGTCACCCTCAGTCGCACGCGGTAGAAGCGCACGCCCGTGGCCTCGTCCACCTGGCTGTCGGCGCCGACGAAGATCACCTGCCCCGCGATGACATGGGTCGAGCGCTGGTTGAAGGCGGAGAAGCGGATCTCCGCCGGCTGGCCAGGATAGAGCTGGTCGATATCGCGGTCCGGCACCCTGGCCTCGATCAGGAAACTGTCGTCGACGGGCACGATATCCAGCAGCGGATCGCCAGAGCGAAGCACGTCACCCACCGAGTGCACCCGGCGCTCCACCACGATGCCCGCCACCGGGGCCATCACCCGGGTACGCTCCAGTTGCTCCGTCAGCGCGATGCTCTGCTCCTGGGCCTCGGAGGCGAGGCCCTGGGCCTCGCGCAACTGCTCGCCGATCTCGCGCCGATACTCTTGCACGCGAACCTCGCGCTGCAGGCGGTTCTCGCTGATCCCGGCGCCCAGTCGGCCGATCTCGGCACGGTGACCGGCAATCTCCCGGGAGAGTTCCAGCAGGTCCCGCTCCAGCTCACGCATCCGCTGATTGCCAACCAGCCCGCGGCTATGCAGGCTGCGCAGATCGGCCACCTCACCGCGCAGTGAGGCGGCTTGCCGCTCGCCGAACTGCACCATCTCCTCGAGCCCCGTGATCTGGCGCTGCATCTGTTCGACCTGGGAGTCCAGTGCCTCCAGGGTGCCGCGCAACGACTCCCGCCGGGCGGCGAAGAGCGCCTGTTGCACGGCCAGTACCTCCTGGACTCTCGGTAGATCGCTCCCGGTCAGTTCCCCGGGGAAGGCCAACGACGTGTCCCCCCGCTGCTCGGCCAGCAGCCGCAGCTCGGTGGCCCGCCCCACCAGGTAGCGGGCGCGCACCATCTGTAGCTGGGTGCGCACCCGGGTGTCGTCGAGGACGACCAGCGGCTGCCCCGCCTCGACGCGATCACCATCGGCAATCAGGATGTCACGAACGATCCCGCCCTCGAGATGCTGCACCGTCCGCCGGAAGCTTTCGACCGTCACATGGCCAGGCGCCACCACGGCCACCGCCAGGTTGGCGCTGAAGGCCCAGCCGCCGAAGCCCCCCAGCGCCAGCAGCAGCACCAGCAACCCGAGATAGAAGTAGCGACGGTAGGTGACCGGGACGCGCTCCTCATACTCGCCCTCGAGCACCGGGGCCTCCAGGGCCGGTAACTTGCCCTGGCGCGGACGCGTAGCCCCGCCCTCGTCACTGGCCGACTGGCGCATCACCCTGCCCTCCCATGACCTTGCCAGCACTGGCAGGATGGACCGCGACCATCCGCCCCCTCGCCGCCTGGGCGACGGCTCCCTGGGGGGCCGTCTTGCCGGCCAGGCAGGCCATCACTTCCTCACGCGGGCCGCTGAGCTGGACCTGCCCTTCACGCAACACCAGCAGGGTGTCCATGCCTTTCAGTACGCTGACCCGATGGCTGATCACGAACAGGGTCACCCCCTCGCGCTTGAGGGCCACCATGGCGGCACGCAGGGCATGTTCCCCGCGGTCGTCGAGGCTGGCATTGGGCTCATCGAGGACCACCAGCACCGGGTTGCCATAAAGGGCCCGAGCCAGGGCGATACGCTGACGCTGGCCACCGGAGAGACCGGCACCACCGGGGCCGATCAGAGTGTCGTAGCCTTCGGGTAACGCCAGCACCATCTCGTGGACCCCCGCCTTGCGGGCGGCGGCGACCACGGCCTCGGTATCCACCTCGCCGAAGCGGGCAATATTCTCGGCGATACTGCCCTCGAAGAGTTCGATATCCTGGGGCAGGTAGCCGATATGGGGGCCCAGCTCCTCGCGATTCCAGCGGGTGATATCGGCCCCATCGAGGCGAACCGTGCCGGCCAGCGGCGGCCAGATACCCAGCAGCACCCGGGCCAGGGTCGACTTGCCGGCAGCGCTGGGGCCGACGATACCGACATGCTCGCCGGCTCGTACCGCCAGTTGGATGCCACGCAGGGTCGGTACCAGCTCCCCGGGCGGCGCCGCGGTCACGCCCTCGACACGGACGTCACCCAGCGGCGCAGGCAGGGACATGCTCTCCTCCTCCTCGGGAATCGTCTTCAATAGCTCGTCGAGGCGGCCATAGGCACCACGGGCCGCCACGACGCCCTTCCAGGTGGCGATCAGGCGATCGATGGGCGCCAGGGCACGGCTCATGATGATGGCACCGGCGATCATCATCCCCGGCGTCATCTCGGCACGCAGCACCAGCCAGGCCCCCAGCCCCAGGATCAGCGACTGGGCCAGCAGGCGCAGCACCCGGGACGCGCCCCCCAAGGCCTCGCCACGGTCGTTGGCTCGGGACTGCTCGACCAGGGAGTGCCGGTGGCGACGAGACCAGCGCCCCATGATGCCGGGCAGCATGCCCATGGCATGCAATACCTCGGCATTACGCAGGTTAGCGGTGGCCAGTTCCCGGGACTTGATGTGCTCCCCCTGAGCCCCGGCCAGCAGCGGCTGGGTGAGCTTTTCGGCGACCACGGCCAGGGTCAGCAGCAACAGGCCGGAACCCGTGGCAAAGAACCCCAGCCAGGGGTGGAAGAGAAAGAGCACCGCCAGATAGATGGGCACCCAGGGCGCATCGAAGAAGGCCAGCAAACCATTGCCGGCCAGGAACTGACGCAGGGTGGTGAGGTCGTCCACCGGCTGGGCCGATGCGCTCCCCTTGCCGAGCAGGCTACGGCGGAACATGGCTCGATAGAGGCGCTCGTTGAGCAGGGCATCGAGGCGATTGCCGATACGCACCAGCATCCGCGAGCGCACCAGCTCGAGAAGCCCCATGACCGCGAAGAGGAAGACCACCACCAGGGTCAACATCAGCAGGGTCTCGCCGCTGCGGGTCGAGAGCACCCGATCGTAGACCTGCAACATGTAGATGGCGGGCACCAGCATCAACAGGTTGATGAACAGGCTGAAGAACCCCACCGACACGAAACCTCCGCGGCAGACGCCTAGCGCCTGCCGCAGATTCGACAACGGCTCTTGACTGGCCATGCGGGGTCACCGGAGCGAGCGTGGCTCGAGTACGAGTAAACTAACGCCACAAAGGGGACAATCTTCCTTACGTTAGTCCCGCTCCCGGAATTTCACCAGTCCCTCCCTGAGCCAGAAAATTTCTTAATATTCAGCTTGCTAAACAAGGGCGAACGACTATTTCAATGTTCCCAAAGCCTTGCGGCTACAGCTCGATCTTCTCCCCATAAACGGGGATCTCGGCCTCGATGTCGGCCTCGGCCAGGGCCGCCTGCAGCGCCTGCTGGGCACCGGGCTCTCCATGCACCAGATAGAACCGCGGCTGGTTGCGGAAGGCCCCGGCCCAGGCCAGCAGTTCGCTCTGGCCGGCGTGGGCGGAGAAGCCGCCGATGGTATGCACCCGCGCCTTGACCGGCACCTCCTCCCCCAACAGCTTGACCCGCTCGGCCCCATCCACCAACTGGCGCCCCAGGGTGCCGGCGGCCTGGAAGCCGACGATCACCACCCGGGTGGCGGGCTTGGCCAGGTTGTAGCGCAGGTGGTGGATGATCCGCCCGCCGTTGCACATGCCCGCCCCGGCGATGATGATGGCGCCGCCATGGATGCGGTTGATGGCCATCGACTCTTCGACGCTGCGGGTCAGACGTAGCCCCGGCAGGTACTGGCTGGGGTCGCCCTGGGCGGCCACGTTGAGTACCTTGAGGTCTTCCCGGTTCAGCGACTTGCGCTTCTTCTGGTAGAGCTCGGTGACGCGAATCGCCATGGGGCTGTCGAGGAACACCAGCTGCTGCTTGAGGCGCCCCTCGTGGTGCAGCACGCTGAGGTGATAGAGCACCTCCTGGGTGCGCCCCACGGCGAAGGCGGGAATCAGCACATTGCCACCCGCCTCCTGGGCCTCTTCCAGCACCCGGGCGAACTCCTCCAGGGTCTCGTCGAGGGGGCGGTGATCGCGATCACCATAGGTGCTCTCCATCAACACCACATCCGCCTCGAAGACCTTCTCGGGATCCTCCATCAGCACCGAATCGGGGTTGCCCAGGTCGCCGGAGAAGACCAGGCGCCGCTGACGCCCCCCGGACGGCACCGTCAGCTCGACGATCGCCGAGCCGAGAATATGGCCCGCGTCCCGGTAAACCAGGGTCACCCCTCCTGGCAGGTGCACCGGCTGGCCATAGGGGTGGGGTTCGCACTGGGCCAGGGCCTGTTCCACGTCATCCTGATCGTAGAGCGGCTCCAGCAGCGGCTTGCCGGCCTTGTGGCGCCAGCGGTTCTCCCATTCGATGTCCTTGGCCATCACGAAGGCCGCATCCACCAGCATGATCTCCAGCAGGTCGCGGGTGTCACGGGTACAGTGGATCGGCCCCCGGTAGCCCTCGCGCACCAGCTTGGGCAAGAGCCCCGCATGATCCAGGTGGCCGTGGGAGATCACCGCCGCCGAGAGCTTGGTGGCCAGGGCGCCGAAGGGCCTGGCATTCTGAACGTCCGCCTCACTTCCCCCCTGATGCAGGCCACACTCCAGCAACAGGGCGTGGTCGCCGCCCCCGTCGTCCGCCACCTCGAGCAGGTAGCGCGAACCGGTCACCTCTCCCACCGCACCGAGAAACGTCAGTGTCGCCATGGCGTTGGGTCTCCTTAAGCCGCCGCTTTGCCTTCAGCATATCGGAGATAGCGCGACTCCACCTGGCTTCAGGACAACGCCGTGGTCAGGGCCCGTAAACGCCACGCCCCGCGCCGTCGATAACGGCGCGGGGCGTGGTAACTGCGGGACGACGGTTTGCCGCCGTCGCCCCTCGCCTTGGGCGAAACCGGGCTTAGCGGTAGACCGGGCTTATTTGTACACCGGGAACTCGCCGCAGACCGCCTCGACCTTGGCCTTGACCTCGGCCTCGATGGCGCTGGTGTCTTCACCCTTGGCCATGGCGTCGAGGATATCGCAGATCCAGCCGGCCAGCGCCTGGCACTCGGCCTCGCCGAAGCCGCGGGTGGTCACCGCCGGGGTGCCGATGCGCAGGCCGGAAGTGACGAAGGGGCTCTGGGGATCGCCGGGCACGGCGTTCTTGTTGACGGTGATATGGGCACGGCCGAGGGCAGCGTCCGCGTCCTTGCCGGTCAGGCCCTGCTTGATCAGCGACAGCAGGAAGAGGTGATCCTCGGTGCCCCCGGAGACGATCTCGAAGCCGCGCTCGATAAAGACGCCGGCCATGGTCTGGGCGTTCTTGACCACCTGCTGCTGGTAGGTCTTGAAGGACGGATCCATGGCTTCCTTGAAGCAGATCGCCTTGGCGGCGATGACGTGCTCCAGGGGGCCGCCCTGGCCGCCCGGGAAGACCGCGGCCTGCAGCTTCTTCTCGATCTCCTCGTTGCCTTCGGCGGAGAGGATCAGGCCGCCGCGCGGGCCGCGCAGGGTCTTGTGGGTGGTGGTGGTGACCACATGGGCGTGGGGCAGCGGGGTCGGGTAGACGCCGGCGGCCACCAGGCCGGCCACGTGGGCCATGTCGACCAGCAGGTAGGCGCCCACCTCGTCGGCGATCTCGCGGAACTTGGCCCAGTCGATGATCTGGGAGTAGGCGGAGAAGCCGGCGATGATCATCTTCGGCTGGTGCTCGCGGGCAAGCTTGGCGACTTCGGCGTAGTCGATGCGGCCGTTCTCGTCGATGCCGTACTGCACGGCGTTGTAGTGCTTGCCGGAGAAGTTGGGCTTGGCACCGTGGGTCAGGTGGCCACCGGCGTCCAGGCTCATGCCCAGCACGGTATCACCCGGCTTGACCAGGGCCTGGAAGACGGCGCCGTTGGCCTGGGAGCCGGAGTGGGGCTGAACGTTGGCGTAGCTGGCCCCGAACAGCTCCTTGGCGTAGTCGATGGCCAGCTGCTCGACGATGTCCACGTACTCGCAACCGCCGTAGTAACGCTTGCCGGGATAGCCTTCCGCGTACTTGTTGGTGAGCTGGGAGCCTTGGGCTTCCATCACCCGGGGGCTGGCATAGTTCTCGGAAGCGATCAGCTCGATATGGGCCTCCTGGCGCGCGACTTCCTTCTGCATCGCGTCGAAGAGGGCATCATCGAAACCGGCAATCTGCATGTCACGAGTGAACATCGGCGAGGGTCCTCGGTAGGCGGTAAACTCGAAGGCGCCATGATACCCCAGCCTCGACGGCCTTTCACATGAAAGGCCGTCATGGGCGACTCGATAATTTCTCACTTTCGCTTTAGCGCAGCTAAAGGTTCGACCGCCTCGCTCAGGTCTCTCCCAACAAGCCCAGGCTGGCCATGGGGGCCTCCCGGCGCAGCCCGCGGGAGAGGAAATGGCCAATGGCGCCGATCAGCAGGGCGCCGCCGAGGGGCAGCAGCAGCCAGAGCTCCGGGTGCAGGCGTGGCGGCAAGTCGAACCAGAGCGCATAGAGCCCCGCGGTGGCCAGCTCCGCCATCAGGGCCCCCATCAGGCCGCTGGCCAGGCCGAGGATGGCGAACTCGGCGCCCTGCACCCGCGAGAGGGTGCGCGTTCCGGCGCCGAAGACCCGCAACAGGCCCCCCTCGTGGGCGCGTACGGGGCGGCTGGCGGTCAGGGCCGCGTAGAGCACGCTGACCCCGGCCAGCAGCACGAAGACCAATACCAGCTCCACCGCCCGGGTCACCTGGGTCACCAGCTCGCGTACCTGGCCGAGGATGGCGTCGATATTGAGCAGCGAGACGCCGGGGAAGTCGTGCACCAGGGTGCGCAGGGTCTCGCCCTCGCCGCTATCCAGGTGGAAGGCGGTGATATAGCTGTGACCGAAGCGATCCAGCACCCCCGGCGGGAAGATCACGAAGAAGTTGGGCCGGAAGCTGTCCCAGTCCAGGTTGCGCAGGCTGGCCACCCGACCACTCACCGCCTGGCCGCCGATGGTGAAGGTCAGGGTATCGCCGAGGCCGAGCCCCAGGCGCTCGGCGAAGCCGTCCTCCAGGGAGATCGGTACCGGCGCCCCAGGGTCGGGCTCGGCGCCGAACCACTGGCCGGCCACCAGGCGATTGCCCTCGGGCAGGGCCTCCTGCCAGGTCAGGTTGAGCTCGCGACGCAGGGCGTTGTCGCCGCGGGCCTCGGCGGGTACCGCCTCCCGGGGCGGGGCGCCATTGATGGCGGTCAGGCGCCCGCGCACCATGGGGTAGAGGGTAGTGCGCTCGTCGGCCCGGGCGTCCAGCACCTCGACGAAGGGATCCCGTTCGGCGGGCTGGATATTGATGGCGAAGTAGTTGGGCATCTCCTCGGGCAACTGATCCTGCCAGGTGGAGAGCAGATCGCCGCGTACCAGGGCGATCATCGCCATGGCGAAGAAGGTGACCGCGAAGGCCAGCATCTGGCCCAGGCTGGCCTGGCGACGCCGCGCCAATTGGCGGCCACCCAGGCGCAGCGCCTGGCCCCAGCCCCCCTGCCCCGCCGGCATCCGCCCAACCAGCAGCAGCACCAGGGCCAGCAGCCCCCGGCCCAGCCCCCAGAGCAGGGTCAGCATCACGCCGCCCCCCAGCAGCAGGCCGATGGCCAGGCCGAGGTCGCCGGAGTAGAGCCACAAGAGGCCGCCAAACACCAGGCTGGCCACCACCGCCACCAACCAGGCCGCCGGCGGCAGGGGATCGAGCTCACGGCGCAGCACCTTGAGGGCGCTGACTCGCTTGAGACGCAGCAGGGTCGGGCCGGCGAAGCCCACCAGTACCGCCAGGGCGGTGAGTACGCCGAGCAGTAGCGGCAAGGGACCCGGTGCCGGCAATGTCAGGGGCAGGAAGCTCGTCAGCAGACTCAACAGCAGCGCCTGGCCGGCCAGGCCCAGCAGGGCCCCCAGCGCCGAGGCGGCCAGGGCCAGCCACAGCAACTGCAGGGCGAAGAGGCGCGTGAGTTGGCGCTGGGTGGCGCCGAAGCAGCGCAACAGGGCCGCGGTATCCAGGTGGCGGTCCACGTAGCGGCGGGTGGCCATGGCCACCGCCACCCCGGCCAGCAGCACCGCCGCCAGGCCCGCCAGGCTCAGGTAACGCTCGGCCCGCGCCAGGGCGTTGCCGAGGCCGGGACGGTCGATGCGCACGTCGCGCACGCGCACGCCATCGCGACGCAGCCCCTCGAGCAGCGAGTCGAGACCGCTCAGGGCCTCGGGCGGTCCGGCGGCGAGCAGCTCATACTCGACTCGCGAGCCCGGCTGCACCAGGCGGGTCGCCGCCAGGTCGTCCAGGTGCATCATCAATCGCGGATTGAAGTTGCCGAAGCCCGCCGACTGGTCCGGTTCACGCTCCACCAGGCCGGTCACGGTCAACTCCGTCTCGCCGATCCGCACCCGGTCGCCCAGCTCTGCCTCGAGCAGCAAGGCCAGGCGCGGGGCCAGCCAGGCCTCGCCGGGGGCCGGCCCCCGGGCCAGGGTCTCGTTGCCGTCGCCGCGATCCACCAGCACGCGGCCGTAGTGCGGATAGACGCCATCCACCACCTTGAGGCTGGCCACCTGGAAGGCGTCATTCAGACTGACCATGGAGACCAGTGCCACCTGATCACTGAGCGTCAGTCCGGCCCGTTCCAGGGTCCGGCGCAGCTCGGGAGCGAAGGGCTCGCCCTGCTCCAGTACCAGGTCGCCCCCCAGCAGCTGGCCCGCCTGGCGAGTCAGGCCACGATCGAGGCGATCGAGGAAGAAACCGATCATGGTGGAGGCCGCCACCGCCAGCATCAAGGCCAGGAAGAGCGCGCGGACATCGGCGGCACGCAGGTCGCGCCAGAGCCCCCGGGCGGAGAAACGCAGGGCCTGGGCCGCACCTTGCCGCGGCAGGGTCGCCGCCCGGCTCATGCCTCCACCTCGTCCAGGACGAGAGGCTCCAGGCGGCCATCGACCAGGCGCAGGGCACGCTGACAGCGCCGCGCCAGGGCATGGTCATGGGTCACCAGCACCAGGGTGGTGCCGGCCTCCCGGTTGAGCTGGAAGAGCAGGTCGATGATTCGCGCCCCGGTGGCCGGATCCAGGTTGCCGGTGGGCTCGTCGGCGAACACCAGCTCGGCGCCGGTGACGAAGGCACGGGCAATGGCCACCCGCTGCTGCTCACCGCCGGAGAGCTGCTTGGGCAGGTGAGCGAGGCGCTCGCCCAGGCCCACCCGTTCCAGCCACTCCCGGGCGCGGGCCTCGCCATTGCCTTGCGGTGACAGCTCCAGGGGCAGCAGCACGTTCTCCAGCGCCGTCAGGGTCGGCAGCAACTGGAAATTCTGGAACACGAAGCCGACACGCCCGGCGCGCAGGGCCGCCCGACCATCCTCGTCGAGCTCTGCCAGCGACTGGCCGAACAGCGCCAGGTGCCCGCTGCTGGGGGTATCCAGGCCCGCCAGCAGGCCCAGCAGGGTCGACTTGCCGGCGCCGCTCTGGCCGAGAATCGCCACGCTCTCGCCGGGGAACACCTCGAGGGCCAGATCACTCAGAATGGTCAAGTGACGCTCGCCACTGTCGACCCCCTTGCCAAGGCCGTCGGCGTGTAGAATCGGTGAAGCGGTCATCGCAGGGTCAGACGAGGAGTACGACATGATCGAGGAATTCCCTATCGGTTGGCGGCGCAAGAAGCCAGTCTGCCATGCCGCAGCCCCCCGGCGGTACCTGGTCGCCTGGACGCTTGGCCTGTGGCTACTGATGGCCGGCGCGGTCGGTGCCGAGGCGCAACCGCGCCTGCTGGTGCTGGGAGATAGCCTGAGTGCGGCCTACGGCATCGAGGCGAACCAGGGCTGGGTCGCGCTGCTGGAGCGGCGCCTGGAGGGCCGCGCCGAAGTGATCAACGCCAGCATCAGTGGCGAAACCAGCGGCGGCGGCGCGGCGCGGCTTCCCGAGTTGCTGGGACAGCACGCCCCCGATATCGTTCTGCTCGAGCTGGGCGGCAACGATGGCCTGCGTGGCTTGCCGCCCCGTCAGCTCGAGGCCAACCTGACCCGCATGATCGAGGCGAGCCAGGCCGCCGCGGCCGAGGTGCTGCTGCTGGGGATCGATATTCCCCCCAACTATGGCCAGGCCTACCGGGACGCCTTTACCGGCGTTTTCCACCGTCTCGCCGACGACCATGACCTACCCCTGGTGCCCTTCCTGTTGGAGGGGGTGGCCCTGAATGGGGCCCTGATGCAGGCCGATGGCATCCATCCCAACGCCGAGGCTCAGCCGCTTATCCTGGATAACGTCTGGCCGGCCCTGGAGCCGCTGCTGGAGGCCGACCTGGCCCGGGCCACGGATTAAAGCTTACCCGTCTGCTGCCGATATCACGGGGTTAGACGACCCGTGACTGGACTTTACCCATGGCCCCGCCGCCGCACTCTTCATTACGCTGCTCGCGTCGCGGCCTGCTCGGCGGCGGCCTGGCCCTGCTGGCCACGCTCGTGGTCGGCGGCTGGTCGAGTTCGGCCCAGGGCAATTTCAACCCCAGCCAGCTGCGCCTGGTCATGCGCAGCCGCTACGGCGGCCAGGGCAGCGCGATCCTGGAGGAGTGGTTCGCCCTGCTCGAACGCCTGGCGGACCAACCCTTGCCGACGCAGCTTCGCGACACCAACGACTTCTTCAATCGCCGCATTCGCTGGGTGGACGATATCGACAACTGGGGCCAGGAAGACTTCTGGGCCACGCCACTCGAGACCATGGGCCAGGGGCAAGGCGACTGCGAGGATTACTCCATCGCCAAGTACATCACCCTCAAGCGCCTTGGGGTCCCCACCTCACAGTTGCGGATGATCTATGTTCGAGCACGCCTCGGCCGTAGCCAGATTACCCAGGCCCATATGGTGCTCGGCTACTACGAGACGCCGGCCAGCGAGCCCTTGATCCTCGACAACCTGGTCCCCTCGATCACCCCCGCCTCCCAGCGGGTCGACCTGGACCCCGTCTTTAGCTTCAATAGCGAGGGCTTATGGGCCGGCGGCTCGACACAATCGCGCGCCAATCCGGTACAGCGCCTGTCGCGCTGGAGCAGCGTGCTGACCCGAATGCAGGAGCAGGGGTTCCTATGACGTCATCCCCGACCATCACACCAACCGTCGCCGTCTCAGCGCGACACCTCGCCAGGGAGTAGGCCCCATGTCATTGATAAAACAACTGTGGCTGACCGTACTGACCATCCTGCTGCTGACCCTGGGCGGCAGCCTGGCGGTGGGGCTGACGGTGCTGCGGGATTACACCGAGCAGGAAATTCGCGTCAAGAACAGCGATAACGTCAATGCCCTGGCGCTCTCCATGAGCCAGCTGGACAAGGATCCGGTGATTATCGAGCTGTTGATGGCCGCCCAGTTCGATACCGGCCATTATCAACTGATCGAACTGCACGCCCCGGACGGCGAGCTGATCGCTCGACGCGAGTCCGATGGCCGCATCGATAGCGTGCCCGGCTGGTTCGTCGACCTGGTGCGCTTCGATGTGCCGCCGAGCCAGGCGGTGATCCAGAACGGCTGGCAGCAGTACGGCACCCTGAGCCTGCAGAGCCACCATAGCTTCGCCTATCACTCCCTGTGGCGCGGCGCCCTGCGGCTGATCGCCTGGTTCGGCCTGGCCGCCCTGGTCGGCCTGCTGCTCGCCGGCTGGATCGTGAAGACCATTCGCGGTCCGCTCGAGGCGGTGATCGCCCAGGCCCGGGACATCGGCGCACGGCGCTTTACCACCAGCCCGGAGCCGCGCACCCGCGAGCTGCGCCAGGTGGTGCGGGCGATGAACCAGCTTTCCGCCTCGGTGGGCCAGATGCTGAGCGTGGAGAGCGAAAAGCTCGACAAGCTGCGCCGCCGGCTCCAGCAGGACGACGCGACCGACGCCCTGGTTCGCGAGGCCTTTATGACCCAGCTTGCGACTCATCTGGAGAGCGATGATGAGCGCGCCAACGGCAGCCTGGCCCTGGTGCGGCTGAGCCAGCTTGCCGACGTCAACCAGCGGCTGGGGCGAGCGCAGACCAACGAGCTGCTCAAGCGCCTGAGCCAGGGCCTGCACAAGATCGCTCTGGCCCAGGGGGGCGGTGTCGTGGGTCGCCTCAATGGTGGTGACTTTGCCCTGCTGATTCCCGGCGGCGAAGATGGCGACGCACTGGCCAAGGCGCTCGGCGCCGAGCTGGAGGCCCTGCGACTCGGCGAAGCCTCGATCAGCCTGAGGCTGCCTTCGGCCCTGTGCCACTATGCGCCGGGGGACACCATCAGCACGCTGATGGCCGGCCTGGATGGCGCCCTGGCCGCCGCCGAGACCCAGGGTGACCTGGGGCAGCAATGGGTCGAGACCCGGCGCAGCGATCTGCTCTATACCAACCACGCCGACTGGCGCCACGCCCTGGAACAGGCCATTGCCCAGGGCCCGCGCCTGGCCAGCTTCCCGGTGATCGATGCCGAGGGGGCACTGCTGCACCAGGAGTGCCCCTCCCGCCTGCATCTCGAGGGCGAGTGGCGAGCGGCGGGCACCTTTATGCCCTGGATCTCGCGCCTGGAACTCTCCACTACGCTGGATCTGGCCGTGGCCAAGGCCGCCGTCGAGGCCATCGGCCGCGATCATTGCCCCCTGGGCATCAACCTGTCGCCGGCCTCGATTCGCGATGCCCGCTTCCTGAGCCAATTGATTACCTTGCTCAAGGCCCACCCGAAACAGGCCAGGCAGCTCTGGCTGGAGTTGCCGGAGTCCGCAGCCCTGCGCGACCTGGAGCGCTTCCGCCTGCTGTGTCGTGAGCTTCGGCCCCTGGGTTGCCACCTCGGCCTGGAACACGTGGGCCGTGAATTCAACCGCCTCGGCGAGCTTCAGGACAGCGGGCTCTCCTACCTCAAATTCGACCGCAGCCTGGTGCAAGGTATCGAGGCCAGCCCGGAGCAGCAGACCATCCTGCGCGGCATGGCCACCCTCTGCCATTCATTGGGCATCCTGGCCATCGCCGAAGGCGTCGCCAGCGACGCCGAGTGGCAAACGGTGCTCGAGCTCGGCCTGGATGGCGTCACCGGCCCCGGCGTGCGCCTGGCCGAATGACCCAAAAGCACATCGGGTGCGCAAGCGTCAGCCAGCGCACCCGATAAGCCACCTGGAGGATAACGTCAGATCACGTCATCCTCGCTGCCCATCAACCCCACATCATTGATGCGCCGACGCAGGCTCTGGCGCGTCACCAGCTTGTCCCTGGCCGCATCCGGCAGATCGGTGAAGCGGATCACCCCTTTGTCCATCAGCAGATGAATCACGTCTTCGAGCACCCGGACGAAGTCCAGGTCCGAGCGGGTCAACTCGTCCTCTCCCCCCGTCACGCCGAGAAACTCCCTGAGTGCCATGTCACGACTCTCCACGGCCTCCTGGCACTCATCATCGCGTCGCTTGCTGACCTTGATAATGGCGCCATCGTCATCACGCTTGACATACATGGCAAGGACTCCAATAAAAAAACCGCCCGGCATGGCCGGGCGGAAACCTTAGGTAATAGGCGGCATCGATTCTATCACTGATCGATATTCAATTGACCACTGGCGAGCATCTTGGCGACCAGATCCTCACCATCACTGGCACTGAAATCGCTGAAGGCCTTGCCTTCCAGACGAATTACCTGATCGGCATTTTCCTTGTCGCCCCCCAGGCCGCCTTGAGAGTTGAGGTAGAGCACCGTGTCTGCTCCCTCCTCTTCGGCGACGATATAAGCGCTGAGATCGACGGCATCCTCTTCCCCTTGGAGCAGGTCAGCGATATCCAGCACGTTCTCGCCATTGCCGAAATCCTTGACCACATCGATGGCGGGAGCATTCACGACCCCTTGGTCACCCTCCTGCCAGAGGAAGATATCATCGCCATCGCCACCGATCAGGATATCGTTGCCGGCACCACCGATCAGGATATCGTCGCCGTCGCCACCTGACAGAGTGTCATCACTATTCGTTCCCTGTACCCACTGATCACCGGACTCGGTCACATAGCCAATAGGCTTGACGGAGAATTCCGAACCACCGCTGGAATTACCATCGAAGGCGATATAACTAAAGGCCTCGTGACTGGTGATCTCCACGCGACCATTCGTGGAAATGACCACTTCCGGATTGCCAATTCGCTGGCCATCGCTATCGAAGAGTGAGTAGGTCGCCCCATTCAACTCTCCCTTGATTGCAAAGGTCATGCTACCCATTGGCTGCTCGAATTTGAACAGCAATGCCTCATGGCCATCGATCATATTAGGATTATCATTATTCCCATTTGACTTGTGATCGACCCCGTAATAGCCATCTTCATCCTGTGTCCAGCCCTTGGTAGAGCCACTTCCCTCCATAGCGTTCTCTTGCAGGCGGCCACCTTTGCCATTATTGGCATAGGTACCAGCATTGCCATTGCCACCACCATTGCCGCTAGTGTGAGCCGCGACACCGGCAATGATAGTGTCGACTGTCGGCGACTCGAAATCATTGGCCGTGGTCACTAGCAAAGTATCGCTATCGCCAGTTCCCAAATTTCCCGCAGCATCGGCATAGGTTTCTGAGGCAATACTGGCGACAGCATCTGCTCCGGGGTTTCCGGTAGCAACGACTATTCCGGTCCACACGGTGGCATCGTCAGCATCTTGCTCCAGATCACCCACCAGCTCCAGACCATCCAGGGCAAGCAAATTAGCCACATCTTCGGCGGTCAGTGGCTCTCCGCTTGCCACATCATGAGCCACCTCACTGAAGTCGATGGTGATCGAGGTCGTTTCTCCGACGACCAGCGGCGCCCCTTCGTCGCCCAGCTCCACCTTGACCGCCGGGGCAACGGCGTCGATGGTACCGGTGTCGGTGGCACTGTCGCTATTACCCGCCGCATCGGTCACCGTGGCGGTGACGCTGACTTCGATGTCGCCGCCATTCAGGTCGGTGACGGTGACCACCAGGCCGTCGTCCAGCATGGCCAGGGTGACGTCGCCGTTGAACAGCTCGTTACCTTTGCCATCCACCACGACCAGGGTGTCGCCCACCTGGGTGCCTTCACCCAGGGTGACGGTGGCGCTCACGCCGTTTTCGATCGCCTCTTGATTGTAGACACCACTCTCCCCGCCCCCCTGAAGAGCAACGGATACGTTCGGTGACTCGGGCTGCGGATCGGGCTCGGGTTCCGGCTCCGGCTCGGGCTCCGGTTCGGGCTCGGGTTCCGGTTCGGGCTCAGGCTCGGGCTCGGGCTCGGGTTCCGGTTCGGGTTCCGGTTCGGGTTCCGGTTCCGGTTCCGGTTCCGGTTCGGGCTCGGGTTCCGGCTCAGGCTCAGGCTCAGGCTCAGGCTCAGGCTCGGGTTCCGGCTCGGGCTCGGGCTCGGGCTCCGGTTCAGGCTCGGGCTCGGGCTCGGGCTCGGGCTCGGGCTCAGGCTCCGCATCGGACTCGGGGGCCTGCTCGTCCAGAATGGCGCCATCCGCGGCATTGAATTCAACGGGATCGTCAACCTCCTGGACACCACCAAAGGCCAGCTCGCCTCCCGGGGTCTCTTCGGCAATTCGCGCCAGGCGCACGAAGCCGTGCCCACCGTCGGCCCCACCACCGGCGCCAGCCCCCGCGGCGGTGGCATCCAACAGCTCGAGTAGGTCACCTTCACCTTCGTCCAGGGCGGCGAGCAGGGCCTCCAGCTCGGCATCCTGGACGCTGCTGGCTTCTGCATCCGGAGGCGTCGAGGCATCTACCTCGGGAGTCATGGCAACTTCCTGGCCACCATCGATGTCCAGCGGTGCCAGGCCGTCCTGGAAGTCGAGCCGCACGCTGCCATTGTCGGAGGTGACCAGCACCTCGCCGTCACGCAGGGTGTCGCCGACGCTGAGTTCCCGCAGGTTGCCGCCGGCGTCCCGCGCCCAGGCCTGACCGGTGATCGATAGGATGGTAGGCATTGCCATAATGAGTTTCCCTTTGCGTAAGCCTTGATCGCTCCAGACGGGCCGGAATGATCCCTTTATTAGTCATAAAGGATGCTATGCGAGGCGCAGAGGGAAACCTATCGTACCGATGGCCTAGATGGCCGTCGGTACGAGGGAAGGAGCCATCAGGAGTCGACGGCCTCCGATTGGGAGAGGCGCAGCACCAGTTGCATGCGGTCGCGCACTTCGAGCTTGCGGAAGATGGCGCTGAGGTGGGATTTGACGGTGCGATCGCTGATCTCGAGGCGCCGAGCGACCTCCTTGTTGCTCTGCCCATCCGCCACGGCCAGGGCCACGGCGCGCTCCCGCTCGGTCAGTCGCTCGAGCCACTCCTGGCTGGCCCGGGATGCGCCCCCCATGGCGCGGAAGCTGGAGCCGACGACCCGGGAGAGCAGCTCGGGGCCGACCCAGAGTCCCTGATGGGTGACCACGGTGGCCGCCTGGCGCAGCACGTCGACATTGGCCAGGGCATGCACATAGCCTCTGGCGCCCGCCTCCAGGGCCTCGAGCCCCTGGGCCTGATTGGGCTGGTAGGAGAGCAGAATCACCACGGCACCGCGCTGACTCCACTGCCGTACCCATGACGGCCACGCTTCGACACGCTCGGAAACCCAGACCAGGTCGCCGGCGCCGATGCGCAACCGGAGCGCGTCCAGCGTGCCGCGCTCGCCGCCCGGAAAGGCAGCCTGCCAGCGCGGTAGCGTCTCTTCCCCACGAACCACGAAAAGTGTCTTTTCCATGTACTTACCTTTCGGATAGGGCGTTGCCAGCGCCACGCAAGATCGGCTTGAGCAGGTATTCCAGCACGCTGCGCTTGCCGGTGATCACATCCACCTGGGCGGTCATGCCGGGAATGACTGCCAGCTCGCGGCGGCCGAACCCGGCCAGGCTCTCCTCCAGCGCACGCACCCGGACCAGGTAGAAGGTGTTGTCGTTATCGTCGGTGATGGTGTCGGCGCTGATATGCTCGAGTTCCGCCTCGAGCCCCCCATAGATGGCGAAGTCGTAGGCGGTGAGCTTGATGGTGGCCGGCTGACCCGGCCGCAGGAAGGCGATGTCCTGGGGAGCGATCCGCGCCTCCACCAGCAGCAGCTCGTCCTCGGGGACGATCTCCACCACGTCCTGGCCAGGCTGGGCGACGCCTCCTAGGGTGTTGATATGCAGCCGCTGTACCACGCCATCGACGGGGGAGCGGATCTCCGCCAGGCGTACGCGATCCTGCAGGCCGGTGCTCGACTCGTCCAGGGCCGATAGCTCGCCGATGGCCGTGGCCAGCTGATCGCGCCATTCGCCGCGCTTCTCCAGCACCACTTCGCGCAGCTGGGCTTCGGCCTCTTCCACCGCCGCCTCCAGCCTGGCCACCTGGGAACGGGCCTGATTGCGCTCGCCGCTGACCCTCGAGACCTCCCGCTCGAGGCGCAGCACCTCCACCTCGGAGACGGCCCCGGCCTCCAGCAGCGGGCGCGTCAGGTTGAGCTCGCGACTGGCCATGCCGAGCTCGCGGTTCGCGGTATCCAACCGCGAGCGCGCCTCGTTCAACTCTTCCCGGCGCTGTTCGAGGCGCTCGCGGGCGATGCCCTGCGCCTCCCTCAGCTCCTCGCGGCGACTCTCGAACACCTCCCGCTCACGCTCGACGATCTCCGGCGCCTCGGCCAGCAGCTCCGCCCCGGGCATAAAGGCACTGCCGCTGGCCAGGGCCTGCAGCCGGGCAATACGCGCCTGCAGGGCGAGCGCCTGGGCGCGGTTCTCGCGGAAGTTGGAGACGAAGCGAGTGGGGTCGACCCGCATCAGCAGTTGCCCCGCCTCGACGTGCTGCCCCTCGCGTACCAGGATCTCCTGCACCACGCCGCCATCGAAGGATTGCACCTTCTGTAGCTGCGAGGAGGGGATCACCCGCCCCTGCCCCCTGGCCACCTCGTCGAGCTGGGCGAAGAAGGCCCAGACGCCGACCAGTATCAGTGACAGGAAGACGACATAGAGTAGCCCGCGGGCGCGCAGCGGCTCCTGCTGCAGGCGCGCCCAGTCGGCATCGCTGGCCCAGTCACGGTTGAGGTGCAGCGAGGAGACGCCCCGGGCGAAGAGGCGATCGATCAGCGGGCGCATCGGCTTGCCGGCGCGTTGAGAGACGCGGCCGATGGCTTCGAAGCCCTTCTGCTCGGCGGAGGGGGTCTCGCTCATGCGCCGGCCCTCCCGATCTGACCACTACGCAGGGCGGCCAAGACCTTCTCCTTGGGCCCATCGGCGACCACCTTGCCGCCATCGATCACCACGATGCGCTCCACCAGAGACAGCAGCGAGGTACGGTGAGTCACCACCACCAGGGTCTTCGCCTTGGCAAACTCACTCAGGCGCTGCTTGAAGGCCTCCTCACTGGCATGGTCCATGGCACTGGTCGGCTCATCCAGCAGCAGCACCTGAGGGTCACTGACCAGGGCGCGGGCGATGGCCACCGCCTGACGCTGCCCGCCGGAGAGTCGCTGGCCATGCTCCCCCACCGGCAGGTCCACCCCCTGGGGGTGGCTATTGACCAGCGGCGCCAGGCCACTGATCTCACAGGCCTTGAGCAACGCCTCGTCGTCCACCCCCTCGCTGCCACCGCCGGCGACGATATTCTCGCGCAGGGAGCCGAAGAAGAGGTCGACATCCTGGGGCACATAGCCGATATGCCGACGCAGCTCGATGGGATCGAACTGGCGAATATCGACCCCATCCAGGGAGAGCGACCCCGCGGTGGGCTGATAGAGCCCCAGCAGCAGCTTGTTGAGGGTCGACTTGCCGGAGCCGACCCGCCCCAACAGGGCCACCTTCTCGCCCGGTTGGATCGACAGCGACACGTCCCGCAGCGCTTCCCGCTCCTCGTCCGGGTAACGCAGGCTGACGCGCTTCGCTTCCAGGCCCCCCTGCACCACCGGACGGGAGATAAAGGTCTTCTCCTCGGGGCGCTCCACCGGCGTCTTCATCACCTCGTCCAGCGACGACAGCGCCGTGGAGGATTGGTGGTACTGGGCCAGCAGGGCGGCGGCCTGACTGACCGGCGCCATGGCCCGGGACGACAGCAGGTAGGCGGCGATCAGCCCCCCCTGGGAGAGGTCGCCGGCGATGATCAGATAGACCCCGACGATAATGACGGCTACCGCCACGGTATGCTGGGCCCACAGCGCCACGCTGGAGACCGAGGTGCTGATCAACCGTAGCTGGGCGGAAGTGCGCGACAGGTAGGCGGTGGCCTTTTCCCAGATCGCCTGCAGGCGACTCTCGGCACGCAGCGCCTTGACCGTCTCGAGGCTGCCCAGCGACTCCACCAGGGAGGCATTGCGCTGGGCGCTGACCCGCCAGGTGGTTTCCGACAGCTCATGCAGCTTGCCCTGGGCCGCCAGGGCGTAGAGCAGCACGAAGACGATGCCCACCAGGATGGGAATCACCAGGGGCACGCCGATCACCGCGATGATCGCCACGAACAGCAGCACGAAGGGCAGGTCGACCAGCCCCACCACCGTGGCCGAGCCGATGAAGCTACGCACCGACTCGAAGGATTGCAGGGTCGAGGCGAAGGAGCCGGTGGAGGCCGGCCGCCCCTCGAGGCGCATGCCCAGGACCCGCTGCATCAGGCTCGCCGAGAGCTTGACGTCGGCGCGGCTGGCGGCCAGGTCGACGAAGGCCGCCCGCAACAGCTTCATCACCAGGTCGAGACAGAGCACCAGGAAGATCCCCGCGGAGAGCACCCAGAGGGTCTCCGTGGCCTGGTTGGGCACCACTCGGTCGTAGACATTCATCACGAACAGCGGCATGGCCACGGCGAAGAGGTTGATCAGGATCGAGCCGAGAATCACGTCTCGATAGAGGCGGCGATTCTCGGCGATCACGCTCCAGAACCAGTGCCCCTTCCGCTCCCGCTTGACCCGGCTGCCGCGGCCATCGAAGCGGAACTTGGGACGCACATAGATCAGTTGGCCAGCGTAGCGGGACTCTAGCGTCGACAGCGTCAGCCGCACGCTGGCGTCGCCCAGCTCCGGGTAGAGCACCTCTGCCACCCCGGCCTCGAGATCCAGCGCCACCAGCACGCAGGCGCGGCCCGGCTCCAGCAATAGAATCGCCGGCAGCAGGTCGGTATTGATCTGCCCCAGGGAGGCACGGGCATGACGCGCCGACAGCCCCGCCCGGGTAGCCGCCCGGGGCAGTACCCCCGGCGTCAGCTTGCCCGCCTCCAGGGGCAAGCCGGCCACCAGGGCCGTCTCGCTGGTGTCGTGGTCATGGGCCCTGGCGATGATCTGCAGGCAGCCCAGCAGATCATCCTGGGCGGGTGCCCGGGGCGCCGCTAGTGCGTCTTTGGCATCCGTGGTCACTGAGGCATGTCCCTAGCTATCTGGGTGACACTGCCTCGACCGCGCTATCGCAACACGGCCGAGGCGGCGATCCGTCACTCGCCGAAGGTAATCTCGACGCGGCGGTTCTGGCTACGCCCCGCGGCGGTCTCGTTGCTGGCCACGGGACGACTGGCGCCATGCCCGCGGGTTTCGATCAGGCCGGCGGAGACGCCGCGTGAAACCAGGAAGTCGGCCACGCTGTCGGCGCGCGCCTGGGAGAGCGGCTGGTTGATGGCATCGCTGCCGGTGCTGTCGGCGTGGCCATCGATCCGGATACGGCCGATATCGGTGCGCTCACGAATCTGCGTCGCCAAGCGGGCCAGCTCTTCCCGCGCCGTGGGGCTGAGCTCGGCGCTGTTGACGGCGAAGAGGGCATCGGCGCTCAGGGTAATATCCGGCGCATAGGCCTCGCCCATGGGCGAGATATCGCCGATCAGTTCTTCCAGGGTCAGGCCGGTCGGGGCCTCGACCGGGCAGAGGCTCTGCGGGTCGAGACGGACGCCCTCGCTGGAGAGTTCGGCCAGGGTGGGGATCTGCTCGCTCATCAGCCCCAGGGTCGGCATCAGGCGCCCCATGGAGGCCAGGGTACGGGCATCGGCGATGGCCACGTCGTACTGCGCATTGACGTAGGCACGGCTGGCCTCGAAGTACTCGTTCTCGCTGTCCAGCACGTCGAGCAGGGTACGCTGGCCGATATCGAACTGCTGCTGGTAGGCACCGCGGACCCGGTCAATGGACTGGCGATGCTGGTTCAGGTGCGTCAGCTGCTCGCGCAGGCGGCGGGTGTCGTTGTAGGCGATCTGGGTGGTCTGGCGCACGTTGGTGCACTCCAGGTCGCGCAGGCTGTGCGCCTCATCCACCAGGTCGCTGGCACGGCGGAAGCTGGCCAGGTCACTGCCACCCCGGTAGAGGTTCATGCTGGCCACCAGCTCCACGGTCTGGCTGTCGCGGCGCCCGGCCACATCGCTCAGGTTATTGGTGCCGGCGGTGGCGCGGAAATCGAGGCGCGGCTGGAAGGCCGAGCGGGTGCCCTGCTGTTCGGCGCGGGCCGCCTCGATATTCTCGATGGCGGCATGGAAGGCGGGATTGCCCTCGTAGGCCAGTTGCACCGCCTCATTGACGGAGGCCGGCAGTTCCGCCTCGAAGGAGGGAGCCGGTGCCAGGGAGTCCGCCGGCAGGCTGCCCACCAGGCGCAGATAGCGAGCGCTGACATCGTGCAGGTTGGAGGCTTCGGTAATCAGGTTGGACTCGGCCAGGGCCAGTCGACCGCTAATCTGTTCCAGGTCGACACGGCGGCCGGCACCGGCCATGACCCGCTGCTCGATCTGCTCGAAGACCTCCAGGTGCTTGGCGTAGTTTTCCCGGGCCAGCGCCACCAGCTCGCGGAAGCGCCGCACGTCCTGGTAGGCCCGGGTCACCTCCAGGGAGACCTCTTCACTGGCGCTGAGCAGCTCGTAGTAGCGCACCAGCTTGGCCCGGTCGAGGCGTTCCACCTCACTGCGGGTGGCGAAGCCGTCATAGATCATCTGGGTCAGGGAGACCTCGGCGAAATCCGAGTTGAAGCTGCCTCGGCCATCGCCCTCGCGGCTTTCCCGCCCGACACCGGCGGTGACATCGACACTAGGCAGGTAGCCACCCCGCGCCACCCCCACCTGGTTCTCGGCTCCCAGGAAGCCGTGGTAAGCGGCCTGGACCCGAGGGTTGGTGGTCAGTGCCTGCTGGGCCACCTCGCGCAGCTGGGCACTGCTGGCCTGGGCCCAGGCCACGGAGGAGAGTCCGCCCAGCACCAGGCAACTGGAGGCCAGGGCGGTGGCACGGGCAAGCGGGGACAGGCGCATAGCGGAAATGGAGCGCAGGCCGGAAGGCAGCGTCATCGAGAGTTCTCCCTGTAATCTCGACGTTTCACCGCATCGTGCGGCGACACGTCCTTGTTGGTTATAAAGTTATTGCTTAAGTAGCTGCCACACCCCGCTAGAAAGGCAAGGCGAGGGGGCACCAGAGGGAAACGAAATGTAACAAAATGGTTATTATTAGAAAACCCTTTATCCCTGATATCTTCGTTTACTTCGCGTGTAAACGAATATCATGCTGAGTTCATGGGGTTATCAACAGCATCAATAGCGAGCGGACCCGGGCGACACCGGTCACAAGAAATTACCCTGCCTTACATAACTCTATCGGCGGTCTCGCCGATAACTTTAATTCACGGCGCCTTCTGCCACTGCTGCAGCCCCAGGCCGGCGAGGATCAGCACCAGTCCCGCCAGGGTGGAGGGCAGGATCGGCTCGCCGATAATGAAATAGAGCAGCAGCAGCGAGACCGGCGGCGACAGGAAGATCAGCAACGATACCTTGGCGGTGCGCGATACCTTGCGCACCGCCAGCTGCCAGAGCACGAAGGCGATACCCATCTCGAAGAGCCCCACGTAGACGCCGGCGGCCAAGCCCACCTGACTAAAGCCCGTGAAGCCGGGCCCAAACCAGAGAATCAGGGTCAGCACCGGCAATGCCACGCTGAAGTTCTGCCACTGGGCTACCAGGGCGGGCCGGGAATCCCGGGCGTTGAGCAGCCAGTAGAGGGCCCATAGCAGGGTCGAGGCCAGTGCCAGCCCCACTCCCCAGGCATCGGCGAAATCGACCCGCAGGATGGCGCCGCGGGTGGCGATCACCCAGACCCCGGCATAGGCGATCAGCCCCGCCAGCAGGTCGACGCGGGTCAGCCGCTGACCGAGGATCGGCACCGCCAGGAAGGCCATGGTCAGCGCCCAGGTGTAGTTGAGGGCCATCGCCTCCTGACCCGGCAGGCGGTCGTAGGCGGCGAACAGCACCAGGTAGTAGGCCACCGGGTTCATCAGCCCGGCCCAGGCGGCGGTGCGCCAGCCGCGGCCCAGGGCCTGGGACAGCAGCCCCTGGCGCAGCATCAGGGCCCCCAGCACCAGCCAGGAGACGCCCACCGCCAGCCAGATCAGCTCCAGCGGCGACATCTCGCCGAGCGCCACCTTGAAGGCAGTGGCCACCGTGGACCAGAGGGCCACCGCCCCGAGGCCATAGAGCATGGCCTGACGATCCTGTGTCATGCGGGTCTCCTTCCCTGAGGGGTATCGGCAATGGATCAGCGGTCGATGTGGCCCAGGTCGCGGTCGGGGTCGAGGCGATCGCGCACCCGCCGCTTGAGCTCCTTGCTGTCGGGGAAGCCGCCGTCCCGCTTGCGCTCCCAGAGCGAGGCGTCGTCGTAGAAAATCTCGAAATAACCGCCGTGGGAGGGTACCAGGGCGACCTCCTCCAGTTCTTCACCGAAGGTGGAGAGCAATTCCTGGGCCAGCCAGGCACTGCGCAACAGCCACTGACATTGCGTACAATAGTGAATTCTAATTCGTGCCATTCCATGCCTTCCCTTGTCGCGAGCGGGCATCATAGCAGCCTCGCTGGGGACGAGCCCATGGCACGCCGAGCGGAGACGCCCATGGCAGAGATCAGCCAATCACGCCTCTATGAGTGGCTCACCGGCGACGACGATAGCCGGATGTGTCAGGACATCCCCGATGCGGCCTGCACCGCCCAGCCACGCAATGGCCCCCGCCACCTCTGGGCGGCGCTCGGCAACAAGCTGGCCGATGAACTCTCCAGCGCCCGCCTGGTGCTGCCCTGGCTATTGGGAGTGATCGGGGCGCCGCTATGGATGGTGGGCCTGCTGGTACCGATCCGCGAGGCCGGCGCCCTCTTGCCGCAGATCTTCGTGGCCGGTTTTATCCGCCTCAAGCCCCGCCGCAAGTGGGTGTGGGTAGCCGGTGGCCTGATCCAGGCCGGGGCGGCCCTGGTGCTGGCCCTCCTGGCCCTGCGGGGAAGCGGCGGCTGGGGCGGCGCCCTGGTGCTGGCGACCCTGGTGGTGCTGTCGCTGGCCCGGGGCCTCTCCTCGGTGGCCACCAAGGACGTGCTGGGCAAGACCATCGCCAAGCAACGCCGCGGCACCCTGATGGGCTGGAGCGGTAGCCTGGCCGGCGGGGCGACCCTGCTGGCCGGGGCCATCCTGATGCTCTTCGACGAACGCCCCGGCGAACTGGCCCTGGCCATCCTGCTGGTGGTGGCGACCCTGGGCTGGGGCCTCAATGCGCTGTGCGCGGCGCGCATCGAGGAGGCCCCCGGCGCCGTGGAGGGGGGCCAGAATGCCTGGGAGAGCATCCGCCAGGGCCTGCATCTGCTGCGCGATGACCGCGCCTTCCTGCATTTCAACCTGTGCCGTGCCCTGCTGCTGGCCAGCGCCCTGGCGCTGCCCTATATCGCCCTGCTGGGCCAGCGCCAGAGCGGCGCCGAGCTGGGCGGCCTGGGCATCCTGGTCGTGGTCTCGGGACTCGCCGGCCTGGTCGCCAGCCCCCTCTGGGGCAAGCGTGCCGACCGCTCCAGCCGCCGAGTGATGGGCGAGGCGGGCCTGGGCACCCTGCTCTGCTGCCTGGCCGCCGCCCTGGTGCCCTGGCTGCCCGAGGCCCTGGCGACCAGTGTCTGGCCCTATGCGCTGATCTATGGCGCCCTGGTGGTCGTGCATGCCGGAGTCCGCCTGGGGCGCAAGACCTACCTCATCGACATGGCCGGCAGCGACAACCGCGCCCTCTATGTGGCTCTCTCCAATACCCTGACCGGGGTGCTGATGCTGGCGGTAGGCGCTATCATCGGGGGCCTGGCCCAGTGGCTCGGCACCCAGGCCCTGCTGCTGGTGCTGGCACTGACCGCCCTGGGCGCCGCCGCCAGTGCCCGGCGGCTACCGGAAGTGGAATAACGAGAGTCCCTATAGCGGCCGGCGAGCGTTGCAAAGCGCGAACCGCCTGGCCATGATACGCAGACACCGGCCGACCCGGTGATTCATGGGTCCCCCTAAGGAAACCCCCCGGATGAAACGACCGCACATGATCAGCCCGGAACTGCTGGAACGCATCGTCGATGCCTCGGAGGATGGCATCGTGGTGGCCGAGCAGGAAGGTGACGAGAACATCCTGATCTACGTCAACCAGGGCTTCGAGCGCCTCACCGGCTACAGCGCCGACGAGATCCTCTACCAGGATTGTCGCTTCCTGCAGAACGACGACCGGGACCAGCCCGCCCTGGACAAGATCCGCCAGGCGCTGGCCGACGGCCGCCCCTGCCGCGAGGTACTGCGCAACTACCGCAAGGACGGCACCCTGTTCTGGAACGAGCTGTCGATCACCCCCGTCTACGACGAGGATGATCAGCTCACCTACTATATCGGCGTGCAGAAGGACGTAACCGAGCGGGTCGAGGCCCAGCAGGAGCTGGAGCGGCTCAAGGCGCAGCTCGAAAAATGAGCGCTACCTAAAGTTGTCCCTCCCCTCTTGCCCTGCCGAGCCACTGGCGCTATAAGGCGAGTCAGGCGCCAGCATGGCGTTGGAACCGCCCGGGGCGACCCCGGGCGCTATGGCCACCGGGTCATGGGAGGGCATCGCATGAGCCAAGAGTACCGAGTCGACGACAGCCTCGCCGACGAGCAAGATTTCCTCGACGCCGTCAATGACGACAACTTCGGACGCAGCCCACGCAGCAGCCGGGCCGATACCCTGCGCGCCCGCCGCCGAGTGGAGAGCCTGCTGGAAGAGCGTCGCCTGCGCCGAGCCATCGAGGATGACTGGCTCTACGACGAGGAAGAGTAGGTCACCGCAGGTCGGAGTCGCGTGCCTGCGGCGAGCGCCTCCGACAGCTGGCGTCAGGCCGGATGCGCCTTCGGCGTATCCGGCCGACACCGCTACCCCAGCGGTAGCGTGACCGGCAGCCCCCAGATCAGCAGGGCCCCCATTCCCAGGATCAGCGGCAACAGCAGCCAGCGCAGCAGCGTTTCCACGCCTTCCAGGCCATCCAGGCCGCGCATCAGCCGCCCGTTCCAGTACTGTCGCGCCTCACGCCAGCGCTCGTTGTACCGGCGCAGTGCCGCAACCCCGCGATTCAGCTCGTCGCGTCGCCGCCGCAGGGGGCCCTGGGCCAGCCACCAGAGATCCCCCGGCCGCCAGGTCGCCATCGCCGCCTCCACGGCGGGGTGCCGCCCCAGCAATTGCTGGATGGCCACCAGTGTCAGGATCACCCCCAGCACCACCGGCCACAGCAGCCCCCAGAGCTCGACCCAGGGCGGCAGACGTATCGCCTCGGGCAGCACCAGCCAGACCGGCAGCAGGGTGGCCGCCACCAGGCTCCCCAACCAGCCGGCCAGCATGGCTCGGGAGGCCGGCTCGGCCTCCTCCTCCACCGCCTGCTGCCAGTCCCGATAGAGGCACCAGAGGGTCCGCGCCATCAGCAGCGTGGTGCCCACCGCCGCCCAGCTCAGCGCCAGGGCCAGCCCCGTCCAGCCCCCGTCATAAAGGCCCGACTTGATCATCCACTTGGTGGGCAGGCCGCTGGCCAGGGCACCGGCCAGGGCCCAGGCCGGCAGGGCCAGGCCCGCCCCCACCAGCCAGAAAGGCAGCCGCGGCGGGTGCTGGGCGATGCCCACGCCGAGGAAGAGCGCCCCCTTGTTGAGCCCGTGATGAGCGGCGAAGAGCAGCAGCGCCGGCAGCAGGGCGGGCCAGAGATCGGGACTGTGCAGGGCCGCCCCGGTCAGCGCCGCCAGCATGCCCAGCTGGCTCACCGTGGAGTAGGCCAGCACCGCCTTGGCCTGGCTCATGAAGAGCCCGTAGAGGGCCGCCAGGAAGGCCCCCAGCAGTCCCAGGACGATCATCAGGTTGCCCGGCAACGGCAGGGCCACCAGCCCCAGGGGCAGGGTCTGCCACCAGCCCCAGACCCCGGCCTTGACCATCACCCCGCTGAGCACGGCGCTGGCCGGGGTGGGCGCTACCGGATGCGCCAGGGGCAGCCACGGATGCAGGCCCAGTACCCCCGCCTTGACGCCGAACCCCAGCCACAGCAGCAGCACCATGGCGAGGCTTCCCGACTCGGCCAGTCCCTGACGCAGGGCCGTCAGGGTCAGGGCCCCGCTCTCCCCCGCCGCCCACAGCAGCCCAGCGAGGATCAGCCCCTCGCCGACCAGCGCCAGCAGCAGATAGGCCCGGGCGCCGCGGCGGGCCCCCTCGTCCCCCTGATGCAGCACCAGGCCGAAGGCGGCGAAGGTCATCAGGGCGAAACCCAGGTAGAAGCTGGGAATGTCCTCGGCCAGCAGCAGCAGCAGGTTGCCGGCCAGGGTCAGGCTCCAGAGTCGGGCGAAGCGGCTCCGATGAGGATCCTCGGGGGCGAGATAGCCCCAGGCATAGCCCCCGGCCAGGGCCCATAGCAGGGCGCTCATGGCCAGCAGCGGCCGCCGCGTCTCATCGAGCAGCCACTGCCCCCCCAGCAGCCAGGCCTCCAGGCCCAGCTCCAGGGCCGGGGCCCAGAGCGCCAGGGCCAATGCCGGCAAGGGCCCGCTCAGCCAGGCCAGGGTCGCCAGGCGCCGCTCGCACAGGCCCGGTAGGGCCGCCACCAGCAGCGGCCAGGCCACCGCGGCGGCCAGGCCCCAGGGCATCAGCATCGTCAGGCTCATGGGAAGTACTCCCCGCCGGCTACCCGGCCCGCCCAGTCCAGGGGGCTATAGGGCAGCCCCGCCAGTAGCCCCGCCAGCAGGCTGAACAGCCCCGTGGCCAGGGCCGGGCCCCAGAGCCAGGCATGGGTCTCGAAACGCCCCAGGCGTCGTGCCTGGGGCCAGGCGGGATCCGCGGCGGCCTTGAACCAGAGCCGATACATCGGCGGCAGGAAGTAGGCGGCATTGAGCAGGCTGCTGGCCACCAGCACGGCGATCACCCAGGGCGAGTCGGCGGCCACCGCCCCCATGCCCAGGTACCACTTGCTGATAAAGCCCGCCAGGGGCGGCAGGCCGATCATCCCCAGGCCCCCCAGGGTGAAGGCGAGGCTGGTCAGGGGCATGCGCCGCCCGACCCCGTCCAGCTCGTCGATACGGTGGATACCCAGCTCCTCGGCATAGTTGCCGGCACAGAAGAACAGCGTCACCTTCATCAGCCCCTGATGGAGCAGATGGACGAGGCCAGCGAGGGTCCCCAGGGGCCCGAAGAGGCTCACCCCCAGGACGATATAGGCGACCTGACTCACCGTGGAGAACGCCAGGCGGCGCTTGAGGTCGCTCTGGGCCAGGGCGCGCAGGGAGCCGTAGAGGATGGTGAAGGAGGCGGCGACGGTCAGCCAGCCCAGCAGCCCCAGGGTGGCACTGAAGGCGATGCCATAGACGTCATAGACCAGGCGCACGATGCCGAAGGCCCCCGCCTTGACCACCGCCACCGCATGCAGCAGGGCGCTGACCGGCGCCGGCGCCACCATCGCCTGGGGCAGCCAGCCATGCAGGGGCACCAGGGCCGCCTTCACGCCGAGGCCCAGCATCAGCAGCAGGAAGATCCCCTTCAGGGTCGGATGATAGGCCTCGTCCAGCTCGCTCAGGCGCAGCTCGCCGAAGGTCAGCTCCCCGGCCAGGGCCTGCAGCCAGACCACCCCCAGCAGCAGCACGAAGCCGGCACTGACCGTATAGCGCAGGTAGATGCGTCCGGCGGCTAGCGCCGCCGGGGTCCCGCGATGCACCACCAGCGGGTAGGTGGCCAGGGTCAGCAGCTCGTAGAAGATCAGGAAGGTGAAGAGGTTGGCGGCCAGGGCGATGCCCAGGGTGCTGGCCACGCAGAGGCTGAAGAAGCCGAAGAAGCGCCGCCGGTTGGGCGACTCCTCCAGGTAGGCCACCGCATAGAGGGTGGTAAAGAGCCACAACAGGGAGGAGAGGCCGGCGAACATGATGCCCAGGGGATCCGCCACCAGGTGAACGCTGAAGCCCTCCATCACCGGCAGATGGAAACGATACTCCAGGCCCTGGGCCAGGCCCCAGACCATCCAGGCCACCAGGGCCAGCTTGAGCAGCGCCGCCCCCAGGTTGATGGTGGTGCGCGTGCGGCGGGCCCGCTCCGGCAAGAGAAAGATCACGGGTGCCGCCAGCAGCGAGGTGGCCAGGGTCAGCAGCAGGATCAGGGTACCGCTCATGGCAGCCCCCCGCCCTGGACCCAGGCGACGGGCCAGCCGGCGATCAACCCCAGGAAGAGCGCCGCCAGGGCCAATCCCAGGGGCACGATATCCAGGTGGATCGGCACCCGGCGGCAGGGGGGGGCCTCGCCTCGGGTAGTGAAGCAGTAGGCGAAGACCCGGAACACATAGGCGGCACTCAGCAGGCTACCCAGCCCCAGCAACAGCAGCCATGACCACTGGCCGGCGGCCAGGGCCGACTCCAGCAGCAGCCACTTGGCGGTAAAGGCGCCGCTGGGTGGCAGGCCCATGATGCTCACCCCCGCCACGCCGAAGACCAGCAGCGACAGGGGCAGCTGCTGCCCCACCCCGGTCAATCCTTTCAGGTCACCGCATCCCATGGCCAGCACCAGGTTGCCGGCGGCCATGAACATCGCCGCCTTGGCCAGGGCATGGGTGATGAAGAGCAGCCAGGTGGCCTGCCAGGCCAGTTGGCGGGCCCCCTCCTCGGCGCTGGCCATCAGCGGAAAGAGCAGCAACAGGTAGCCCATCTGGGAGACGGTGGAGTAGGCCACCACCTTCTTGAGCGTCGCCTGGCGCCAGGCCAGCAACCCGCCCCAGAGCACCGCCGCGGCCCCCAGCCAACCGAGCAGTTGCAGGCTGGGGGACGCCGCGGGGCCGAGTTGCCACCATAGCTTGATCAACAGGAAGAGGCTGGCCTTGATGATCAGCGCCGAGTGCAGGGCGCTGACCGGGGCCCAGGCCGCGGCATGGGCGGGGGGCAACCAGGTGTGCAGCGGAAAGACGCCGGCCTTGACCAGCAGGCCGGTGCTCAACCCGGCCAGGGCCAGCCAGCGCCACTGGGGCTCCTCCGCGGAGGCCTGGGCCAGCAGGGCGAAGTCGAGATGGCCGTAATGGCGGTAGAGCAGCAGCGCCGAAGTCAGGATCAGCGCCGAGCCGCTGAGGCTGGCCATCAGGTAGTAGAGACTCGCCCGGCGCGACTCCCGGGTGCCAGGCAGCCACATCAGGGCCACCGCGCAGAGCCCCAGCCCTTCCAGGGCCAGGTAGAGGGTGAGCAGGTCCGAGACCAGCCAGATCAGCGTCAGAAACCCCCAGACCGCGGCCAGCAAGGGCCACAGCCAGCGGCTGCGGCCAGCGGGCACCCCATGCTCGCGCAGGTGACCCCGGGCATGCCAGGCCACGCCTGCCACCAGCAGGGTGGTCAGGAGGATCAGCAGCCCGGCGAGTCCCTCGCTGGGCCAGGCGGCGGGACTCAAGGTCGCTGCCGATTCATGGCCTGTTCGAGCAACGCCTCGGTCTCGTCACCGGGCCCCCGGCGGAGCAGATCCATCACCTCGTGATAGAGGCAGAGCCGCATCTTGCAGGAGGCGCAGAAGACCGCATCGTCGGGATTCTTGACCCTGGAGACGCGCACGCGGTGGCTCCCACACTGGGGGCAGGCGACGGGGAGGCGAAAATCCTCCGAAAGATCACTCATCTAGCGTCCTCCTTGTGGCTACCCTGGGAGCCTGTCGGACTTAACACTGATCTACTGCGAATCCCGGGCTTCCGGCCAAATTTATCGATCCATTTCGTTAAATAGCTCGCTATTCGCCTCAATCGATCGATAAATTTGACTCGAAATCCGTAACTCTCGTGACGATCGGCTAAGCCCGACAGGCTCCTAGCAGTCTTCGGGGTGATCGCCAGAACTTCAAGGGACGCTACCAACGCAAGGCGCGACTCAGAGGCGCTGGAAGACCAGGCTCAGGTTATTGGCGGGCATCTCGACGACCCGGCTCAGGGCGAGGCCATGCCGCTGCGCCTCCGCCTCGACCGCCGCCAGGTCGCGGATGCCCCAGGCCGGGTCGCGGCGCCGCAGGTCGGCATCGAAGGCGGCATTGCTGGGCGCGGTATGGGCACCATCCCGCTTGAAGGGGCCGTAGACGAAGAGCACGCCATCCGAGGGTAGCCGGGCGCCGGCCTCGGCGAACAACGCCTGACCGGCGGCCCAGGGGGAGATATGCAGCAGGTTGATGCATACCAGGGCCGTGAACTCGGCCACCGGCCAGGGGCGCCGGGTCACGTCCAGGGCGATGGGCGCCAGCAGGTTGTCGGGGCCTTCGGCGTCGCGCCAGGCGGCGATGGAGGCCCTGGCCTGGGGGCTAGGATCCGAGGGCTGCCAGACGAGCCCGGGCAGGGCCCGGGCGAAATTCAGGGCATGCTCGCCGCTGCCGCTGGCCAGCTCCAGCACCCGCCCCCGCTCGGGCAGCACATCGCGCAGCACCGCCAGGATAGGCGCGGCATTGCGCGCCGCGGCGGGGCTCACCAGGCGGGCGTCGCCGCCGGCGCCCAGGTCGGGGTCGAGACTATCCATGGGGGCTCCTGACGGTCTGTCGGGGTTCGCTAATCACAGTCCCAGCTTCTCGGCCACGTAGTCGGCGTCCTTGTCGCCGCGACCGGAGAGATTGATCAGAATGTGCTGGTCCTTGGGCAGGGTCGGCGCCACGCGCATCGCCCAGGCCACCGCGTGGGCGCTCTCCAGGGCGGGGATGATCCCCTCCACCCGCGACAGGGTCAGGAAGGCCTCCAGGCACTCCTCGTCGCTGGCGCTCTGGTAGTCGACCCGGCCGATCTCCTTCAGGTAGCTGTGCTGGGGGCCCACCCCGGGGTAATCGAGGCCCGAGGCGATGGAGTGCACCGGCATGGGGTTGCCGGCCTCATCCTCCAGCACATAGCAGCGCATGCCGTGGATCTCGCCGGGTTTGCCCAGCGTCAGGGTGGCGGAGTGGCGCGGGGTATCGAGGCCCTCGCCGGCGGGTTCCACTCCGACCAGATGCACCGCGTCGTCCTCGAGGAAGGCGGTGAACATGCCGATGGCATTCGAGCCGCCACCCACGCAGGCGGTGACATGGTCGGGTAACTTGCCGTGGCGCGCAAGGAACTGCTCGCGGGCCTCCCGGCCGATGATCGACTGGAAGTCGCGGACCATCTTGGGGAAGGGATGGGGCCCCACCACCGAGCCGATGGCGTAGATGAAATTCTGGGGATCCTTGAGGTACTCCTCGAAGGCGCTGTCCACGGCATCCTTGAGGGTCGCCGTGCCCCGGGTCACCGCCACCAGCTTGCAGCCGAGGATCTTCATCTTGGTGACGTTGGGGTGCTCCTTCTCGATATCCACCTGGCCCATATGGATCTCGCAGGGGATCCCCACCAGGGCGCAGGCGGTGGCCAGGGCCACCCCGTGCTGGCCGGCACCGGTCTCGGCGATCACCTTGGTCTTGCCCATGAACTTGGCGAGCAGCGCCTCGCCCAGGCAGTGGTTGATCTTGTGAGCGCCGGTGTGATTGAGATCCTCCCGCTTGAGGTGGATCTGGGCGCCGCCCAGTTTCTCGGAGAGGCGCCGGGCATGGAAGATCGGGCTGGGCCGGCCCACATAGTCGGCGAAGAGGCTGGCCAGCTCCTGCTGGAAGTCCTTGCGCTGGCGGATCTCCTCGTAGGCGGCATCGATTTCGTCCATCACCTGCTTGAGGTGAGGCGGCACCAGCTGGCCGCCGAAGTCGCCGAAGAAGCCCCGGGCATCGGGCATGTCGTGGGTCAGGGAAGAAGCCATGGTGCCATCCTGCTGAGAGAACGAGGAATTTCCCCTTAATTTGCCCTAGCCAGGGGGCCACGTCGAGCCCACCTTCGGCGCACAGGCCCCGCTGGGTCAGGCGGCGGCGAGTCGCTCTCCCAGCCAGGGTCCGATATCCGCCACCTGCTGGGGACACAGCGAATGCGGCATGGGGTAGCTGCGATAGTTGACCGCATAGCCCATGGCCTCCAGGCGCGCGGCGCCGGCGCGCCCCAGGGCCTCCGGCACCACCGGGTCCTGGGTGCCGTGGTGCACCTCGATGACCAGGTCGCGGTTGGCCTCGCTGGGGGTGAGGCTATCGGCGGTGGCGAAGTAGGTGGAGAGCGCCAGCAGCCCGCCCAGGGGCTTGGGGTAGCTGAGCGCGGCCTGGTAGGCCACGGCACCGCCCTGGGAGAAGCCGGCGAGGATGATGCGGCGGCTATCGATGCCGGCGGCGATCTGGTCGTCGATCAGCGCCTGCACCCGGGCCGCGGAGGCCAGCAGCTGGGCCTCGTCGACGCGGCGATCCAGGCTCATCTCGAGGATGTCGTACCAGGCCGGCATCACCATGCCGCCATTGATGGTCACCGGCAGGCGCGGCGCATGGGGCAGGATAAAACGCACCGCCCGCTCCGCCGGTAGCTGCAGCGCCGGCACCAGGGGCTCGAAGTCGTGGCCATCGGCGCCCAGGCCGTGGAGGATGATCACGCAGCTGTCGGCGGGACGGCCGTCGCGGGGTTCGATAATCAGTTCGCCGGGGTGGCTCATGGTCGGGCTCTCGCAGGGTCGAAATCACTGGTCGCTACCCTACCCCAAGCGCCGCTGGCTGGCCATGGTCCTCGCAGCGCCGCGGCTCGGGGATATCCTGGGGGCAGGCCGTCGCGGGGCGCTGTGAACCCCTCCCTGGGCGCTACTTTTGCCGTCCATGGCAAAAAACCCCCGCTCCAACCTGCCCCCAGCGCCCCTCAGCCATGCCCCAGCTTGTCGCCTTACTACTGAGTCAAAATGGCCAGATCAAGGGTGTCAGGGTCAGTACCACCAGGGCGGTCAGCAGGTTGAGCAGGCCGCCGACGCGCAGGAAGTCACCGAAGCGGTAGCCGCCGGGGCCGTGGACCATCAGGTTGGTCTGATAGCCGATAGGCGTCAGGAAGCTGGCCGAGGCAGCGAACATCACCACCACCACGAAGGGAATCGGGTTGACCCCCAGGCTCTCGGCGCTGGCCATGACGATGGGGAAGGTGATCACCGCAGCAGCATTGTTGGTGACCAGCTCGGTGAGCAGGGCCACCAGCAGGTAGGCCCCGATCAGCAGCAGCCAGGGGTTGCCATCCGCCAGGCCCAGCCCCGCCTGGGCCAGGAAGGCAGCGGCCCCGGTCGTCTCCAGGGCGGCCCCCAGGCCGAAGGAGGCGGCGATGGTCAGCAGCACCTGGGTATCCAGGCCACGGCGAGCGGCGCCGATCGAGCAGCAGCCGCTGAGCACCGACAGGGCCGCCCCCAGCATGGCCGCATTGAGCATGCTCATGGCGCCGGTGGCGGCCAGGGCCACCACCCCGGCGAGGATGCTCCAGGCCAGCCAGGCCTTCTCGTGGATGGGCCGCGCCGCGCCATTGACCTGGCTGATCAAGAGGAAGTCACGGGACTGGCGATGGCGCTCGATAAAGGGCGGGCGCGCCTCCAGCAGCAGCACATCGGCGGGTTGTAGGCGGATCTGCCCCAGGTTGCCGGCGACCCGCTCGCCGTTGCGGCACACCGCCAGCACGGCGGCACCGTAGAGGGTACGGAAGTGGCCGTCGCGGATCCGCTGGCCGATGAACTGGCACTGGTTGGAGACCACCGCCTCCACCAGGCGGCGCTCCTTGAAGTCCTTCTGCAGGCTCGACTGGCCCTGATGGGAGGGCATCAGGCCGCGGATCTGCTGCAGCTCCACGGCACCGGCGGAGGTACCGGCGAAGATCAGCCGGTCATTGCCCTTGAGCTTCTCGCCGGGGCCCACCACGCTGACCACGTTGCCCTCCCGCTCGATCTCCACCAGGAACAGCTCCTGGAGGTGGCGCAACCCCGCCTCCTCCACCGTCTTGTCGACCAGGGGACCGGCGGGATCCACCGCCATCTCGATGGTGAACTCGCGGGGATTCTCGAAGGCCTCGGCGGCGCCACGCCGCGCCGGCAGGAGGTGGCGCCCCACCAGCAGCAGGTAGGCCAGGCCGACGATGGCCACCGGCACGCCCAGCCAGGCGATATCGAAGAGCCGCAGCGCCAGCTCCGGGTAGCGGTCGGCCAGCAGGCCATTGACCACCAGGTTGGTGCTGGTGCCCATCAGCGAGATGGTGCCGCCGAGAATGGAGGCGAAGCTGAGCGGCATCAGCAGGCGATTGGCGGGAATATTGAGGCGCCGCCCCCAGCTGATTACCGCGGGAATATAAGTGGCCACCACCGGGGTGTTGTTGAGGAAGCCGCTCATCGCCGCCACCGGCAACAGCAGCCGCCCCTGGGCGCGGGCCTCGCTGCGCGGCCGCCCCAGCACGTAGCGGATGATCAGGTCGATGCCGCCGGTCTCGCGGATGCTGGCCACCAGGATATAGAGGAAGGCCACGGTGAACAGGGCGCTGCTGGAGAAGCCGGCCAGGGCCTGGTCGGGCTCGATCACGCCGAGGGTCAACAACAGGATGACCGCCCCCAGGAGAATGATATCGGGGCCGATCCGGCTCAAGGCCATCAGGGGAAAGACGGCACCGACGACGGCCAGCGCGATCCAGGCATCCAGGGACATGGAGAATCCAATAGAACCAGCAAAGGCCCCATTGTGACGGCCACCCGCTATAGCGAAAAGTTATTTCTAGAAATTTATCTATTCGATAAAGGGATAAAAACCCGGATGCCGCCCACGAAAAAGGCCCGCCGAAGCGGGCCTTTTTTCGACCGCCGGAGCGGTCACATCGAGGCGATCAGCGCTTAGCCGATGACCTTGATGTTGGAAGCCTGGAGGCCTTTCTTGCCCTGGGTGACGTCGAAGGAGACCTTCTGACCGTCTTGCAGAGTCTTGAAGCCGTCGGCTTGGATCTCGGAGAAGTGAGCGAACAGGTCGTCGCCGTTGTCGTCCGGAGAGATGAAGCCGAAGCCTTTGGTGTCATTGAACCACTTAACGGTACCAGTTGCCATGATCGAATTCCTCGAAGTAGCAGATGTTTAACCGGGAATTACCCGAGACGAGTGGGTAAAACAAGGAGAAGTACACCAGGCTACCGAAACGCATGAAACGACTTTCGATGACAACTGACGCTATTCGACTTGCTAACCAACTGGACGCAGGATGCGCTTTCGGGCCGCCCGAGTCAAACAGTTTTTTCATTCGCCCGCAGGGTTTTCGCTTCAGCCCCGCGCCAGGGCCGCCACCAGGGGCGCATCCCGGCCGTAGGGGTCGGGGTGGAAGATCACCTCGCCCTCCAGGTCGGGGAAGGCCGTCCAGTAGTAGAGGTAGAGCGGCATGGGCCGGGCCAGGTGCAGGGTCTGGCTCTGGCCGCTGGCCAGGCGGGCGCCCAGGTCGGCACGGGTGCCGGTATCAGCGAGCAGCTGCTCCACCAGTCGCCGCACCCCTTCGACCCGAATACACCCCGAACTGACCAGCCGTTGATCGCGCCCGAAGAGCCCCCGTCCCGGGGTGTCGTGCAGGTAGACCGCATGGCCATTGGGGAAGCGCAGCACCATCTGGCCGAGGGGGTTGGCGGGCCCCGGGGCCTGGCGCAGCATCACCGCCCCGGGGTTTTGCCAGTCCACCGCCAGGGGGTCGAGGGGCGTGCCGTCCGGAGCCAGCACGCTGAACCCCTGGGCCTCCAGGGCCAGCGGGTCCTCGCGCAGCAAGGGCAGCTTGTCCTCGCGGAAGATGGTCGGCGGCACCGTCCAGCTGGGGTGCAGATCGAAGTGGGTCAGCCGCGAGGCCAGCAGCGGCGTGGCCCGTCGCGGCTGGCCGACGATCACCCGGGTCCGCCAGGCCTCGCCGCCGGGACGCCGGTAGTCCAGGGTCTGCCCCGCCACATTGACCAGCACGTGGGCCTCGGCCAGGGTCGGCAACAGCCAGCGGGAGCGCTCCAGGTTGAGGCGCAACTGCTCGAGACGCCGCGAGACCGGCACGTTCAGGGCCTCCCGGGTCCGCGGCCCCACCACCCCATCGTCGTTCAGGCCATGGCGACGCTGGAAGCGGCGTACCGCCGCCACCAGGGCATCGTCGTAATGCAGGGATTCGAACTCGGCGGGGCGGGCTCGGGCGGCCAGCTCGCCATAGACTCCCGCGTCCGGGACCAGCACGCCGAGCTCCCCCGCCGCCGCCAGTCGCTCGCGCAGCCGGCGTACCTCTTCGTGGCGCTCCCCCGGGCGCAGCGGCTGGGCGCGGGGCGGCAGGCTGGCCCAGCCCCCCAGGGCGTCGAGCCGCCGATGCTCCACCAGGGCCTGGCGCAGCTGTTCGTAGGCCGGGTACCGGGGACGCGCCAGGGCCAGTGCCTCCTCCACCCGCCCCGCGGCCAGGGCATCGGCGACCCGTGGCCAGGGCAGGCTCGCCTCGACCAGGGGGATCTCCCAGCGGGGATCGAGGCGCCGCGGGTCGACGCGGCCCCGGGACAGGTCCTCCAGGGCCCGGGACAAGGCCTGGCTGGCCTCTTGCGCCAGGCGCTCGCGGGCGGCGGCGTCCGCCGACACCAGGGCCCGGAAGGCCTCGCGCCACTCGCCGGCCCGGTAGTGGGCCGGGGTCAGGCCATCGTCGACCAGCGTCGCCAGGGCGCGATCGAGCGCCTCCAGCGATGCCTCGTCCTGCCAGAGCCGCCGGCCCTCCAGGGCCGCGTCGAGGGGAGTGAGCGAGGCACCGCCTCGCGCCTCCCCCGGCGATGGCGCCTGGCCAGGGGTCGACCTCTCCTCACCCTCCTGGGCCATCAGCGGCAGGGCCAGGCATGACACCATCAGCGCAACCGCCAGGCCGGCCGCCCGACGGGTTCGGAGCCCGAGTCGAGGGGCCGTGGAATCGCCCCGGTTGGTGAATGCTCGCTTTATGGTCATACTTAGGCCCGTCCGCTGGGAGTCATCTTGAGTGTATCGCCCGGCGGCCCGGATCGAAACGCAGGAGCCCACAACAATGACGCACGATGCGCCATCCGCTTCGCCTGGCCGCTCGCTGGGGCGGCTGAGCGGCCTACTGCTCTCGGCGGCCCTGGCCGCGCCCGCCCTGGCCGGCACGCCGAGTGAGCCCTTACCCGCCTTCCCCGGCGACCGTTCGCTGAGCGAGACCCTCAAGCGCCTGGCCCCCGACGCCGATGCCCGGGTGCTCGAGCGCGCGGCCCAGGCCTGGAACTGCGCTCGCCCCGACGCCGAACGGCTGGCGGTGATCGACTTCGCCCGCTCCGCCAACCAGCCGCGCCTGTGGGTCTTCGACCTGGCCGAGCAACGTCTGCTGTTCGAGGAACTGGTCTCCCACGGCCGCGGCACCGGCGACGAGGAGGCGCGCTGGTTCTCCAATGTGCCGGAGAGCCACCAGTCGAGCCTGGGGCTGTTCCGCACCCTCAACAGCTACTACGGCAGCAACGGCTATTCATTGCGCCTGGAGGGGCTGGAGCCGGGGGTCAATGACCTGGCCTACGAGCGGGCCATCGTGATCCACGGCGCCGACTACGTCAGCGAGGAGTTTATCGCCGCCAATGGCCGGCTGGGGCGCAGCTTCGGCTGTCCGGCGGTGCGCCAGGAGGTCACCTACCCGCTGATCGACAGCATCAAGGAGGGCCAGTACCTGTTCGCCCACTACCCGGACGACGACTGGCTGGAGCACTCCGATTACCTCGCCTGCACCCCCTCGCTGCGCCTGGCCCAACGCATCGACGTGGGCGGCATGTCCCTGGCCACGGCCTACACCGCCCGGGAGGACTTCCCGGGCACGGCGCCTGCCAGCGGGGACTGGCTGAGTTACCATGTCTCCTCGTCACAGGAATAGGAACGAGGGGCATGGCGGTACTGCTGTTCAAACTTCGGGGGGTCCCGGAGGACGAAGCCGAGGAAGTACGCGAGCGTCTCGCCGCACACGACTTCGCGACCTACGAGACCCAGGAGGGCTTCTGGCGGCTGGGGGAGCCGGCCATCTGGCTACGCGACCCCGAGCAGTTCACGGCGGCCCGTCAGGTGATCGAGGCCTACCAGGCCGAACGCGCCGAGCTGCTGCACCGGGAGCGGGAGGCCCAGCGGGCCCGGGGCGAGGCGGACACCCTGGGGCGCCGCCTCGTCCGGCAGCCGCTGCGGCTGCTGCTGTTGGTCGCCGGCGCCGGGGCCATCCTGGCGCTTAGCCTGTGGCCCTTCCTGAGGCTGGGGTAGTTACTGGGTCACGTACTTGAGGATCTCCACCACCTGGTCGGTGCTGGTGCACCAGCCCATGGCGGCGGCATCCACCTCCTTGAGGGGGTGAACGATCTCTTCGCTGTGCAGGGTCACGTAGGGCTTGCCCAGGGCGGCGCAGTAACCGGCATCGAAGGCGGCATTCCACTGCTTGTACTTATCGCCGAAGCGCACCACCACCAGGTCGCTCATCTCGATCAGGGTCTTGGTGCGAATGGCGTTGATCTTGGACGACTTGTGATCGCGCCAGAAACCCTCGCTGGCCGGGCCCAGGTGGTCGCCGGCGGCATCGCTGGCGTCGTGGTCGGTCACCGCCGAGGTGAAGGTGATATCCAGGCCCGCGGCGGCGGCGCCCCGCTCGATCTCCTCGCGCCAGTCGGTGTGGATCTCGCCGGACAGATAGACGGTAAAGCTCATGGGATTCTCCAGGTCACGGTGGTCGAGCCACTAATCGTACACAAAAAATGTATACATTGCAGGCTGCGACAAGCCACCGCAGACACGGAGCACCATTCGGGGCCGGCGGGCCTTGTTCCCCATGACGGCGCTGGCTAGCCTCAAGGGTTTACTCTGCCTGGACACAATAACATCATGCACCCCCAACGCCGCGCCCTGCACGACGAGCTGCACTCCCGCCCCTCCATCGACCTGCCAGGCTCGGCGCTGGTGCATCACTATGCCCTGCTGGACGAGGAGGGAGCGATCGGCCAGGCCCTGCTCGAGCGGCTGGCCGGCGAGCATGGCGTGCCCGCCGACCACCAGGCGGCCCAGCATATCCTCGCGGTGGACGGCATGACGCTGAAGTGGGAACGCCATACCGAGTTCCTGACCCTGACCCTCTACCGCCCGGCGCCGCCGGGCGAGACCCACTGGCCCGCCCCGCCGGAGGTGCTGGAGCGACTGCTCGCCCCCCATCGCGAGGCGATCATCAACGCCAGCCTGGTGCGGGTAGAGGCCCTGGCGCACTGGGCGGGCGCCCCCTCGGCCTACGGCTTCCGCGGCACCGCGGCCTCCCGGGTGGCGGGGGGTGCCGCCAGCGTGTGGAGCGACTTCCACCTCAGCGAGTGCGGTGTCAATCGCCTGCTGGTGGTCAACGAGCAACTCAACGACTTCCGCCTGGGGCGCACGGTACGCCGCCTGCTGGAGATCGAGACCTACCGCATGATGGCCTCCCTGGCGCTGCCGCTGGCCAAGTCGCTGAGCGGCGAGCTGCAGGCCCAGGAGCAGGCCCTGGCGGAGCTGACCCACCGCAACGCCCAGACGCCCCGGGGCGATACCCGGCCGCTGCTGGAGGAGGTCAGCGCCCTCTCGGCACGGATCGCCCATACCTGCTCCCGGGCCCGCCAGCGCTTCAGCGCCACCGAGGCCTATGCCAGCCTGGTGGCGGAGCGCATCGAGGAGTTGCGCGAGAGCCGCATCGACGATCGCCAGCGCCTGGGCTATTTCATCCTGCGTCGCTTCCGCCCCACGGTGCGCTACTGCACCGCCACCGACCAGCGCCTGGTCAGCCTGGAGCAGCGCCTGGCCCACCTGGGCGACCTGCTCCAAGCCCGCGCCCAGGTGGAGATGGAGGCCCAGAACTCGGCGATCCTGCAGAGCCTCAACGAGCGCGCCAGCCGCCAGCTGGCGATCCAGCGCGCCGTGGAGGGGCTCTCCTTTATCGTCCTCGGCTACTACATCCTCAGCCTCTACAAGCTGGGGGTGGAGAGCATCAGCGCCCTGGTGCCCCATGACCCGCGCCTGATCAGCCTGCTGCTGGCCCCGCTGGCCCTGGCCCTGCTGATCGGCGTGGCCCTGCATATCCGCCACGTCCGGAAGCACTCCAAGTCGCCTTAGCCGGCCTCGGCCTGGGGCGCCTGTTCACAGTGCCGCCGCTCCAGCCGCGCATAGAGGTACTCGGTGAAGAAGCCGTGCATCAGGAAGCGCTGGCTCAGGTTCCAGGGGCCCACCAGGTAGAGGGGGTGCTTGTTGTAGGCCAGCTCGGCGAGCTGGGGCTCGTCGATCAGGGCACCGATGCGCAGGGCGATGGACTGGTCCAGGTTGAAGCCGTTGATGGCGTCCCGGTACTCCTCCCGGGTCAGCAGCAGGCAGAACAGGCACATGAAGAGCGCATGGGCGCTCTCGAAATCGAGTACCTGGGTACGCCGGGGGCGGATCTCGAACTCGAGCTCGCCCAGGGGCCGCCAGTGTTGCCAGCTTAGCGCCCGGCCTGCCGCCGGCTCGTCGCCTGCTTCGGCCCGCGCCGCGCCCAGCGCCTCGATACTGCGAAACAGCGCCTGGTCGTGCTCGACGAAGCTCGCCTCGCGCATCTCGGCGATGCGTTGCGGGTAGAGGGTCACCGGCGCCACCCGGCCCGGGGCGACGTTATCGATCAGGAAGTTGAGCAGGTTCGACTCGGTGGCGAAGTGGCGCAGGATCAGGCGGTTGGCTTGGGGGCTGACGAAGTGGGTGCAGAACCAGCAGATCAGCCGCTGCAGCAGGCCATGGGCGCGGAACTGGGGCAGTGGCAGGCGCTTGAGGAACCACACCAGATGCAGCAGCACCGCCAGCACGCCCTGGAGGATCGGCCGCAACCACCAGCGGGTGGGATTGGCCAGGTCCTCCAGCCATAGCCGCCGCGCCTCCGGGTCGATGGGCAGCGCCTCGTCCTGGGCGATGGCGCGCAGATAGGGGCTTAGCGTTGCCTTCTTGGATGGCCTAGTCACAGGGCACCTCCTCCAGCTGCAGGGCATGGCTCGAGATGGTGGGCCACCAGGTGCGGCCAGCACACGAATTCAGCCTAGTCACAGGGCACCTCCTCCAGCTGCAAGGCATGGTGTAGCGGGCCACCAGGCGCCGCTAGCCCACGGGTTGGCCTAGTCACAGGGCACCTCCTCCAGCTGCAAGGCATAGAGCCGGGCCACCACCCGGGCGGTCCTGAGGATCGCCTCGGGCGCCTCCGGGGTCTGGCAGACCCGGTCGATCAGGCCGTAGAGGGTGGCCAGGTGATCGTCGTCATGCTCGCCGTGATAGCGCATGAAACGGGTGTAGCCACCATCGCCACCGGTGGCCGCCTCGACCCGGGCCGCCCAGTCGCCGGCCATCTTCTGACCCAGCCCCTCGATGATCCACATGGCACCGACCAGGTCCGTCGGGTTGGGCTGACCCGCGCGATACATCATAAAGGCATGCAGCGCCTCGCTGCCGATATTGCGCGGCGCCGCCTGGATCTCGGCCAGGTCGCCGCCGGCGGCCACATAGTCCTGCTCCAGCAGCTCGTAGTCGCGATGCTCGTCCCGGGCATGCTGGATCACCACCGAGCGCAGGTCGGCGTGATGGCGGTCGAAGCTCGAGGCGCAGCGACTGATCCAGCGGGCGCCCTCGATCACCTGCTGGCGCAGGTTGAGCAGCAGGGTGCGGTACTCCGCCAGGCTCAGCTCGCCGCGGTCGAGGCGCTGGATCAGCGGCAGGCGGCCCAACTGGCGTTCGAAATCGAACCAGACCCGCATCAGGCCCTGCAGGCAGGCCTGGCCGGCGGGGGTGGTAATCAGGGTCTCTTGCATGGGGTTCTCTCCAGGTAGGGGAATCAGGCATCCACCACGGTCAGCTGCATATAGGCGGTATTGAAGCGACCGCTCTCCGGCACCATGCACAGGATCCGCTCCCCGGGTTGGGGCGTACGGGTGCGCAGGAACTCGTCGAGCATGATAAATAGCGAGGCGCAGCCGGTATTGCCGCGCTCGTAGAGGTTGGTGTACCACTTCTCCTCCGGGATCATCGCCCCGGCCTGGGTCAGCATCTCGGCGATGCGCCCGCGGAAGTGGTGGGAGGAGTAGTGGCAGAGCAGGTGATCGACCTCGTCGACCGCCACCCGCCCCTCGTCGATCAGCCGCAGCAGGCCATCCACCCCCAGCTTGACGATATTGTCGAGCAGCCGCACGTCCTGGCGCAGCAGCAGGGCCCCGGCCGCCTCCGCCTCGGCGTAGGTGGCGAAGTCCTGCCAGGTGCGCCCATCGGGGGCCTGGCCCACGCTCATGCACAACGGATAGGCATCGGCATGGGAGTAGCCGCGAATCCAGTCGATGCGCAGGCAGCGGCCCCGGGGCGCGCCCTCCAGCAGCAGGGCCCCGGCGCCGTCGGAGAGCATCCAGCGCAGGAACTCGGCATTGAAGTCGGGCTCGGCCCCCGCCGCCTCGAAGCGGCTCGCCTTGAACAGCCGCGAGGCCAGCTCGCTGGCCACCACCAGGGCGCGACGATGCTCGCCGGCGGCCAGCGACAGGAAGGCGGTCTTCAGCGCCATCATGCTGCTGGAACAGATGCCGTGGCTGGTATGCAGCTCCACATCGCCGAGCCCCAGCGCCGCCTGCACCTGGCTGCCGAAGCCCGGCAATACCAGGTCGCCCTGGCTGGTAGCCACGCTGAGCAACCCCAGATCGCGCTTGCCCAGCCCCGCCGCCTCGAGACACATCCGTCCCGCCCGGGCCGCCATCTCGGCATTGCCGATGGTGGTGCGGTGTTCGGCGTCGATGGCGTAGTGACGCCGTTGGATACCGTTGGCCTTGAGGATGCGCGCCTTGAGGCGACTGGGCTTGCCGTTGACCCGCCCCAGCACCGCCTCGATCTGGTCGTTGTCCACGGCCGGGCCCGGCAGGTGATGACCGCTGCGGGTGACATAGACACTCATGAGGATGTCCTCTGCTTGAGGGCATAACGCAGGCAGCGCAAGTTCTCCTCCAGATAGGGGAAGCCGCACAGCAGCGCCATGAACCCGAGATAGAGCGGCAGGTACCCCTCGCCGCCATGGGGGCTGGCCAGGAGCTCCAGGGCCAGTTGGCCCTGCCATTGCAACTGGACCAGATCGAGCACCACCGGCCAGTTGATGATCAGGATCATCGCCAGCATGTAGAACGGCAGGGTCGCCAGGTAACTATGGGCATGCATCTCCCACAGGCTGATCTCGCGACGCGGGGCCGCATAGTGCACGTCCCAGTGGGCCACCAGTTCGTGGAGCACCCAGGCCACCAGGCAGATCAGCAGCACCAGCACATTCACCCGGAACAGCAGGCAGAGCAGGATGGGAATGCCCACCTGCAGGCCCATCAGGGAGTGCATCAGCGACTCCTTGAGCCCCGAGGTGGCCTCGATACGCGTCGCCCGGTGGCAGCACCAGTCGACGAAGCCGGCAATCCCCCACAGGGGCAGGAAGAGATAGAGCAGCGCATTGATCAACAGCGACTGGGTATCCATGGGACTCGTCTCGGTGGCGAAGAGCAAACAATCGTTTTAAGAAACACTGTTCGATAACTAGTGTAGCCAAAATCTCGAGCCTGGCAAGCGGCATCGTCGTCCTGTCTCGACAGCCCCGGGCCATTCGCTGGACGCCCCCGATCATTCCCCCAAGGGCCTATCCAGGCTGGTGGCGACCAACCAAGACGCCACTCGATGAAAAAAATCTTCGGCCTGCATCCAGTCGTCGTCTCTCCGCGTAACCAGGAAGGCACCCATCATTTGCCACCCTCGGCGGATGGGTCTTATCCGGATAGCAAGGAGAGAATGATGATGAAGCTAGTGACAAGCGCCTTCGCGACCGCCGCCCTGCTCACCGGGGCCGCCCTGGCCCAGGCCGGCATGCACGGCGACATGCACCCGGAAGTCTGGGCCGATGACCAGTCCGTGGCCGGCGGCACCGTCTCGGCGGAGAAGGTCATGACAGACCGCAACGGCTGGCTGGTCGTCCACCGCACCGACGAGAGCCACACCCCCGGCCCGGTGGTCGGCTACTCGCCCCTCAAGGAGGGCGAGAACCTCGATGTAACCGCCATCCTCACCGAGGAGGTCGCCGCCGGCGATCACCTGATGCTGATGATTCACAGCGAAGAGGGCGGCATGCATACCGGGATCTTCGAATACACCCTGGGCGCCTCGGAAGACGGCCCGATCCGGGTCGATGGCGACCTGGTGATGACCGTGATCACCGCCCAGTAAGCCCTTCGGCGGGGCCTTCCTGGCCCCGCCTGATGTCCCCTCCCGCGCCACACCCTCCCCTCCCGGCCCCGATCAAGGCAGTGGTCAGGGGAGTCCTGTCGGGCGGCCCCGACGGGCCACCTCGACAGTCTGGCTTGACAGGGTGACTTGACAGGGTGACTTGACAGGCTAATGTTCCTTATATAGAACGTTCGTTAAAAGGAACAGTCGAGGCCACTCCTCATGGACAAGCTCGCCCTCGGTACCCTGGGCCAACACCTGCAGTCCCTGCGCCTGGCCCAGGGCTGGTCGCTGTCGCAGCTGGCCGCCGCCGCCGGCATCGCCAAGTCGAACCTGTCGCGCCTCGAGCAGGGTAACGGCAACCCCACCCTGGACACCATCTGGCGCCTGGCGGTGCAGCTCAAGGTGCCCTTCGGCACCCTGGTCGCGCCTATCGCCGTGCCCCTGGGCGAGGATGGCGTCGAGGTGCGCCTGCTCGACCAGGGCAAGGACCGGCCCCAGGTCGACGCCTACTGGATGCGCTGCGCGCCCCATACCACCCGCCTCGCCGAACCCCATACCCCCGGCGCCCGGGAGTCTCTGACCCTGATCAGCGGCCACCTGGAGGCCGGGCCGGAGGGCGATACCCGGCACCTCTCGGCCGGCGACAGCCTGACCTTCGCCGCCGACCGCCCGCACCTCTATCGCACCGGAGACACCTGGGCCACCCTGCTGCTCAGCGTCGTCTATTACGAGGAGACCCCCCGATGAATCTGGATGCCACGACCTCGCCAGGCCGCCCCTGGCTGGCCGGCATGCGCGAAGCCTTTCCGCTGCTCGGCGGCTATGTGCCGGTGGCCATCTCCTTCGGGCTGATCGCCACCCAGGCCGGCTTCACCCCCTGGGAAGCGGTGGTGATCTCCACCCTGGTCTATGCCGGCGCCTCCCAGTTCCTGTTCGTCGGCATGATCGCCGCCGGGGCGCCCCTGTGGCTGGTGGTGGCCATGACCCTGCTGATCAACCTGCGCCATGTGGTCTACGCCCCCAACCTGGCCCCCTGGCTGACGCCCAGCCGCGGCTGGCCCTGGCTGATGCACGGCCTCACCGACCAGGTCTTCGCCCTGGCCCATGCCCGATTGCCCCAGTTGCCGGCTTCCCAACGCCTCGGCTGGTTCGGCGGCGCCGCCCTGCTGGCCTGGGCCAGCTGGATCGGCGGTACCGCCCTGGGGGCCCTGGCCGGCGGCGAGCTGGTGGCCCGCTGGGCGCTGATGGGCGAGATCCTGCCCTTCGCCCTGCCCGCCCTCTTCCTGGTGCTGGTGGCGCCCCGCTTCACCTCCCGGCGCTGGAGCCTGGCGCTGGGGCTGACCGTCCTGGTCGCCCTGGGGCTGACGATCCTGGGCTTCACCAACCTGGCGATTCCCCTGGCCGCCGCCTGCGGCGCCCTCTGCTTCCAGGTCGTCAAGTTCGCCCCCGCCAGGCAAGAGCACGCAAAAGGAGACCGCCATGAGTAGCGCCCTGTGGATCGCCGTCCTGATCTCGGCGCTGGGCACCCTGCTAATGCGCCTGCTGCCACTGCTGTGGATGCAGCGCCGCCTGGCGCGCCAGGCCGGCGGCGACGGTCCCGAGGCCATGCCCCAGTGGCTGAGCCTGCTCGGCCCGGTGATGATCGCCGCCGTCTTCGGGGTCTCGCTGATGCCGGTGACCCCGGGGCTGCTCTCCTGGGTCGCCACCGCCACCGGCGTGCTGGCGACCCTGGTCGTCTGGTGGCATAAACGCACCCTAGGCTGGCCGGTGGCCGCCGGCGTGGCGGCCTATGGCGCCGTGGTGATACTGGCGGCCCTCTTCCCCACGCCATAACGTCCTGGAGAGCCGTTCTAGCGAGCCGTCCACGCGAATCGACCTAGCGAGTGGACAAAGAGCATCGAAGCAGAGGATCCCATGACCGCCCTCACCCCACGCCGCCCTATCGGCAAGCGCCCGGCCCTGCTGCCGACCCTGCTATTGGCCCTGCTGCTGGCGACCCCGGCGGCCGCCAGCTGCCCCCTCGAGTCGAACGCCGACCTGGCCACCATCAGGGGCCTGGGCGACGGGCCGGCGCTTCCCGCCGGCCGCGAGGTGATCGCCGAGGGCGTGGTGACCGGCGCCTTCCTCGGCCGCGACCGCCTCGATGGCTTCTACCTGCAGCAGGCCACCGAGCGGGGCCCCGTCGGCCTCTTCGTCTACCTGCCCCGGCCAACGCCGGAGATGGCGGCGCAGATCCTCCCGGGCAGCCACCTGCAGCTCCACGCCCGCACCGGCGAGCACCGCGGCCGCCCCCAGCTGCAGCGGGTCGAGCGGATCGCGGTCTGTGGCCGCGACCGGCTGCCCGAGCCGCAGGCCCTGAGCTGGCCCCTCGATACGGCGACCCTGGAAGCCCACGAGGAGCTGCTGGTCACCTTTCCCCGGGCCCTGACCGTCACCGGTAACCATGAGCTCGCCCGCTACGGCAGCCTGACGCTTGCCGCCGAGCGCCTGTTCCGGCCCACCAACGCCCCCGATGCGGCCCAGGAGCGCGCCACCCTGCTGCTGGACGACGGCAGCCACCGCACCTTCCCGAGCCCCATCCCCTACCTGAACGACGCGGGCACCCGCCGCGTCGGCAGCCGGGTCGAGGGACTGACCGGGGTGCTCACCCACGCCTTCGACGCCCACCGGCTGCACCCGACCCAGGCGCCCGCCTTCACGGACGCCAACCCCCGCCCGGACGCGCTGCCGGCGCCGGGGGAGCGGCTGCGGGTGGCCACCTTCAACGTCGAGAACTACTTCACCACTTTGGGCCGACGCGGGGCCGCCAATGCCGAGGAACTGGAGCGCCAGCGGGCCAAGCTGGCCGCGGCGGTAGCCGGCCTGAATGCCGATATCCTCGCCCTGGTGGAGGTGGAGAACGACCCGGCGGCCCTCGCCGACCTGATCGAGCAGCTCGGCGAGCGCACCGGGGTGCGCTATCGCGCCGTCGGTGGCAGCGCCGACCGGGGCTCCGATGCCATCAAGCTGGCCCTGATCTACCGGCCGGACCGGGTGGAGGCCGTGAGCGAGCTCTATGCCGACAACCAGCGCACCCACCACCGCCCGCCCCTGGCGGCCTTCTTCCGCGACCGAGAAGGCGGGGCGCCCTTCGGCGTGGTGACCGCTCACTTCAAGTCCAAGACCGGCTGCCCGTCCCGGGGCGATATCGATCAAGGCCAGGGCTGCTGGAACGAACGCCGGCTGGCCCAGGCCCGGGCCGTCGCCGCCTTCCTCGAGCGCCTCGCCGCCGCCGAGGGGCATCAACGCCTGCTGCTGATCGGCGACCTCAACGCCTACGGCGCCGAGGACCCGATCCGTGCCCTCACGGAGGCGGGCCTGGTCGACCTGCTGGCCCGGGAGCTGCCGCCGGAGCGCCGCTACTCCTATGTCTTCCGGGGGGAGTCGGGCTACCTGGATCATGCCCTGGCCAGCCCCGACCTGGCCGCGGCCGTGGCGGCGGTTCGCCCCTGGCCCATCAATGCTGACGAGCCCGACTTCCTCGGCTACGACGGGCCGGAGAGTGCGGCGCCCCACTTCCGCCCCGACCCCTTCCGTTCCTCGGACCATGACCCGATCGTGGTGGACCTCGCCCCCGAGGCGATGAGGTAACCCGGGGCGCCGGAGGAGTGCGATAAAGGGAGAGGGACAAGAGCGGGCGTGGAAAGAACGTGCGCAAGGTGCCGAGAAAAGGGGTGCAATGGCGGCTATTTACGGTTAGATAAGGAGACAACAAGGACAATTCCGCCCCAGCGAGGACGCCCATGGAGCCACTGTCGGACGCCACCGCACTCCCCGAAAACCAGCGCCCCTGGGCGCGCCACTACGGCGCCATCCCGGCCGAACTGGCGCCCCCGGAATACCCCAGCCTGGCCGCGCTGATCAGCGCCAGCGCCGAGCGCTTCGCCGATCGGCGCGCCTTCACCAGTTGCATGCCCAACGGCATGAATGGCGCCTTGAGTTACGCCCAGGTCGACGAGGCTTCCGACGCCTTCGCCGCCTACCTGCGCGTGGGGCTCGGGCTCGCCCCGGGCAGCCGGGTCGCGGTGCAGCTCCCCAACTGCCTGAGCTACCCGATCGTGGTCTTCGGCATCCTCAAGGCGGGCTGCGTGCTGGTGAACACCAACCCGCTCTACACCGCCACGGAGATGACCCACCAGTTCCGCGACAGCGGCGCCGAGGCGCTGGTGATCGTCGATCTCTTCGTCGACAAGCTGCCCGAGGTGCTGCCCCACACCGCCATCCGCCAGGTGGTGGTGACGAGCCTCGCCCAGGGCTTCCCCCCCGTGGTGCGCCAGGTGGTGAAGGCGGTGCTCAAGTACTGGAACCGGGTGATTCCCCCCTGCCCCGTGGAGGCCACCGCCCTCGGCGAGGCGCTGGCCGAGGGGCGACGCCTGAGCCAGGGCGTGACGGTGAAGGATTACTGGCGCGACCTGGGGCCGGAGAGCCTCGCCGCCCTGCAGTACACCGGCGGCACCACCGGGGTCGCCAAGGGCGCCATGCTCAGCCACGGCAACCTGCTCGCCAACGTGGCCCAGATCGAGGCCATGGCCGGCTCGCATATCAGCGACGGCGAGGAGTGCGTGCTTACCGCCCTGCCGCTCTATCATATCTTCGCCTTCTCGGTGAACCTGCTCGCCTTCTTCAAGCACGGCGCCCACAACGTCCTGGTGCCCAACCCGCGGCCGATCCAGAACCTGCAGCGGGCCATCGAGAACTACCCCGTCAGCTGGATCAGCGGGGTCAACACCCTCTTCAATGCCCTGCTCAACGAGGAGTGGTTCACCCTCTACCCGCCGCGCCGGCTGCGTGCCGCGGCGGCCGGTGGCACGGCCCTGCATGCCGCCGTGGCCGAGCGCTGGGAGAAAGTCACCGGCACCCCGCTGGTGGAGGGCTACGGCCTCACCGAGAGCTCGCCGGTGATCAGCTTCAACCCCCTGGTGGGGACCCGCAAGCCGGGCAGCATCGGCATCCCGGTGCCGGGCACCGAGGTCCGCCTGGTCGATGAGGGCGGCGCGCCGGTGGCCCAGGGCGAGCCGGGGGAGCTTACCGCCCGCGGGCCCCAGGTGATGCAGGGCTACTGGCAGCAGCCGGAGGCCAGCGCCGAAGCCCTCCGCGACGGCTGGCTGCATACCGGCGACGTGGCCGCCATGGACGAGGACGGCTACCTGCGCATCGTCGACCGCAAGAAGGACCTGATCCTGGTCAGCGGCTTCAACGTCTACCCCAACGAGGTGGAGGACTGCATCGCCCTGCTGGACGCCGTGCAAGAGGTGGGTGTGATCGGCGTGCCCGACGCCGATAGCGGCGAGGCGGTGCGAGCCTATATCGTCACCCGCGGCGAGCTCGATCCCGAGACGGTGAAGGCCCACTGCCGGAAGCACCTGGCCCGCTACAAGGTGCCCAGGCAGGTCGAATTCGTCGACGACCTGCCCAAGAGCCCCATCGGCAAGGTGCTGCGCAAGGACCTGCGCGCCGACTACCTCAAGGATCATCCACAAGCCACCGACGGGAGCCCCGCATGCTGAGCCCACTCGAGGAAACGCTGCTGGCCATCATGATGGCCGTGATCATGCTGGGCATGGGGTCGTCGCTGACCTTCAAGGACTTCCGCATCGCCATGCGTCACCCCCAGGCGATCGGTATCGGCTTCGCCTCCCAGTACCTCTTTATGCCGCTGCTCGCCTTCCTGATCGGCCGCGCCCTGCAACTCCCCCCCATCCAGGCGGTCAGCCTGATCCTGATGGGCTGCGTGCCCGGCGGCACCACCTCCAATATCTTCGCCTACTTCTCGAGGAGCCTGCTCGGCCTCTCCATCCTGATGACGGTCTGCTCGACCCTGCTGGCGGTGGTCATGGTGCCGGTGGTGCTGGCCCTCTACACCACCGGCATCGACGCCGCCTTCCGGATTCCCTCGGGCAATATCGTCGCGGTGCTGGGGGTGCTGCTGGTGCCGACCCTGTTCGGCATGTGGCTGCGCCGGCGCAATGCCAACCTCGGCGCCTGCACCGAGCTGATGGGCGGCATCCTCGGCGTGGTGGTAATCGTCTTTTTGATCGCGACCTGGGTGCCGCGCAACTGGCAACTGTTGATGACCACCGGCCCCGAGATCTACCTGGCGGCCATCGGCCTCGGCCTGTGCGGCTTCCTGATCGGCTACTGGTTCAGCCGTGCCGCCCGCCTCAACCCGCTCAAGGCCCGCACCGTGTCGCTGGAGACCGGCATCCAGAACGGGCCGCTCGCGGTACTGATCATCACCCTGTCGTTTGCCGGCGAGACCCAGCAGCAGATGCTGCTGATCCCGGTGATGTACTCGCTGTTTATCGTTATCACCTCCACCTTCGTGACCTTCTACTACCGGGCACGCAGCCTGCGCGAGGAACTCGCCCGCGACCAGGCGAAGGTGGAAGCCGCGGCACCGGCCAAGGGCTGAGAGGCTTAGGCTATGTCCGAAAACTGGCTGCGCTCGGCCATACGGCGTTAAAAATCGGCTCAAAGTACTCATTTACACCCCGTAAACTCCGTCTTTTCGCCGATTTTTGCCTTGTCTGACCTTCGCTCGCCGACTTTTCAGACAAAGCTTAGGCATGCCGCTGCCGCTGGTCGGCGCGGCATGCCTGACACCAGAACACCTTCTAGGCGCCAGCCTTGGGTAGGCTTATCTTGCCAGTTCCCTTCTCACCATTTCCGCCCCGGCGCTCAATGCATCCAGCTTGGCCCTGGCCACCTGACGAGGCAAAGGCGCCATGCCGCAGTTAGTGCAAGGATACAGATTCTCGGCATCGACAAATTGCAGTGCCTTGCGCAGGGTGTTGGCCACCTCTTCCGGTGTTTCGATGGCATGGGTGGCGACATCGATCGCTCCCACCATGACCTTCTTGCCCCGGATGAGCTCAATGAGCTCCATGGGAACGCGAGAGTTGTGGCACTCCAGCGAGACGATATCGATATTGGACTGTTGCAGCTTGGGGAAGACTTCTTCGTACTGACGCCATTCCGTGCCGAGCGTGCTTTTCCAGTCCGTATTAGCCTTGATGCCATAGCCGTAGCAAATGTGCACGGCAGTCTCGCACTTCAGCCCCTCGATCGCCTTCTCCAGGGTGGCGATCCCCCAGTCATTCACCTCATCGAAGAACACATTAAAAGCCGGCTCGTCGAACTGGATGATATCAACCCCGGCCTCCTCCAGTTCTCGCGCCTCCTGGTTGAGAATCTTGGCAAACTCCCAGGCGAGCTTTTCACGGCTTTTATAGTGACCATCATACAGGGTGTCGATCATGGTCATGGGGCCAGGCAGCGCCCACTTGATGGGTTGCGTGGTTTGCTCACGCAAGAACCTGGCGTCATCAACGAAAACCGGCTTCTGGCGAGACACCTCGCCGACCACCGAGGGAACGCTGGCATCGTAGCGGTCGCGAATCCTGACGGTTTCGCGCTTCTCGAAGTCGACGCCATTGAGGTGTTCGATAAAGGTCGTGACAAAATGTTGGCGCGACTGCTCGCCGTCACTGACGATGTCGATGCCCGCATGTTGCTGTTCGTGCAAGGCCAGACGCAAGGCGTCCTGCTTGCCTTCCGTCAGCCCCTCATCCTGCAGCTTCCAGGGTGACCACAGCACCTCCGGCTGTGCAAGCCAGGACGGCTTGGGGAGACTACCGGCAGTCGAGGTGGGTAACAGTTTTGCCATGATGGAAGATCTCGTGATGGATGAATCAAAGGGCGTAGTTAGCGGACCATTGCTCAAGCACAGCGCGGTAGGGCTTGATGAAGTTCTCTTCAACGAACTTGCCCTGCTCCGTCGCTAGCCGACTACGCTCCTCCCGGTCATAATCGATCTTGGTCACCGAGTAGTCCTGTCTCTCCAGGCTTGGCTGGTAGTACTTTCCCGCCACCGAGTTGGCATTGTAGATTTCCGGGCGATAGATTTTCTGGAAAGTATCCATGGTGCTGATGGTGCCGATCAGCTCAAGATTGGTGTAATCACCAAGCAGGTCGCCCTGGAAATAGAAGGCCAAAGGCGCCACGCTACCCGGAGGCATGAAGTAGCGAACCTTCATCCCCATCTTCCTGAAGTATTCATCAGTCAATGAGTACTCTTCCTGCAGGTACTCGACGCCCAGCACGGGATGCTGGTTTTCTGTCCGGTGATAGGTCTTGGTGCTCGACACACTGATACAAATGACAGGAGGCTTCTTGAAGTGCTCCTTGTAGGTATCAGAATTCACGAAGGCCTTGAACAGCTTGCCATGTAACACGCCGAAATCTTCCGGAACGCTGAATGCGTCCTGATGCTTGTTGTGCTCCTTCAGCAGCAGGCTGAAGTCGTAGTCTCGCACATAAGAGGAAAAGTTGTTCCCCGTGATGCCTTCAATCCTCTCATTGGTTTTCTTATCGATGATGCTCGTCTTCAAGATCTCGATAATGGGAAGGATGCCATCCTTCGAGGCAGCATCCATGGCCACCTCAACAGAAATGATATCAAGCTCGAGGGTATAGCGGTCTCCCTTGGGGTTATCCCAATCCGCCATGGCATTGAAACGGTTGTCAATCATCCTCAGGGTATTGCGCAAATTCTCTTCGCGCTTCTCCCCTCTGGCCAGGTTGGCAAAGTTGGTAGTGATGCGAGTATTATCCGACGGCTGATAATTCTCATCGAAACGAATACTCTTAACGGCAAATGTAAAATCGCTGTTCATCGGGATGCACCATCCTGGTTCCTGAGATATGAATCTAAGGCATCTGTCTATTGTGTCGCCTGTCAACGCTGCGCTTTGGATCGTCGCTGGTTCACTTATTCGAGTGCGCCAGCTCCGGCATAAGAGAAGCCGAAGTTGCGGACCAGTGCCCGGCGAGTACGCCGCTGACGAGATAATGAAGGGGATTATCGAGCCCAGCCAATCATGAGTAAAGCTGAAGATTTTCATGGCCAACATCAATTTCATTCATGGTGGGTCACGGTGCCTCGTCTTCACCGACGCGACCCAGCAGCGCGATGCCTACAGTTTTCCCCCGACTCGCCGATAGAGCATTGACCAATCGGTCAACACAAGCGCACCCGTCCTGAGGGTGCGCCAGCCAGGGGAATAACAATGAAGCACCTGACGATTGCCAAGAAACTGCTGATCGGCATCGGCCTGAGCATGATCCTGATCGTCGGCGGGGTGACGGCCATTCAGTATCACCTGTTCAGCGACCTGATCACCGACCGGGTCACCGGCGCCGAGCTGCCGGCCACCCTCGAAAGCATTCGCAATGACATCGACGCCACCCTGACCGGGCCGATCACCACGGCCCGGGGCCTGGCCGATAACGGCTACCTGCGGGAGTGGCTGGCCCGGGGCGAATCCCGGGCGGAAGGCGAACGCGCCGTGGCTCACCTCGAACGGCTGCAGCAACGCACCGGAGCCAATACCGTCTTCTATGTGTCGGCGCTCAGCGGCAACTACTACACCGCCGAGGGCATCGCCCGCACCCTGAACCGGGAACAGGACGCCTGGTTCTATCGCCTGGTCGAGGGGGCCGACGCCCCCGAGCACACCCTGGATATCGACTCCGAAGGCGGCGAGCTGAAGGTCTTTATCAACCACGTGATCGAACTGGACGGCGAGCGCGTGGGGATCGCCGGGGTCGGCTATGCCCTGGACGCCATGGCCGAGACGATCAGCGACTACCGGCTCGGCGAGTCCGGCATGGTGTTCCTGGCGAACCGGGATGGCCGGATCAGCGTGCACCCCGACGGCGCCGCCATGGCCGATCGGCCGGTGGCGGAACTGCCCGGCTGGGAGACCCAAGCCGCCGAGCTGCTGGCGGGGACGGGCTATCGCGACGCCACCCTCACCGACGCGCACGGCGCCGAACAGCTGGTCGCGGCCATCGACGTGCCCGGCACCGACTGGGTCGTCTTCGCCCAGATACCGCGCAGCGAACTGTTCGCCGACCTCAATCGGGCGGTGCTGCGGATCATCCTGATCGTGGCCCTGGTCATGCTGGCGAGCCTGGCGGCCCTCGCCCTGCTGCTGCGCACCCTGTTCCGCCCCATTCGACGCACCGCGGAGGCCATGGGCGAGATCGCCGCCGGCGATGGCGACCTGACCCTGCGCCTCCCCGTGCGGGGCCGGGACGAAGCGAGCGAACTCGCCATTCAGTTCAACGCCTTCGCCGACAAGATGCATGACGTGCTGGCCCGGGTCAGGAGCAGCAGCGACGCCGTGCGCCACGCCGCCCAGGAGATCGCCAGCGGCGGCCGGGACATGGCGCGACGCACCGACCAGGCGGCCTCCAGCCTGCAGCAGACCTCGGCCTCGATGGAACAGATCACCGGCACGGTGGAAAACACCTCGGCCTCGTCCGGCGAGGCCAACCGGCTCTCGCAATCCGCCGCCGAGCTGGCCCAAGGCACCGGCGACACCGTCTCCCGGGTGGTGACCACCATGGGCGAGATCCAGCACGCCGCCGAGCGAATCGGCGACATCATCAAGGTCATGGACGACATCGCCTTCCAGACCAACCTGCTGGCGCTCAACGCCTCGGTGGAAGCGGCCCGTGCCGGCGAAAGCGGCAAGGGCTTCGCCGTGGTGGCGGACGAGGTTCGCCAGCTCGCCACCCGCAGCGCCCAGGCCTCACGGGATATCCGCGGCCTGATCGACGCCTCCGGCGAGAAGGTCCGGGGCGGCACCCACCTGGTGCGCGACGCCGGCAGCGCCATGCACGACCTCGTCGAGGTGGTGAAGCGCGTGGCGGGCATGCTGGGCGAGATCAGCCACGCCACCACCGAGCAGAGCGATGGCATCGGCCAGGTCAACATCTCCGTGGCCGAACTCGACCGCATGACCCAGCAGAACGCCTCGCTGGCGGAGGAGTCCACCGCCGCCGCCGAGCAGCTGCGCGAACAGGCCGACCGCCTCGCGGAGCTGGTCGGCAGCTTCACGCTCAAGGACGAACCAAGGGAAAACCAGCGGATTCCGGCGCTGGCATAGTCCTACGAACCAGATGAGAAATCGAAGGCGGCGACATGGAGGTCGCGCACCTCATCACCCATCCGGAGCAGTCTGGCAGGAGGGTTACACAGCCCGAACGAGAGCAGCCAGCCTGGCAGCAATGAAAAACAGCTCCCCGTGGCCAGCCCCGTCCCGGTTTCCACCAATCCTCCGTGGCCTTCTTCCTCCAAGTTTGGTGAGATAGGCACCTGTCACCACGGCCGCCTGCTGCGGCCGGCTTATCGTATAGGGAACCGCTTTACATGATCCTCACCCTTAACCAGCTCGAGCGGCACCTCTTCAGGGCCGCCGACATCCTGCGCGGGCGCATGGACGCCTCGGAGTTCAAGGAGTACATCTTCGGTATGCTCTTCCTGAAGCGCTGCTCGGACGTCTTCGAGCAGCGCCAGGAGGAGGTCCGCGAGCAGCTCAAGCAGGCCGGGGCCGGGGAGATCGATATCGCTCACCAGGTCGAGTTCCCCGACTGGTATCGCGCCACCTTCTACGTGCCGCCGCAGTCACGCTGGCAGCACCTGCTGAAGGAGGCCCATCAGGGTGTCGGCAGTGCGCTCAACAAGGCGCTGGCCGGCCTGGAGGAGCACAACCCCAGCCTCGCCGGGGTGCTGGAGCACATCGACTTCACTCGCAAGGTGGGCTCCACCACCCTGCCGGACAAGAAGCTCCGGGATCTAATCGTTCACTTCAGCGAGTACCGGCTGCGCAACGAGGACTTCGAGTTCCCCGACCTGCTGGGCGCCGCCTACGAGTACCTGATCCGCGACTTCGCCGACTCTGCCGGCAAGAAGGGCGGCGAGTTCTACACCCCGCGCCCGGTGGTCCGCATGATGGTGCGGCTGATGGACCCCCAGGAGGGCCACAGCGTCTACGACCCCTGTATGGGCTCCGGCGGTATGCTGATCCTCGCCAAGGAGTACCTGGAGGAGCAGGGCGGCGACCCGCGGCGGCTCAACCTCTTCGGCCAGGAGGCCTCCGGCTCGGTGTGGGCCATCGCCAAGATGAATATGCTGCTGCACGGGGTGAGCAGCGCCGATCTGCGCAACGATGACACCCTGACGGACCCGAAACATATCGTGGAAAACGGCGAGCTGAGGCGCTTCGACCGCATCCTCACCAACCCGCCCTTCTCCATCGGCTACACGCCGAGCCAGCACTTCCCGGAGCGCTTCCACTACGGCAGCGTGCCGGAGGGGGCCAAGAAGGCCGACCTGATGTTCCTGCAGCACATGGTCGCCTGCCTCAAGTCCGACGGCCGCCTGGCCACCGTCATGCCCCACGGCGTGCTGTTCCGCGGCGGCGACGAGAAGCGCATCCGCGCCGGGATGCTGGAAGACGACCTGGTGGAGGCGGTGATCGGCCTGGCCCCCAACCTCTTCTACGGCACCGGCATCCCGGCGAGCATCCTGGTGCTGCGCGGCAAGGGCGCCAAGCCCGAGGAGCGCCAGGGCAAGGTGCTGTTCATCAACGCCGACCGCGAGTTCTTTGAGGGCCGTGCCCAGAACTACCTGCTGCCCGAGCACATCGAGAAGATCGCCAGCACCTATGACGCCTTCGAGGACGTGCCCGGCTTCGCCCGGGTGGTGCCCATCAAAGAGCTGCGCGACAACGACTACAACCTCAACATCCGCCGCTACGCCGACAACACCCCGCCGCCGGAGCCCCAGGACGTGCGCGCCCACCTGAAGGGTGGCGTGCCGGTGGCCGAGATCGACGCCAGGCGCCCGCTGTTCGACGCCCAGGGCCTCGACCCCATGGTGCTCTTTACCCCCAGGGCGAGCGCCCCCGACTATGTGGACTTCGCTGAGCACCTGAGCGAGAAGCGCGACCTCAAGCCCGCCATCGAGGCCGACGCCGGCCTGCAGCAGAAGGAGGCCAGCGTGATGGCCGCCTTCGAGGCCTGGTGGGCCGAGCACGGCGGCAGCATCACCGGGTTGACCGGCAACGGCGGTCGCCTCACCCAGCTGCGCGACGAGCTGCTGGGCAGCTTCACGTCGGCCCTGGAGCCCACCGCCATGCTCGATCGCTTCGCGGTGCGCGGCATCATCGCGGGCTTCTGGTTCGACAACAAGAACGAGTTCCGCACCCTGCAGGCCCGCGGCTGCCTGGGCGTGGTGGACGCCTGGCGCACCAGTATCTTGAGCCTCTTGGAGGACGAGCAGAGCAAGGCCAACCCGCTGGATCACCGTCTGGTCCACTTCCTGCTGGAGGAGTACGTGGCCGAGCTCGAGGTACTCGCCGCCCGCAAGGCGGAGCTGGATGCCCGGATCAAGGCCGCCGAGGCCAAGCCCGAGGGCGATGACGGCGACGAGTCAGAAGAGAGCGATGGCGGGGACGACGACACCCCCCCGCCGGAGCAGATCAAGGCCTGGAAGAGCCAGCGCACCCAGTTGAGGAAGCAGCACAAGGCCAAGGTGGCCAGCTTCGAGACCCACCTCAACGCCGCGGTAGACGCCTTGGACGAACCCGCCGCCGCCGAGTTGGTCGGCACTATCCTACATAACGACCTCAAGGGCATCCTCAAGCGCTATATCCGCCAGCAGCGCCAGCAGGTGATCGCCGCCTTCGAGACCTGGTGGGACAAGTACCGGGTGACGCTGGCCGATATCGAGGCCGAGCGCGATACCGCCGCCAAGGAGCTGCAGCAGTATCTGGAGGGGCTGGGGTATGTTTGAGCCACTCGGAAAATTGATCAGGCTCGAATATGGGCAAGCATTACCTTCTGAACAAAGAACTGGATACGGCTACCCAGTTTTTGGCTCGAATGGTGTTGTGGGATACCACGAACAACCCTTGGTCACTGGTCCCGGCATTGTCGTCGGAAGAAAGGGAAGTGTCGGGAAGGCTGCATGGTCTGAAGTCGGCTTTTGGCCAATTGATACTACCTATTACGTTGAATCTCAAGGCTGTGATATCTCATGGGCTTATCGAGTCCTGGACTGGCTTCCGCTTCAAGATCTAGACACCTCAACCGGCGTCCCGGGTCTAAATAGAAACGATGTTTATGAAATTTCCGTTTTTGTCCCGTGTAAGAAAGAGCAGGAGGTAATAGCGAGAACCCTCGACAACCTCGATATCCAGATCCAGAAGACTGAGGCGCTGATCGCCAAACTGGAGAAGGTCAAGGAGGGCCTGCTCCACGACCTGCTGACCCGCGGCATCGACGAGCATGGCCGGCTCCGGCCCAGACCCGAGCAGGCGCCGGAGCTCTACAAGGAGTCACCGTTGGGGTTGATTCCGAGGGAGTGGGAGGCTCGTCCGTTTGGTGACTCTATCGAGAAAGTAATCGACTATCGTGGAAGAACCCCAAAGAAACTAGGAATGGACTGGGGGGGCGGTGATATTCTCGCTCTTTCCGCTAATAATGTTCAACCGGGCGCTATAGACACCAGCCGGGAGGCCTACTTTGGCGGGTCTCGACTTTACCGCAGATGGATGGCAAGTGGTGACGTCAAAAGAGGTGATGTTCTCCTCACCATGGAGGCACCTCTAGGGAATATCGCCAAAATCCCTGACGATGCCAAATACATTCTTAGCCAACGTGTTATAGCCCTTCGGTTTAATAGAGATTTCGCTCTTAACGACTTCATTTTTTGGGTCATGCAGAGTGCCGATTTCCAGAAAGCAATGAAAGAGCGATCAACTGGCAGCACCGCTGCTGGAATACAGCGCGCTGAGCTTTTCAAGCTATCCCTAAAACTTCCCCCACTCGAAGAGCAGAAGCTGATCTCAATAAAAATATCTTCTTTGGGCACTCGGTTACGAAATGAACTGACTGCATTAGGAAAGTTGAGAGAAGAAAAATCCGGTCTCATGGACGACCTCCTTACCGGCCACGTCCGCGTCACCCCGCTGCTCGACCAGGCCCAGGCCACCACCCCGGCATAGACCGGGGCTTCCATAACATCAGGACCACACCGCACAGGGAACCGCCATGACCACCTTCGACAGCTCTCTTGCAACGTTCAGGCGCTCGCTGCCGCTCTTGCAGAAGGCCGAGCTCAAGGACATCACCACCGGCAAGATCCAGCTCCCCGACTTCCAGCGCGGCTGGGTGTGGGACGACGACCACGTGCAGAGCCTGCTGGTCAGCATCGCCCGCTCCTTCCCGGTGGGGGCGGTGATGCTGATGGAGACCGGCGGAGAAGTGCGCTTCGAGACGCGCCCGGTGGAGGGCATCGACCCCGACAGCGTGACCAAGGAGCCGGACCAGTGGCGACCGATCTCTCTCGCAGCTTGAACTCTCGGAAGGCGCTGATCTTCAGGATCACGCATCGTGACAACCTGCCGTGGCTACTGGCGCATGGCCTCTATTGCCGTTCGGCAGCGGAGCAGGACCCTGGCTTTGTCACCATCGGGAATCGCGACCTGATAGGGCGCCGGGCAACACGAGACGTCCCGCCCCCTCCGGGTGGCACTCTCAGCGACTATATCCCCTTCTACTTCACGCCAGCTTCGCCCATGTTGCTCAACATCGTGACCGGCCGCGGCGTGCCCATTCAGCGCAAGGAAGACATCCTGGTGCTGGTCTGCTCACTGCCACGCTTGCAGGAGATAGGTTCGGCCTTTGTCTTCACCGACCGCCACGCCTACCTGCCCATGGCCCGTTTTAGCAGCCAGCTGGTGGATCTAGAAGAGTTCGTGCCATGGCCGCTGCTGCAGGCACAGGACTTCAGTCGGGACCGGGAGGACCCGGAGAAGACCGAGCGTTATCAGGCAGAGGCCCTGATTCATCACCACCTCCCGGCCTCGGCACTGCTGGGTATTGGCACGTATACTGACGAGGTGCGAGCCGCCGTCGAAGTACAGGTGGCGGCACACCAGCTTCCGCTGAAGGTGGTAACACGACCCAACTGGTTCTTCCGATGATTGAGTACACCCGTGGCAACCTCCTCGAGGCCGACGTCGAGGCGCTGGTCAACACCGTCAACACCGTCGGCGTGATGGGCAAGGGGATCGCTCTGATGTTCAAGGAAGCCTTCCCCGAGAACTTCGCCGCCTACGAGGCCGCCTGCAAGGGGCAGCAGGTGGTGACCGGTCGCATGTTCGTCACCGAGCGGGATGTCCTGCTGGGACCGCGCTGGATCATCAACTTCCCCACCAAGCAGCACTGGCGCGCCAGGACGCGCATGGAGTGGATCGAGTCCGGGCTGGAGGACCTCAAGCGGGTGATCCGAGAGCAGGGTATTCGCTCCATCGCCCTGCCGCCACTGGGCTGCGGCAACGGGGGGCTCGACTGGGGCAAGGTGCGCCCGCGCATAGAGGCCGCGCTAGGTGAGCTGGATAACGTCCGGGTGCTGGTCTTCGAGCCCACCGCCGAGTACCAGAATGTTGCCAAGCGTGCCGGCGTCGAGAAGCTGACGCCGGCGCGGGCGCTGATCGCCGAGCTGGTGCGCCGCTATTGGGTGCTGGGCATCGAGTGCTCACTGCTGGAGGTCCAGAAGCTCGCCTGGCTCATGGAGCGACGCATCATCGCTCATGGCCTTGAGAACCCACTCAAGCTCGAGTTTCAGCCTCATCGATACGGCCCATACTCCGATCGGCTTCGCCATCTGCTCAATGGCCTGGACGGCAGCTACCTGCATAGCGAGAAACGCATCAACGATGCCTCACCCGAGGAAGTGGTATGGTTCGATGAATCGCGACGGGACCGGTTGCATACCTACCTGCGCAGCGCCGAAGCACGCCCCTACGCCGAAGTACTCGAAGAAGTCGATACTCTGATCGACGGCTTCCAGTCACCGCTGGGAATGGAGGTGCTGGCGACGCTGGACTGGCTGATCAGCCAGGAGCACGTCGAACCCACCGTCGAGGCTGTCAAGGAAGGCTTGCGGCATTGGCCGGATGATATTGCCGGCCAGCGCAAGCTGCGGCTCTTCTCGGATCGCCTGATCGCGCTGGCGCTGGAGCGCCTGACCGGTGACACCACCCCGCCCCTGACACGAGTCGCCGAAAGGTAGTCGCCCACCCACTGGCACAAGGAGCCCCAGTTTGGCCAGCCCCGAGTACACGGATGTCGAGAAGCCCTTTATCGATCAGTTGGTGAGCCAGGGCTGGGAGTTCCTGGCCGGCTCGGTGGACGATCCCACTGCGACCCACCGCGAGAGCTTTTCCCAGGTGGTGATGGAGCCCCTGCTGCGTGAGCGGCTGCGCAAGATCAACCTGCGCGACGGCGAGCCCTGGCTCGATGAGGCGCGTCTGGATCAGGCAGTCGCCGCCATCACCCGGCTGCCGGCCAGCAGGGTACTCGAGGCCAACCAGCAAGCCACCGAGTTGCTGCTGGGCGGCCTGCCGGTGGAGGGCCTCGAGGGCTGGGACGGCGGCCGCGGCCAGACCCTGCGCTATATCGACTGGGGTGAGCCCGCCAACAACGTCTTCACGGTGGTCAACCAGTTCAAGGTGAAGAGTCCGCCTGGCCATGATACTGGTCATGGCCACGTGATCCCGGACCTGGTGCTGTTCGTCAACGGCATCCCGCTGGTGGTGGTGGAGTGCAAGAGCCGCAGCGTGCCGGAGGGGATCAGCGAGGCGGTGGACCAGCTGCGCCGATACCACGACCAGCGCTTCCTGGAGGGTGAGGTCGGCGAGCATGAAGGGGCTCCTGCACTGTTCGCCACCAGCCAGTTCCTGGTGGCCAGCAACTTCGACGAGGCTCGTGTCGGCACCATCGGTGCCCGCTTCGCCCACTACCTGAGCTGGAAGACGGTGGCACCGATGCGCGAGGCGGAGGTGGCCATCGATCTCGGCGTGGCGGACCTCTCCGCCCAGCAGCGCCTGATCGCCGGCATGCTCACCCGGGCCAACCTGTTCGACATCGTGCGCCACTACACCCTGTTCATGAACGTCGGCGGCCAGACCATCAAGCTGGTATGTCGCTACCAGCAGTTCCGCGGCGTCACCCGGGCCGTGGAGCGCCTGAAGAGCGGCAAGACGCGCCGCCAGGACGGCGAGGCCGACCGCCGTGGCGGCATCGTCTGGCACACCCAGGGCAGCGGCAAGAGCCTCTCCATGGTCTTCCTGGTGCGCAAGCTGCGCACCGACCCGACGCTGCGCCGCTTCAAGGTGGTGGTGATCACCGATCGCAAGGACCTGCAGAAGCAATTGTCGGAGACGGCAGAGCTTACCGGCGAGAGCGTCGAAAAGGCCGGCAATACCACCCAGCTCAAGAAGTTGCTGGGCCGCGACGGCCCCGGCCTGGTGTTCGGTACGGTTCAGAAATACAGGGAGCAGAAGTACCGCGACCCGGACGCCGAGGGGGAGGAAGGTCAGAGCACCGAGGAGGCTGGCGCCGGGCTCGACACGGGTCGCCGCGATGCCGCCGAGCCAACTCTCTATGCCAAAGGCACGCCTAGGAAGCCGACCCTCAGCGAGCCCTTCGAGGTGCTCAACACCAGCGAGGAGATCCTGATCCTGGTGGACGAGGCCCACCGCACCCAGGCCGGCGACCTGCACGCCAACATGATGCGCGCCCTGCCCAACGCCGCCCGCATCGGCTTCACCGGCACGCCGATCATCATGGGCGACAAGAAGCGCACCCACGATATCTTCGGCGAATACATCGACCGCTACACCATCAAGGAGGCGGAGCAGGACGGCGCCACGGTGCCAATTCTCTACGAGGGGCGCACCGCCAAGGGGGCGATCAAGGACGGCGCCAGCCTCGACGGCCTGTTCGAGGATCTGTTCCGCGACCACAGCAAGGAGGAGCTGGAGGAGATCAAGAAGAAGTACGCCACCAAGGGGCAGATCTTCGAGGCGCCGCAGCTGATCCAGGAGAAGGCCCAGGACATCCTGCGCCACTACGTCACGAATATCCTGCCCAACGGCTACAAGGCGCAGCTGGTGGCCTACAGCCGCCGGGCGGCCCTGCGCTACTTCGAGGCCCTGGAGGCGGCCCGTGCCGAACTGCTGGAGGAGGCGCTGGCGCTCTCCCCCGAGGACAAGGCCCTGGACGATACCCAGCTGCTGACACGCCCGCCCCGGATCAAGGCGGCGATCCAGGCCTGGCGCTGTCGCAACGTCCTGCGCCAGCTCGAGTTCGCGGTGGTGTTCAGCAGCGGCAACAACGACGACGCCACCTGGGCCCGGTGGAGCGACCGCGCCGCCGTCGAGAGCCATATCAAGCGCTTCAAGAAGCCGCTGCCGCCGCTGGACGGGTCAACCCCCAAGGACCCCGCCAAGCACGACCCACTGGCCTTCCTGATCGTCAAGAGCATGCTGCTCACCGGCTTCGACGCCCCCATCGAGGGGGTGATGTACCTGGATCGCTCCCTGCGCGAGGCGGAGCTGCTGCAGGCCATCGCCCGGGTCAACCGCACCGGCCACGGCAAGCGCCACGGCATCGTGGTGGACTACTTCGGTGTAGCCAACCACCTCAAGGAGGCATTGGCCGCCTACAGCGAGGAGGACATCGAGGGCGCCCTGCAGAGCCTCAAGGACGAGATTCCCCTGCTACGCGACCGCCACCTGCGGGTGATCGACGTACTGCGCGGCCAGGGGGTGGATGACCTCGACGACACCGAGGAGGCGGTGCAGGCGCTCGCCGACGAGCGGGTGCGCGCCGAGTTCGTGGTCAAGCTCAAGGAGTTCAACCGCGGCCTGGACGACGTACTGCCACGCCCCGAGGGGTTGGAGTTCGTCAACGATGCCAAGCGGCTGGCCTATATCCACGCCCTGGCCCGCAACCGCTACAAGGACACCCCGGAGCTCGGCCGCGACATCGGCAACAAGGTGCGCAAGCTGATCGACGACTACGTGATCTCGCTCGGCATCGACCCGCGCATCCCGCCGGTGCAGCTCACCGACGCCGAGTTCGACGAGCACCTCGGCCGCCAGGTGGGCGACCGGGCCAAGGCCTCGGAGATGGAGCACGCGGTGCGCTCCCACGTGCGCAAGCACCTGGACGAGGACCCGGTGAAGTACGGCCGGCTCAGCGAGCGCCTGGAGGAGCTGCTGGAGCAGCTCGATGGCCAGTGGGCCGAGCAGGTGGCGGCGCTCAAGACGCTGATTGAGCAATTACGTGATGGTGCGACCGATCCGCGCGAAGGCATCCCAGATATGCCTGCCCATGCACAACCCTTCTGGCGGGAGCTGGTGGCCAGCAGTGGCCTTTCCGTGGAGACGCTGGACGAAGCCAGTGCCCAGAAGCTGCTCGAGGCCACCGAGGAGCTGGTCGGGCTGATCCAGCAGGAAATCGCCATCCCCGACTTCTGGAAGCCCTCCCATATCCCGGACCAGGAGGCCCTGCGCCAGCACCTCTTCTCGACCCTGATGTTCAAGCGGCTCGTGCCCTTCGACCAGGCCAGCGAGGTCGCCCAGCGGCTGCTCGACCTCGCCCGCAGCAATCACGACAAGCTGGTGAACGCATGACCCAACTCGCCGTGAACGATCTCACCCTGGAGGTGCGCGAGAGCTCGCGTCGCAAGACCTTGGAGATCACCGTGGACCGCGACGGCGAGCTGGTCATCGCCGCCCCCACCGGCACCGACGAGCGGCTCCTACGCGACTTCGTGATCGAGAAACGGCTGTGGATCTACCGGAAGCTGGCCGAGAAGGCCGAACACCGCCGCCGGCTGCCGCACAAGGAGTACATCAACGGCGAGGGCTTCCTCTACCTGGGGCGCAGCTACCGGCTCAAGCGCGTTCTCCAGGAGGAGCAGGACGCCCCGCTCAAGCTCGTCGCCGGGCGCTTCCAGCTGCGGGAAGATGCCTTGAATGACGCCCGGGAGCACTTCGTTCGCTGGTACAGCGATCGCGCCAGCGACTGGCTCACCACCAGGGTGCAGGAGCACGCCCGCCGAATGGGCGTCGAGCCCGCCGGCGTGAAGGTCCAGGACCTCGGCTACCGCTGGGGCTCCTGCGGCAAGGGCAACCGGGTCTACTTCCACTGGAAGACGATCCTGCTGCCCCGGCATATTGCCGAGTACGTGGTGGTCCACGAACTCGTCCACCTGCACGAGCCCCACCACACCCCCGCCTTCTGGCGTCGTCTGGAGCGCGCCATGCCGGACTATGAGCAGCGCAAGGCCTGGCTCGCCCGGCACGGCATCGAGGTGGAGGGAGTTTGAGGGTAAGGTTCTCGATGGCCAAAAATGAAAGTGCTTAGAGGTTGAATTCAGGGCACAGGGAGGCCCGGCGTGAGATATAACAAACCTTGGCTCAGCTATCGCGACCAGCTGGAAACCCTCAAGGCGCGGGGACTGTCCGTCACCGACGACGAGAAGGCCCTCGACTACCTGCAGCGTATCGGTTACTACCGGCTAAGCGGCTACTGGTTCCCCTTTCGCCAGCGCAGCAAGGCCTGTTGTGTCTGGCCCCGCCGAAGAACGGGAAAGAAAGCCAAGGATGGCCGCGTCGAGCGCATCGCGCTGGATGAGTTCACGCCGGGCGCCACCTTCCGGGATGCCGTCGCCCTCTATGTCTTCGACAAGCAGCTGCGGTTGCTGGTGATGGATGCCTTGGAACGCATCGAGGTGGCCTTCCGGGTCGATATCTCCCACACCCTTGGGGAGCACGGCGCCTTTGCCTACCTGGATCCAGGCCAGCTCTTCGAAGCCTTTGCCCAGGAGATCAACCAGAAGACCGGCATTACCGACCATCAGGCGTGGCTGCAGAAGCAGGCGCTGATGATCAACCGCTCCAAGGAGGAGTTCATTCGCCATAACAAGGAGAAGTACGGGCTGCCGCTTCCGATCTGGATCGCCTGCGAGGTGTGGGACTTCGGCACGCTTTCCACGCTCTACGACGGGATGCGTCAGGACGACCAGGACCGGATCGCCGCCCGCTATGGCATCCGTGACGGCCGAGTGCTCGCCTCCTGGCTACGCAGCCTCAACTATCTACGTAACGTCTGTGCCCATCATAGTCGGCTGTGGAACCGTAACATGGTGGATCAGCCCAGGAAGCCGGGTCACGGAGAAGTGCCCCTCTTCGAGAGCGCCTGGCAGCCAGGCCAGGAGCATGTGCTGGCGCGTGTCTTCGTTCTGCTGTGTGTGATCCAGCATCTGCTGAGCACCATCAACCCCAGCTCAAGCTGGTGGCAACGTCTCCAGCACTTGCTGCAGGCATTCCCCGATCTCACCCATGTCGGGCTCGACCTGCAGGGAATGGGGGTGATGGAAGGATGGGAGCAGTGGACGTGGCCACAATAGCCAACGAGCAGGCATTAAAAAACCCCTCAGCAGCTTCACCGCAAAGCGGATCCACCGATCGGGGCCGTGTTGCCGCACATTATAGTGAGCGCAGAAGACGATAGCAAAGCGCTCGCGATAGCAATTTAGAATAAGGAGCCACCATAGCGATCGAGCAGGGCAATACAAAAACTGCTCGGCTCATTGGCCATTGAGGGCATGATCATCTCATCCCAACCGTCCCAAGATCTCCACAGACAGACACCAACAGACAGATACCGCGAAGAACAGCGAAAGGAAGGGGAAAGCTAAGCGTAAGTACCTGATTCTTGGTGGGCCCAGCTGGACTCGAACCAGCGACCAAGGGATTATGAGTCCCCTGCTCTAACCAACTGAGCTATAGGCCCATCGCGGGAGGAGCGCTTGGCAGCGCGGGCGTATGATAGCGAATGCCGATTAGCGAGGCTAGTCCGGGGCCGGGATGCGGGCCGGTTTCGTGGGGTGGCGGCACTTTCCGCGTTCCCGTGGGTCTCTGCTGAACGCGTCCATAGAGAGCCCACCATAGAGAGCCCCCATGATAAAAGCGCCCGCCATCAAGGCCACCCTGCCCAGCCTGTTGCTGTCGTTGCTCGCCCTCTCCGCCTTGCCCGCCCAGGCCGCCTGGCAGCTGGATGGGGAGCGTTCCCGGGTGGAGGCGACGGTGATCGCCATCACGCCCCAGGGCCCCACGCCCCATACCCACCAGGTTCGCGACCTGCATGGCGATATCGATGCCGAGGGGCGGCTACGCCTGCCGCTGCGTCTGGCCCAGACCGATGTGCTGGATCGCCTGGGCCCGCTGCCGCCCTGGCTGTCGGGCTTTACCGACCGCCCCCTGGCCACCCTGACCACCCAACTGGCGCCGCATCGCCTGGATAGCCTGGCGGTGGGCGACTCCCGGGTCGAGACCCTGACCATGACGGTGGAGGCCAATGGCAACCAGCACCAGACGCCGGTGCCGCTGCGCTTCTCGCGCCTGGATGGCACCACCATCCACGTCACCGCCGCCGAGCGCCTGGTGCTGGACGGCCAGGAGCTGATGGCCAACCCGACCCTGCGCGGGGTGCTGCTGATGCTCGGCTACGAGCAGATCGGCGATGAGGTGCCGGTAAACCTGGATGCCCTGCTGGTCGATCGCTGAGCCGCGGAGAGGTCACGAGACATAAATACGAATAACTATTATTGAGTTTTTGCTTATTGTTGGTATCCTTCGGCTGCTTACGAAAACATTGCCCGGGGCCCCAAGACCCCGGCCTCCTTCGCCGACAGGATCCCCCATGAAGAAGTCGCTGACCCTCGGTCTGGCCATCGCCGCCGGCACTACCCCCCTCGCCTTGCAGGCCCAGGAGACGGCAACCCAGGAGACGCTGGTGGTGGTGGGGTCGCGCACCCCGACCCAGATCAGCCAGATCCCCGGGGCGGTATGGATCGTCGAGCAGGAGGAGCTGCAGCAGCAGATCGAGGGCGGCGCCGACCTCAAGACCGCCCTGGGCCGTCTGGTGCCGGGCCTCGACCTGGCCCCCCAGGGGCGTACCAACTATGGCCAGAACCTGCGCGGGCGCAGCGTCCAGGTGCTGATCGACGGCGTCTCCCTGAATGGCTCGCGAGGCCTGTCGCGGCAGTTCGACAGCATCGATCCCTTCAATATCGAGCGGGTGGAGGTGCTCTCCGGCGCCAGCAGCCTCTACGGCGGCGGCGCCACCGGCGGCATCATCAATATCGTCACCCGCCGCGGCGAGGCCGGCGCCCCCCAGGGCCGCAGCACGGCCGGCATCACCACCGGCTTCAACCGCAGCGACGATCGCGACTTCCGCCTCGCCCAGTCGGTCAGCGCCGGCAACGAGCGCGTCCAGGGCTACCTGGGGGTCGCCTACCAGGACAATGGCCGCCACTTCGACGGCCGTGGCCAGGAGATCTTTCCGGATATCGCCCAGACCGACCTGCAGGACAACCGCAGCATCGATATCCTCGGCAACCTGGGCGTCGACCTGGCGCCGCAGCAGCGCCTGGACCTGAGCACCCAGCTCTATCGCTCCCGCTTCGAGGGCGAGCGTGGCGTCTACTTCCCCCACCTGGATGCCGCCAGCCCCAACCTGAACGATGCCGAGATCCGCGACGGCTACCGCTCGGATCGCGACCCGACCACCGACCGCCGGCTGATCAACCTGCAGTACCACCATGGCGACCTGCTGGGGCAGGACTTCTACCTGCAGGCCTTCCATCGCGAGGAGGATGCCAACTTCCAGGCCTTCCCCTATCCGAGCCCCCACTGGAGCGCGCCGGACTTCTATGAATTCCGCGCCTCCCAGCAGAACACCCGGCTGACCGGCCTCAAGGCGCTGTTCGATGCCGACCTGGGCGAGGCGGTCTCGCTGAGCTACGGCCTGGATTTCGACCGCGAGCGCTTCGATGCCAACCAGATGATCTTCGATCGCGCCGCCACCGACGCCAGCGGCGGCCTGGTGCAGTCGGCGGCCCGCGTCGAGCCCCGCTACCCGGGATATCGCATCGACACCACCGCGCTCTTCGCCCAGGGCGACTGGTGGGCCAGCGATGCCCTCAAGTTCTCCGCCGGCCTGCGCCATCAGCGCATGGACGTGGCGGTCAACGACTTCCGCGGCATTCCCGGCGGCGAGAACGACTACAGCGCCACCCTCTTCAATGCCGGCGCCCTCTACGACTTCGGCAACGGCCACCAGAGCTGGCTGCGCTATAGCCAGGGCTTCGAGCTGCCGGACCCGGCCAAGTACTACGGCAAGAGCGCCGACGTCAGCGTCGCCGCCAACCCCCTCTCCGCCATCGAGACCGACCAGGTGGAGCTGGGCTGGCGCTATCAGGGCGGCGACTGGATGGCCCAGGCGGCGGCCTACTACTCCTGGTCCGACAAGGCCGTGGAGAACGACGAGGACCTGAGCGTCAGCGTGGTGGATGAAGAGAAGCGCGACTACGGCCTGGAGGGCGCCGTGACCCGCTACTTCGACCACGGCCTGGAGGCCGGCGGCACCCTGCACCTGGTGCGCTCCGAGCAGCGCAACGCCTCGGGCGACTGGGAGAAGCGCGACGCCCGCTACGCCTCGCTCTCCGCCGCCACCGCCTTCGTCGGCTGGTCGGATCACGCCCGCTCGGCGCGCCTGCAGGCCAACCACGCCTTCGACCTGGAGGACGCCGACGACCGCCGCATCGACGGCTTCACCACCCTCGACCTGAGCCTGGCCCAGCGCACCGACCTGGGGCGCTTCAGCCTCGGCGTGCAGAACCTGCTGGACGAGACGTATTCCACGGTCTGGGGCCAGCGCGCCGCCATGTTCTACTCCCCCTACTATGGGCCGGAGTACCTCTACGACTACCAGGGCCGCGGGCGCACCTATACCCTGACCTGGTCGCTGGAGTACTGAGGTCGCCATGCCCTGTCCCCTGGAGGCGCTCTACGCCGGTCCCCTGGCGACCCTGGTGCCACCGGGCGTCGGCGAGCCTCCCGCCGACACCCTGGCCGCTCGGGAGCTGCTCGAGCCCGAGCGCCTGGCGGCCCGGCTGGATCACTTTTCCCTCCAGTACGATGGCGGCGACCGCCGCGCGGTGGCCTCGCTATGGTCGAAGTGGCATCTCAGCGCGGTGATCTCGGCGGGGCTGGCCGCCAACCTGCTGCTGGAGCGTGACCTGCCCCTGGGGCTCGAGGCACTGCACCTGGAGCTGGCCCCCGAGGGCCAGACCCGCCGCCTGTGGCTGGCCCACGACGGCACGCCCCTGGCCACCCAGGATCCCTTGGCGCGCTTCTCGACGCTGATCGACGCCCACCTGACGCCGCTGATCGCCGCCCTGGCCGCCCACTCTGGCGCCTCCCCCAAGGTGTTCTGGAGCAACGCCGGCAACTACTTCGAGTACTTCGCCGAGGCCCTGGAGGCCCACCCCATGGCGAGCCCCGGGGCCGCCGAGCCGGCCCGGGCGCTGCTGGCGGCCCGCCAGCTGCCGGACGGGCGCCGCAATCCGCTCTTCCAGCCGGTGCGCTACCTGGCCGACGCCGCCGGGGGCGAGCCCGAACGGCGCCGGCGCCTGTGCTGCATCCGCTACCTGGTTCCCGAGCTCGGCTACTGCGGCAACTGCCCGCTGAGCTGTCGCCGGTCCACGCCATAGGCAGGGTGACAGGCCATGTTTCCGACCCGCCGCCACACCGTCGCCGACTTCCTCGGCTACGGCCGCCGCTACCAGATCGATTACCGCTTCCCGGCGGCGCCGAGCCAGCCGGCGCGCGCCGCCCGGCTGCCCATCGCCCAGGGCCGGGTGGAAGAGGTCGCGCTGACGGCGGGGGCCGAGCTGGTGCTCTCCGACCTGGAGGTGGTCCAGCCCTATGCCTCCCGCTCCCGGGGCCAGGCGGCGCTGCTGATCGTGGCGGTAATGGAGGGGCGCGTGCGCCTGGGGCTGGCGGGCAGGGAGCGCTGGCTCACCGCCGGCGAGGCCTACACCCTGCGCCTCGACGACCGCCAGGTGCTCGGTGCCCACCAGCCCGCCGGCCAGCGCCTGCGCACCCTGAGCCTGGCTTTGAGCGATGAGGCCCTGGGCCAGTGGTGCGACTCGCTCCCCGCGGCGGCCCCATACGCCTGGTCGCTGCCCAATGCCCTGGCCCTGACCCTGGAGCAGGGCTATCGCAGCGGCCTCTCCGGCCAGTCGCGCCGTCTCTTCCTGCAGGGGCTGGCGCTGCAGCTGCTGGCCCAGGGGCTCACGCCCCCCGCTCCGGAACGCCTCCCGGCCACGGCCACCGCGACGACCCCGGCCAGGCGCCTGGAGGCGGTTCGCCGCCTGCTCGAGGAGCATCCCGAGCGGGAACATGACCTGGCGGCCCTGGCGAGCCTGGCCGCCATGAGCCCCAGCACCCTGGCGCGCCGCTTCCGCGCCGCCTACGGCTGCTCGCCCATCGACTACCTGCGCCGCCGGCGCCTGGCCCGGGCCCGGGAGCTGCTGCTCGGCGGCCATAGCGTCCAGCAGGCCGCCCACCTGAGCGGCTATCGCCACGCCAGCAACTTCATCACCGCCTTCCGCCGCACCTATGGCGTCTCGCCGGGGAGCCTGGCGAGTTCCCGCCACTAAGGCAGGCTGGGGCCCGCCCATAACCCCTTGCGCGGCGCGCATAACTCGCCGGGGCGAATAAGTGGAACAATTCTCACTTTCACAGCAACCCTCCGAGTGTGATCCATGCCCCGCTTGCATCGCCTGACCCTCGCCATCGCCCTGGCCTCCGCCCCGCTCTCCACGCCGCTGCTGGCCGACGAGGCCCTGGAGACCCTGACGGTCACCTCCAGCGCCGCCACCAAGACCGAGACGCCCTTTATCGAGACGCCCCAGGCGATCTCGGTGGTCGAGCGGGAGGACTGGGAGACCCGCGGCGCCGAGAGCGTCCAGCGCGCCGCCGACTATACCCCCGGCGTCTTCACCAACCAGATCGGCGCCTCCAACCGCTACGACTACCTGGTGCTGCGCGGCTTCGCCGACGGCAGCATCAACAACACCTTCCTCGATGGCCTCAAGGTGATGAGCGACGGCGGCTCCTTCAGTTCACTGGTGATCGATCCCTGGTTCCTGGAGCGTATCGAAGTGGTCAAGGGGCCGGCCTCGGTGCTCTATGGCCGCGCCTCCCCGGGGGGCCTGGTGGCCCAGACCAGTCGCCGCCCGGAATTCGAGTCTGGCGGCGAGCTGCGCCTGCGCCTGGGCAACAATGCCCAGCGCAGTGCCGCCTTCGACGTCACCGGCCCGCTGGACGCCGAGCGCCGCCTGGCCTTCCGCCTCACCGGCCTGGCCCGGGCCGCCGATACCCAGTTCGGCCCGGTGGAGGAGCGGCGCTACGCCATCGCCCCCCAGCTCAGCTGGGACATCAGCGACGCCACCAGCCTGACCCTCCACGCCTACCTGCAGCGCGACCCGGAGGGCGGCTACCATGCCGGCCTGCCCTTCGAGGGCACGGTGGTGGATCGTAACGGCCGCCGCATCGCCAACACCTTCTTCGAGGGCGAGGAGGCCTTCGAGACATTCGAGCGCGACCAGCTCATGGTCGGCTATGAGTTCGAGCATCGCTTCCATGACGGCCTGAGCGCCCGCCAGCGGCTGCGCTATACCGAGACCGAGGTGGAGCTGGCCCAGGTCTACGCCTACGGCTGGGCCTCGCCCACCGAGCTCAACCGCTACTTCTCCGGCGGCGACGAGTCCCTCGATGCCCTGACCGTGGATAACCAGCTGGAGGCGCGCCTGGCCACCGGCGGCGTGGATCACACCCTGCTGCTGGGCCTGGACCATCAGCGGCGCAACAACGACGTCACCTGGACCTCCGGGGCCTTCCCGGCCATCGACGCCTTCGATCCCCAGTACGGCGCCGGGCCCAGCATGATGTTCCCGGAGGTACGCCAGCGCCGTGAGCTGGAGCAGACCGGCCTCTACCTCCAGGATCAGCTGGCCTTCGGCAACTGGCGGGCCAACCTCGGCCTGCGCCACGACTGGGTGGATATCACCAACAGCGACCCGGTGAGCGGCACCCAAAGCGTGCTGAACGACACCCAGGTCAGCGGCCGCGCCGGCCTGCTCTATGCGTTCGACAATGGCCTGGCGCCCTATGCCAGCTACTCCACCTCCTTCAGTCCCAACAGCACCACCGACCAGGACGGCGACCTGCTGGCCCCCACCGAGGGCGAACAGTGGGAACTGGGCCTGAAGTACCAGCCCCCGGGGACGCGCAATCGCTACAGCCTCGCCCTCTTCGATATCACCCAGGAGAACGTCTCCGCCAAGCGGCCCAACGAGACCTTCTATCGGGCCACCGGCGAGATCCAATCCCGTGGCGTCGAACTGGAGGCGCATCACCAGTTGACCGAGGCCCTCTCGCTACAGGCCGCCTACGGCTACACCGACGTGACCCTGGAGAAGACCGGCGACGCCACCCAGGGCAATCGCAGCAACCAGGTGCCGCGCCACCAGCTCGCGGTCTGGGGCCACTATACCGCCCTGGCCGGTGCCCTGGCCGGCCTGGACGCGGGACTCGGCGTGCGCCATCACGCCGATATCCACGCCGACGACGCCAATACCCAGCGGGTGCCGGACACCACCCTGGTCGACGCCACCCTGGGCTATGACCTGAGCCGCCTGGGCCTCGACGGCATGAGCGCGCGCCTCAACGTCAGCAACCTGCTCGACGAGACGTACGTGGCCTCCTGCTACGACCTCAACTTCTGCTACTTCGGCGCCGAGCGCAGCGTTACCGCGACCCTGAACTACCGCTTCTGAACTACCGCTTGTGAGTCGTGCCCAGCACACAAAACGGCGGCCCTCGGGCCGCCGTTATGCGTCTAGTGCGAAGCCACCCGGTGGCGTCAGAACACCGACGAGACCGCCGCCTCGGCGCTGCCGGTCTGTACCCGCCACTGGGCGGCGTAGCGCCCCTCGGCGGCCAGCAGCTCGGCATGGCTGCCCCGCTCCACCACTCGGCCCCCTTCCACCACGGCGATCTGGTCCGCATGCACGATGGTGGAGAGGCGGTGGGCGATCATGATCACGGTGCGGCCATGGGCGATCTTGCGCAGGGAGCGCTGGATGGCCGCCTCGGTCTCGTTGTCCACGGCGCTGGTGGCCTCATCCAGCACCAGGATGGGCGGGTCCTTGAGCAGCGCCCGGGCCAGCGACAGGCGCTGGCGCTGGCCACCGGAGAGGCGCACGCCGCGCTCGCCCACCGGGGTGTCGAGGCCCTGGGGCAGGGCCTGGATGAACTCCCAGGCCTCGGCGGTACGGGCCGCCTCGATGATCTCGGCTTCCGCGGCCTCCGGCTTGCCATAGGCGATATTGTCGCGAATCGAGCCCTCGAACAGGTAGACGTCCTGGCTGACCAGGCCGATGGCGCCGCGCAGGGAGGCGAGGCTCACCGCGTCGATGGGCTGGCCGTCGATCAGCACCCGACCGGCGCTGGGGTCGTAGAAACGCAGCAGCAGCTTGATCAGGGTCGACTTGCCGGAGCCGGTGGCCCCCACCAGGGCGAGGGTATTCCCCGCCGGTACCGCGAGGTCGACCGCCTCCACCCCCGCACCGCCATTGGCATAGCGGAAGCTCACCGCCTCGAAGCGCACCTCCCCGCGCACCGGCGCCGGCAGCGCCGCCTCGCCGTTGTCCTTGACGGTGATCGGCACGCCCAGCAGGTCGAGGATGCGCCGGGTGCTGGCCATGGCCCGCTCGAAGAGGTCGATCACCTCGGCCAGGCCGGTCAGCGGCCAGAGCAGCCGCTGGGTGAGGAACACCAGCACCCCGTAGGCGCCCACGTTGAGGTCGCCGCGCAGGGCCAGCATGCCGCCCACGGTGAAGGTGGCCAGGAAGCCGGCCAGGATCGCCATGCGGATCACCGGGATAAAGGCCGAGCTGACGCGAATCGCCCGGCGGTTGGCCTCCACATAGGCCTCGCTGGTCTGGCGCAGCCGCTCCGCCTCCCGGGCCTCGCTGGTAAAGCTCTTGATGGTGGCGATGCCCGCCAGGTTGTTGGCCAGGCGGCTGGAGAGGTCGCCCACCTTCTCGCGCACGTCGGCATAGAGGGGGCCGGCCTTGCGCTGGAAGTAGAAGGCGCCCCAGACGATCAGCGGGATCGGCGTGAAGGCGAGCAGGGCGATCAGCGGCGAGATCACGAAGAAGACCGCGCCCACCGCCAGCACCGTGACCCCCACCTGGATCAGCGAGTTGGCGCCCCCGTCCAGGAAACGCTCCAGCTGGTTGACGTCGTCGTTCATGGTGGCGACGAGCTGCCCCGAGCTCTTCGACTCGAAGTAGGCCATGTCCAGGCGCTGGGCATGCTCGTAGGTGTCCAGGCGCAGGTCGGCCTGCAGGCGCTGGGCCAGGTTGCGCCAGAGGATCTTGTAGAGGTACTCGAAGAGCGACTCGCCGGCCCAGATAAAGAAGGTCAGCACCGCCAGGATCATGATCTGCTCCTGGGGGGTGTCGAAGCCGAGGCGCGCCACGAAGCTGCGCTCCTGGTTGACCACCACGTCGATGGCCACCCCGATCAGGATCTCCGGGGCGATATCGAAGAGCTTGTTGATGATGGAGCAGCTGGTGGCGGCGACGATGCGACGGCGATAGCCCCGGGCGTAGCGCAGCAGGCGCACCAGGGCATGGAAACTGGAGGTGTGGGACATGGGGCTTCCTTTCTTGATAGCCCGCTAAGGGTAGTGGATTTCCCCCGGCGACACCATGCCATCATGATTGATAAAGCTTCTTGTTTGACTTAACCTTCGCAACCGATATTGACTCGCCCCGCCGGGAGAATCGCCATGTTCGAGACCCATGCCGCCACCTTCGCGGTGGACGGCAAGCGCCTGCTGCAGCCCACCGAGCTGTGCCTCGAAGAGGGCAAGGTGCATGGCCTGATCGGCCATAACGGCTCCGGCAAGTCGACCCTGCTCAAGCTGCTGGCCCGCCAGCAGCCGGCGAGCGGCGGCGAGGTGCGTCTCGATGGCCGGCCGCTCGCCGCCTGGGGACAGCGCGAGTTCGCCCGCCGGGTCGCCTACCTGCCCCAGCACCTGCCCGCCACCGACAGCCTGACCGGCCGCGAGCTGGTGGCCTTCGGCCGCTACCCCTGGCACGGCCTGCTGGGCCGCCACGGCGCCGAGGACCAGGCGGCCATCGAGCGCGCCCTGGCGCTGACCCACACCGAGCGCTTCGCCGACCGCCTGGTGGATACCCTCTCCGGCGGCGAGCGCCAGCGCCTCTGGCTGGCCATGCTGCTGGCCCAGGGCAGCGGCTTCCTGCTCCTCGACGAGCCCCTGGCGGCCCTGGATATCGCCCACCAGGTGGAGGTGCTGGCGCTGATCCGCCGCCTCTGCGCCGAGCTGGGCCTGGGGGTGATCATCGTCCTCCACGACATCAACCTGGCGGCCCGCTACTGCGACCGCCTGGTGGCCCTGCACGGCGGCCGCCTGCTGGCCCAGGGCGAGCCCGCCGCGCTGATGAACGACGCCACCCTGGAGGCGATCTACGGCCTGGCGCTGCGGGTGGTGCCGCACCCCAGCGGCGCCCACCCCATGGCGGTGGTGCCCTAGGCCATGCTGCGAGTCCGCCACCTGGCGCGCCTGGCCACCCTGGCCCTGCTGCTCACCACGCCCTTCACCGCTCCCCTCGCCCAAGCGGAAGACGATGCGCCCCGCCTGGCCAGCCTCGACTGGACCCTGGCCGAGACCCTGGTGGCCCTGGGCCATCCCCCGGTGGCGGTGGGCCAGGTGCCGGCCTACCACGCCTGGGTGGGAGAGCCGGCGCTGCCCGACTCGGTGATCGACCTGGGCCTGCGCAGCCAGCCCAACCTGGAGCGGCTGGCCGCCCTGGCCCCGGAGGGCATCCTAATCTCGCCGATGTTCGCCAACCTGACGCCGCGCCTCGAGCGCATCGCCCCGGTCAGCGAGCTGGCCCTCTATGCCCCCGGCGAGGCCACCTGGTCGCAGCTGCTGGCCCTGACCCGGGCGCTGGCGGCGCGGGTCGAGGACCCCGCCGCCGGCGAGGCGCTGATCGACGCCAGCGAGGCGCGCCTGGCCCAGCTGCGCGAGGGCCTGCCCGAGGCCAATGAACCGCTGCTGATCGTGCAATTCATGGATGCCCGCCATGTGCGGGTGTTCGGCGCCAATGGCCTCTTCCAAGCGGTGCTGGAGCGCCTGGGGCTGGAGAACGCCTGGACGCGCCCCACCAATGCCTGGGGCTTCAGCCTGGCGAGCCTGGAGGAGCTGGCCACCCTCGAGGCGCGCCTGGTGGTGGTGGAACCCTACCCCCGGGGCGTCGAGGCACGGCTCGCCGATAGCGGCCTCTGGCAACACCAGCCCAGCGTCGCGGCCGACCGGGTGATCACCCTGCCACCGGTGTGGAGCTTCGGCGCCCTGCCCTCGGCAGTGCGCTTCGCCGAACTCCTGGCCAATGCCCTGGAGAGCCAGCCATGACCGCGACGCCTCTAACGCACCAACCGCATCGACCACGCCTGGCCCCCTGGCTGGGGCTCGCCCTGCTGGGCCTGCTGATGCTGGGCCTGGCCCTGGTCACCCTCGCCGGGCAAGGCGGGGCCGGCGCGGCCTGGCGGGCACTGTTCGCGGTCACCCCGGGCGATACCGCCAGCCTGGTGCTGCACTACGCCTGGTGGCCGCGCCTGGCCATGGCACTGCTGGCCGGCGGCGGCCTGGCCCTGGCCGGGGTACTGATGCAGCAGGTGCTGCGCAATCCCCTGGCCGCCCCCACCACCCTGGGAGTGGCCAGCGGCGCCAATCTGGCGCTGATGGCCGCCTCGCTGATGGCTCCAGGCCTGCTGCTGGGCCGGGAATGGGTGGCGCTGGGTGGCGGCGCCCTGGCCATGGGGCTGGTCATGGCCCTGGCCTGGCGGCGGCGCCTGGCGCCGCTGGTGGTGGTGCTGGCGGGCCTGGTGGTCAATCTCTACTTTGGCGCCCTGGCCCTGGTGCTGCTGCTCTTTCACCAGGAGGAACTCAAGGGGCTACTGATCTGGGGCGCCGGCGCCCTGGCCCAGGATGGCTGGGGCGATGCCGCCTTCCTGGCCCCGCGCCTGGCCCTGGGCCTGCTGGCCGCCCTGGTGCTGCTGCGCCCGCTGCGCCTGCTGGCGCTGGATGACGCCAGCGCCAGTAGCCTGGGGGTCTCCCTCAAGCACCTGCGCCTGGCCGCCCTGGGGCTGGCCATCTTCCTCACCGCCAGCGTGGTCAGCGTGGTGGGGGTCGTCGGTTTCATCGGCCTGGCGGCGCCCAACCTGGTGCGCCTGGCCGGGGTGCGTGGCCTGGCCGCCCGGCTGCTGGCCGCCACCCTGCTCGGCGGCCTGCTGCTGGCCACCACCGACCTGCTGCTGCAGGGCGCCGGGCCCTGGCTGCCGACCCTGATTCCCACCGGCGCCGCCACCGCCGCCCTGGGGGCGCCCCTGCTGCTATGGCTGATCCCGCGGCTGCGCCTCGCCGACAAGGCCCCGCCCACGGCCACGCCGGGGCTCGGCCCCCGCCATCCCGCCCCGGCGCGGCTGGCCGGCGTGCTCGCCCTGGCACTGGGCGCCGCCCTGGTGGTCGCCCTGTGCTGGGGCCAGGGCGCCCAGGGCTGGCAGTGGCTGACCCATTGGGACGTGCTGGAGTGGCGCCTGCCACGCCTGGCGGCGGCCGCCGCCAGCGGCGTGCTGCTGGCCCTGGCCGGCACCCTGCTGCAGCGGCTGACCGCCAACCCCATGGCCAGCCCCGAGCTGCTGGGCATCAGCGGCGGCAGCGCCATGGCACTGATGGCGGCGATCTTCCTGCTGCCGGCGCCGGGCAATCTGGCCCTGGTGGCGGCGGGCACCCTGGGCGCCCTGGCCAGCCTGGCGGTGCTGGTGGGCATCAACCGCCGCAGCGGCCTGCGCCCGGAGCGGCTGCTGCTCACCGGGGTGGCCATCACCGCCCTCTTCGATGCGGTGCGCGCCATGGTGCTGGCCGGCGGCGACCCCCGCGGCCAGTTGATCCTGGCCTGGCTCTCCGGCTCCACCTACTACGTCGAGGCGGGCAGCGCCCTGACGGTATCGCTCCTGGCCCTGCTTCTCGGCCTGGCGACCCTGCCCTTCGCCCGCTGGCTGGATATCCTGCCGCTGGGCGCCGCCAGCAGCCAGGCCCTGGGCATCCGCCTCAACCGGGCGCGGCTGGCGCTGCTGCTGCTGGTGGCGCTGCTCACCGCCTGCGCCACCCTGGTGGTGGGGCCGCTCTCCTTCGTCGGCCTGCTGGCCCCGCACCTGGCGCGCCTGCTGGGCTTCGCCCGGGCCCGCGGCCAGCTCGTCGGCGCGGCCCTACTGGGCGCCCTGCTGATGGTGCTGGCGGACTGGCTGGGCCGCCAACTGCTGTTCCCCGACGAGATCCCCGCCGGCATCGTCGCCTCGCTGATCGGCGGCAGCTACTTTATCTGGCGCCTGCGCCGGCTTTGATGCCCATAAACGCCGAGGCCCGCCGAATGGCGGGCCTTGGTGTTTCTTACGGCAGGCGCGAAGGCGGCGAGCCTTAGCCCTTCACCACGGCGGTGACGGTGATCTCCACCTTCAGCTCGTCGGCGGGCATGGGGGCGGTGATGCAGGTGCGCGCCGGGGCGTGGCCCTCGGGCACCCAGGCGTCCCAGACCGCGTTCATGGCGGCGAAGTCGGCGCCATCCTTGAGGTAGATAGTGGCGGAGAGCAGGTGCTCGCGATCGGAGCCGATCTCGGCGAGCAGCGCATCGACCCGGGCCAGCATGCTCTCGGTCTGGGCGGTGATATCGCCGTGGCGGGCCTCGGGGCCGGCCACCTGGCCGCACAGGTGGGCCACGCCGTTATGGATGACGGCGCGGCTCATGCGGGTCTTGGTGTCGTGACGCTGGATGCTCATGGCTACCTCATTGAAACGGGGACGAAAGAGAACAAGATGATAACGCACCCCGCCCATTAATCACGGTGATTCACCCCGTTTTTCATGCCTAATGCAGCATAAGAAAATGCATTTCTATCTCTGCATAGGATTTTTAACCACGATCAAGCCGGCATGGCCCGGCGCTAGCGGCCAAGCCCACCGCACAGAGAGTAACGGGCGCGCTTAACGCAGCAGCAGCACCGGCAGCGTCGCCTTGCGCAGCATGGCGGTGGTGGTGCTGCCCACCAGCAGGTGACGGATCCGCGAGTGGCCATAGGCGCCCATCACCAGCAGGTCGATGCCCATCACCTCCTTGTAGTTGCGCAGGGTCTCTTCCACCTCGCCGCTGAGGATCTCCCCCACCGCCTGGTGGTCCGCCTCGCGCAAGGTGGTCAGCGCCCAGTCGAGCTGGGCACGCAGGTCGGCCAGTTCCGCCCCCACCATCACCACATGGCACTCGCAGCCCCGGAACAGCGGGCTCCTGGCGATCATCTCGATGCCCTTGCGGGTGGTCTTGCTGCCGTCGAAGGCGATCAACACCTTCTCGGGGCGGGTGAAGGTGTCGGGGACCATCAGGATGGGGCGGTGCAAGCTGCGCACCACCCGTTCCAGGTTGGAGCCCAGGTGGCCGCTGTCCTGCTGGTGGCCTTCGCCACGCTTGCCGATCACCAGCAGGCGGATGTCGTTCTCCAGCTCCGTCAAGGTCTCCACCAGGGTGCCGTTGCGCTGGCGGCCGGCGGGTTCCGCCACGCCGTCGGCGATGGCCCGCTCCTTGGCCGCCTGGAGCATCAGCCGGCCCTGCTCCTGGGCCAGCTTGGCGCGCTGCTCGTCGAGGCTGGCCAGCTCCTCCAGCAGGTGCTCCCGGGAGCCCAGGCCGATATTACCGGAGAGGTCCGCCTCGGCGGTCTGGGGATGGTTGTCCACCACGTGCAGGAAGGTGAGCGGTGCCTCCAGCGCCTGGCTGGCCCAGGCCGCATAGTCGCAGACGCCCGTGGAAAACCGCGAACCATCGATGGCAGCCATTACTTGCTCGGTCATGTGCTCGATCCTTTTGCTGGCGTATACCCCGTTTCTACCCTATCGCCGGGCCGGTGAACACCCCGTGGGGTGGCCACCGCGCCCTTTCTTGACTCAGCTCACCCAGTGGGTCACGCCCCAGTACCCCACCACCGTCATGACCACCGCATAGGGGAAGGCCATGGTCACCATCTTGCCGTAGGAGAGGCGCAGCAAGGGGGCGATGGCCGAGGTGAGCAGGAACAGGAAGGCGGCCTGGCCGTTGGGGGTGGCCACACTGGGCAGGTTGGTGCCGGCGTTGACGGCGATGGCCAGCAGGCGGAACTGCTCGGCGCTCAGGTCGCCACGCAGGAAGGCGGCCTTGAGTTCGCCGATATAGACGGTGGCGACGAAGACATTGTCGGAGATCGCCGAGAGCAGGCCATTGGCGAAGAACAGCAGCACCGCCTGCCCCTCTTCGGGACGCGCCAGCACCATCTCGATAAAGGGCTGGAAGAGGTGCTGGCTATGAATCACCGAGACCACGGTGAAGAAGACCACCAGCAGGGCGGTGAAGGGCAGCGCCTCCTGGAAGGCCTTGCCGATCTGGTGCTCGTCGCTGACCCCGTTGAAGCTGGCCAGCAGCACGATCACCGCCAGGCCGATCAGCCCCACCTCGGCCAGGTGCAGGGCCAGGGCCACCACCAGGAAGGCCGCCACCAGGGCCTGGGCAATCAGCTGGGCGCGCTCCCGGTTGGTGCGCTTGCTGGCCTTGTAGTGGTCGTAGTCCTTGAGGATCTTGCGGATGGTCTTGGGCATGGCCACGCCATAGCCGAACCACTGCAGCTTCTCCAGGGCCAGGCAGGTGAGCAGCCCCGCCACCAGCACCGGCAGGCTCACCGGCAGCATATTGAGGTAGAAGTCGCCGAAGCCCCAGCCCATCTCCTTGGCGATCAACAGGTTCTGGGGCTCGCCGACCATGGTGGCCACGCCGCCCAGGGCGGTGCCCACGGCGCCGTGCATCAGCAGCGAGCGCAGGAAGGCGCGGAAGTCGTCCAGCTCCGTGCGCAGCTCGGCGCGCACGCTCTCGTCGTCGTTGTGGTCGTGGCTATGGTCATAGCTCTTGCCGGAGGCCACCTTGTGGTAGACCGAGTAGAAGCCCACGGCGATGGCGATGATCACCGCGGTCACCGTCAGGGCATCGAGGAAGGCGCTGAGAAAGGCCGCCATGCTGGCGAAGAGCAGCGACAGCAGGTACTTGGAGCGCACATGGATCAGCAGCTTGGTAAAGGTGAAGAGCAGCAGGCTCTTCATGAAGTAGATCCCCGCCACCATAAACATCAGCAGCAGGATCACCGCCAGGTTGTGCTCCACCTCGCCGAGCACCGCCTCCGGGGAGGTCAGGCCGAGGGCGACGGCCTGCAGGGCCAGCAGGCCGCCGGGCAGCAGCGGATAGCACTTCAGGGCCATGGCCAGGGTGAAGATGAACTGGCCGAGCAGCAACCAGCCCAGCACCAGGCCGCCCTCGTCGCCGCCCAGGGTCCAGTAGACCAGGGGGTTGGCGACCAGGCAGGCGAGGATGACGACCTTGTACCAGTGCGGCGAATTGCCGAGGAAATTGCGGAAGGCGCCGCCGAGCAGCAGCATGGCCGGCGAACGCGGGGTCTGGCTTGCGCCAGGAATGGCTTGTGACATGGTGGATAAGTCTCGAACGGATAAACGACACCTGACCGGCCCTCGGGCCGGCAGGCACAACACGGTAATCGTCGATACCGCCTGGGACCCCTAGGGGGCCTCGCTGGGCGGGCTTATCCACGGTCGAAACTCGCTCGGAATGGTTAAGGAAAGCCTCCGATGACTCAGACGCTTACCACAACCAACCCGGGGTTCGGCCACGGTCGTGGAGGATGGCGGAGGGGGAATACGGCGCGGCAGGCTGGCGGTGCAGCGGCGCCACGCTTGGCTCGGTAGTGTCACTGGGAATCCCTGTTATAGGCGTTGAAGGACAAGGGGTGAAAAAAGGGGGAGCCGCAGACCGACCCCGAATGATATCAGGGACGACAGCCGTCGCCCATCCACCTTTTGACCCTGGCCGGATGGCCAGGGCCCTCGTTCGACGCTCGACTCAGTGGCCGCCCATCAGGCGCTCGACGGCCGCCGGGTCGTTATGCACGGCGTAGCGATCGACGATGGTGGCGCTGGCCTCGTTGAGGCCGATCAGTTCCACCTCGGTGCCCTCGCGACGGAACTTGATGACGATGCGGTCCAGGGTCTCCACGGCGGTGATGTCCCAGAAGTGGGCCCGGGAGAGGTCGATGGTGACCTTCTGTACCGTCTCCTTGAAATCGAAGGCCTCCATGAAGCGGTTGGAGGAGGCGAAGAAGACCTGCCCCACCACCCGGTAGGTGCGCTCGCCTTCGCCCTGTTCGGTGCCGATATAGAGGATATTGCCCACCTTGTTGGCGAAGAACATCGCCGCCAGCAGCACCCCGACGAAGACGCCGATGGCCAGGTTATGGGTACCCACGGTCACCGCCACGGTGGCCAGCATCACGATATTGGTGCTCAGGGGGTGCTTCTTGAGGTCGCGGATGGAGCTCCAGCTGAAGGTACCGATGGAGACCATGATCATCACCGCCACCAGGGCCGCCATGGGAATCTGCGAGACCCAGTCGGCGAGGAAGACCACCAGGATCAGCAGCACCACGCCGGCGATCAGGGTGGAGAGGCGCCCGCGACCGCCGGATTTCACGTTGATCACCGACTGGCCGATCATCGCGCAGCCGGCCATGCCGCCCAGCAGGCCGGAGCCGATATTGGCGATGCCCTGGCCCTTGCACTCGCGGTTCTTGTCGCTCTTGGTGTCGGTCAGGTCATCGACGATGGTGGCGGTCATCATCGACTCCAGCAGGCCCACCACGCAGAGCATCAGCGCCGTGGGGAGGATGATCATCAGGGTCTCGAGGTTGAGCGGCACGTCCGGCCACAGGAAGATCGGCAGGGTATCCGGCAGCTCGCCCATATCGCCGACGCTGCGGATCTCCATGCCGGTCAGCATATAGACGGCGGTCAGCACCAGGATGCACACCAGGGGCGAGGGAATCGAGCGACCGATCACCGGCAGGTAGGGGAAGCCGTAGATGATCGCCAGGCCGGCGGCGGTCATGGCATACACATGCCAGGTGACCCCGGTCAGCTCCGGCAGCTGGGCCATAAAGATCAGGATCGCCAGGGCGTTGACGAAGCCGGTGACCACCGAGCGGGAGACGAAGCGCATCAGCTCGGCGAGGCGCAGGTAGCCGGCGATGATCTGCAATACCCCGGTCAACAGGGTGGCGGCAAGCAGGTACTCCAGGCCATGCTCGCGCACCAGGGTCACCATCAGCAGCGCCATGGCGCCGGTGGCGGCGGAGATCATCCCCGGACGGCCGCCGGTGAAGGCGATCACCACGGCGATGCAGAAGGAGGCGTAGAGCCCCACCTTGGGATCGACGCCGGCGATGATGGAGAAGGCGATGGCCTCGGGAATCAAGGCCAGGGCCACCACGATGCCGGCCAGGGTGTCGCCCTTGATATTGGAGAACCAGTCTTGCTTGATCGATCGTATCATTCTACGGTCCAGTCGAGGGGTGATGTCTCGCCGAGACGCACGACCGCCCACCGGGGTAGCGGCACTCGAAGCGAGGAGCGTGGGTAATAGCGGTTATCGTGAAACGAGTCGCGCACGCGGGCGCATGGCACCGAGAGTGATGCCAGAGGGTGACGCCGTCATGACGACGGTCGCGTCTCCCCCGGAAGGGAAAGGCAGCGCTAGGGCGGAGTCATGCCGCGCGAAGAGGAGGTGTCGATCACCTGTGGAGAATCCCTTACTCGTTTCATTGGCGCCCGGCCCGTGCGGCGAATCACGAGGATGCCATCGGGATGTCTGGGGGCGCTGATTTTGAGGAGCGCAAATTCTACCAGCTTATCCTTCCTTCTGCACCCGCCGCCTCAGGCGCCGTTCGCGACGCAGGTCGAAGGCGCCCTTGCAGGCCAGGGTGCCCAGCACCAGGACCCCGCCCACCAGGGCCGAGGGCGAGGGACGTTCCGCCAGCAGCCACCACACCCAGAGGCTGCCCACCACCACTTCCAGCAGCATCAAGAGCCCCACCTCGGCGGCGGGCAGGTAGAGGGGGCCCCGCTGGATCAGGGTGAAGCCCAGGGGCAGCAACCCCAGGCAGAGCAACAGCAGAAGCCCCAGGCGCTCGGCGGGCGGCCAGCTCAGGCCGGCACCGCCACCCAGGCCGTAGGCGGCGGCCAGCCCGGCAACGATCAGCCCCGAGAGGGTCAGCATGGGGCTCATGTCGATGCCCGGCCGGGTGCGACAGAGGGTGAAGTTGGCGGCCAGGGAGAGCGCCGCCAGCAGGGCGAAGCCGTTGCCCAGCAGGCTGCCGGTGCCGGCATCGTCGCCGACGATCAGGGCGGTGCCCAGCAGGCAGGCGGCAATGGCCAGCCAGGTGCCCAGGGGCTGGCGCTCGCCGAGGAACACCCGCGACAGCAGGGCGGCGAAGAGCGGCGCGCCGGCCAGGATCATCAGGACATTACCGCCCTTGGTGTACTGGTTGCCCAGTACGAAGCCCAGGGTGGAGCCGGCGAACAGCAGCGCCACCGCGACCCCGGTGATACCGCAACGACGATAGGCGGCGACGAAGCCGCGCCCCTGGCGTAGCCCGACGATGATCACGAAGCCCAGGGCCGTGAGCAGGCCTCGCCACAGCAGGATCTCCGCATCCGGCAGGGCGATCAGCTTGATCAACAGGGCGTCCGGGGAGATCAGCAGGGCCCCACCAGCGGTCATCAACAGGCCCTGCTGACGGGACGACAGGCGTGGACTCAAGGTTGCCTCGCGGCCCTCGGTACCTGATGGCACTCAGGAGGCATCCTCGCCCCCCCCGGCGGTACGCGCCCGGGCCGCCGGCGAGGCCTTCATCTCGCGGAAGGCTTCGACCAGGTCAATGGGCAGGGGCACCACGATGGTGGAGGCGTTCTTGTTGCTCATATCGCTCATGGTCTGCAGGTAGCGCAGCTGCAGGGCTCCGGAATTCTCGGACATGACATTGGCGGCCTCTACCAGTTTCTTGGAGGCCTGCAGCTCACCCTCGGCGTGAATCACCTTGGCGCGCCGCTCCCGCTCCGCCTCGGCCTGGCGGGCGATGGCGCGGATCATGCTCTCGTCGAGGTCCACGTGCTTGATCTCCACGTTGGCGACCTTGATGCCCCACTCCTCGGTCTGGGTATCGATGATCTCCTGGATGTCATCGTTGAGCTTGTCGCGTTCGGAGAGCATCTCGTCCAGGTCATGCTTGCCGAGCACCGAACGCAATGTGGTCTGGGCCAGTTGACTGGTGGCCTGGGTAAAGTTCTCTACCTGGATGATCGCCTTCTCCGGGTCCACCACCCGGAAGTAGAGCACCGCATTGACCTTGACGGTGACGTTGTCCTGGGAAATGACGTCCTGTTCCGGCACGTCCATGGTGATCACCCGCAGGTCCACCACGTCCATCTTTTGGATCCCGGGGATGATGATGATCAAGCCGGGCCCCTTCACCGACTGAAATCGCCCCAGGAAGAAGACCACGCCGCGTTTGTATTCCGGCAGGATGCGAATCGCCGCCGCCAGGAACATCACCACCAGTACCAGGGGTACGAGATAGGTCACCATCATGGTCAAGACTCCTCGATTGTCGCTGCGAATTCGCCACTACCCTCGACAGCATAGCCGTTAGTGGCCATCGTCCAGGGGCGCCACTTCCACGGTCAGCCCCTCGATGCGCACCACCTTGAGTACCTGGCCGCGGCGCACCGGTTGGGCGGCGCGGGCCCGCCAGCGCTCCCCGCGCAGACGCACATGGCCCTCGCCCTCGAAATCTTCCAGGGCGGTGGCCTGCACATGCAGCATCTCCTCCTGGCCGGTGCGCACCGGGGCCCGGCGCAGGCCCATGAAGCGGGTCATCACCCATAGCATCAGCAGCGCCGCCAGGCCCGCCACGCTGCCGATCATCGGCAGCGAGATGCTCAGGTGATCGGCATCCATCAGGATCACCGAACCGATCACGAAGGCCACCACCCCGCCGATGCCGAGTATCCCGAAACTGGGCATGAAGGCCTCGCCAACGATCAGCCCCAGCCCCACCAGGATCAACGCCAGGCCGGCGTAGTTGACCGGCAGCACCTGGAAGGCGAAGAGCGCCAGCAGCAGACAGATGACGCCGATGGTGCCGGGAATCAGGCTGCCGGGGTTGGAGAGCTCGAAGATCAGGCCATAGAAGCCGATGATCATCAGGAAGTAGGCCACGTTGGGGTTGGTGATCACCGCCAGCAGTTGGGTGCGCCAGTCCGGGTCGTAGTCGACAAGGGCCAGGTCGGCGGTCTCCAGCACCCGCTCGCCCCACTCCATGACCACCTCGCGGCCGTCGATCTGGGCCAGGAGGTCGGGAATGTCCCGGGCCACCACATCGATGACGTTCTGCTCCAGGGCCTCCCGGGAGGTGAGGGTCACCGCCTCGCGCACCGCCTCTTCGGCCCAGTCGGCGTTGCGCCCATGGCGCTCGGCCAGGCCGCGAATGTAGGCCACCGCGTCTTCCAGTACCTTGCGCTCCATGGCGGTCTCGCCGCGGCGCCGCTCGTCCCGGGGCGCGGGGGCCTCCTCCCTGGCCTCATCGGCTACCGCCTCGTCGGAAGCCGCCTCCTCCCTGGCTTCGTCAGCGGCGGCGTCATCATCGGCGGCCGCGGAGTTCGATGGATTGCCGTTGCCGTCATCGTCGTCATCATCACCGATGCCGGGAATGCCGCCCCCGCCGAGTTGCACCGGCGTCGCGGAACCCAGGTGGGTGGCGGGAGCCATGGCGGCCACATGGCTGGCATAGAGCAGGTAGGTGCCAGCGCTGGCGGCTCGGGAACCGCCGGGGGAGACATAGATGGCCACCGGTACCGGGGAGGAGAGCATGGCGCTGATCATCTCGCGCATGGAGGCGTCGAGGCCGCCGGGGGTATTGAGCTTGACCACCACGATCTCCGCTTCCGCCTCAGCCGCCTTGCGCAGGCCGCGCTGGAAGTAGTCGTTGCTGGCGGGGCCGATGGCCCCGTCGATGGTCAGCACCCAGGCGCTGCGCTGTGACTCCTGGGCGTGGGCATACCAGGCCAGGGCGCTACCGAGGGCCAGGCACAGTAATGACAGTATGAGGATGATGCCCTGGCGAGTATTCCACCGCATGCTGCCCATGGCTGGCCCTCCGGCTCTCTCGTGTCACATCTATCAGCTGTGATGAAGCGCCGGGGCTTTGGTTCACTCCGGCCTCAAGCCTGGCGAACCTCCGGGCTGGTGGCCAGGACCCCGGCACGAATCACGCTCTGCTGTTCGATCAGGGGATTCACGACCTCGCGGCTGGCCTGGTAGTGGGGCGTCAGCTTGTGCTCGGCCAGGGCCGCTTCATCCCGGTATATCTCATAAAGGTAGAAGAGATTCGGGTCCTGCTGGTCTTCCAGTACGTCGAAGACATGACAGCCGGGCTCCTCGCGCACCGAGGCGGCGGCGTTGGGCAGCATGGCTTCCAGGAAGCGCTCGCGCTGGCCGGGCTTGAGCTGGGTCTTGACGATGATACAGAACATTCGGGGCTCCTCGACTTGACGACGGGTTTAAATGGAAATACTTTCCACAAAATATCATAGTCGAATCGATGACCAAAGGAAGCGCCCATGCAACGCCCCGCCCCCCTCAATGGCATGCGCCATATCGCCCTCCAGGTGCAGGACCTGGAGGCCTGTGAACGCTTCTATGTGGAGCTGCTGGGCATGGAGGTGCTGCGTCGCGCCCATGCCGACCTGGTCTACCTGACCCTGGGCAACGACAACCTCTCCCTGAGCCGCGCCAAGGCCCCCACCGGCGAGGATCCCCAGCGCCTGGATCACTTCGGCTTCGTGGTGGATACCCCCGAGGACGTGGACGCCTGGCACGACTACCTCAAGGCCCAGGGTGTCACGGTCACCAGCGCGCCTCATGACCATGCCGATGGCGCCCGCAGCTTCTACTGCCTGGATCCGGACGGCAATAGCGTCCAGCCCCTCTATCACCCCTGCGTCTCCGGCCAGCGACTGAGCTGAGAGCTGGAAGCTGGAAGCCAATAGCTGCTAGCCGCCGGCCTCCGGGCAAGCAGGCTCGCTCCCGCCGGGACGAAACCCCGACGCTACGCGAGCCGGGTGACGCGCACCAGGCCGGATCAAGGTCCCTCTTGCCGGTCGCAGACGCGCACGTCTTAAATCGACATCCCTGTCGATTTGCGCTACCCGGCTCGCTTCGCGTCGGCATCCCGGCGAAGTCGCTGATCCTCCTCGCCCGGGAGGCCATAACGTGCCAGCGCCAGCGCCCTACCCCGCCAATAGCCGGCCGAAGCCCTCCAGATGGGTGGGGCGCCCGGCCAGTTGTCGGGCGTGCCAGTAGAGGGCCTGATTGCTGGAGAGGCAGGGAATGCCGAAGCGGGCCTCCAGGGCCTCGAGCCGTTCCAAGGCACGCAGGTTGGTGCAGGGCATCACCACCGCCTCCACCCCCTCGGCCCCCTCCAGCAAGACCGCCAGGGCATCGCCCAGGCAGTCCGGGTCCACCGCGGGGATATCCACGTCGCGACGCAGGTGGAAGCCCCCCACCGCGGCGACCTGGATGCCCAGCTCCTCGAAGGCCGCATAAAAGGCGGCATTGAGCTCCCGCACATAGGGGGTCAGCAGGGCGATACGTCGCGCCCCCAGGCTCGCCAGGGCCTCGCGCAGGGCCAGCCAGGGGTGGGTCACCGCCACCCCGGGACGCACCGCGGCGAAGGTCCTGGCGATGGCCGGGTCGCCGATCAAGAGCCCCGCCGAGGTGCAGCCGAAGACCAGGGTGTGCAGGGGCAGGCCCGGCACCAGGGTACGGGCCGCGGCCTCGATCTTCGGCGCCAGGGCCAGCAGCGCTCGGGGCGTCACCTCCCCGGTGGTGGTCAACCGGGTGCAGAAGCACTCCATGTCATCGCCAAGCAGCCGCTGCCAGTCCCGCTCCAGGGTGTAGTCGGTATCCAGCAGTACCAGGCCGATGCGCAGCAGCTCGGGCCGGGCATAACGCCGATAGGGTAATCCCCGCTCCAGATAGGTGAAGTGCTCGCCCCAGTCACTCATGCCGGCTCCTCCGCTGTCACCTTGCCCCAGCATAGTCGCCGACAAGCGGGTAAGCTTGACGGGCCTATCGACTGGAGGCCCGGATGGTCGACGATCCCCTTTCCGAGCTGCTCGCCCCCCATTTCCTGGGCAGCGAGTTCTATCATGCCGCCAAGCACTGCGGCGACTGGTTGCTGAGTCACGAGCAACCCGTCGCGCCCAGCTTTCACCTGGTCACCGAGGGGCGCTGCACCCTGGCGTTGCCCGGGGGCGAGCGTCGCCATCTGGAAGCCGGCGACCTGGTCTTCTTTCCCGGCGACGGCCGCCACCAGCTCTGTGCCCTGCCCGACGAGCGTGGCCGCCCGGTTCGCGAGCTGGCCCTGGCTAGCCGCCGCCCCGGGGTCGGTCTGCTGTGCGGCCGCTTTCGTTTTCGTGATGAGCTGACGCCGCCCTGGTTCCGGCTGCTACCGGATGCCCTGGCGCTGACCCGGGAAGAGCGCGATGCCGATTGGGATGCCCTGCTGAAGATGCTGACCCAGGAGCTGAGCCAACCCCTGCCGGGCGGTCGCCATCTGGCCCTGGCGCTGGCCAATGCGTTGCTGATCCGCCTGCTTCGCCACTGCCTCTCCCGGGGACTGCTCGACCTGCCGACCCTGATGGCCTATCACGATCCGCTGATCCGCCAGGTACTCACCCTGCTTCACCAGGCCCCGGAGCGGGAGTGGCCCCTGGCGGAGCTGGCCCATCGGGTGGGGCTGTCGCGCTCGGCCCTCTGCGAGCGCTTTCACCGCCAGGTGGGCATGCCCGTGCGTCGTTATCAGGTTCGCCTGCGCATGGAGGCCGCCGACCGGCGACTGGCTCGGGGCGACAGCGTGCTCGCCGCCTCCCTGGCCGTCGGTTACTGCTCCGAGGCGGCCTTCCGTCGTGCCTACAAGCGAGTACGGGGCCATGGGCCGACCCAGCAAGGGGGGCAAACTACCCTGGACGATCGGGCATAAAGTAGCGACCCGGGAACCGTCTCGCGTCGCCGTCGCCGGCTAGACTGGGGGCACCCTCCACCGAGAAGGAGTCTCCCCATGCCAACCTTTCCCCTGCATGACCTGGAATCGGCGCCGGCGGAAGCCCGGCCGCGCCTCGAAGCGGCCCAGCAGAAGATGGGCTTCCTGCCGCATATCTTCGCCAAGATGGCCGAGGCCCCGCCACTGCTGGAGGCCTATCTGAGTCTCGACGAGATCTACGCCCGTACCAGCCTGAACCCCGCCGAGCAGCAGGTGGCCCTGCTGGCCATCAGCGCCGCCAATGGCTGCGCCTTCTGCGTGGCCGCCCATAGCGGCGGTGCCGCCAAGGCCCAGGTGTCGCGGGAGGAGATCGCCCGCCTGCGCGACCTGGGCACGCCGAATGACCCACGCCTGGCCGCCGTGGCGCGCTTCGCCCGCCACCTCAATGAACAACGGGGCTGGGCCGCCCCCGAGGAGATGGACGCCTTCCTCGCCGCCGGCTTCAACCGCGGCCAGATCCTCGAACTGGTGATCGCCTGTGCCCTCAAGACCCTCTCCAACTACACCAACCATCTGGTGGACACGCCCCTCAACGAGGAGCTGGCCCCCCTGGCCTGGCAGCCGCCGCGCTGACCGGCCCGGCCCCGGCGCCGCACCGGGGCCATCGCCATCACGCCTCGCGATGCTTCAGGGTCGTGGCCAGGTGCTCGGTCCAGGCGGGCAGGTCCAGCGGGATCTGCCCGATCACCTCGATGTCGCGGTTCTCGAAGACCTTCGGGTCCTCCGCTCGAAGCCGGGCGATTTCGCGATCCCGATGGACGAGCAGCACCTCCAGCTGGGGGCGGCAGGCGCTAACCAGGGCCGTGACCCAGCGGTTGACCGGCCAGGAGGGCCAGGCGTGATCGATGGCGAAGGTCTCGGCCAGGGCCAGGGTCTCCGCGGAGCCACGCCACTGCTCCCCGGTGACCCAGCGATTGGTGGTAAAAAGGCCGATGGGCAGGCCCCAGGCATCCATGGAGACCGCCACCAGGTGGGTGGGTGTCTTGACCTTGCCGGGGCGATTGTCCCCGGCCGGGCGATTGAAGAGGTGGAAGTGGCCGTGCTCGCCGCCCCGATGGGCATGGTAATAGTACTGCCCCCCGGTCTCCCGGTCGTAGACATCGCCCTTGGGGTAGTGATCGAGCCGCACGAACTGACCCTGCCCCTTGAGCAACTCGCCCACCAGGTTGAGCCCCACTTTTTTCAGCACGCGCTGGCAATCCAGCGACTCCCGGGCCGCCTGGTGGAAACGCCGCAACGCGGCCCGGTCATAGGTCGACAGGTCGGGAGCACTTACCGGCTCACCGATGGAAAAAGGCTCCAGCATGGATAGGGTGGCTCCTCGGCGGGTGTCTCGTCAGACTATCAGACGGCCGCGAGCCAGGGGCAAGGCCCCCGGCTCGCGGTCGATACCGGGTTCAGAGGTTATGGGGTTCACCGGCATAGCGCCGCTGGACCTCCACCACATAGGCGGAGAGCGCCGCCAGCTCCTCGCTGTCCCAGCCCAGGGCCTCGGCGGCCATGGGCACCACCATGCACATCTGCACCATCTCGTCGGCATGCACCACCTCCATGCCGAACATGTTCTCGCCCATGGCCACCCGATGGGGATAGGGCTGCTCGAAGGTCGCCTGGTAGCCCTGGTCGCCGCCGTGGCAGCTGGCGCAGGACATCCCGTTGGTGCTCAGGCTGGGGTCGTTGAACAGCGCCTCGCCCCGGGCCAGGAGCTCGGGATCATTCATCTCCTCCTCGCTGTAGCCCGGCACATAGCCCTCGGGGCGCTTGACGGCAGAGGCCGGGCCGTCGGCCGCGCAGGGATTCGCGGCACAGGGGTTCGCAGCACAGGGGTTCGCGGCACAGGGATTGGCCGCCGCGCAGGGGTTCGCGGCGCAGGGATTGGCCGCCGCGCAGGGGTTCGCGGCACAGGGATTGGCCGCCGCACAGGGGTTCGCGGCGCAGGGATTGGCCGCCGCACAGGGGTTCGCGGCGCAGGGGTTGGCCGCCGCGCAGACCTGCATGGCGGCGCAGGGATTCGCCCCACAGGGATAGTCCATGCCGTCCGCCGATGCCTGCAGCGCCATGCTGCCCAGGGAGAGACTCAAAAGCGTGCCCGCCAGGGTACAACCCCAGGTTCCGAATCGCGTGTCAGGAAACCATTTTTTCATCGCCAGACTCCTTCTCGGTCTTATCGTTGTGATGCACGCAAGTGCCCCGCTCTGCGAAGCTTCCCTGTCTGTCTACGAAATCAGGACTTCCTTACAGGCAGCGGCCTTCACCACTCAGATCGATCAGGCATAGCAATAGAGACGAAATGGCCACCTAAAAATCATCCACCACCTCTGGCGCCAGCCGCTCTACTAGGCTGGTGCCATATGGCCCAGGGTTCAGAAACTCGCTGGAGGATGCCGCGCCGGGTGTCATCCTCTTCGTGAAAAAACGACAACACCTCACCCTATCGAGAGAGGTAGCCATGGAAACGAGTATTCCCGTTTCACCCAATGACAGAGAGGAGCGAATGCGGCGACTCTCGGCGGTCAGGCCACGCCTGCTCTCATTCGCCAGACTTCAATTGAGAGATCATTCCCTGGCGGAAGATGCCGTTCAGGAGGCCCTGGCCGCGGCGATCGACAAGGATGCCAGTTTCTCGGGGCGCTCCGGCTACGAGACCTGGGTCTTCGGCATCCTCAAGTACAAGATTCTCGATAGCCTGCGCGAACAGAAGCGCCGTGGTCACTGGCGCCCCCTGGAGGAAGAGCTAGATGAAGAGGCCATCGACCGGCAATTTCAGCAGAGTGGTCGTTGGCAGCCATCGGCCCGGCCCGCGGACTGGGGAGACCCGGAAGGCGCCCTGAACCAGGAGCATTTCTGGCAGGTCTTCGATAGCTGCATGATCGCCCTTCCCGAGAATATCGCCCGGGTCTTCTCCCTGCGGGAACTGATGGGCCTATCGACGGAAGAGATCTGCCGAGAAACGGGAATCAAGGAAAATAACTGCTGGGTCATCCTGCATCGTGCCCGGCTGCGATTGCGGGCTTGTGTGGAGAAGGGATGGTTAGCGGAGGATAAGTCATGATGATGTGCAAGCGGGCCACCGAGCTGATGTCACAGCGCCTCGATCGCCCACTTAGCTGGACAGAGAAGGTATCGCTGACCTTTCACCTCTCCATGTGTGGTGCCTGCAAGCAGTGCAACCGCCAGTTCGAGCTGCTGCACCAGGCCGGCCAGCGCCTGGATGGGGAACGCTGCCCTCAGGAAGAGGAGTCCGACAGGGAGTGACCTGTCACGCTCGTCGCCTAGCCGCTCGCGTCGAGGCGCCGGCTCATGACCCAGAGTCCGGCCAGCATTAGCACCAGGGCCAGGGGAATCAGGAGTGGCGTCAGGCCCACCACGGCACCGGCGATCGGCAGGCCCAGCCAGATCAGCACCAGGGGGGCGCAGCAGGCCCCACCAACCAATAGGGCCGGAATCGCCGCCAGGATGCCGCCGGCGGAGCCACCCACCCCACACACCCGGGGCGAGCGCCATACCCACCAGGCCGCCAGCAGGTTGAGCCCCAGCAGTCCCCCCATCGCCAGGGCCACTAGCGTATTGAGGGGGCTGAAGGTCCATACCAGGCTGCCCAGCATGATCCGGCCCACCGGCTCGAACTGCAGGAAGCCGCGCCGTTCGAACAGGCGCTCCCAGGCGGGGAAGCTCGCCTCCCAGCCGCCCCAGCCACCACCGGCCAGGTCGCCGGTCAACCAGAGGTAGGCCAGCGCATAGCTCATGGCCATGATAGCTAACGCCAGCAGCGCCGCCGGACGGGCCATCAGGCGGTTCCTGAAGACACTCATGGAGTCTGCTCCGGGTAGAGGGACGTGTCGGGATAGAAGGCGGCCCAGGCAAACCACATGGCCTCGAAGCCGTGCAGGGGCTCCAGGGCCTCGATGCCCGGGCCACGCACGCCCTCCGGCGTGAAATTCAGAGCATCGGCATCGAGGCTCAGGCCGCGGGGATTGCGAAAGGCCCAGGCGGTATCCAGGCCGGGGTCGTGGATCAACACCAGGGACTCCTCGCCCAACCGGGTCTCGATCACTCGCTCCTCACGCAGGGCCCGACGATCGACGGCCAGGGCCCCCTGGACGGTGCGCACGCCGAAGATCATCGTCTTGGGGGGAAAGCGGTCGTCGCGATTCAACACAGGGAAGAGGCGACGACTCTCGGGGAGGTAGTAGCCGCCCAAGGGGACGTAGCTTCCGTAGGGGTCGCGGCGATAGTTGCGCACATAGCCGGTCTGCTCGGAGAGCACCCGGGTCTCGGGATAGCGGGCCCGCCACTGCCCCCAGGTGGTCCAGATCAGGCGCACCTCTTCCAGCCCCTGGCCGACCAGGGGGCCATCGATGGCCACGCCGAGGATCTGCGGCCACTCGCTGTCGGTGGCCCGGTCGTACATCACCAGGTTGCTGTTGACCAGCTTGCCGGAGACCCCGAGCTGGGTCGCCCCCCGCTTGAAGCCCAGGGCGGTGCCGGTCAAGGGGCAGTAGGTGATGCTCAGGGCCTCGCCGCCCAGCTCGTCATTGACGATCTCGTGCCACACCAGGATGCGCTGGGGGTAGGCCCGCGCCTCGCCCTGGCGATAGAGGCCGATAACGATCTCGTCATCGCTCAGCCGTGCCTGGTCGGCGCTCAGGAATCGGGGCCGGTCGATGGAGGGAATGCCATCCTTGCCGGGCCCTCCCGACTGGAGGGCGGCGCGGAAGCTCTCCAGGGAGTGCGCCACCGCCACCTGGGGCGGCGCCTGGGTCGGCGGCCCGGCCAGGGCCGAGCCGCCGACCAGGAAACCGAGAAGCGCTGTCGTCAGCAGGAGTCGTCGCATAAGCACCTCGCCAGGGGGAGCTCCCCGAGTCGGAGTCCAGGGTCCTGGTGCTCTGTCGCCTAAGCGTCACGAACCTTACAGTCGATCAGACGGCCGAGATGGCGCACCTTGGCCATGCAGGTGCCCATCGCTGGAGTTGTACGAGGTGCTGCTAATGTACAATCATGGACGACAGGGTAAGGAAGGGCGGAAGCGCCCGACCCTATATCAGCCCCCTCAAGGAGATTCGTGCTCATGCTGGATCGCTGGACCATGCCGTTGGCGCAAGACCTGCTCGAGGGCAGTGCCCGCTGGCTGCTGGCGCGTCGCATCAGCGCCAACCAGGTCACGGTCACCGGCTTCGCGATCGGCCTGCTGGCCCTGCCCCTGCTGGCCCTGGAGTGGTACCTCCCGGCCCTGGTCGTCATCCTCCTCAACCGCCTCGGCGATGGCCTGGATGGCGTCCTGGCCCGGCTCGGCGACACCACCAGCGATGCCGGCGGTTTTCTCGATATCGGCCTCGATTTCGTCTTCTACGGCGCCGTGGTCTTCGGCTTCGCCCTGGCCAACCCCGCGGACAATGCGCTCGCCGCCGCCCTGCTGCTGTTCGCCTTTATCGGCACGGGCAGTTCCTTCCTGGCCTTCGCCATCATGGCCAATCGCCACCAGTTGCAGCGGCCGCGCTTTCCCAACAAGGCCTTCTACTACCTGCATGGCCTCACCGAGGGCACGGAGACCATCCTGGCCTTCGTGCTCTTCTGCCTGTTTCCCCAGCACTTCGTCATCCTGGCGACGCTGTTCGCCATCGCCTGCCTGATCACCACCGCCACACGCCTCTGGGGCGGCTATCACACCCTGATGCAGGCGAGTGATGTAAGGTAACGGGGCGAGTGACGACTCAGGTGGCATCAGACGCCATAAACCTCGTTCGCCATCAGGTAACGCCGTGACGCAGCCCGCCAATCGCATCGAGCAATCCCGTCCCCAGGCCGGCCTCGCCGAGGCCCTCGGGGCCCGGCTCCCAGGACTCGCCCATGACGCCATCGTGCCCCTGGCCGATACCGGCCTGGCCCATGAGCACCTGCGCCTGGTCGGCAGCGGCCTACTGGCCCGCGCCCACGCCCTCGCCCCCCAGGACTAACCCGCAAGGAGCCTTACCCATGTTTCGATCCCCCCTGCTGCTGGCCCTCGGCCTGGTCGGCCTGACCTCCGCCCAGGCCGCCCCGGATCCCCATGACTGGGAGGCGGTGCTCGACGAGGCCCGCGGCCAGCAGGTCTTCTGGTATGCCTGGGCCGGCGAGGAGCGCATCAATGACTATATCCAGTGGACCGCCGACCGGGTCGCGGAGCGCTATGACATCACCCTGACCCATGTGAAGCTGGGCGATACCGCCGAGGCGGTCTCACGGGTGCTGGCGGAGCGCCAGGCCGGCAATGACGAGCGCGGCAACGTGGACCTGATCTGGATCAACGGCGAGAACTTCGCCACCATGAAGGCCAATGACCTGCTGTTCGGCCCCTGGTCGGAGCAGTTGCCCCACTACCCCCTCACCGACCCGGAGAACTCCCCGGCGGTACGCTACGACTGGACGATCCCGGTGGATGGCCTGGAGGCGCCCTGGAGCAGCTCCCAGGTGGTCTTCTACTATGACACCGCCCTGGTCGATGACCACCCCAGGTCGATGCCGGAGCTGCTCGACTGGGCCCGGGCCAACCCCGGCGACTTCACCTATGCCCGGGTGCCCAACTTCCTCGGCAACGCCTTCATCACCCAGGCCATGCTGGAGCTCGCCGAGGAGACCGCCCCCTTCTACGCCCCGGTGGAGGAGAGCGACTTCGACGCCCTGACCGCCCCGCTCTGGGAGTTCCTCGACGCCCTGCATCCCCACCTGTGGCGCGGCGGCCGCGCCTTCCCCGCCAACAGCGCCGAGCTGCGCCGCCTGATGGGCGACGGCGAGATCGCCATCGGCCTCTCCTTCAGCACCACCGAGGCCTCCGGCGCCATCGCCAACTTCGAGCTGCCCGAGACGGTGCGCACTTATGTCCACGACGGCGGCATGATCGGCAACCTGAGCTTCCTGGCGATCCCCTACAACGCCCAGCACAAGGCCGGCGCCATGGTGGTCGCCGACTTCCTGCTCTCCCCCGAGGCCCAGGCCCGGAAGCAGGACCCGGTGATCTGGGGCAGCGGCACCGTACTCGCCATGGAGCGCCTCGAGGAAGACGAGCGCGCCCGCTTCGCGCAGATCGACCTGGGGATCGCCACCCTGCCCCCGGAGGCGCTCGGCGAGCTGCTCGGCCAGCCCCACCCCAGTTGGGTGGACGCCCTGGAGGCGGCCTGGCAACGGCGCTACGTGGGTCAATGAGGGGCGGTACGCCCCGGAGTGACACTCGGCCATGATCCTGCGCCTGGTTCCGCCCCTGATCGTCCTGCTGCTGGCCGGCCCCATCCTGGCCGGCCTGCTGATGGCGCTGCTGCCCGCCTTCGGCTACCTGCCGGCCCTCGGCGGCGATAGCCTGAGCCTCGCCCCCTGGCGGCAACTCTTCGACCAGCCCGGCATCTGGCGCTCCATGGCGGTCAGCTTCGCCAGCGGCCTGGCCACGACCGCGGTCTCCCTGGCCATCGTGCTGCTGTTCCTGGCGGCGGCCAGCGGCAGCCGCCTGGATCGCTGGATCCGCCGCCTGGTCTCGCCGCTGCTCTCCCTTCCCCATGCCGCGGCGGCCTTCGGCCTGGCCTTCCTGATCGCTCCCTCCGGGCTGTTGCTGCGGCTGGTCTCTCCCGGCCTCACCGGCTGGGAGCGCCCGCCGGACCTGCTGATCGTCCAGGATCCCTGGGGGCTCTCGCTGATGGCCGGCCTGATCCTCAAGGAGGTGCCCTTCCTTCTGCTGATGAGCCTGGCGGCGCTGCCCCAGCTCGACCCCCAGCGGCGCCTGGCCATGGCCCGCTCCCTGGGCTATCGGCCGACCCTGGCCTGGTTCAAGGTGGTGGCGCCGGCCCTCTATCCGCTGATCCGTCTGCCGGTCTATGCGGTGATCGCCTACGCCTCCTCGGTGGTGGACGTGGCCCTGATCCTCGGCCCCACCCTGCCTCCGGTGCTCAGCGTGTCGATCCTGCAGTGGTTCAACGACCCGGACCTCGATCGCCGCTTCCTGGCCTCCGCCGGCGCCATCCTGCAGCTGGGCCTCACCGCCAGCGCCCTGCTCACCTGGTGGGGCCTGGAACGCCTCGGGGCCTGGCTGATGCGCGGCTGGATCGCCCGGGGTGGCCGCCGCCGCGGCGAGGTGCCGCTGCGCCTGGCCGGCCGCGGCCTGATCCTGCTGACCACCCTGACCGCCTTCGTCGGGCTGGCCAGCCTGGCCCTCAACTCGGTGGCCGCCTTCTGGCGCTTTCCCGAGGCCTGGCCCCAGGGGCTGACCCTGCAACACTGGCTCCGGGTGCTGCCGCAGCTCGCCGACCCGCTCGCCTCCACCGCCCTTATCGCCCTCGGCGCCACCCTGCTGGCCCTGGTGCTGGTGCTGGCCGCCCTGGAGAACGAGCAGCGCATCGGCCACCGCCCCTCCCGGGCGCTGTGGCTGCTCTATCTGCCACTGATCGTGCCGCAGATCGCCTTCCTGTTCGGCCTGGTGGTGGTCATGGAGTACCTGGGCACCCGTCCCCACCACGGCCTGGTGATCTTCGGCCACCTGCTGTTCGTGCTGCCCTATGTCTACCTCTCCCTCGCCGAGGCCTACCGGCGCCTCGATCCGCGCTGGTCGCAGCTGGCCCGCACCCTGGGCGCCTCCCCCGGGTCGCTGTTCTGGCGGGTGCGCCTGCCCCTGCTGCTGGCCCCGATACTCACCGCCAGCGCCGTGGGCCTGGCGGTGAGCATCGGCCAGTACCTGCCCACCCAGTTGCTGGGCGCCGGACGCATCACCACCGTGACCACCGAGGCGGTGGCCCTGGCCGCCGGCGGCAACCGGCGCATCATCGGCGTCTGGGCCCTGGTCCAGGCCAGCCTGCCCCTGGTGGGCTTCACCCTGGCCGTGGGCCTGCCCCGGCTACTCTGGTCCCATCGACGCGGCATGCGAGACACCCTATGACCCAGACCCACCACCTCGCCCTCCATGACGTCTCCATCGCCCTCGACGGCGCCCTCCTGGTGGCACTGGATGCCCGGATCGGCCCCGGCGAGGTGCTTACCGTGATGGGCCCCTCGGGCTCCGGCAAGTCGACCCTGCTGGCCTACCTGGCGGGCTTCCTGGACGAGGCGTTCGCGGCCAGCGGCCAAGTGATCCTGGATGGCGTCGCCATCCAGGGGCTGCCCGCCGAGCGGCGCGGCATCGGCCTGCTGTTCCAGGACCCGCTGCTCTTTCCCCACCTCTCGGTGGCCGACAACCTGCGCTTCGGCCTGCCCCGCCACCGCCGCGACAAGCGCGCCCGGGTCGAGGCGGCCCTGGCCCATCTCGGTCTTGCGGACTTCGGGGATCGCGACCCGGCGACCCTCTCCGGGGGCCAGAAGGCGCGGGTGGCACTGATGCGCCTGCTGCTCTCCGAGCCCAGGGCGGTACTGCTCGACGAGCCCTTCTCCAAGCTCGATACCCAGCTGCGCCAGGAGATGCGCGACTGGGTCTTCGAACACCTGCGCGAGGCGGGCCTGCCCAGCCTGCTGGTGACCCACGATCACCAGGACGCCGAGGCCGCCGGGGGGCGCCTGATCGAGCTCTCGGTTTGAGGTCAGCGCTCGGCCGGGGGCTTCGTTCTCGGGAAGCGCCTCGATCGGCAGGATCGGATAGCGCACCGCCTGGAAGGCCTGGGCGATCAGGGTCGAGCAGATCACCCGGGACGTCAGTCGGCGAGACCGATCAGGCGTTCGGCCAGGCTCTCCAGGTCGGTAACCGTCAGGTCCGGCTCGCCCCCCCAGGGATCGAAGGGGGCCTCCGCCAGGCGCCGCACCCAGACCGCATGCAGGCCGGCATGGCGGGCACCGATCACGTCGAAGGGGTTGCTGGAGACCAGCCAGGTGGCCTCCGCCGGGGCCTCCAGGCGGTAACGCAGATGGGCATAGACGGCGGGGTCGGGCTTGAAGCGCTTGATCTCGTCGACGCTGACGATGTCGTCGAAGGCCTCGGCCAAGCCGGCCTGGGCCAGCAGCGCGGCCACCGTCTCCCGAGAACCGTTGGAGAAGGCCACGCAGGTGATGCCCGCCTGGCGCAGCCGCGCCAGGGCGGCGGCGGCCTCGGGATAGGCCGGCAGGCGGCCATAGTGGGTCATCAGGCGATCCAGCTGGAGCTCGCTGAGGGGGCCGCCGAAGGCGCGGTCGGTGAACTCCAGGGCCTCCCGGGTGCACTGGGCGAAATCCACGTAGGCGCCCATCAGGCCGCGGCGGAAGCTGTACTCCAGTTGCTTGTCCCGCCAGCGCTGGGAGAAGGCCAGGGCGCGATCGCCGAGCAGGTCCTCCAGCTCGGCGACCACCCCGTGGGGATCGATCAGGGTGCCATAGACATCGAAGGCGATAACCCGACGCATAGGATGTGACTCCAGGACAGTACAGGGTGCCATCCAGCATGGGCCAGCCCCGGCTCCGTCTCAAGGCGGCCGGGTCACGCCCAATCAACCGAGCCCGGGCCGGGGCCCGAGACTCAGTCGCCGACCCGGGCCAGGCGCGCCAGGGCGAAGTTGGCGATGGCGGTGTCCTGCACCCCGGTGCCGGTCAGGTCGCAGACGGTGATATCCCGGGGCGAACTGCGCAGCTCCCAGCCCTCGGCGATCACCCGCCCCAGTTCATAGACACGGAATGGCGGCTCGCCCCTCGCCGCCAGGGCCTTGAGCTCGCCGTTGCTCTCGCTCTGGGCCCGGCTATCGCAGACGAAGGCGCTGGCCAGGTGCAGCACCGACTCGTCCAGCTCCCGCTTGTCGGGGCCGTCCGAGCCCATGGCGGTGACATGCACCCCCTCGGGGAGCTCCCCGGCATGCAGGATGGGACGGCGCGATGGCGTAGTGGTGATCACGATATCCGCCGCGGCGCAGGCCGCGGCCACGCTGTCGTGGGCGCGGGCCTCGAGCCCCTGGCCCTCGAGGCAGCGAGTGAGGGCATCGGCCGCCTCGTGGCGCCGCGCCCAGACGTCCACCCGCTCGATCGGCCTCACCAGGCGTAGCGCCTGCACCTGCAGCTCGGCCTGCTCGCCGGCGCCCAGTACCGCCACCCGACGGCTGTCGGGACGCGACAGGTGCTTGGCGGCGATGGCCCCGGCCAGGGCGGTGCGTATCGCGGTCAGGTAGCCCTCGTCGAAGAGCACCGCCTCCACCAGGCCGGTCCGGGCGGAGAGCACCAGCATCAGGCCATTGAGGCTGGGCAGCCCCAGCCCGGGGTTGTCGAAGAAGCCGGGGCTGACCTTGATGGCGAAGCGCGCCGCGCCGCGGATATGGGCGGTCTTGACGTCCACCTCACCGTTGGCCTCCTCGATGGCCATGGAGAGGATCGGTGGCTGCACCACCTCGCCGCGCCCCAGGGCGGCGAAACCGTCCTCCACCGCCGCCAGGGCCTCGAGGTCCAGGCCCACGGCCTGGCGAATCGCATCTCGATAGAAAAGCTGCATCGCACTCCTCCTTTGCCAAACACAAAGCCGTCGCCAGAGTGACCCGCCGGCCGAGGGTCGCCACCAGGATAAGCGGCGCCGAGGGCCAGCAAGAGCCAAGCGTCATTATCAGGGACGAGAATGCCGAGCGCCCCCTGAGCTGGCCAGGGCCCGGGCGCGATCGAAGGTCTCGAGCGATACCCCGTTGCCGGAGAGGATCAGCGCCACCCGCTCGCCGCGGATCTCCAGCCCATGGGCCTCGATGGCCGCCAGGCCCACCGCCGCGGCGCCTTCCACCAGCAGCTTCTCCTCCTCCAGCAGGCGAACCATGGCCGCGGCGATGGCCGCCTCCGAGACCTGATAATGGTCGTCCATGACCCGTCGCACCAGGGCGAAGGTGCAGCGATTGTCGCGGCCGATGCCGCCACCCAGGGAGTCCGCCAGGCTCGCCACCTCTTCCACCTCGACGGGATGGCCGGCCCGCAGGCTCTCCCACATGGCCGCCCCCGCCGAGAGGCTGACCCCGGTGATCCGGGTGGCGGGGCGAATCGCCTTGATGGCGGCGCCGATACCGCCCAGCAGCCCGCCCCCGGAGAGCCCCACGATCACCCGATCGAGCGCCGGCTGGTCCTCCATCAGTTCCAGGCCGATGGTCGCCTGGCCGGCGACGATCCACGGATCGTCGAAGGGCGGGATCAGGGTCATGCCCTCCTCCGCCACCAGCCGCGCCACCTCCTCGAAGGCCGCGTCCTGGCTGGCACCACAGCGCCGCGCCTCGGCCCCCAGGTCACGGATGGCGGCGACCTTGTTGTCGGGCACCAGGCTCGAGAGGCAGATCACCGCCGGAATCCCCAGCTCGGCGGCGGCATACGCCACCGCCCGGCCATGGTTGCCGGTGGAAGCGGTGGTCACGCCCCGGGCCAGGGCTTCCCGGCCATGGCGCTCGATCAGGGCACCGAGCATATGGGTGGCGCCACGCAGCTTGAAGGCGCCGGTGGGCTGGCAGGTCTCCAGCTTGAGATAGACCTCGGCGTCGAAGCGCCGCGACAGCGCCCGGGAGCGGACCAGGGGCGTGCGCACCACCCGGCCCGCCAAACGTCGGCGGGCGGCATAGATCATCGCCAGGTCGATATCGGACTCGGATCGAGGCATGGGCGATTCACCTCCCGGAAATGCTTTCAGTATGGCGATGCCGGGCAAAGCCGCCACCGGCGCTCGTCACCGTCATAAAAAAGGCGCCGGGGGGAGCTCCCCCAGCGCCTGCCTGCTTGCTCGGCTTAGCTGGCCTTGAGTTCGCCGCTGCGGGTCAGCTCGTCGGCCACCTTGTCGACGGCACGCTTGGCGCGGGCCACCACCTCGTCCACTTCGGCGCGGCTGATGGTCAGCGGCGGCGCGAAGCCGAGGATGTCTCCCTGGGGCATGGCCCGGGCGATCAGGTTCTCGTCCATGGCCGCGGCGGCGATGCGCGGGCCGATCTTGAGGGCCGGGTCGAAGTGCTCGCGCTTGGCCGGGTTGGCGGAGAACTCCAGGGCCGCCAGCAGGCCCACACCACGCACGTTGCCGACGATGGGGTGATCGCCGAAGGCGGCCTGCATCTGGCTCTGCAGGTAGGCACCGGTCTCGGCGGCGTTCTGGGTCAGGCCCTCCCGCTCGATGATCGCCAGGTTGGCGAGGCCAGCGGCACAGCCCAGGGCATGGCCGGAGTAGGTCCAGCCGTGGCCGATGGGGCCAAACTCGCCGGTGCCCTGTTCCAGCACCTGCCAGACACGATCGCCGACGATCACCCCGGAGAGCGGCTGGTAGGCGCTGGTCAGGCCCTTGGCGACGGTGATCAGGTCCGGCTTGATGCCGTAGTGGTGGCTGCCGAAGTCGGCGCCGATGCGCCCGAAGCCGCAGACCACTTCATCGGCAATCAGCAGGACGTCGTACTTGGCCAGCACCGCCTGGATCGCCTCCCAGTAGCCTTCCGGCGGCGGCACGATGCCGCCGGTGCCCAGCACCGGCTCGCCGATAAAGGCGGCCACGGTCTCGGGGCCCTCGGCGAGAATCATCTCTTCCAGTTTCTGGGCGCAGTAGGCGGAGAACTCCCGCTCGGTCATGCCCTGCTGCTCGGCGGCCCGGTGGTAGTAGTAGGGCGCTTCGGTGTGGCGGATGGTCTCGATGGGCAGATCGAAGTGATCGTGGAAGGCCTTGAGCCCGGTCAGGGAGCCGGAGGCGATGCCCGAGCCGTGGTAGCCGCGCATCCGCGAGATCACCTTCTTCTTCTGCGGACGCCCCAGGACGTTGTTGTAGTAACGCACGATCTTCAGTTGGGTCTCGTTGGCGTCACTGCCGGACATGCCGTAGTAGACCTTGGACATGCCGGGGCCGGCCAGCTCGAGGATCTTCTCGGAGAGCTCGATCTGCGGCTCGTTGGAGTGGCCCACATAGGTGTGGTAGTAGGAGAGCTTCATGGCCTGCTCGTAGATGGCCTCCGCCACCTCGCTGCGGCCATAGCCGATGTTCACGCAGTAGAGCCCGGCGAAGCCGTCGATGAACTCGCGGCCGTCCTTGTCGACGATGGTGATGCCCTGACCGCCGGTGATCACCCGGCCCGGCGCATCGCCATGGGCGAAGTCGCGCAGGTGGGTGGAGGCGTGGAAGGTGACCTTGCGGTCGCGGTCGATCAGTTGCTGATGCAGGCTCATGGCTGTTCTCTCTTGGCTAGGCTCCCCGGCGTCCCGCCGGGGAGAATGTTCATCGAATTCAATAAAACCACTCATCTCGAGGGCTCTGCGAGCGAAGACCAGACAAGGCGGATCTTGATGAGAACAGCGGAGTTTACGTTCTGTAAATGAGCATGTTCGAATCAAGAGCCAACGCCGTATGGCCGAGCGCAGCAAGCTCAACTACCAGAGACGGAGCCCAGGGCCCCCAGGCAGTAGTACTTGGTCTCCAGGTATTCGTCGATCCCGGTGTTGCCGCCCTCGCGGCCCAGCCCGGACTGCTTGACGCCGCCGAAGGGCACGGGGGGGCCGGTCATCTTCACCGAGTTGACGCTGACCATGCCGTATTCGAGGGCCCGAAGCAGCTTCCAGATACGGCGAATGTCATGGGTGTAGACATAGGCCGCCAGACCATACTCGGTATCGTTGGCCAGCTCGATCACCTCGTCGTCATCGCCATAGGCGGTCACGCCGGCCACCGGAGCGAAGTTCTCCTCGCGCCACACCTTCATCTTCGGCGTCACCCCGGTGAGCAGGGTGGGCACGAAAAAGTTGGGGCCCGGGGCCTGGGACTGGTCGCCGGCCACCAGGGTGGCGCCCTGGGAGAGGGCGTCGTCGACGATGGCCGAGGCCTTGTCCACCGCCTGGCCGTGGATCAGCGGGCCCAGGTCCACCTCCGGCTCCAGGCCGTTGCCCAGGGTCAGGGCCGCCATGCGACTGGCGAAGTGGGCCACGAAGTCGTCATGGATCGACTCGTGGACCAGGATACGGTTGGCCGCCAGGCAGTCTTGCCCCGCGGTCTGGAACTTGGCCGCCACGGCGGCGAAGGCCGCCTCCCTGGGGTCCATGTCCGGGCCGACGATAAAGGGCGCGTTGCCGCCCAGCTCCAGGGAGACCCGCTTGACGGTAGGAGCGCTCTGTTCCAGCAACAGGCGTCCGACCCGGGTGGAGCCGGTGAACGACAGCGCCTTGACCCGTGCCTCGGCACACAGGATCTCCGATACCTCGGCGGGCTCGCCCAGCACCACATTGAAGATGCCGGCGGGGATCCCGGCGCGCTCGGCGAGCTCGGCCAGGGCCAGCGCCGAGAAGGGCGTCTCGCCGGCGGGCTTGACGATCACCGGGCAGCCGGCGGCCAGGGCCGCGGCGGCCTTGCGGGTGATCATCGCCAGCGGGAAGTTCCAGGGCGTGATCAGGGCGGCGATGCCCACCGGCTCCTTGAGGGTGCCCAGGGCGGCATTGGGAATATGGCTGGGAATGGTCTCGCCATAGGTGCGCTTGCCCTCCTCGGCGAACCAGCGCACGAAGCTGGCGCCATACTCCACCTCGCCGCGGGCGTCGGGCAGCGGCTTGCCCTGCTCCCGGGTCATGATGATGGCCAGGTCCTCGCGGTTGGCCTGAATCAGGTCGTACCAGGCCAGCAGGCGCTCGCAGCGCTCGTCGGCGCGCAGCGCCCGCCAGTGCACGAAAGCGGCCTCGGCGGCATCCACGGCGCCGCGGATCTGCTCGGCTTCCAGCCAGGGAATATGCCCCAGGGTCTCGCCGGTGGCGGGATCCACCACGGCCTCCTCGCGGCCGCCATCGCCATGGGTCCACTTGCCGTTCACGTAGGCATGCTGGCGCAGTAGGCGCGGATCGTTGAGCTTCATGGGTCACCTCCCCTGACGACGTGGCGGCGGGCCGCCACGGTGGTCGAATCACGTCGACGGCATCGAACCGTCCATGTGCTCAGGGTAAGGGCTAGGGGCGAGGGAGACTTTTCGATAGGGCCGCGGGATGATGCGGTTTTTTTTGTCTCCCGGCGGGCCACAGGAAGTTTTTCTGGGCCCGTCGACGAAGGCTATTGGGGCGCCAGCTCCAGGGGCGGCGGCGCCTGTTTGACCTGCTTGGTGACGATATAGGTGAAGTAGCGCTCGATCCCCACCTCGGAGGTGAGCCAGCCGTCGATCAGCCGCTGGTAGGCATCGATGGAGTCCGCCTCCACCTTGAGCAGGTAGTCGACGCCGCCGCCCACCGCCACGCACTCGGTGACCTCGGGGGTGTCGCGCACCACCTTCTCGAAGCGCTGGAAGCTCTCGGCGTTATGGGCCTTGAGCTCCACCTGGACCCAGACCGGGGTGCGCTTGACCAGCACCCGGGCATTGATCCGCGCCCCATAGCCCTCGATGATGCCGGCCTTCTCGAGGCGCTTGACCCGCTCCCAGCAGGGGCTGACCGAGAGGTTGATGCACTCGGCCAGGCGCGACTTGGTGATGCGGCCATCCCTGGCCAGGATCTCGAGGATCTTCAGATCGTAACGGTCAAGCTTCATTAGGCTCCTCGGCCAAGCTCTCACAGTAGGAATCGCTGAGGGGCGCCGGGGACGGACTAGAGCAAAGCGTCATTATCAGGGACGAGAATGCCGAGCGCCCATGGACGGGTTTATCGCGCTTTGCGAGGGTCCGGCCTTCCGGGGCCGTCCCCAGGGTAGCCCCGGGGATAACAGTGGTGGTCAGGCCTCGAGTCGGTCGACGACCTCGGCGATCACCGCGATGGTGTCCCCCATATTGACCCGTGCGGGGAAACGACGTGCCACCAGCATACCATCGCGGCCGGCATGGTACTCCACCGGGGCCGCGCCGGTGCGGGTCAGGTCATACACTCGGGCGAGCAGTTGGCCCCGGGTCACCCGCTCGCCGAGTGCCACGGTGAGCTCCAGCAGGCCGCTGTGCTCGCTCTGCACATAGCAGCTGGCATCGGGCATATCCACATAGACCTGGGGCTCGGCGGGGGGCGTCACCTCACCGTCCATCAACCCGAAATGGATCAGGAAGTTCCGGATGCCGCGCTCGGTGATGGCCATCCGCTCCGGGGTGGTGGTGCCGCCGCCGCCCAGCTCGGTGGCCACGAACACCTTGCCCTGGCTCTCCACCGCGGTATCGAAGAGCTTGGTGGCATCGAGCTCGAACATCAGCATGGCGGTGGGGGCGCCGAAGGCGATGGCGCCCTCCAGGGCGCGGCGCTGCAGGGCCTTGTCCTCCAGGTGGTGGGAGGCGGCGAAGGGCACGATATCCAGGGTGCTGCCGCCGGAGTGGAGGTCGAGCACCACGTCGGAGAGCGGTACCAGCTCACGGGTGAAGTAGTCGGCGATCTGCTCGGTGACGCTGCCGTCCGGGTCGCCGGGGAAGCTGCGGTTGAGGTTGCCGCCATCCAGGGGCGAGGTGCGCTTGCCGGCCTGGGCCGCCGGGGCATTCATGGTCGGCACGATGATCACCCGGCCCTGGATATCCTCGGCCTTGAGCTCACTGGCCAGCTTGAGCAGGGCGGTGATGCCCTCGTATTCGTCGCCGTGGTTGCCGCCGGTGAGCAGGGCGGTGGGACCCTCGCCATTCTTGATCACGGCGATGGGGATCATCACCGCCCCCCAGGCCGAGTCGTCGTTGGAGATCGGCAGCTTCAGGTAGCCATGCTGGACGCCCTCCGCGGTGAAATCCACGGTGGCGGAAATGGGGCTAGGCCGCATTCGGCTGGGACGCTGGGTCATGGTCTAGGACTCCTTGTTCTCTTCAAGCGCTGGCGGATCTAGCGCCTAGCGGACAAATAGCTGACGCGGGAAGTTGGCCAGGGTCTCGCAGCCGGTCTCGGTAATCAGGATGCTCTCGGTGATCTCCAGGCCCCACTCATCCTCCCAGAGCCCCGGCATGAAATGGAAGGTCATGCCGGGCTCGAGGATGGTCTCGTCGGAGGGACGCAGGCTCATGGTGCGCTCGCCCCAGTCCGGCGGGTAGCTGATGCCGATGGGGTAGCCGCAGCGGGCGCCGCCGCGGTCGAAGCCGTACTTGTCCATGGCCGCGCCCAGGGCCATGGCGATGTCCGCGGTGCGGTTGCCGGGCTTGGCCACCGCCAGGCCGTTCTCGATGCCCTCGAGCAGCGCCGATTCGGCGCGGATGAAGTCCTGGGGCGGCTTGCCCAGGAAGACGGTGCGCGACATCGGCGCGTGGTAGCGCTTGTAGACCCCGGCGATCTCGAAGAAGGTGCCCTCGCCCCGGCGGAAGGGGGTGTCGTCCCAGGTCAGGTGAGGCGCCGCCGCGTCCTTGCCGGTGGGCAGCATGGGCACGATGGCCGGGTAGTCGCCGCCGAATACCCGGCCACTCGGGTCGGTCCAGCCTTCGATACCGACCCGGTAGATCTCCGAGACCAGCTTGCTCTTGGGCAGCCCCGGCTCGATCACCTCGAGAATCCGGGTATGCATGCCCTCGACGATCTTCGCCGCCACCCGCATGTACTCCACCTCACGGGGCGACTTGATGGCCCGGCACCAGTTGACCAGGGAGTTGGCGTCCAGGAAGCGGGCATGGGGCAACTCCCGCAACAGGCTCTGGTAGGCCTTGGCGGAGAAGTAGTAGTTGTCCATCTCCATGCCGATCACCCCCTGGTGCCAGCCGCGGTCGGGGATGATCGACTGGGCCAGGTAATCCATGGGGTGCATGTCCGGATTCTGCACATAGTAATCCGGGTAGTAGGTGATGTTGTCCGGATCCATCCAGCAGGTGCGCAGGGCCCCATTGGCATCCATGCGCCGGCCATACCAGACCGGCTCGCCCTCCAGACCCAGCAGCACGCACTGGTGCACATAGAAGGACCAACCGTCATAGCCGGTCAGCCAGGCCATGTTGGAGGGATCGCTGATCAGCAGCATATCGATCCCCCGATTGGCCATCTCGGTACGCACCTTCCACAGGCGGTTGGCGTACTCCTCACGGGTAAAGGGCAGTGAAACCTCGATCATGGCGTCGTGAAATCCATCGAAGATCGCCGAAACCGGTCGGCCCTCCATTGATGGCCGCCGAGCCGCTGGGTGCCTCTAGGAAACGTTGATTTATTGCTGCGCTCGATATCTTGACCACTGGCGGTGCTCGAAATCCTCACCTAGTACCGCCTAGGCTCTGGTTTCTGTGCTCCGGCAGCGGCCAACCTCTCTTCGCTCGCGACGTAAGTCAGCCGTTCCCTAGCAAACCGGGGGTTATAATTGTCATGATTTTTCATAACATTTTGCATGACAATTGCCGGTCAATCACCTTAGGGTGGATACTAGCATTGGCGCCGAGCTCCCCGTCAAAGGCTTTATTGGATCATGACAATTGACCTGACTCCCTACCTCAGTAACGAGGGCCCCAAGTACCTGGATATCGCCCAGGCCCTGGCCGAGGCGATCCGCCAGGGCGAGCTGCCCCCGGGCAGCCGGCTGCCGCCCCACCGCCAGCTGGCCGAGGCCCTGGGCGTCAGCGTGCAGACGGTCTCCCGAGCCTATGCCCAGGCCGAGAAACTGGGCCTGGTGCAGGCCCGGGTAGGGAGCGGCACCTGGGTCAATGCCCTGGACGATGCCCGGGAGTCGGAGTATCTGCGCAGCCCCGAGCCGCGCCTGGAGAACCCGCTGATCGATCTCTCCATCGCTCACCCGGTCTGCCCGCCCCGCCATCATCGACGCTTCCGCGACGCCCTGGTGGAGCTGGCCGAGCGCGCGCATCCCGATGTGCTGGCCGCCAACCGCCCCATCGCCGGCCTGTCCCACCAGCGCGAGCGCGCCAACGACTGGCTGCTGGGGCGCCTCAAGGTCCCCGGCGGCGTCGAGGAGCGCATCCTCTGCAACGGCGCCGCCCATGGCCTGATGCTGGCCATCGCCACCGTGGTCCAGCACGGCGACCTGGTATTGACCGAGGCCCTGACCGATCACGGCCTGATCGCCCTCTCCCGCACCCTGGGCTTTCAGCTGCGCGGCATCACCATCGATGCGGAGGGCGTGGTCCCCGAGGCCCTGGAGGCCGCCTGCCGGCGCTTTCGCCCCCGGGCGGTGTGCCTGACCCCCACCCAGCTCAACCCCACCGGCGCCACCATGAGCGAGGCACGCCGCGACGCCGTGGCGGAGGTGCTGGCGCGCCACGGGGTCTGGCTGATAGAGGATGACGTCCATGCCCTGCTGGAGCCCCCCGGCCTGACGCCGCTCTGTGCCCGCCTGCCCCGCCAGGGCTTTCATGTCACCAGCCTGACCAAGGCGACCCTGCCGGGACTGCGCGCCGGCTACCTGAGCGTGCCCCGCCAGCAGGTCCATCACACCCTGCCGCGGCTGCGCGCGACCAGCTGGATGGCCACGCCGTTGATCTTCGAGCTGGCCGACCTGTGGCTGGCCGACGGCACCCTGGAGACCCTCGCCCTGGAGCAGCGCGAGTTGCTCGCCGAGCGCCAGCGCCTGGCCGCCGGGATCTTCGCCGGCCACCCCTTCCAGTCGCGGCCCAGCAGCCTGCACTTATGGCTCTCCCTGCCCCAGGCGTGGCGCGCCGAAGAGCTGCAGCAGCAGGCCGAGCAGGAGGGGCTATCCATCACCACGGCGGTGCCCTTCATGGTGGAACAGACCCCGCCGCCCCGGCGAGTGCGCCTGAGCCTGGGGGCGGAGCAGGATATCGATCGGCTGCGCGAGGGCCTGACTCGGCTATCGGCCTTGCTGGAGGAGGCCCCGCCCCCCATGATGCAGATCGTCTACTAAGGAGGTGTTGATGAAGGTCCTGGTCCATAGCGATGACGCCGAACGGTGGCGCGATGCCCTGACCCGAAGGCTGCCCGGCGCGGCGGTAGTGACCAGCGCCGCCCCCGCGGCGGAGCGCCGCGACGCCGACTACCTGGTGGCCTGGAAACCCGGCGCGGCCCTGCTTCGCGAACAGACCCGCCTCAAGGGCATCGTCAACCTGGGGGCCGGGGTGGATGCCCTGCTCGGCAACCCCGGCCTGCCGGCGGACGTGCCCATCGTCAAGCTACGCGACGCCGGCATGGCGGGCCCCATCGCCGACTATGTGTGCTACGGGGTGCTGCACTTCCAGCGCGACTTCGACCGCTACGGCCGCCAGCAGGCCCGCGCCGAGTGGCGCGAACACGCCATGGTGGACAAGGCCGACTGGCCGGTGGGAGTGCTGGGGCTGGGGGCCATCGGCGCCAGGGTGGCCGAGACCCTGGCCGCCGACGGCTTCCCGGTGCACGGCTGGAGCCGCACCCCCAAGGCGCTGGCCGGCATCGCGTGCCACCATGGCGAGGCCGGGCTCGAGGCCCTGCTGGGCGAGGTGATGAGCCTGGTGCTACTGCTGCCGGATACCCCGGCCACTGACCGGCTGATCGATGCCCGGGCCCTGGCACGCCTGCCGGAAGGGGCCAGCCTGATCAACCCCGGCCGCGGCCGCCTGATCGACGAGGCGGCGCTGCTCGCGGCCCTGGGGCCCGGCGACGCCGAAGGCCGGCTGCGCGGCGCCATCCTCGATGCCTTCCCGGAGGAACCGCTGCCCGCCGACAGTCCACTCTGGACGCATCCGCGTATCTGGGTGACGCCCCATATGGCCGGCCCCACCCCCCTGGGCGCGGCCCTGGATCAGGTCGTGGAAAGCCTCGAGGCCTTCGAGGCGGGGCGCCCCCAGGCCACCGTGGATCCCGCCGCCGGCTATTGATATCCCGTTTTCCCCTGGGCTCGGTCGACGGCTTGGGATGTTGGTGAATCGAGATGGCCTTGCTGGAATTGCTAAGGGGCGCTGGGGGTAGGATGGAGCGGGGGTTTTTTGCCAGGGATGGCAAAAGTAGCGCCCAAGGAGGGGTTTACAGCGCCCCGCGACGGCCTACCCCCAGGTTAGCCCCGAGCCTCGAGATCAGAAGGCCCCTACACAGCACCGCCGACGCGGCGTAGGCTGATAGGTACACGCCAGGAGACTCGGGAGGCTTCCCATGACTCGCGTGACCTATGGCCCCGACACCGCCCTGCTGGTGGTGGATATGCAGAACGACTTCTGCGAGGGCGGCGCCCTGGCCGTGGCGGGTGGCGATGCCCTGGTCCCCGCCATCAATGCCGAGATGGCCGCCGCCGACGAGGCCGGCGCCCGGGTGGTGGCCAGCCGCGACTGGCACCCCCTGGAGCACGTCAGCTTCCGGGAACAGGGCGGCCCCTGGCCGCCCCACTGCATCCAGGACACCCTCGGTGCCGCCTTCCATCCCGACCTGGTCCTGCCCGAGGGGACGGTGCGGGTCAGCAAGGCCTGCGCCTTCGATAGCGACGCCTACTCCGCCTTCGATGGCACCGGCCTGGCCGGCTTCCTGCAACGCCATGCCGTGCGCCGGGTGGTGGTCTGCGGCCTGGCCCTGGACGTCTGCGTCCGCGCCACCGCCCTGGACGCCGCGGCGGCGGGCTTCGCCACCGTGCTGCTGGCCGACGCCAGCGCGGCGGTGGCGCCCTCGGGCCGCCAGGCCTGCCTCGATGAGCTGCGCCACGCCGGCGTCGAGGTGCTCGAATGAGCGCGCCCCTCGACGTCTCGGAGGCGGAGCTGGCCCTGCTCACCGACCTCTACCAGTTGACCATGACCCAGGCCTACTGGAAGGAGGCGATGCACGAGCGGGCCACCTTCAGCCTCTTCTTCCGCCGGCTGCCGCCCACCCGACGCTTTATGCTGGCCTGCGGCCAGCAGCACGCCGCGGCCCGGGTGGCCCGGCTGCGCTTCGGCGAGGCCCAACTGGCCCTACTGGCCGCCACCGGGCACTTCGAGGCGGCCTTCCTCGACTGGCTCGGGGAGTGGCGCTTCACCGGGGAGATCCGCACCCTGCCGGAGGGCACCCCGGTGTTCGCCGACGAACCGCTCCTCGAGGTGGAGGCCCCCATCGCCGAGGCCCAGTTGCTGGAGAGCCTGCTGATGAACCTGGTGCAGCTGGAGACGCTGCTGGCCTCCAAGGCGGTGCGCCTGCTGATCGCTGCCCGGGGCCGCCCGGTGGTGGACTTCGGCCTGCGCCGCATGCATGGCATCGATGCCGCCGTGCGCGGGGTGCGCGCCTACCGCAGCGCCGGCCTGGAGGGCACCAGCAATGTGCTGGGCGGCCTGCGCCACGACCTGCCGCTGCGCGGCACCATGGCGCACAGCTATATCCTTGCCCACGACGACGAGACCGCGGCCTTCGCCGCCTTCGCCCGTCACTACCCGAACACCACCCTGCTGGTGGACACCCACGACACTCTGGCCGGGGTCGACTGGCTGGTCGCCCTGCTGGCCGCCGAGCCCGGGCTCTCGGTGGCGGCCATTCGCCTCGATTCCGGTGACCTGGGCGCCCTGGCCAGGGGTGCCCGACAACGGCTCGATGCGGCGGGCCATGGAGACGTGAAGATCATCGCCAGCAGCGGCCTGGACGAGTGGCGGATCGCCGACCTGCTGGCCCAGGGCGCCCCCATCGACGCCTTCGGCGTCGGCACCCAGCTGGGGGTCAGCGCCGATGCCCCGGTGATCGACCTCTCCTACAAGCTGGTGGCCTATGCCGGCCGGCCACGGGTCAAGCACTCTCCCGGCAAGATCAGCCTGCCCGGCGCCAAGCAGGTCTATCGACGCCGGGACGCCGAGGGCCGCCTGGTCGGCGATACCCTGGCCCGCCACGACGAAGCAGGCATCGAGGGCGCCCCCCTGCTGGTGCCCCTGGTGAAGGAGGGAGGCGTCGACGACGAGCTGATAGCCCTGGCCGATAGCGCCCGGGAGCGGGTCGCCGCGGCCCTGGCGGCCCTGCCCGCCTCGCTCCGATGCCTCGCGCCCCGGGAGGCCCCGGAGGACGACTACCCGGTCACACTGAGCCCGGGGCTGGAGCGGCTGCGTCAAGAGATCGGCTAACGTCACGGCGAAACGTGCAGAGAGTGAGCAATGTCGCGCTTGGTGGGAACGCGGTGACGAGGCGAGACTCTTAGTTCGGCCCCCACCCCAGGGAAAGGAGTCACCATGTACTACCCGTCTCGAAGCCACCCGACCATTTGGCTCATGTCGGCCCTGCTGGTGACGGCCCTGCTGGCCGCCGCCCCGGCCCGGGCCGATGCGCTAGAGCCGCGCCCCTTCGTCGCCGATTACCGCCTGGAGGTCAGCGGCTGGCCCAATGCCCGGGTCAGCCATCGGCTGAGCCGCCACGGCGACTGGTGGGAGAGCGAAATGCGAGCCGGCATCCGCCTGGCCTCCGGCCACGAGCGCAGCCGCTTTCGTCTGGACGGCGAGAGCCTGGCCGCCAGCGCCTACAGCAGCGGCTACCGCCTGATGGGCATCGGCGGCACCTACCGCCTGGGACACGACGACCTGCGCGAGCTGCCCGACCGCCAGGCGGCGCTGATCGAGCTCTCCCGGCGCGCCGCCAACGGCCACTGCCAGGCCGAGCCCCCCTGTACGATTCGCTTCGTCGATCACAAGGGCCGCGAGGAGCGCCTCGATTACCGCCCCCTGCCCTCCGCTCCCCAGCGACTGCCCGACGGCGAGACGCTGGACGCCCTGCGCCTGGAGGCCTGGAATCCGGAGACCCCGGAGCGCCGCCTGCTCTTCGCCTTCCACCCCCGGCTGCCCGGCCTGCTGCTGGACGTGGAGTACCGACGGGACGGAGAACGCCAGAGCCGCATGCGACTGGAGGCCCTGGAGATCCAGGAGTGAATAGCCAGTAGACCGACTTATCGGGCATCAGGGAAAATCATTTCTTTTTATTTGCACCCATCGCTAAAGTAGGCCCCTTTTCCGGGGCGCCAGCCCCCTGCGATGGAGATGTCATGCTTGCCGGCCTGCTGATCGTGCTGCTGCCCCTGCTGCTGGGCTACCTGGTACCGGTGCGCCATACCGGGCTGCTGGGGTGGATCAACCGCGGGGTGAGCGCCTCGGTCTATGTGATCCTGCTGCTGATGGGGGTCGGCCTGGCGGGCCTGGAGAACCTGGCCAGCCAGCTATCGCGGATGGGCGGCCAGGCCCTGACCCTCTTCGCGGTGACCGCCGCCTGTAACCTGCTGGCCCTGTGGTGGCTCTCCCGCCGCCTGGGGCTGACCGCCGGCACCTCCCGGGTGGTGGACGGTGCCCCGACCAGCAAGCTGGCCGCCCTCGGCGGCTCCCTGGCCCTGGTCGGCGTGGTGATCCTCGGCGTGGTGGTGGGGCTGATCGCGGGCGCCTGGCTCGGCGAGGCGCTGTTCCTGCGGGCCGAGACCCTGGCCGAGTGGGTGCTCTATGCCCTGCTGGCCTTGATCGGCTGCCAGCTCAGGAACTCCGGCATGCCGCTGCGACAGATCCTGCTCAATCGCTTCGGCCTGGCCATCGCCACCACCCTGGCGGCGAGCTCCCTGCTGGCGGGCCTGCTGGCCGCGCCCCTGCTGGGCCTGGGCTGGGGCGAGGGCCTGGCCATGGCCGCCGGCTTCGGCTGGTACTCCCTCTCGGCGATCCTGATCGGCGACCAGCTCGGCCCCCTGCTCGGCGGCGTGGCCTTCTTCAACGACCTGGCCCGGGAACTGCTGGCCTTCCTGCTGATCCCGCTGCTGATCCGTCGCCATACGGCCCTGGCCATCGGCTATGGCGGCGCCACCTCCATGGACTTCACCCTGCCGGTGATCCAGCAACACGGCGGCGTGGCCTGCGTGCCCATCGCCGTGGTCAGCGGGTTTATTCTCTCGCTGCTCTCACCCCCGCTGATCCTGTTCTTCCTCTCCCTATAATCTACTGGTGAAGCGGCTTGCCTCTCTCGTCACTCTTGCCAAGTTCGCCGCCGCTGATCCTGTTCTTCCTCTCCCTATAATCTACTGGTGAAGCGGCTTGCCTCTCTCGTCACTCTTGCCAAGTTCG
>NZ_JADOTW010000040.1 GCF_015645095.1 Halomonas sp. 328
GCGATGATCTACCTGATTGGCAGCCCCGTGGGCCGCTTGTCCGATCAGGCCAAATCCACATGAAGTGACGAAGAACCTTAATAAAGCAGGGCTTATGTACCAAAGGACCGGGCGAAAGCCCGGTTTTTTGTTGGTGCGAAGCGCCGCCCCCGGCTATGCTGATACACAATGATACATTAGCAATGCTTAGCCGGAGGCACCGCCGTGCGCGCAGGGGAGCAAGCGACCAGAAGGCCTGGGGGCAGGTGCCGCCAGGCCGGTTTCACGTTAATCGAGCTGATGATCGCCGTCGCGGTGGTGGCCATCCTGGCTTCCATCGCCTATCCCAGCTATACGCGCTATGTGGAGCGGGCCAAGCGCACGGATGCCCATGCGGGTCTGATGGATGCCGCTCAGGTTCTGGAGCGTTGCTATACGGTCTATAGCTCCTATAACAATGGGAGCTGTGCATTAAGTGATAGCGATACCAGGCCTTCTCCCGATCAGCACTATACGATTTCAGTGGCGAGTACCGATACGACTTTTACCGTCACGGCAACGCTTTCTGGTTCTGGAGGAGATGGCTGTCCAGGCCCTTTGACACTCAATAATTTAGGTGTAAGGGGGCCAAATGATGATTGCTGGTAATCATTGTAATGGCTCCCGGGGCTTTACCCTGATAGAGCTGATGGTAACGATAGCCTTGGTGGCCATTTTTGCCACCTTGGCGGTCCCTGGCTTTCAACAGCTTATGGCGGATAACCGGCGAGCTAGTGAAGGTAACGAGATTTTGTCGACGCTTAATTATGCCAGGAGTGAGGCGGTCAAGCGTCGTGAAAATGTAACGGCCACAATAACGACGGCAGGTACCGGGTGGAGCCTTGAGGTAAAGCTGTCTGATGATACCGTTATTCTTGATAGAGATGAGAGCTCATCGCCTGTAGGGGTGTCGCTTACCGATGGAGGGGTGATTACATTTACTTCCTTGGGCAGGCTGCCTGCCGGTGAAAACTGCAAGGAAATTGATATTGCTTATGGCGGAGAAACTCGGGAAATTCGGGTTGGCCCTGCCGGGAGAGTAGGAGAGAACTGTGGATAGGCAATTGAGGCGCTACTCTCAAGATGGCTTTACATTGTTGGAGGCCTTGATAGCCGTTCTGGTGCTTTCCTTCGGACTGCTTGGCGTTGCTGCCATGCAGCTAAAGGCTATGCAGAGTGCCCATCTCTCCTATCATCGTTCTATCGCCACCTTGGCAGCGCAGGATGCGGTAGAAAGGTTATGGGCCGCTATAGATACCACGGAGGGTGAGTGCCCAGATCCTGACGATCCTAGCCCTAGTGACCCTACTGTAAGCATAGAATTAGACTGGATCGATCACTGGAGTGATAAGCTTCTTGGTATGGAAGACTCAGGCAGTGGCATAAGTTCGTCTCCAGATTGCCAGTATACCATTACCCTTTCTTGGAGTGATGGGAGGTTTAGTGGAGAGGATGTGTCCAGTCTGGTTTATGTGGTTCGCTTGCCTGGGGAGGACCCTTAACCATGATTGCTCCTATTGGTGTAAGTCATCAGAAAGGCTTTACTCTTATAGAGCTTATGGTTGCTCTAGTGATAGGCCTGATTATTATGGTGGGGGCTATCCAGCTTTTCTTGGTAAGCAAGTCCTCGTTTAATCGTGTGGAAGCCTTGGCTGAGCGGCAAGAGGTTTTAAGGTTTGTTTCGGATGTGATTTCTCTAGACGTTCGCACAGCTTCGGGATTTGATGCGAATGAGGCAGACTCAAAGATTGAACTCTCTTATGCCAACGCTACTTATAGGCCTGATGATCCATATTGTGGTGGTTCTGGATGGTTGAGCGGGGTAGAGTACACCTTCTCTGTGGATAGTGTCATGGTGAATCATGCATGCAATGGAAATGCAATTGTTGTCGGTGATGAGCAGCCTATAGTTGGAGGGGTTGAAGAGTTCAATCCAGAGCTTCTGGGGAATGGGGTTTCAATAGCTGTAGAGATTGTTTTTCCTGCTATACCTGGCGAATCTGATATAGCACGCAGTTTTTCTTTTGTCGTTACCAATCGTGAGAGCGCGATGGCCGGTTTGTGAGGTAAGGCGCAAGGGGGGGGGTATGAACTCGATAAGACAGAAAGGGGCCGCGCTGATCGTCAGCCTAGTCCTTCTGGTGGTTGCGCTTCTTCTGGGGCTCTCTAGTATGCAGTCTTCCCGCCTGGAAGAATCAATGGCCGGTAATCATAGGGCGGCGGCCTCAGCACATATGGCGGCCGAGTATGGCGCGTCGGAACTTATGTCCTATGATCAAACACTTCTCAGTGCTAGCAAGTCAGCCTTTGAGGCCTTTCTGGAGAGTGAGGGGTATGATGAATATGCATCGAATCCGGTCGGTGACTCTTCATACTTTAGGGTGGGTGCTGCTGGGGCTTCTAATATAAGCTTTAGTGCTTGGGTGGAAGGCGCTACGATTTCTGGAGAGGTTGTGGATGAGGATGTCATTTCTCTTAGAGTGATAGATTTTATGGCTGTGTTGGAAGGTCTCGGTGACCTTTCTCCGATCAATTATGCATCTCCGTTGGCTTGCTATGATGGGGCAACATCAGCCGCCTCTGAAGTAGAGGGTGATGAAGAAGAGGTCGATGGTTTCCGTTACCCGGCGATTTCCGCGGCAAGCCCAGCCGATGCCAAGGATATAGTTGACAGCATACTAGGGAATGACCCTAATGCGGGTGAAAAGTTTGTTTTCGTTCCTTCTGATCCCAATGCTAATGTTGACTTTGACTCCAATGGTGTTCCCTCAGTCGATGGGATTTTTCACGCGGTAGAGGCCGTGGTATATGATGATGACAATAAGCCTTACTATACAGGGAATTACGCGGCCTGTGATGATAGTAATAACAGAATGTGTAACTACAAAGGAGGGATAGCAACTTGGCAAGGCGCTAATATACTTGGTGAGCCAGCAGCATTCCATAACTTCATGAGGCAGATTTTTGAAGATTCAGGAGCGGCCTCGGGTGATGACACCTATGTCACGGATACAACAAATCAGACGTTTTCTGGTTTCAATATGGTGACTTATCTTGAGAGTGATGAAGATAAGAATTCCAATATCATTGATGGCGAATACCTTCCTGCCAGGACGGTCGAGTTGGATGGGGATGGGAATGAAATTATTGTTCCTCCCGAAAGAGACTTCTTTCCTAAGGGTAACTCCTTCTCTGGAAGTGGTTTTTTGGTGATTAATGGGGATGTGGAGTTTAAGGGGAACCCTGATTTCGAAGGGGTTGTGGTTGTTCTTGGTGACTATATCTTGGATGGCGGTGGTGGCGATGACTTCAAGGGAGCAATCATTTCTGCACCTTATAGCTGTGATGCGAGCGGGGAGAATTGTGACTTTGAACCGATTTGTATTGATGTTAGCGGTGGGGGGAATAACGACTACATTCATGTGGCTCAGGCGATTCACGATGCCTTCGAAATTCTTGCTGGCGTAAGTGGTGACGCCTTTGATCTCTGGGTGACAGGCAACACAGGAGAGGATACTTATTCATATGAGCTGGTTGGTTGGAGAGAGCGAGTTCGTGACCTGAACTAAGCTGATATTAACAAGATTGCCCCTGCCATTCGGCAGGGGCAATCTTTTGTGCCGGCTTCCGGCTTCCGGCTTCCGGCTTCCGGCTTCCGGCTTCCGGCTTCCGGCTTCCGGCTGCTTAGCGTTCGATCGCCAGCGCTACGCCCTGGCCGCCGCCGATACATAGGGTCGCCAGGCCCTTCTTGGCATCCCGGGCGATCATCTCGTGCAGCAGGGTGACCAGCACCCGGCAGCCGGAGGCGCCGATGGGGTGGCCGAGGGCGATGGCGCCGCCGTTGACGTTGACCTTGTCGGTATCCCAGCCCAGCTCCTTGTTGACGGAGAGTGCCTGGGCGGCGAAGGCTTCGTTGGCTTCCACCAGGTCCAGGTCGTCCAGGCTCCAGCCGGCCTTCTCCAGGCAGCGGCGGGTGGCCGGGGCCGGGCCGATGCCCATGATGGCCGGATCAACGCCGGCATTGGCGTAGCCGGCGATGCGCGCCAACGGGGTCAGGCCCAGTGCCTTGGCCTTCTCGGCGGAGCAGAGCATCACCACGGCGGCGCCGTCATTGAGGGAGGAGGCGTTACCGGCGGTGATGGTGCCGTCCTTCTTGAAGGCGGGACGCATGGCGCCCAGTTTCTCGGCAGTGGCCTCGCGGGGGTTCTCGTCGGTGTCGAAGACCAGCGGATCGCCCTTGCGCTGGGGAATTTCCACCGGGACGATCTGGCCCTTGAATTTGCCTTCACGAATAGCGGCGGCGGCCTTCTGCTGGGAGGCGGCAGCGAACTCGTCCATCGCCTCGCGGGTGATGCTGTACTTCTCCGCCAGGTTCTCGGCGGTGATACCCATGTGGTAGTTGTTGAAGGCGTCCCACAGGCCGTCGTTGACCATGGTGTCGACGGCCTTCCAGTCGCCCATGCGCTGGCCGTTACGGGAGTTGGGCAGCACATGGGGGGAGGCCGACATGTTCTCCTGGCCGCCGGCCAGGATCAGCTCGGCGTCGCCGCAGCGAATCGCCTGGGTGGCCAGGTGCAGGGCCTTGAGGCCGGAACCACACACCTTGTTGATGGTCATGGCGGGAACGGTATCGGGGAGGCCGCCCTTGATGGCGGCCTGGCGCGCCGGGTTCTGGCCGACGCCTGCGGTCAATACCTGACCGAGCAGGACTTCATCGACCTGCTCCGGGGCCACGCCGGTCTCGGCGAGGAGGTCCTTGATAACGAGGGCACCGAGATCGCTGGCGGGAATGCCGGCGAGGGAGCCGCCGAAGCTGCCGATGGCGGTGCGCTTTGCTGCAACAATGACCACATCTTGCATGGGAATCTCCTGGCTGAGTCTCGAGCGGTGACTCGTTCAGCATAAGGGAGATTTGTGCACTGCGGCAATGGACAATTCCATGAAAACGGCCCGCCGCCCAGAAGGGCGGCGGGCCGGTCTTCAACAAGGGCGCCTTCGGCGCCAATCGCTTGCTGAAGCAAGCTCCTACAAAACCCGTGGCCACCCAGGCTCTTAGGCGAGCTGGACGGGAATGGCGTTGCTGGTGTGGCTGACCGTGTTGCCTTCCTGAAGGTAGACCAGGGCGGGCTGGTGGTTGTCGAGCTCGGCCTCGCTGTAGTGGGCGTAGCTGCAGATGATCACCCGATCCTCGACGCCGGCCAGGTGGGCGGCGGCGCCATTCACGGAGATGATCTTCGAGCCTTCCTCGGCGCGGATGGCGTAGGTGGTGAAGCGCTGGCCGTTCTCCACGTTGTAGATCTGGATCTGCTCGTTTTCACGAATGCCGGCCATGTCCAGCAGCTCGCCGTCGATGGCGCAGGAGCCTTCGTAGTTGAGCACGGCGTGGGTGACGCGGGCCATATGCAGCTTGGCCTTGAGCATGATGGTATGCATCGGGCTTCTCTTCCTTCCTGCGCTTAGCGGGGCAGGTTGACGGTCAGGTTATCGATCAGGCGTGCCGGGCCCAGCTGGGCGGCGGCGAGGATCACGGCGTGGCGCGTGGACTCGGTCAGCGGCCTCAGGTCCTGGGCGCGCAGCTCGAGATAATCGGGCGTGAAGCCGCGCTTGGCAAGGGTGGCCTCGGCCTCGGCCAGGTTCTCGGTGGGGTCACCACCGGCCTCCAGGGCGTCGCGCAGCTCGCAAAGGGTGCGATAGAGCCCTGGCGCTTGGGCACGCTCCGCCTCGCTCAGGTAGCCGTTGCGCGAGGAGAGGGCCAGGCCGTCAGGAGCGCGCACGATAGGCACGCCGATGATCTCGATGGGCAGGTGCAGGTCTGCCACCAGGCGTCGGATCACCGCCAGCTGTTGGTAGTCCTTCTCGCCGAAGCAGGCCAACTGGGGCTGCACCAGGTTGAAGAGCATGGTGACGACGGTGGCCACGCCATCGAAGTGGCCGGGGCGGCTGCCGCCACACAGGCCCTCGCTGACCTCGGGGACCCTGACCCGGGTCTGGGCCTCCAGGCCGCGGGGGTAGATCTCGGCGGTCTGCGGGGCAAACAGCAGGTCGCAGCCGGCGGCGGCCAGTTTGGCCTGGTCGTCCGCCAGGGTGCGCGGGTAGGCATCCAGGTCTTCATTGGCCCCGAACTGCATGGGATTGACGAAGATGGTGGCCACCACCAGGTCGGCGTGGCGCCTGGCCTCGGCGACCAGGGCCAGGTGGCCCTCGTGGAGGTTGCCCATGGTGGGCACCAGGCCGATACGCTGGCCAGCGCGGCGCGCTTCGGCCAGGGCCTCGCGCAGGTCGGCGATGCTCTCCAGGGTGTGCATCAGAAACAGTGCTCCTCGGCGGGGAAGCGCCGCGCCTTGACCGCCTCGTGATAGGCATGGAAGGCGCCCTGGATGCTCTCCGCTTCCTGCATGAAGTTCTTGACGAAGCGCGGGGTGCGCCCGTGGGTCACGCCCAGGACGTCGTGCATCACCAGGATCTGGCCATCCGTGTCGGGGCCGGCGCCGATGCCGATCACCGGCACGTCCACCGCCTCGGTCACGGCGCGGCCCAGGCTGGCGGGCACGCACTCCAGCAGGATCACCGAGGCGCCGGCCTCCACCAGGGTGCGAGCGTCGGCGATGATCTGCTCGGCGCGCTCGGCGTCACGTCCCTGCACCTTGTAGCCGCCCATCTGATAGACGGTCTGGGGGGTCAGGCCCAGGTGGGCGCAGACCGGTACGCCGCGGCGGGTCAGCTCGCGGATGCCCTCGGCCATCCAGGCCTCGCCCTCCACCTTGACCAGCTCGGCGCCGGCGCGCATCAGCTCGCCGGCGTCCTGCAGCAGCCGCTCCAGGCTCGAGTTGCTCATAAAGGGCAGGTCCACCATCAGCAGGCTGCTGCCCTTGCCCTGGGCCGCGCAGCGGGTGTGGTAGCAGATCTCCTCGAGGGTGACCGGCAGGGTGCTGCTATGCCCCTGCAGGACCATGCCCAGGGAGTCGCCCACCAGCAGCACCTCGATGCCGGCTTCGCTGGCCGCCCGGGCGAAGGAGGCATCATAGGCGGTCAGGCAGCTGAAGGCTTCGCCGGAGCGCTTGAAGGCCTGCAGCGTGCTCAGGGTGACGGTTTTCATAAGAGGGGTCTCATGATTGGCGTTAAAACGGTCGTTTTATACCGGTCTCGAGCAGGGGACGTTACCCGACCCGTTATGGTGCGGCAAGGTGTTACCGACGAAGGTTCAATAAGTGTCGAATGGTAACACCCAATCGAGCGACTTTACCCCTAGGGTAACAAGGGCCGCAAGTCATCGCTGCCCATGGCCTCGGCCAGGGGAGCGATGCACCGACCATCGGGGAGGCGCAGCGTCGGGGCCAGCTCGGCCAGGGGCAGCAGCACGAAGCCGCGATGGGCCATTTCCGGGTGCGGCACCCGCAGCCGCGGGGACTCGATCACCGCTTCATCATAGAGCAGCAGGTCCAGGTCCAGGGTGCGTGGCCCCCAGTGGCGAAGCCGGCGACGGCCGTGGCGTTGTTCCAGGGCCTGGAGCTGGTCGAGAAGGGCCAGCGGCGAGAGCCGCGTGGCGAGCTCGGCCACGGCATTGACGAAATCGGGTTGATCCTGAGGGCCCACCGGGGCGCTGGCATAAAGCCGCGAGGCACCCGCCAGGCGAGTCAGCGGCAGGCGATCCAGGGCGTCGAGGGCCTGGATCACCTGCTCGCGGGGGTGCTGCTGGTTGCTGCCCAGGCCGATATAGGCCCGGTGCCACTCTGCCTCAGCCATGCTGATCGCCGCCGGCACCACCGGAGCGCCGCCGGCGCTTGCGGGGCCGACGCTTGCGCGGATGGGGTTCGTCACCCTGGCTGGTCGCCTTGGAGAGCAGGCGCTGCTGGTCGTGCTCGTCGCCCTCCTGGAAGGCGGTCCACCAGTCGCCCAGGCCGGGCGGGATCTCGCCGGCCTCTTCGCGCAGCAGCAGGAAGTCGTAGGCGGCCCTGAAGCGCGGATGCTCGCGGGTCTGGATGGCGCGACGACCGCGGCGCTGGGGCAGGCGCTGCTGCAGGTCCCAGATCTCGCGCATCGGGAGGCTGAAGCGCTTGGGGATCGAGATATGCTGGAGCTGGCGGGAGACCGCCTGCTGGGCGGCGGCCTGCAGGGCCGGTACCGGCGGCATGCCGTCTTCCTGGAGGCGCGCCTGGCGTTGCACCACGCCGGGCCACAGCAGGGCGGCGAACAGGAAGGCCGGGGTCACCGGGCGGTCCTGCTGGATGCGCGCATCGGTATTGGCCAGGGCGCGCTCGAAGAGCGCCTCCGCCCAGGGCAGTTCGGCCAGGGCCTCGTCGGCCTCGGGGAAGAGCATGGCGAAGAGGTCGTAGTCGCGCAGCAGCCGGAAGGTGGTCAGGGCGTGACCGGCGAGGAACAGCTTGAGGACCTCGTCGAACAGCCGGGCCGGTGGAATCTGCAGCAGCAGCGGCGCCATCTCGCGGATCGGGGCCTCGGTGGAGGCGGCGAAGGTGAAGTCGAGCTTGCCGGCGAAGCGGATGGCGCGCAGCATGCGCACCGGGTCTTCCCGATAGCGGGTGGCCGGGTCGCCGATCATGCGCAGGGTGCGCGACTCGATATCGCGGACTCCGTCGGCCCAGTCATGGATCGAGAAGTCGGCGATATTGTAGTAGAGGGCGTTGACGGTGAAGTCGCGACGCAGGGCGTCCTCCTCCACGTCGCCCCACACGTTGTCGCGCAGCAAGAGGCCGTCGTCGCTCTGCTGGGAGAGGTGCTCGCCGTGATCCTCGTTGGGCTTGCCGCGGAAGGTGGTGACCTCGATCACCTCGCGACCGAAGCGCACATGGACGATACGGAAGCGCCGGCCGATGATCCGCGAGTTGCGGAACAGCTCGCGGACCTCCTCGGGGGTGGCGTCGGTGGCCACGTCGAAGTCCTTGGGCTGCTTGCCGAGCAGGGAATCACGGATGCAGCCACCCACCAGGTAGGCCTCGTAGCCGGCGTTGTGTAGCCGGTAGAGCACCTTGAGGGCGGGTTCGCTGAACAGGCGGCGTGACACCGAATGCTGGTCGCGGGGGATGACGCGAAGACCGGGAGACTCGCCGGGGCCATCCTGGCTGCCGAAGAGGTTCTTCAAGCGTTCACCGGGGCGTTGGAGAAAGCGGGTAAATCCTTTGAACATGCAGCGATATCGACTCGCGGAGTCCTAAAACGTCAGTGTAGCCGACCGCCGACAGCATGGGAACCGTGGTGTGAGGGTGATCGGGGCGTAAAAGCAGAAAGGGGAGGCCATGCGGCCTCCCCTTAAGCGGTCAGATCAGCATCCGTGCTGCTGGTTTTTCTTCGTGATGGCGCATCGCCTTGAATACGCACCACAGTCACCAAGAAAGTTTTCAGGCAAGCAGTGTTGTTGTCTTTATTGGTCTTCCTGGTGGCGACCGTCTCGTATTCAAAACAATAATCCAACCACGACGGTAGGCAGTCTACCTTCCCTCGGCCTGTTGTTGTTGGTTGCCGAGAGTGCACCCCCGAGGCGCTTGTTCTTGTTGTTGCGCCTGCTCGGTGCGTCGCGTCCTGATGAACCTCCGGATGTCGGGCCCTGTTGTTCTTGTTGTGGCCGCGTCCGGGTGACTGCGCCTTGTTGTTGTTCTTGGCGGGTCGTCACCCCTTGTTTGCCATGCTCGACGATCTTGTTGTTGTTGGCTCGTCGACTGGCGCCTGCCGAAGTGTCACCTGTTGTTCTTGTTACGCCCCTTGGGGGCAGTGACCTGGCGGCGTCCGGATCTTGTTCTTCTTGCCCTAGGATATTGCACCGTGCGTGCCACTATTTGAAAAAACCTTATATTTCATTGTGTTGTGGATGTCGCTTCTTGGCATGCCTTCGGCGGGGGGTGGCTGTGTTACCCGGAATGGGCCCTTATGGGGCGGGCGGTGTGTGGGATGGTAACAACTGGTGCAAAAGTTCCCTCCGCGACACGAAAAACGCCCGTCGAGGAGGGCTCGACGGGCGCTTAGACCATGGTCGGGTTGCCTGGGCGGCGCTTATCCGGTGCGGCTGCGGGCGCTCTTCTTGCGCGGAATGCCGAGGCGCTGGCGGCGCTCCCAGAGGCACTTGCGGCTGATGCCCAGCTTCTGGGCCAGCTCGGTCTCGCTCATCTGGTCCTGGTGCTCGAGCACGAAGTGCTGGAAGTAGTCCTCCAGGGAGAGGTCCTCCTCGTCCGGCTCGGCCTCGCCGGACTCCCGGTGGTCCGGCGAGGCCGGGGCCGCGGGCTTGGGCGGGGTGCGGGAGAGCGGCGGGGCAGGGTGCAGGCCCAGGTCGTCGGGGTGAATCAGGTGGCCTTCGGCGAGGATCACCCCCCGTTCCAGGGCGTTCTCCAGTTCCCGCACGTTGCCGGGCCAGGGGTAGTCGCGGATCTCGCGGCGCGCCGCCCGGGAGAGCTTGAGGCCCTCGCGGGCGTGGCGACGGCAGGCCTTCTCGAGCAGCACGTCGGCGATCTGCAGGATGTCCTCCTCCCGGTCGCGGAGCGGCGGCAGGTCGATCTGCATCACATTGAGGCGGTAGTAGAGGTCGAGGCGGAATTCGCCGCTCTTGGACATGGCGCGCAGGTCGCGGTGGGTGGCGGCGATCAGGCGCACGTTCACGTGGCGGGTCTCCACCGAACCGATCTTGCGGATCTCGCCCTCCTGCAGCACCCGCAAGAGGCGGGCCTGGGCATCCAGGGGCAGCTCGCCGATCTCGTCGAGGAACAGGGTGCCACCGTCGGCGGCCTCCACCAGGCCGGTGCGGGCGGCATTGGCGCCGGTGAAGGCGCCCTTCTCGTGGCCGAACAGCTCCGACTCGATCAGGGTCTCGGGAATGGCCGCGCAGTTGACGCAGATCAGCGGGGCCCGGGCGCGCTGGCTCTGGGAGTGGATGGCGCGGGCCACCAGCTCCTTGCCGGTGCCGGACTCGCCCTGGATCAGCACGGTGACGTCCGCCGGGGCGGTCTTGCGGATGCGGGTGTAGACCACCTGCATCGCCTCGCAGTCACCGATCAGCTCCTGGGGCGGGGCGGCGCTGCTGGTGGCGGCGGGAGGCGCCGCCTCGGCGGCATGCTGCTCCAGGGCCCGGGCCACGGTCTTGAGCAGGTCGTCATGGTCGAAGGGCTTGGCCACATAGTCGACGGCACCTTCCTTGAGGGCCTCCACCGCCGAGCGCATGCTGGCGTAGCTGGTCATGATCACCACCGGGGTGGGGGCGGCGCGCGCGATCAGGGCGGTGCCCTGGGTGCCGGGCAGGCGCAGGTCGCTGATCACCAGGTCGAAGCGCTGGGGGTCGAGGCCCTCGGCTTCGTCCACCGAGCCGGCCTCGCTCACCTGGTAATCGTGGCGTTCCAGCAGGCGGCGCAGGGCGCTGCGGATAATGGCTTCGTCTTCAACGATCAGAATCCGGCTCATGGGGGGGATTGCCGTCCTCTCGGTTGGTGGGCAGCCACATCAGGATGCGGGTGCCGCGTTCTCGCTCCGCGGGGGGAGACTCGATATGGATCTGCCCATGGTGCTCGGCGATGATGCTGTAGACCAGTGGCAGGCCGAGCCCCGTGCCCTCGCCGGGCGCCTTGGTGGTGGTAAAGGGCTCGAAGAGGTGGTCGCGAATGCTGGCGTCGATGCCTCGGCCCTCATCGGTAACGGTAACACAGACGCCGTTACCTTCGCGGCTCGCCTCGATCACCACTTCGCCGCCGTCGGGGCTGGCGTCCCGGGCGTTGTTGAGCAGGTTGATGAAGACCTGCACCAGGCGCTGGGCATCGCCCTCGATGTGGTATGCCTCGGGGCAGAGGTTTCGATAGGTAACATCCTGACCCGAGCGGGCCAGGTGGATCAAGTGCAGGGCATCCTCCACCACCTGGTGCAGGGAGAGGGGCGCGAAGGCCTGGCCCTGGACGTGGCGGCCGCCATGGGCGAAACCCACCAGGGAAGAGACGATGCGCGAGACCCGGTCGGTGAGCTGCTGGATCTGTTCCGCGGTCTCCAGCAACTGGGGGTCGTCGGTGTCGTAGCGCAGGTTCTGGGCCAGCGAGGAGATGCCGGTGATGGGGTTGCCGATCTCGTGGGCGACCCCGGCGGCCAGCTGGCCGATGGAGGCGAGGCGGGCGGCGTGGACCAGCTCGTCCTCCAGCCACTTCATCTCGCTGTGATCCTCCACCAGGATCACGGTGCCGCCACGCACCGCGTCGTCGGCCTGCAGCTCGGCGCGGCGCAGGGAGAGGTAGCGCACGCCGTCGGCCAGGGGCACCTCCTGCTTGTAGAGGTGGTCGTGGCGCTCATCGAACATGCGGCCCAGCAGTTCGCCCCAGGGGGCGGGCAGGTCGGTGCGCCGCGAGCCCACCACGCTGGCGCCGTCGATACCGGAGAGCTCGGCCAGGGCGTCGTTCCACATCAGCAGTTCGTCATCGACGCCGAAGGCGCAGAGCCCCACCGGCAGCCGGGTGAGGATGCGCCGGTGGTAGCGACGCAGGCCGTCGAGCTCCCGGGCCAGGCCGGTGAGCCGCGAGCGATAGGCCTCCAGGCGGCTCTCGACGAAGTGGATATCGTCGGTGGGTTCCTGGGCGCCGCGGCGGTAGGGCAGGTAGCTGTCGACGATGTCCTGGGCCACCGAGGGGCCCATCAGCCCGGAGAGGTTGGCCTGCAGGCGGTCACGCAGGCGGCGCAGGGCGTAGGGGCGCCCCTCCTGGGGAGAGATGCGCAGCGCCTCCAGGGCGCGCTCCACTTCGCGACGGGCGACCTCCTCGCCGAGCACCGGCACCAGGCGCTGGATGAATTCCTCGCCGTTGCGGGCGTCCAGGGGCAGGCGCTTGGGACGGATCACCGCGTCCACCGAGCAGGCCTCGGCGGCGGCCCGTTCGCCCTCGGAGGTGCGGGTCAGCAGCGAGACCAGGATAAAGGTGAGGATATTGGCGGCCAGGGAGACCAGGGTCACCACATACCAGTCGGGCTCATCGGCCAGCGGTTCTAGCCCCGGCGGCAGCAGGATCAGCGGTTCCATGCCGGTGAGCAGCGGTAGCCACATGCCCAGCAGCCAGATCGCCACGCCCGCCGCCAGGCCGCTGACCATGCCCTTGCGGTTGGCGCCGGGCCAGTAGAGCACCGCCAGGATGCCGGGCAGGCACTGGGCCATGCCGACGAAGGCGACGATGCCCAGGGTCATCAGGTCGTGGTGGATGCCGACGATGCGGTAGAAGAGCCAGCCGCCGAAGATCACCGCGGCGATCAATGCCCGGCGCAGCCAGCGCAGCCAGTGGTAGAGGTCGGGCTGGTGGATCGGGGAGTGGGCCACCAGCACCCAGTGGTTGAGCATCATCCCGGAGAGGGCCAGGGCGATCAGGATCAGGGTCCCGCTGGCGGCGGCCAGGCCGGCGATAAACACCAGGCCCTGGATCCAGGGTGAGGCCGAGAGCCCATAGGCCAGGTAGGCGGCGCCCAGTGCCGCGCTGTCGGCGCCGACACGCTGGGCACCCCACAGGATCAGCGGTACCGGCAGGGCCAGCAGCAGCAGGTAGAGGGGCAGGCTCCAGCTGGCCTGCTGCAGGGTGCGCCGGGAGAGGGTCTCGGCGAAGGCCATGTGGAAGAGGTGGGGCATCAGGAAGGCGGCGGCGAAGAACAGCAGCAGCAGGGTGCGCCACTGTCCCGGGTCGAGTCGGTTGACGTCGGCCTGGAGCTCGGCGCCGGGCCCCGCCAGCCAGGCCTGGACGCTGGCCGGCCCCTCGAAGATGGCGAACAGGGCGAAGGCGCCCAGGGCCAGCATGGCCAGCAGCTTGACCAGGGATTCCAGGGCGATCACCGCCAGCAGGGTGTCGTGGCGGGCATGCAGCCGGGTGTGGCGGGCGCCGAAGAGGATCGCGAAGAGCGCGATCACCGCGCTGAAGGCCAGCGCCATCACCGCCGGGGAGTCGGTGCCGGTGAGCACCTGGGTGACATCGCCCAGGGTCTGGATCTGCAGGGCCAGCAGCGGCAGTACCGCCAGCAGGCTGACCAGGGTGATCAGGGTACCCACCCAGCGGGAGCGGAAGCGGAAGGCGAAGAGATCGGCCAGGGACGACAGCTGGTAGGTGCGGGTCAGGCGCTGGATCGGTACCAGCAGCACCGAGGCGAGCAGGAAGGCCCCGGCGGGCCCCAGGTAGTAGGCCAGGTAGCCATAGCCCGCCTCGCTGGCCAGCTCCAGGCTGCCGTAGATGGCCCAGGCGCTGGCATAGACCCCGAGCGCCAGGGTGTAGACGGCGGGGTGGCGGACGATGCGGATCGGCACCCAGCCCCGCTCCACCGCCAGGGCGGCCAGGAACAGCAGCGACAGGTAGCCGGTGCCGAGCAGGAAGAGCTGGGCGACGCTCATGGGCGGCCCCCGCGGGGATCAGCTGCGTTCATCCAGTTTCCTCTTCTGCTCCAGCCATAGCGACAGGGCGATCAGGCCGCCCCAGATCAGGAAGGGGCGGTACCAGGCACCGTCCGGCGAGGCCCAGCCGCTCATCAGCAGCGGCGAGAGCAGGTAGCCGCCGAACACCAGGAACAGCATCAGCCGGTACAGGTACATGAAAGGGCTCTCTCCTGTGGGCGCCGTGTCAGGGCTGTTGGCGCTGGGCCTCGGGGCGCAGTCGCGCCACCGACCAGCGGGGGATCGCCTCGGCCAGCTGCACCGCCACCGGTTCGCGGACCAGGGCCGGTTCCGGGGCCTGGTCCAGGGCCCGCAGGGCGCGGTGCAGCAATCGACCCACTTCGGGGCCTTCCCAGGGCAGGGCCGGGGCCAGGTTCTGCTTGGAAAGCTTCTGGCCATCGGCGCCGAGAATCAACGGCAGATGCAGGTAGCGGGGCTCGGGCAGGCCCAGGGCCACCTGCAGCTGGCGCTGCCAGGGGGTGTTGTCGAGCAGGTCATGGCCGCGCACGATATCGCTGATCTGCTGGGCGGCGTCATCCACCACCACGGCGAGTTGATAGGCCCAGAGGCGATCCTTGCGCTGTAACACCACGTCGCCGAGGGCCGCCGGGTCGAAGCACTGCCTACCGAAGAGCCGATCCTGCCACTCCACCGGGCGCTGGCCCAGGTCGCTGCGCAGGCGCCAGGCGACCGGCTTGCCGGGCTCGCGTACCCCGTCGCGGCACCAGCCGGGATAGACGGGGTAATCGCGCCACTGCTTGCGGGAGCAGCTGCAGGGGTAGGCGAGTCCCTGGTCGATGAGGCGCGCCAGGGCTGCCTGGTAGGCGTCGTGGCGATCGCTCTGATAATGCACCGGGCCATCCCAGTGCAGGCCGAAGGCCTCCAGCTGGCGCAGGATGGTGTCGCTGGCGCCGGCGGGGCAGCGCGGCGGGTCGATGTCCTCGATGCGCAATAGCCAGGCGCCGCCGGCCCGGCGGGCATCCAGGTAGCTGCCCAGGGCGGCGACCAGGGAACCGAAATGCAGGGGGCCCGAGGGCGTCGGGGCGAAGCGGCCTCGATAGGAGGGCATGGCAGACTCCGTCGGCGGAAAGGCAAACGGGCACCCGAGGGTGCCCGTTAACTGCATCGCGTCTGGCGCTTAGCCGCCGAGCTGCTTTTCCTTGAGCTCGGCCAGGGTCTTGCAGTCCACGCAGAGGGTGGCGGTGGGGCGTGCCTCGAGGCGACGAATGCCGATCTCGACGCCGCAGGCCTCGCAGAAGCCGTAATCGTCCTCGTCGATCTTCTCGATGGTCTCGTTGATCTTCTTGAGCAGCTTGCGCTCCCGGTCGCGGGTTCGCAGCTCGAGGCTGAAACCCTCTTCCTGGGTGGCACGATCCGCCGGGTCCGCATAGTTGTTGGCGTCTTCCTGCAGGTGACGCACGGTGCGGTCCACTTCTTCCATGAGCTCCTGTTTCCAGTCGAGCAGGATCTGTCGGAAGTGCTCCAGCTGCTTTTCGTTCATGTACTCTTCACCCGCTGCCGCTTCGTACGGGGTGAATTTCTTTGGCGCTTCCGTCTTTTGTGCTGCTACTGGCATGGGGGCTGCCTCATTACTCGAGTGACTGGGGCCGATGCCCGGTCGGGCAGGCGCACTACTGCCGGCCCAAAGCCTTGCTTATTTAGCGAAAAAACGCCCGCATTGCAACTGTCACATGATCTGGAGGTGCCGGCCGATACCACAGCCGGTTACAATTCCATTGGACCCTGGCCCCCGTCAGAGGTGCCATAGCGAGTCATCGAGAGGCCGATCGCGGCCGTTGAAGGAGAGTAACGCATGAGTTGGAGCGCGCGGCTGGATCGCGTCGAGCCCTTCCGGGTGATGAGCTTGCTGGAGGTGGCCCAGGGCCGGGAAGCCGCCGGTCATGATGTGATTCACCTGGAAGTCGGCGAGCCCGATTTCGCCACTCCGGAGGCGGTGGTGGCGGCGGGGCAGCAGGCCCTGGCCGCGGGGCAGACGCGCTATACGCCGGCGGCGGGCCTGCCGGCGCTGCGCGAGGCTATCGCCGGCCACTATGCCCAGCATTTCGGGGCCGAGGTCGACCCGGCGCGTATCCTGGTCACCCCCGGCGCCTCCGGGGCCCTGCTGCTGGCTAGCCAGTTGCTGGTGCAGCGCGGCGACCGGGTGTTGATGGCCGATCCCACCTACCCCTGCAATCGCCACTTCATGGCCCTGGCCGAGGCCGAGCTGGATACCGTGCCGGTGGGGCCGGCGAGCGGCTGGCAGCTGGATGCCGCGCTGGTGGCCCGTCACTGGCGCGACACCACGCGCCTGGCGATGCTGGCGACGCCTTCCAATCCCACCGGCCATATGCTCGATGCCGACCAGTTGGCGGCGGTGGCCGCGGCAGTCGACGAGCGTGGCGGGGCCCTGCTGGTGGACGAGATCTACCAGGGGCTGACCTATGGGGTCGAGCCGGTCTCGGCGGCGGCGTTGGCCCCCGAGGCCTTCGTGGTCAACAGCTTCTCCAAGTATTTCGGCATGACCGGCTGGCGCCTGGGCTGGCTGCTGGCACCGGAGGCGGCGGTGGAGCCCCTGACGCGGCTGGCCCAGAACGTCTTCCTGGCCGCCTCCACCCCGGCCCAGCACGCCGCCCTGGCGGCCTTCACCCCGGCCTGCCTCGATGAGCTGGAGGGGCGCCGCCGGGAGCTGGAGCGGCGCCGCGACGCCCTGCTGGCGGGGCTGGCGCGCCTCGACCTGGCCCCCTCGCTGCCGCCCCAGGGAGCCTTCTATGTGTGGCTGGATATTTCCCGCTACAGCCGCGACAGCCAGGCCTTCTGCCGGCGCCTGCTGGAGGAGGAGAACGTCGCCATCACCCCGGGCATCGATTTCGCGGTACGCGGCGGCGAGCACCATGTGCGCATCGCCTTCACCACCTCGGTGGCGCGCCTGGAGGAGGCCCTGAGTCGCCTCGAACGCTTCCTGGCGCGATTATGATGAGCGATTTCGCCCCTGACCCCGGGCAGCCCGAGTCGACGTTACAAGCCACGCTTCCCGGCGCGGCTGTGATGACGTATCCCACCCTGACGCCTGGCCTCCTGCGCCGGCGCTACAAGCGCTTCCTGGCCGACGTGGAGCTGGCCGATGGCTCCCTGGTGGTGGCCCACTGCCCCAATACTGGCTCCATGCGCGCGGTGAACGTGCCGGGCTGCCGGGTCTGGCTGGCCGCCAGCGACAACCCCAAGCGCAAGCTGGCCTGGACCTGGGAACTGATCGAGCTGCCCCAGCCGGAGGGCGACACTGCCTTCGCCTCGGTGCATACCGGGCGGGCCAATGGCATCGTCGAGGCGGCGCTGCGCGAGGGGGTGGTCGCTGAGCTGGCCGGCTTCGCCGAGCTCAAGCGGGAGGCGCGGGTGGAGGGGGCGCGCCTCGATTTTCGCCTGAGCGATGACCAGGGGGCACTGACCTATGTGGAGGTCAAGCAGGTGACCCTGCGCGAGGCCGATGGCGGCGGCTACTTCCCCGACGCGGTCAGCGAGCGGGGCCGCAAGCACCTGGAGGTGCTGGCGGGCCTGGCTGCGGAGGGGCATCGGGCGGTGCTGCTGTTCTGCGTGGCCCACACCGCCATTCCCTCGGTGGCCCCGGCGGCGCACCTCGACCCGCGCTATGCCGAGACCCTGAAGCGGGTCGCCGAGGCGGGGGTCGAGGTACTGGCCTATGGCTGCGAGGTGGTCACCGAGGCCGGGGTGCCCCGGGACATTCGCCTGGCCAGGCGGCTGCCGGTTTATCTGAGCTAGCGATATCCCTTGGGAGCGCGGCGGTCCGGCGTCCCGGTTCCGCTGATCTGACGTCTCGGCGAAATCGCCCGAAGGGCGATCCGGAAAACTTTGGCGGTCACCAAGGGCGACTGCGTCGCCCAATCGTCCGGGGAACCCGAACTCCCACAACACCAGCGCCCCTACCCGTGCTAGAGACCGCCCAACCTATGGTGGGAGCGCGGATTCCGCGCGATATCGCCCGAAGGGCGATCCGGAGGGCTTTGGCGGTCACCAAGGGCGACTGCGTCGCCCATCGTCTGGGGAACCCGAACTCCCACAACACCAGCGCCTCTCCCGGCACCAGTGGCCACTCAGGCTGCTGTGGGAGGCTTTATGCTTCTCCTCAAGCCGCTACCGCGCTCCGACGCCTCGGCGGCAGGCGCGATTCACTCGGCCAGATGGATCTGGCCGTTGTCGTCGATACGGATCGCCACCGGCGCTAGTTGCCGGCCCTGGCAGGGGCCGAAGACGCACTCGCCGTTCTCCGGCAGGAAGAGGGCGCCGTGCATGCTGCACTGGATCAGCTCGCCGCCGGGTTCGAGGAAGACATCGGGCTGGAAGTCGAGGCCGATGCCCTGGTGGGGGCAGCGGTTCTCGAAGGCGGTGATGCGGCCATGCACCCGCACCAGGAAGGCCTCACGGCCGTCCGGCAGGCGCAGGCCCAGGGCTCCGGTGGTGTCGAGCGCTGAGCGGTGGGCGATGGCGGTCATCAGCGATCGATATAGAAGCGTTGCATGAAACCCACCTGGGCGGGGTCGGCGTTGCGATCGTAGCTGACCTCGAGCTCGAAGCGCATCGGCTCGTCCTCCTGGATGCGGAAGGTGGCCAGGTGGTAGATCGCCTCGCCGTCGCGCACGGTGCGGAACGACAGGTTCTGCAGCTGGCCGGCCAGGTTGCTGACCCGGCCATTGACCCAGGCGTTCACCGGGCGGGTGGTGCCGTCCTCCTGTTCCTCGAGCACGCTGACATTGAGCAGCGCCATGACCTGGCTGCGCTGGATATTGTGGGCCGCGGCCACCTCCGGCGTCAGGAAGCTGGTGTTGATGGCGTTGTAGTGGATCTGGTAGTTGCCGACCCGTTCGAACTGCTGGGCCTGGGCGGCGCTGGCTCCTAGCCACAGCAGCAGGCTGGCGACGATCCAGGCGCCGAGTCTCTTGGCCTTCATGAGTTGTCCTCTTGTCTGGTCTTCGGCTTAACCGCCGGGGCCCCGGCTGACCCGGAAGATGGCGGTCTCTCCACACAGGTTAGGCCACAGTCGCGAGGTCCAGTGCCCTTCGTGGTCGCCGTTGCCCACCGCACGGTCGCTGATGATCAGACCCTTGTCGCGGCACAGGCGTTCAAAGTCGTTGAAGGTCGAGAGGTGGATGTTGGGGGTGTCGTACCAGGCGTGGGGCAGCGACTTGGAGACCGGCATATAGCCCTTGAAGCCCAGGTAGAGACGATGCCGCCAGTAGGCGAAGTTGGGGAAGGTGATGATGCACTCCCCGGCCACCCGCAGCATCTCGTCGAGCATCAGGTCGGGGCGGCGCAGGGCCTGGAGGGCCTGGGTCATGATCACCAGGTCGCAGGCATCATCGTCGAAGTTGGCCAGCCCCTCGTCGAGGTTCTGCTCGATGACGTTGACGCCCTTCTCGATGCAGGCGGTGATGCCATCGGGGTCGATCTCCAGGCCATAGCCGGTGACCTTCTTGTCCCGGGCCAGGGACGCCAGCAGGGTACCGTCGCCACAGCCCAGGTCGAGAATGCGGGCCCCCTCGGGCACCCAGCCATGAATCAGCTTGAGGTCGGCGCGCATCAGTGGGCCTCCAGGTTCAGGTCACGGGCCACGCGTGTCATGAAGCCGGCGAACACCGCCTGGTAGCGGGGCTCCGGCAGCAGGAAGGCGTCATGGCCATGGGGCGAATCGATATTGGCGAAACTGACCGATTTGCCGGCGCGGATCAGGGCATCCACCAGTTCCCGGGAGCGTGACGGCGGGAAGCGCCAGTCGGTGGAGAAGCTCACCACCAGGAAGGGGCAAGTGGCCGGGGCCAGGGCCGCGGCCAGGTCGCCGCCATGCAGCGCCGCCGGGTCGAAGTAGTCCAGCGCCTTGGTCATCAACAGGTAGGTGTTGGCATCGAAGCTGTTGGAGAAGGTATCGCCCTGGTAGCGCAAGTAGGACTCCACCTGGAACTCCACGTCGTAGCCGAAGTTGAAGTCGTCGCTGCGCAGGTCGCGGCCGAACTTGCTGCCCATGGCGTCTTCGGAGAGGTAGGTGATATGCCCCACCATCCTGGCCAGCTTGAGGCCGCGCCGGGGGAGGGTGTCGTGCTCGGCATACCGGCCGTCATGGAAGTCGGGATCGGAGCGGATCGCCTGGCGGGCCACCTCGTTGAAGGCGATGTTCTGGGCCGAGAGCTTGGGGGTGGCGGCGATCACCGCGGCATTGGCCACCCGTTCCGGGTAGTTGAGGCTCCACTGCAGCACCTGCATGCCGCCCAGGCTGCCACCGATCACCGCGGCGAAGCGCTGGATGCCCAGGCGGTCGGCCAGGCGCGCCTGGCTGTGCACCCAGTCGGTGACCGTCATCATCGGGAAGTCGGGGCCCCACTGGCGGCCGGTGGCCGGATTGTGACTCAGCGGCCCGGTGCTGCCGTGGCAGCCACCCAGGTTGTTCAGGGAGACGACGAAGAAGCGCTCGGTGTCGATGCTCTTGCCGGGGCCGATATGCGCATCCCACCAGCCGGGCTTGCGGTCGTCGGGGCTGTGGTAGCCGGCGGCATGATGGTGGCCGGAGAGGGCGTGACAGATCAGCACCGCATTGCTGCGTTCGGCATTGAGTTCGCCGTAAGTCTCGTAGACCAGTTCATAGCTGGGCAGGGTGCGGCCGCAGGCCAGCTCGAGAGGCGCATCGAAGTGCGCGGTCTGCGGGGTGACCAGGCCGACCGAATCGCGGGGTAGCTCGGGCATGGGGTCCTTGGTGTCCAGTCGTATCGTTATGTTGCCGAAGGGCGTGCCGCCACGGCGGGCGGCATCCGCCTTACAGGCCGACCAGGCGGCCGGAGATACCGGCGGCGCGGGTCAGCGAACCTACTACGATACCATCGATGATGCTGATGCCGATGAACACCACGATGGGGGAGAGGTCGAGCATGCCCAGCGGCGGAATCACCCGGCGCACCGGGGCCATGATCGGCTCCACCAGCTGCATCACCAGCAGGGCGCCGGGGTGGCTGGCGTTGGGGGCCACCCAGCTGAGGATGATCATGGCGATCAGCGCGAAGAAGTAGATCTTGAGGATGGCGTTGGCGATGGCCGCCACGGCGCCGATGGCCACGCCGGCCAGTGGTGGCATGCCGATGCCGGCGATCTGCAGGATGGCGATGATGCTGATCGCCTTGATCACGAAGGCGGCCCCCAGGGTGGCCAGGTCGAAGGGCCCCACCGGGCGCAGGAAGCCCTGGAAGAGACCGACCACCGGCTGGGTGATCTTCACCACCGACTGGCTGATGGGGTTGTAGTAGTCGGCCCGGGATGCCTGCAGCAGGAAGCGCAGCATCATCAGGAAGAGGTAGATATTGATCAGGGTGTTGACCAGCAGCAGGCCGGCGCTTCCCACTTGACTGCCCATAGAAGGGGCTCCTTGTTGGCTGAATGCGAATGGCGGCGTTACTGGCCGAGTTCCTGGGCCATCTCCCGGGCGCGGGCGGCGCAGGCCTCGGTGGCCTCTTCGACGATGCGGCGCAGCTCGGCGTCCTCGAAGCTGTGGATGGCGCGCTCGGTGGTGCCCCCCGGCGACATCACGTTCTGCTTGAGGGTGGCCGGGTCCTTGTCGCTCTGCTGGGCCATGCGTGCCGCCCCATAGGCGGTCTGCAGGGCCAGGCGGCGGGCGCTGTCGGCGGGCAGGCCGAGGCGCACGCCGGCGGCTTCCAGGGCCTCGAAGAACAGGAAGAAGTAGGCCGGGCCGCTACCGGAGATGGCGGTGACCGCCTCCAGCAGGGCTTCCTCCTCGACCCACTCTACCAGGCCTACCGCTTCCAGCAGGCCGGTGGCCAGCTGGCGCTGTTCCTCGCTGACTCGTGCATTGGCGTAGAGGCCGGAGGCGCCGGCGCCCACCAGGGAGGGGGTATTGGGCATGCAGCGAATCACCGCCAGCTCGCCGCCCAGCCAGGTCTCCAGGGTCTCGGCGGAGAGGCCGGCGGCCACCGAGACGATCAGCGGCTTGCGGGCCTGGATGGCATCGCGCATCGCCTCGCAGACGCCGCGCATGATCTGCGGCTTGACCGCCAGCACAACCACGTCGGCGTCGGCGACCGCCTGGGCGTTGTCGGTCTCGGTACGGATGCCATAACGCTGGCGCAGCGGCGCCAGGTGGTCGTCGCTGGGTGAGGTGGCGGTGATGGCGGAGGCGGGGTAGCCGCCCTCGATCATGCCGCCGAAGATGGCACTGGCCATGTTGCCGGCACCGATGAACGTCACTTGGCTAGCCATAGGGAATCGATTCCTCTGCGTGGGGCCCAGGTGGTCGCCTAGGGCCGGGGTGTCTTGGGGCGGGCGCCGAAGATCGCCGTGCCCAGGCGGACCCAGGTGGCCCCCTCGGCGATGGCGGCCTCCAGGTCGTCGCTCATGCCCATGGAGAGGGTATCCAGGGGCGCCTCGGGGAAGCGTTGTCGCAAGTCTTCCAGGGCCTGGCGCAGCCTGGCATAGGGAAGGCGCTGAGCCTCGAGCCCCTCGGCGGGGGCAGGAATCGCCATCAGGCCGCGCAGGCAGAGCCCCGGCAAGGCGACGACCGTTTCGGCCAGGGTCGGCAGGTCGTCGAGGGTGACGCCGGCCTTGGTGGCCTCGTCGCTGATATTGACCTGCAGGCAGACGTTGAGCGGTGGCAGATGCGCCGGGCGCTGTTCGGAGAGGCGCCGGGCCAGCTTTTCCCGGTCGAGGCTGTGCAGCCAGGCGAAATGCTCGGCCACGGCGCGGCTCTTGTTGGATTGCAGGGGGCCGATGAAATGCCAGACGAGATCGGGCAGATCGGCCAGGGCTTCCTGCTTCTCCAGGGCCTCCTGGAGGTAGTTTTCGCCGAAATCGCGCTGGCCGAGTCGATAGGCTTCACGCACCATCAACGCGGGCTTGGTCTTGCTGACCGCCAGCAGCCGCGCCGTTGCGGGCTCGCGACCGGCCTGGGCCAGGGCCTCGGCCAGGCGTCGATTCGCCGCTGCCAACGACTCGGAAAGCGCAACCTCTGTCATACTGATACACGTCCTTACAATTAGGAGCAGGGAACAGGGGGAATCGCATGGATATTACCGAACTGCTGGCATTCTCGGCAAAGCAGAACGCCTCGGATCTGCATCTCTCGTCGGGATTGCCGCCGATGATCCGGGTGGATGGCGACATCCGTCGCCTCAACGTGCCCGCCATGGAGGATCGCGAGGTGCGCAAGCTGGTCTACGACATTCTCAACGACCGGCAACGCCGCGACTTCGAGGAGCACCTGGAGACCGACTTCTCCTTCGAGGTGCCGGGGGTGGCGCGTTTCCGTGTCAATGTCTTCAACCAGGGGCGCGGCATCGGCGCCGCCTTCCGCACGATTCCCGCCGAGATCATGACCATGGAGGACCTGGGGCTGGGCGAGGTCTTTCGCCGCCTGGCGCTGATGCCGCGTGGCCTGGTGCTGGTCACCGGGCCCACCGGCTCGGGCAAGAGTACCACCCTGGCGGCGCTGGTCGACTACGTCAACGAGACTCGCTACGACCATATCCTGACCATCGAGGACCCGGTGGAATTCGTCCACCGCAGCAAGCGCTGCCTGGTCAATCAGCGTGAGCTGCATCGCGATACCCATGGTTTCGCCCCGGCGCTGCGCAGCGCCCTGCGCGAGGACCCAGACGTCATCCTGGTGGGGGAGATGCGCGACCTGGAGACCATTCGCCTGGCCTTGACCGCGGCGGAGACCGGCCACCTGGTGTTCGCCACCCTGCATACCACCTCGGCGGCCAAGACCATCGACCGGATCATCGATGTCTTCCCCGGCGAGGAGAAGACCATGGTGCGCTCCATGCTCTCCGAATCCTTGCAGGGGGTGATCTCCCAGACCCTGCTCAAGCGTATCGGCGGAGGGCGAGTGGCCGCCCACGAAATCCTGGTGGCCACGGCGGCGGTACGCAACCTGATCCGCGAGGACAAGGTGGCGCAGCTCTACTCGGCGATCCAGACCGGCGGCAACCTGGGCATGCAGACCCTGGATTCGGCCCTGGCGCGCCTGGTCAGCGATGGCGTGGTCTCCCGGGACGAGGCCCAGGCCAAGGCCAAGGCGATCCTGCCGACCTGAGTCGGCGGCCATTACCCCAACCAGACGAGCGAGGGATAACCCATGACCGCGAACGAATGGCTCGAGCAGTTGTTGCAGATCATGGTGGATAAGGAGGCCTCGGATCTGCTGATCTCGGTGAAGGCGCCGCCCACCCTGAAGATCGCCGGCAAGCTGACCCCCATGGGGGAACAGGGGCTGAGCCAGGCCCAGGTGACCGAGCTGGTGCAGGCGGCGGTACCGGAGAACCAGCGGGTGCGCTTCGCCACCGACCACGAGGCCAACTTCGCCATCAGCCTGCCGGGCAAGGGGCGTTTCCGGGTCAGTGCCTTCCAGCAGCGCAACCAGCCGGCCATGGTGCTGCGGCGTATCGCCTTCGATATTCCCCACCTGGAGGAGCTCTATTTGCCGCCGGCCCTGGGCGAGCTGGCCGAGATCAAGCGCGGCCTGGTATTCGTGGTGGGCGGCACCGGCACCGGCAAGTCGACCACCCTGGCGGCGATGATCCAGCAGCGCAACGAGACGCTGGGGGGGCATATCATCAGCATCGAGGATCCCATCGAGTACGTGCACCCTCACAAGAAGGCGATCATCAACCAGCGCGAGGTGGGCATCGATACCGACTCCTTCGAGGTGGCGCTGAAGAACACCCTGCGCCAGGCCCCGGATGTGATCCTGATCGGCGAGGTGCGCACCCGGGAGACCATGGAGCACGCCCTGACCTTCGCCGAGACCGGCCACCTCTGCCTGGCGACGCTGCACGCCAACAATGCCAACCAGGCCCTGGACCGGATCATCAACTTCTTCCCCTCCGAGCGCCACGACCAGGTGTGGCTGGACCTCTCCCTCAACCTGCGCGCCATCGTCGCCCAGCAGCTGCTGCCCACTCCCCAGGGAGAGCGCCGCGCGGCCATCGAGATCATGCTGCGCTCGCCGCTGATCAGCGACCTGATCCGCAAGGGCGAGGTGAGCGAGATCAAGAATGTCATGGCGCGCTCCCGGGACCTGGGCATGCAGACCTTCGACCAGGCGCTCTATGACCTCTATCGAGCGGGAGTGGTCAGCGAAGACGTGGCCCTGGTGCATGCCGACTCCGCCAACGACCTGCGCATGATGATCAAGTTTGGCGATCCCAACAGCGAAGTGGTGGACCAGGCCAAGAGTGGCAGCGAGCGCTTTAGCTTGCGCTCGGGGGATGACTTTTAGCGTGGCGGTTCAGGCGGCGTAGACCCCGCCCAGCACCCGGGGGCCCTTGGCGCCGGTCACCGAGGGCAGGTTGCCGGGCAGCCCGTTCAGGCGGCGATAGGCCAGCCAGGCGAAGGCGCCGGCCTCCAGCCAGTCGGCGGGCCAGCCCAGCTCGGCGCAGGGCGTCAGTGTCAGGCCCGGGAGTCGGGCCTGGAGGCGACTCAGCAGGTGGGGGTTATGGGCGCCTCCGCCACAGGGCAGCAGCCGGGCGGGCCGGGCCTCGGGCAGGTCCGTGGAGAGCTGCTCGATGGCCAGGGCCACGCTGGCGGCGGTCAGCTCGGCCAGGGTCGCCTGGACGTCCCGGGGCGGCTCATGGCCATCGAGATGACGCTCCAGCCAGGCCAGGTGGAAGTATTCACGACCGGTGCTCTTGGGCGGCGAGCGCCGGAAGTAGTCATCGGCCAGCAGGCGAGCCAGCAGGGCCTCGTCGACACGGCCGCCGGCGGCCCAGGCGCCATCGGCGTCGAAGCGTCCGCCCTGATGGCGCTGATACCAGCCATCCAGCAGGGCATTGGCGGGGCCGCTATCGAAACCCAGCACGGCGGCCGGGTGACCGGTCGGCGGCAGCAGGGTCAGGTTGGCATAGCCGCCCAGGTTGAGCACCAGGCGCCACTCCTCGGGGTGACGAAACAGCGCCTGGTGGAAGGCCGGCGCCAGGGGGGCGGCCTGGCCACCGGCGGCCAGGTCGCGACGGCGAAAATCGGCCACCACGCTAATGCCGGTGAGTTCCGCCAGCCGGCTGGGGTTGTCCAGCTGCAGAGTGTAGGGCGCACCGCCAGCGTGGCCCTCGGGGGCGTGCTCGAGGGTCTGGCCATGGCTGCCGATGGCGGCGATTTCCGTGATAGTGGTGCCGCTGGTCTCGAGCAGTTCGGTGACCGCTTGGGCCTGTAGCCGACAGAAGGTCTCCTCCGCCTCGGCCAGTTCACGGAAGGAAGCGCCCTCGGCATGGCAGAGGCGCAACAGCAGCCTGCGTAGCGTCTCGGGCATGGCCCCCCCCCGGGTCGCCAGCAGGCGTGGTGCCGGGGCGCTGCAGTCCACCAGGGCGGCATCGATGGCATCCAGGCTGGTGCCCGACATCAGGCCGATATATAGCGGCATCTTGGCGACTCCTCGCAGGCTCTCAACGGTGCTGGGCAAGACATGCTAACATCCCGTCCCATTCGTCAAGCTGTTTTGCCGTCAACACCGCTTTCTGTGGAGTAAGGGTACGATGACCGATGTCGAGAGCGCGCTGGCGCTGTTGAAGCGCGGTACCAATGAAATCCTGCTGGAGGACGAGCTGAAGAAGAAGCTCGCCTCGGGGCGCAAGCTGCGTATCAAGGCGGGGTTCGACCCCACGGCCCCGGATCTGCACCTGGGGCATAGCGTGCTGCTCACCAAGATGCGCCAGTTTCAGGACCTGGGGCATCAGATCATCTTCCTGATCGGCGACTTCACCGGGCGCATCGGCGATCCCACCGGCAAGAACGTCACCCGCAAGCCGCTCACCGAAGAAGAGGTCAAGGCCAACGCCCAGACCTACAAGGAGCAGGTGTTCAAGATCCTCGACCCCGAGAAAACCGAGGTGCGCTTCAACTCCGAGTGGTTCAGCGAACTCAATGCCGCCCGGATGATCGAGCTGGCGGCCCAGAGCACCGTGGCACGGATGCTCGAGCGCGATGACTTCGAGAAGCGCTACAAGGCTGGCCAGTCCATCTCCATTCACGAGTTTCTCTACCCGCTGGTGCAGGGCTACGACTCCGTGGCCCTGGAGGCGGACATCGAGATGGGTGGCACCGATCAGAAGTTCAACCTGCTGATGGGGCGCGAGGTGCAGAAGCACTACGGCATGGAGCCCCAGGTGGTGATCACCATGCCGCTGCTCGAGGGCCTGGACGGCGTGCAGAAGATGTCCAAGTCGCTGGGCAACTATGTGGGCGTCGACGAGGCCCCGGGCGTGATGTTCAACAAGCTGGTCTCCATGCCCGACAGCTTGATCTGGCGCTACTTCGAACTGCTCTCGCTGAAGAGTAACGAGGAGCTGGAGGCGCTCAAGCGCGACATGGCCGCCGGCGCCAACCCCCGCGACATCAAGATGGTCCTGGCTCGCGAGCTGATCGCCCGCTATCACGGCGAAGAGGCCGCGGCCAATGCCCACAAGTCTGCCGGTAACCAGTTGGCCGATGGTGAGCTGCCGGAGGACCTGCCGGAGGTGAGCGTCGATTTCGACGGTGCCCAGGCCCCGATTGCCGCCGTGCTCAATCGCTCCGGGCTGGCCAATAACAGTGCCCAGGCCAAGGACATGCTGGGCAATGGTCGGGTCAAGGTGGACGGTGAGGTGGCCCCCCGCGACCTGATGCTCGAGAGCGGCAAGAGCTATGTGATCCAGGCCGGCAAGAAGCGCTATGCCCGGGTAACCATCGCCTGAGGGGCCATGCCCGTTCGCCGTGAACAACGCCCGCTTCCGAGCGGGCGTTGTCGTCTCCGGCCCATGGATTCATCCACAGGCGGTCGGCCTTTTCCGGCTGTGGGTAACTTTCTGGAAAATAGGGCTTGCAGGGGCCACGGTAAATCCGTAAAGTACGCATCCGCTGCCAGCGACGGCCATCGTCACCGGCGGCAATGAGTGGCAAAAGTGCTTG
>NZ_JADOTW010000041.1 GCF_015645095.1 Halomonas sp. 328
CTTGTGTTAGCGGCGCTGATTCAGCGCGGTACCGCCGATGCTACCGGGCTCAGGCGTGGTGCTGCTCGGTGCCGCCGTCGGAGAAGGAGGGCGGCGGGCTTGTGCTAGCGGCGCTGATTCAGTGCGGTACCGCCGATGCTACCGGGCTCAGGCGTGGTGCTGCTCGGTGCCGCCGTCGGAGAAGGAGGGCGGGTTGTTCGCGCTGACGATCACGCACTCGTTGTCGCTCATATTGCGGAAGCGGTGGGGCAGCCGCGAGTCGAAATAGTAGGCGTCGCCGGCGGTCAATAGCTGCACCTCGTTCCCCACGGTGAGTTCGATGGTGCCGGAGATGATCACGCCGCCTTCCTCCCCCTCGTGCTCGAGCATCTCCTCGCCGGTATCGGCGCCGGGGGGGTAGTGCTCATGGATGATCGACATGCTGCGATTGGGGCGGCGGGCGCCCACCAGTTTCCAGGAGAGGGTGCCGTCGCCGATCTCGGTCAACTCCTCGGCGCGATAGAAGACCTGCTCCTGGCTGAGCCCTTCGCCGGCGAAAAACTCGCTGATCGAGACCGGTAGCGCATCGAGAATCTTCTTCAAGGAGCTCACCGAGGGGCTGACGCTGTTCTGCTCGATCAGGGAGATGGTGCTGTTGGTCACCCCGGCTCGCTTGGCCAGCTCGCGCTGGGAGAGCTGGCGTGCCAGGCGCAGTTGCTTGAGACGTTCACCGACGTCGAATCCACCCATGGGGTCCCGGTCCTTATGTTGAAGATCTTTGACATAGCATACCCGCTTCCGCCCATGAACTTAAGCCGCGGCTCGCAGCGCGCGGATTTCACGGTGAAAGTCGTCTTTGGAGGTGAGTCCCTGGAAACCATGGGGTACGCTGGAGCTAGCCAGAATACTTCGTGGATGCTAAGTTGACCAAATGGACAAGTTTTCGCAGGCAGTGCCTCGTCACCTCGTCACCGGCCTGATCCTGGCCGGGGGGCAGGGGCGCCGCATGGGCGGTGTCGACAAGGGGTTGGTCGATTTCGCCGGCCGTCCCCTGGTGAGCCATGCCCGCCGGCCCCTGGCGGGGCGAGTGGCGGAGTTGCTGATCAACGCCAATCGTCACCGGGAGGCCTACGCCCCCTGGGCCGACCGGGTGATCCCGGATCGGGAGACGGGCTACCAGGGGCCCTTGATGGGCATCTGGAGCGGGCTCTGCGCCGCCACCACCCCTTGGGTGCTGGTCGTGCCCTGCGACAGCCCCGGCCTGCCGCTGGACCTGCTCGACCGGCTCTGGGCCGGGCGCGGGGAGGCGGCCATCGCTACCGCCCATGATGGCGAGCGTGACCATCCGGTGGTGGCGCTGATTCGCCGTGACCTGGCCGAGGACCTGGGCCAGGCGCTGGTCGGCGGGGAACGCAAGATCGATCGCTGGTACGCGCGCCATGCCTGGGCCCGGGTCGATTTCGCCGATGTCCCCGAGGCCTTCGCCAACCTCAATACCGAGGAGGAGAAGCGTCGCCTCGAGGCGCGACTCTCTGCACCCGGCGGGGAGGTTGCCCATGACGGGGGGTGAACAAGGCGCCCTGAGGGGCGAGACACTGCCGCTGCTGGGCATCGCCGCCTGGAGCGGCACCGGCAAGACCACCCTGCTGGAGGCGCTGCTGCCGCGCCTGGCCGAGCGCGGCCTCAGGGTGGCGGTGATCAAGCATGCCCACCATGATTTCGAGGTGGATCGCCCCGGCAAGGACAGCCATCGCCTGCGCCAGGCCGGCGCCGCCCCCATGCTGGTGGCCTCCCGGCGTCGGGTGGCCCTGATGTTCGAAGCCCCCGGCGAGGAGGATCCCGACCTGCCCGAGCTGATCGAGCTGCTGCGGCCGCGTCGGCCCGACCTGGTGCTGGTGGAGGGCTTCAAGGCCTGGCCGCTGCCCAAGCTGGAGTTGCACCGCGCCGAGCTCGGCAAGCCGCTGCTGGCGCCGCAGGACCCCTGGGTCCAGGCGGTGGCCAGTCCCTCGCCCCTGACCCTGCCGGAAGGGGTCGTGGGCCTGGACCTCAACGACCATGCGGCCCTGGTCGACTGGGTGGCGGCCTGGCCGGGGCGCTGGCCCGCGGTCTTTCGGCCGCGGTGCGAGGAGGGGCCGGCATGACGCTCTCCTGTTTCGATCTCGGTGAGCGAATGCTCTCGGTGGCCGAGGCGCAGCGGCATCTCGCCGGCCTGGTCGGCGAGCCCCTGGCGATCGAGGCGTGTCCCCTGGCCGAGCTGTCGGGCCGGGTGCTGGCGGAGGCGGTCCATTCGCCGATCGATGTGCCCCAGAACACCAACGCGGCCATGGACGGGATCGCCCTGGCCTGGCCGCAGCCGGTGGCGGCGCTGGCCCTGGTCGGGCGCGTGCTGGCCGGTGGCCGGCTCGATCGCCCCCTGGCCGCCGGGGAGGCGGTGACCATCACCACCGGAGCGCCGCTGCCCGAAGGTGCCGATACGGTGATCATGCAGGAACAGTTGGCGTTCCCCGGTGCCGGCCAGGTGCAGGTATCGCGCCCCGAAACCGTGCGCCGCGGCCAGCATGTGCGCCGGGCCGGCGAGGACGTGGCCCGGGGCAGCCAGGCCCTGGCCGCCGGGACCCGGCTGGGGGCGGCGCAGTTGGGCCTGCTGGCTTCCCTGGGCTTGACCGGGGCGCGGGTCCACCGTCGCCCGCGGGTGGCGATCTTCTCGAGTGGCGATGAGGTCACGGCCCCGGGGGCGCCGCTGCCGGCGGCGGGTATCTATGATGCCAATCGTTACTCGCTGCGTGGCCTGCTACAGGCCCTGGGCTGCCAGGTGATCGACCTGGGGATCCTGCCGGATGACCGGGAGACGGTCGTCGGTGCTCTGCGGCAAGCGGCGCAGGACGCCGATATGGTGATTACCAGCGGTGGCGTTTCGGTGGGGCAGGCCGACTGGATCAAGGCGGCCCTGGCCGAGGTGGGCGAGCTGGGGTTCTGGCGTATCGCCATGCGTCCGGGGCGTCCCCTGGCCTGCGGTTGGCTGGGGGAAGGGCGTACCCCCTTCTTCGGCCTGCCCGGCAACCCGGTGGCGGTGATGGTCACCTTCCTGCAGTTCGTGCAGCCGGTGCTGCGTCGACTGATGGGGCAGCCCGAATGGCAGCCGCGGCGTCTCACCGCCCTGGCCGCCGAACCGCTGGTCAGTCGTGTCGGCCGGGTCGACTACCTGCGCGGGACCTACCACAGTGATAGGGAGGGGCGGCTCTGGGTGAGGCCCACCGGTCGCCAGGGGTCGGGCATCCTCACCTCCATGGTGCTTGCCGACTGCCTGATCGAGGTGGACGCCGAACGCCAGGGGGTGGCCGAGGGCGAGCCGGTGACCCTGCAACTCCTCAACGATTTCAGCTAGACAGGATACAGCCATGAGCCTGACCCATCTCAATGCCCGCGGCGAAGCCCATATGGTGGACGTGGCCGACAAGGGCGAGACCCGCCGCGAGGCGGTCGCCAGCGGGCGCATCACCATGAAGCCGGAGACCCTGGCGCTGCTGGCGGAGGGGGGCTTGCCCAAGGGCGATGTCCTGGCCACCGCGCGCATCGCCGGCATCCAGGCCGCCAAGCGTACCCACGAGCTGATTCCGCTCTGTCATGCGTTGCCGCTCTCCAAGGTGGTCGTCGACTTTCGCCTGGACGAGGCGGCCTCCTGCGTGGAGGTGAGCGCGTTGTGCCGCCTCAATGGTCGCACCGGGGTGGAGATGGAGGCGCTGACCGCGGTCTCGGTGGCGTGCCTGACCCTCTACGACATGTGCAAGGCGGTGGACAAGGCGATGCAGATCGAGGCGGTGCGCCTGGAATCGAAGAGCGGCGGGCAGTCCGGCGACTATCGTCGTGGGGTGACGCCGCCGACGCCCATCGTCACCGGTACCAATGCGCCCGGGGTGGTGGCCCTCGGCGAGGCGGCCCAGGGAAGCCTGCTGCGGGTGAAGTGCCTGGCGGAGTTGCGTGAGCGGCTCAGCCTCAGCGAGCTGGAGATTCCCCTGGAGGCCCTGCCCAGTGCCGATGTGGCGGGGCTCAAGGCGGCCCTCGAGGCCCGCGATGCCTCCTTCGCCCTGCTCAGGGAGGCGCGTATCCTGTGCGCCATCAATCAGGTGATGGGGGGCGATCAGACCCCCTTGACCGAGGGCGACGAGGTGGCCTTCTTCCCACCGGTCACGGGAGGGTGACGATGATCCGCGTGCAGCAGGGCCCCTTCGATGCCGGGGCCGAAATGAATGCCCTGAGCGCGGGGCGAACCGATATCGGCGCGTTGGTCAGTTTCGTGGGGCGAGTGCGCGACTTCAACGAGCGGCCCGAGGTGGAGGGGCTGACCCTCGAGCATTACCCGGGCATGACCGAGGCCGCCCTGGGCGAGATCGTCGCCGAGGCCGAGGCGCGCTGGCCCCTGCAGGGGGTGCGCCTGATCCACCGGGTGGGGCACCTGACGCCGGGGGATTCCATCGTGCTGGTGGTGGTGGCCAGCGCTCACCGGCGTGCCGCCTTCGAGGCCTGCGACTTCATCATGGACTACCTCAAGACCCGGGCACCTTTCTGGAAGAAGGAACACACCGCCAGCGGCCACTACTGGGTGGCCGAACGCGCCAGCGACCACCAGGATGCCCAGCGCTGGGAGGAGACGACATGACCCCATCCCTGATCGATGACTTCGGCCGCCGGGTCGATTATGTGCGTCTCTCGGTGACCGATCGCTGCGATTTTCGCTGCGTCTATTGCATGAGCGAGGAGATGACCTTCCTGCCCCGGGCCCAGGTGCTGACCCTGGAGGAGCTGGCCCAGGTGGCCCGAGCCTTCGTCGAGCTGGGGGTGGCCAAGATTCGTCTCACCGGCGGCGAGCCTCTGGTGCGTCGCGGCATCGAGTCGCTGGTAACGGAAGTGGGGGGCCTGGATGGTCTTCGGGACTTTGCCATGACCACCAATGGGGCGGGCCTGCGCAAGCGGGCGCCGGCCCTGCGGCATGGCGGCCTGGGGCGACTCAACATCAGCCTCGATTCCCTCGATGCCGACAAGTTTCGGCACCTGACGCGCACCGGCGACCTGCACAAGGTGATCGACGGCATTCATGCCGCCCAGGATGCCGGTTTCGAGAGGATCAAGCTCAATGCGGTGATCCTCAAGGGACGCAACGACGACGAGGTGCTCGACCTGGTCGAGTTCGCCCGCCGCGAGGCGCTGGATATCAGCTTTATCGAGGAGATGCCCCTGGGGCAGGTCTCCGACCATGGCCGTGAGGAGACCTACTGCTCCAGTGACGAGGTGCAGGCGCTGATCGAGGCCCGCTATTCCCTGGCGCCGACGCCCGAGACCACGCCGGGCCCCTCGCGCTATTTCCGCATGGCCGACCATGCCAGCCGTATCGGTTTCATCTCGCCTCACAGCCACAACTTCTGCGCCAGCTGCAACCGGGTGAGGGTCACGGTGGAGGGGCGCTTGCTGCTGTGCCTGGGCAATGAACACTCGGTGGATCTCCGTGCCGTCCTGCGTCGTTATCCCGGTGATCTGGAGCGGCTCAAGGCGGCTATCGTCGACGCCATGCCGTTGAAGCCGGAGCGCCATCACTTCACCACCGATGGGGATGTCCAGGTGGTACGGTTCATGAATATGACCGGTGGCTAAGGGCGTCGACCCGTCACCGGGTGCGGGAGATCGGGAGGCCAAGGCCTCCCTTTTTCGTCTCCCGAGCAGAGGAATTTCTCTCTGTCATGGGGGGCCTTTTCACGGTCATCCTGCTTGCTAAACCGCCGTGGGTGCATATACTTCGAATTCAGTAAGGCTGCAAATTCAACCCGGATTCCTGAAGTGGAGGAGGCCAATGTCCGTCGAATCTCTGGAGAGAATCGCGCGTAACAAGAATGTCGCTCGTGCCGCGGCGCGTCAGCTCAGCACGGAGCAACTGCACAAGTTGGCCGAAGTGATCGGCGAGGTCATCGAGCAGAAGCAGCAGGATGAGGTGCGTCGTCAGCAGGAAGAGGCGATGAAGGAGCGTAAGCTGGCCGAGATTCGTGAGGCGATCAACGAGGCGGGGCTTTCCCTGGAGGATCTGGTCTCCGAGCAGCCCAAGCGCCGTGGCCGTCCCCCCAAGAAGAAGGGGTCCTGAGTCCTGCCCGGTCGAGCGTCAAGCGTCGGATCAGTCGGATCAAGAGGCGAGCCCAAGGGCTCGCCTCTTGGTGTTTCATGACCCTCAGGGGGCCAGGGGGTCGGCGGCGAAAAGCTGCAGGTGCAGGGTGATGGGGCGGCGCAGGTGCTGGTCGAAATAGCGCAGCAATCCCGGTTCCAGTTCCCCGCGCAAGGCCACTAGGGTATCGCCCCTGGCCTGGGCCAGGTGATCGTCCAGCCAGTCGCCGAAGGCACTCTCGTCCAGGGGCAAGGCGTCGGGGAAGTCCAGCAGCAACCGGCCGACCCGGGCCCACCCCCGGTCTTCCATGGGCAGCACCGGCAGGGCCAGGAACAGGGGAGGATGGCGACGTGAGGGCAGCGGGTTGCTGCCCCTGGAGGGGCGGGGTTGGCCGCCGTGCTGGGGGACCAGGCAGGGCGGCTCCGGGTGGCGGGCCTCGCGATGGAGTCCCTCGGCGTCGAGGCGGATCAGGTCGCCATTGGCGGGAATCAGCGGGGCGCCGATGCCCAACTGCTCGGCCAGGGCCTGATGGGCCTCCTGGTGGCGGTGTTCGCCGTGTACCGGCAGTAGTCGCCGCGGCTTGACCCAGTCGTAGAGGGTGGTGAGCTCCTCCTGAGCGGGGTGCCCGGAGGCGTGCAGTTCCGGATGATCGCTCTCATCGAGTATCGCCACGCCCAGCCGCTTGAGGCCGCCCTGCAGGCGTTCGATCAGTCGCTCGTTGCCGGGAATCGCCTTGGCGGAGAAGATCACGCTATCGCCGGCGGAGAGTTCGAGGTGAGGGTGGCGCCCCTGGGCCAGTCGCGACAGGGCGGCCCGGGGCTCTCCCTGGCTACCGGTGGCGATCACCAACACCTCCTCGGGGGGCAGGTAACCCAGGTCCCGGGTCGGCACCAGGGGCGGCAGGTCGTCCAGGTAGCCCAGGCCCCGGGCCACTCCCACCATGCGCTCCATGGCGCGGCCCATCAGGCTGATGCGCCGACCGCAGCGGGCCCCGGCCCGGGCCACCGAGAGCACTCGAGCCAGGTTGCTGGCGAAGCAACTCACCACCACCCGGCCCTGGCAGGTGGGGAGCAGGCGCTCCAGGGCCTCGGCCACCTCGCCTTCGCTGCGCGAATGGCCGGGCAGGGGGGCATTGGTGGAGTCGCCCACCACCAGATCGATGGGGGCCAGGGCCCGGTAGAGGGCCTCGTCCACCGGATCGCCGATCACCGGATCCGGATCGAGCTTCCAGTCACCGGTATGCAGGATGCGTTGCTGGGGGGTGGTGATCAGCAGGGCGCAACTCTCGGGGATCGAGTGGGTCAGGGGCAACAGGCGCAGGGTGAAGGGTCCGCTCTCGTAGGCCTCGCCCGGCTCGATGACCCGGATCGCCTCGCAGGCCAGGTTCTGCTCCACGAACTTGGCGCGCAGCAGGCCGGCGGCCAGTGGCGTGGCATAGATGGGGCAGCCGAGCTTGGGCCACAACCAGGCGGCGGCGCCGATATGGTCCTCGTGGCCGTGGGTGATGTAGAGCGCCTGGGGGCGGATATCCAGGGTGGTCAGGGCGGCCAGGTTAGGCACCTGAAGCGGGGCATCGGGCAGGTCCTGGCGGATCATCATGCCGCAGTCCACGGCGATCCAATGACCGTCCTGCCCGTAGAGATTGAGATTCATGCCGATCTCGCCACAGCCCCCCAGCGGTAGAAAATAGAGGGGCGGCTGGCTGCGGGGGCGAATCTGGACTCGAGGGCGTGACATGGGCAAGGCGATCATCTGACGGAATCGCCCATCATACGGGAAGGGCGGCGGGGTCCACAATGCGGGGGCGGCGGGCGTGTTCCGTCGGCGCCGAATTGGGTACACTCTGCCCCCTCCTATGGCTTGATTCTGAAGACGGATACCCTCTCCATGTCGCACTATTATCGCCTGGTGGTCTCCTGCCCGGATCGGGTGGGGATCGTCTCCCGGGTCTCCGGGTTTATCGCCAACCAGGGCGGCTCCATTACCGAGGCCAATCAGCACTCGGACCTCGAGACCGGGCGCTTCTTTATGCGCTACGAGATCCAGGCCGACTCCATGCCCCTGGATGCCGAGGACTTCCGCGCCGCCTTCGCCCCCATCGCTCAAGAATTCGCCATGGACTGGGCGCTGACCGACACCGCCCGTCGCCGGCGGGTGGTGCTGATGGTCTCCAAGGCCTCCCACTGCCTGGTGGATCTGCTCTATCGCTGGACCGCCGGTGAGCTGGAGTGCGAGATCCCCTGCGTGATCTCCAATCACGAGGACCTGCGTGCCCTGGTCGAGTGGCACGGCATTCCCTATCACCATGTGCCGGTGGACCCCGCCGACAAGGGCGCCGCCTTCGCCGAAGTGGAGCGTCTGGTGGAGGCCGCGGAGGCGGACTCGGTGGTGCTGGCCCGCTACATGCAGATCCTGCCGCCGGGGCTCTGCGAGCGCTACGCCGGCCGGGTGATCAATATCCACCACAGCTTCCTGCCCTCTTTCGCCGGCGCCAGGCCCTATCACCAGGCCTATGAGCGGGGCGTCAAGCTGATCGGCGCCACCTGCCACTACGTGACCTCCGAGCTGGATGCCGGCCCCATCATCGAGCAGGACATCCACCGGGTCAGCCACTGCCACACCCCGGCGGACCTGGTGCGCTTCGGCCGCGATGTGGAGAAGGCGGTGCTGGCCCGGGGGCTGCGCTGGCATCTGGAGGATCGGGTGCTGATCCACGGCAACAAGACCGTGGTCTTCGCCTGAGGCGACACCATGACCTTCGCCGAGATCCTGCTGGCCCCCTGGATGCTGGTGACCGGATGGTTGCTGTCGGCGGGGGTGCTGGGCCTGGCGCTGGCCCAGCGCCCCTGGCGAGCCCTCTCCGCTGAGCCCGCCGCCCAGCATCGGCTGATGGCCGCGGCGGTGGCGGTGATGCTGATGTGGCAACTGCGCGCCCAGGCGGTGGACTGGCTGACCCTGCATCTGACCTTCACGGCGCTGCTGACGCTGATGTTCAAGGCGCCCCTGGCGCTGCTGGTCAACCTGGCGGTCAATGTCGCCATGCTGGCGGTGGGCAAGGTGGCCTGGCCCTTGCTGGGAGTCAATGTGCTGGTCAGCGGGGTGGTGCCGGCCCTGGTGATGGTGGTGGCCTGGCGACTGGTGGACCGCTGGCTGGCGGATAACCTGGCGGTGTTTCTCTTCGTCTGCGGTTTCTTCGGCACCGCCTTCGCCACCCTGGCGGCAGGGCTCAGCGTGCTGGCCATCGTCGGGCTCGGCACCACCGATCCGGAGGCGTGGTTCCTGGTCACCGAGTATGTCCGTTTCCTGCCGCTGCTGATGCCCTCCGAGGCCTTTATCACCGGCATGCTGCTGAGCCTGATGCTGGTCTATCATCCCGACTGGGTGGCCACCTTCAATCGCCACCGCTATATCGATACCAAGTAGGGGTGGGCAAATAGATCTTGGCGATTATCGCCTAAGTGGTTATAGTGACAAGCGTTTTGGGGGAGTAGTCACTTTCCGGTCGCCGCCCTGGCGACGCTCGAGAAAGGCCGGTATCAACAGCTTTGGTCGCCCTCGACCATGGTGCCGGCGACCACGCGGCGTGGTTCGACGAGACTCAGAACATGGGCGCTTCCGAGGCCGGCGGCGACCATGTTCTGTCTGTCCGAGCCGGCCGTGGAGTCCTGTTCCTTGGAAGCCCTGATCACCTCGACCCTGGCGGTGGGTCTCGCCGAAATCGGCGACAAGACCCAGCTTCTGGCCCTGCTGCTGGTGGCGCGCTTCTCCCGACCCTGGCCCATCTTCTGGGCGATTCTTCTCGCGACCCTGATCAATCACGGTGTCTCCGCCTGGGTGGGGGCGGCCCTGACCGGCTGGATCGATGCCCAGTGGATGACCCTGGCGGTGGGGCTGGCCTGTGTCGCCATGGGGCTCTGGCTGCTGCGCCCCGACGACGATGACGGCCTGGATGCCGGGGCCCCGGGCCATGGGGTCTTCTTTACCTCCTTCGTGCTCTTCTTCCTGGCCGAGATCGGCGACAAGACCCAGATCGCCACCGTGCTGCTGGCGGCTCGCTTCGAAGCGGTGCTGGCGGTGACCCTGGGCACCACCCTGGGGATGCTGGCGGCCAACGCCCCGGTGCTGTGGCTGGGGGCGCGTTTCAGCGAGCGGCTGCCGGTCCGCCTGGTGCACCGGCTGGCCAGCGCGCTCTTTATCGCCCTGGGGCTCTGGGTGGTGCTGGTGGAGGCGAGGGCCTGGGAGCTGGTCGCCCCGTGAGCCGGTGGCTTGGGGGCGATCGGGGAGCCGGGTGTCTGTTCAGGGGGCTTCGTCGAAGAGGGGCAGCTGGCGCCGCGCCTCCGGCGGGCGCAGGCGCACCCCGACCCCCAGCAGGCGCACCGGGCGAGCGCCGCGTCCCCAGGCCTGGCTCATCAGGCTCTCCCAGGGGGCGCTGCCCTCCAGGGTCGTGAGGCTGAAGTCATTGAAGCGCACCTTGACGAAGGCGTGGCTCGGCGGGGGGTGGCCGTGGCGGGCCAGGCGTGCCTCCAGGCGAGCCACCAGGTCGGGCAGGGCGGCCTGGCAGCTGGCCAGGTCGGGCAGGTCCCGGGGAAAGGTGGTCTCCACGCTGACTGACTTGCGTTCCCGTTGGGGGCGGACCTCGCGCTCGTCCTGGCCCCGGCAGAGCTCGAAGAGGCGCTGGCCGAACTTGCCGAACTGCTCGATCAGGGCCTCCCGGGGCAGAGTGCGAAGCGTCTCGCAGCGGTCGATGCCGAGTGCCTCGAGCCTGGCGGCGGTGGCCGGCCCCACCCCGGGCAGGCGATCGACCGGCAGGGCGGCGACGAAGGCCTCCACCGCTTCCGGGGGAATCACCGTCAGGCCATCCGGCTTGTCCCAGTCGCTGGCCACCTTGGCCAGGAACTTGTTGGGGGCGGCGCCCACCGAGAGGATGATGCCGGTGCGGGCCAGGCACTCCGCCTTGAGCCACTGGCCCATCCAGGTGGCGCTGCCCTGGAAGCGGGTCACGCTGCTGATATCCAGGTAGGCCTCGTCCAGGGAGAGCGGCTCGACCCGGGGCGTCAGCTCGTGGAAGAGGGCCAGGATCTCCCGGGATACCGCCCGGTAGCGCTCGAAGTCCGGCGCCCGCAGCACCAGCTCGGGGCACAGCCGCCGGGCTCGGGCGGTGGGCATCGCCGAGCGCACCCCGAAGGCCCGGGCGGCATAGTTGCAGGTGGCGATGACCCCGCGCCGCTCGTGACTCCCGCCCACCGCCAGCGGCACCTGGCGCAGGGCGGGGTCGTCGCGCATCTCCACCGCCGCGTAGAAGCAGTCGCAGTCGGCGTGGAGAATCTTGCGGTTCGCCATGGCGTCCTAGTTCAGCGCCTGGCCATTGCCGCCGCGAATCACGCCCACGCCGATACCCTCGATCTCCAGGGCCTCGTTGCGCAGGTCCACCTCGATGGGGGCGAAGTCCGGGTTCTCCGCCTCCAGCCAGACCCGGGGGCCCTGGCGGCGAAAGCGTTTCACCGTCACCTCGTCCTCGAGGCGGGCCACCACGATCTGGCCATCGCGCACCCGCTCGGTGCGGTGCACCGCCAGCAGGTCCCCCTCGAGGATGCCCACGTCCTTCATCGAGAGGCCGCGCACCCGCAGCAGGTAGTCGGCCCGGGGCGTAAAGAACTCCGGCGGCAGGGGGCAGTAGCGGTCGATATGCTCGGTGGCCAGGATGGGGTGGCCGGCGGCGACCTCGCCGATGATCGGCAGCCCGGGGGGCGTGGCGTCGCTCTCCGCCTCGGCGCTCTCCTGGGCCGGCAGACGAATGCCTCGGGAGGTGCCGGCCACCATGCGGATCACCCCCTTGCGCTCCAGGGCGCGCAGATGCTCCTCGGCGGCATTGGGGGAGCGGAAGCCCAGGGCCCGAGCGATCTCGGCGCGAGTCGGCGGGTAGCCCTGGTCGTTGAGGGTCTTGACGATAAAGTCGTAGACGTTCTGCTGACGCGGGGTAAGGGGGCGGCTCATGGTGGGCTCCACGGCGTATTCAAGGGTTTGTTCAAGTATACAGCATGGTTTTACATACAGTAAGCATTACGCCGCCATGCTGCGTATCCTGAGGGTAACGGCGTTTTAAACTGCGTGGTTTTATGCCACTATCCCGGCATTACTCGAAGGTATGACGTTTTAAACAGCCGTCTTATCCCGGGGCGGGAGCCCCGCCGCCAGCGGCCCTCGACGAGGGCCCGGAGGAGACGGCCCGGGGGAGTCCTGCCCGATGGCCCAAGCCGATACCGTGACCCGTATTCTCGATACCGCCGAGGTGCTCTTCGCCGAGCGCGGTTTCGCCGAGACGTCGCTACGCAATATTACCAGCAAGGCCAAGGTCAACCTGGCCGCCGTGAACTACCACTTCGGTTCCAAGAAGTCGCTGATCCAGGCGGTCTTCGCCCGCTACCTGGATCCCTTCACCGAACGCTTCCACGCCGCCCTGGATGAGCTGGAGGAGGAGTACCGGGGGCGCGATATCCCCCTGGAGACCCTGCTCGAGACCATGGCCCGCACCGTCCTGGAGGTGCCTGCCGAGCGCAATAGCCTCAAGGTCTTCATGCGCCTGCTGGGGCTCGCTTACAGCCAGGCCCAGGGCCACCTGCGCCGCTATATCCAGGAGCACTATGGTGGCGTCTTTACCCGGTTCACCGAACTGGTGCGCCGAGCCACTCCGCAGCTTCCGGATGCCGAGCGCTTCTGGCGGCTGCACTTCGTGCTGGGCAGCGTGATCTTCACCCTCTCCGGCCTCGACGCCCTGCGCGATATCGCCGAGCAGGACTATGGCGAACAGGTCACGGTGCGCGACCTGATCCGCCGCATGCGCCCGGTGGTGGTGGCGGCCATGCAGGCCCCCCTGCCCGAGCCCGCCGAGTCGGTGGCCTAGGCCATGCGCACGCCACGACTCGAGGCCCTGCCGCCCCAGAGCGCTCCCTGGCTGGAGATCGATCTCGACGCCCAGTGCCTGACCCTCTGGCGGGGCCGCGAGCGGGTCTCGACTCATGCCGTCTCCAGCGGGGTGGCCGGTAACGGCCAGCGGGAGGGCAGCGGTCAGACCCCCCTGGGCTGGCACTATATCCGCGCCGCCATCGGCGCCGATCGGCCCCGGGGCACGGTGTTTCGCGGGCGACGACCCACCGGCGAGGTCTACGACCCCGCCGTGGCGCTGACGGGCCGCGACACTATCCTCACTCGCATTCTCTGGCTGTGCGGCCTGGAGCCGGGATACAACCGCGGCGGCGACGTGGATAGCCAGCGTCGCTATATTTATCTGCACGGTACCCCGCCGGATCAACCCATGGGCGTGGCGGCCTCCCACGGCTGCATCCGCCTGCGTGACGACGATCTCCTGGCGCTGTTCGCCGCGGCGCCGCCGGGCACCCCGGTGTGGCTCCACGACTGAGAGCCCCTGTTGTCCCAACAGGCATTGGTCTAGAATGCCCCACTTCTTCAGCCAAGGAAGATGAACATGACGCAACCTCTCGGCTCGGTGATGCTGGATCTGGAAGGCCCCCGGCTTCGCCCTGAGGAAGGTGACATGCTCAAGCGCCCCGAAGTCGGTGGCGTGATCCTGTTCTCCCGCAACATCGAAGATGCCCGGCAGGTCCAGGCGCTATGCGCGGCCATTCGCCGTCTGCGCCCCGACCTGCTGCTGGCCATCGACCAGGAGGGCGGCCGGGTGCAGCGCCTCCACGAGGGCGTGACCCGGCTGCCCTCCATGGCGCGACTCGCCGAGGGCTTCTCCGAGGACCCGCAGGCCGTGGTGCAGCGCTGCCAGGATGCCGGCTGGCTACTGGGCATGGAGATGGCCGCCTGCGGCCTCGATCTCTCCTTTGCCCCGGTGCTGGACGTGGATGGCGGCGACTCCGCGGTGATCGGCGATCGCAGCTTCTCCGCCGACCCCCAGGTGGTCAGCCTGCTGGGCCGGGCCTTTATCAAGGGGCTTCACGAGGCGGGCATGGTCGCCGTGGGCAAGCACTTCCCCGGCCATGGCGGCGTCGCCGCCGACTCCCACCGGGAGCTCCCGGTGGACCCGCGCCCCCTGGAGGCGCTGCGGGCCCATGACCTGCTGCCCTTCGCCGAACTGGCCGGGGAGCTGGACGGCGTGATGCCGGCCCATGTGGTCTATTCCGCCTTCGACGAGCGTCCCGCCGGCTTCTCGCGCAGCTGGCTGGGCCTGCTGCGCGAGGAGCTCGGCTTCAAGGGCACCATCTTCTCCGATGATCTCGGCATGGCCGGCGCCGCCGTGGCCGGCAGCCCCGGCGAGCGGGCCCTGGCCGCCCTCGAGGCGGGCTGCGACATGGTGCTGATCTGCAATGATCGCGCCGCCGCCCTGGAGGTGCTGGACGCCTGCCAGGGACGTGCCTGCAAGCGTCAGGCCAAGCTGCGCTACTGCCGGGCCCGCCCCAGCCTCGAGGCCCTGCCGGCACTGTCCCGCTGGCGCCGGGTTCATGCCCAGCTGGAATCCCTGGCCGAGCCATCCTGACCGGCCCCTAACTAGCCCCCGGCGGCGCTTATCCGGCGTCGCCGTCTTAGCCGACTTCGAGAGCGAGCCCATGACGCGACTGGCCCCCGAGCACCATGAATCCCTGACCACCATGCGCGATGTGATGGCCGATGCCGACTGCCTGATCACCCAGGAAGCGGTCGAACGCGCCCTGGATCGCATGGCCGAGCAGATCACCGCCGACCTGGGCGACAAGCTGCCGGTCTTCTACTGCGTAATGAACGGTGGCCTGATCACCACCGGCCACCTGTTGACTCGCCTGGGTTTCCCCCTGGAGGTGGACTACCTGCATGCCACCCGCTACCGGGGGGGGATCCGCGGTGGCGAGCTGTTCTGGCGGGTCTCTCCGGAGATTCCCATGGCCGGCCGCCATGTGGTGATCGTCGACGATATCCTCGACGAGGGCGCCACCCTGGCGGCGATTCTCGACTACTGCCGCGAGGCGGGGGCGGCCAGCGTCTCCACCGCCGTGCTGGTGGACAAGACCCACGAGCGCAAGGCGGTGCCGGGACTCCGCGCCGACTACTGCAGCCTCGAGGTCGAGGACCGTTACGTATTCGGTTTCGGTATGGATTACAAAGGCTACTGGCGCAACGCCCCGGGGATCTTTGCCCCGAAGGGACTGTAAGCCACAAGCCTGAAGCTGGAAGAAAAACCGCCTCCGAGGTCTTGCCTCGGAGGCGGTGTTATTTAGGCTGCTATTCAGCTTCCGGCTTAGGCAAGTCCCAGTTCGTGGGTGGCTTCCTCGCGCATCTTGAATTTCTGGATCTTGCCGGTGACGGTCATCGGAAACTCATCGACGAACTTCACGTAGCGCGGAACCTTGTAGTGGGCGATCTGGCCCTGGCAGAAGGCCTTGAGGCCCGCCTCGTCGAGGTGCTCGCCGTCGCTGAGCTTGACCCAGGCCATCACTTCCTCGCCGTACTTCTCGTCGGGCACGCCGATCACCTGCACATCGGAGATGGCCGGGTGGGTGTAGAGGAAGTCCTCGATCTCCCGGGGATAGATGTTCTCGCCGCCGCGGATGATCATGTCCTTGATGCGTCCGACGATGGCCACATAGCCCTCATCGTCCATGCTCGCCAGGTCGCCGGTATGCATCCAGCCGGCGTCATCGATGGCCTTGGCGGTGGCCGCCTCGTTGTTCCAGTAGCCGAGCATCACGCTGTAGCCACGGGTACAGAGCTCGCCGGTGGTGCCCAGGGGCACCACGGCGCCGGTCTCCGGGTCGACCAGCTTCACCTCCAGGTGGGGATGAATGGTGCCCACGGTGGTGACGCGCTTCTCCAGGGGGGCGTCGGTACGGGTCTGGAAGCTGACCGGGCTGGTCTCGGTCATGCCGTAGCAGATGGTGACCTCCTCCATGTGCATCTTGTCGATCACCTTGCGCATCACCTCGATGGGGCAGATGGAGCCGGCCATGATGCCGGTGCGCAGGCTGGAGAGGTCGAAGCCGGCGAAGTCGGGGTGCTCCAGTTCGGCGATAAACATGGTGGGTACCCCGTAGAGGGCGGTGGCGCGCTCCTCGGCCACGGCGCTCAGGGTACTCTCCGGGTCGAAGCCATCGCCGGGGTAGATCATGGTGGCGCCATGGGTGACGCAGCCCAGGTTGCCCATCACCATGCCGAAGCAGTGGTAGAGGGGCACCGGGATCACCATCCGATCGGCCTCGCTCAGCTTCATGGTGCGGGCGACGAAGAAGCCATTGTTGAGGATATTGTGGTGGGAGAGGGTGGCTCCCTTGGGGGCCCCGGTGGTCCCGGAGGTGTACTGGATATTGATCGGCTCGTCGAACTGCAGGCTTGCCTGCACCTCGGCCAGGCGCGCCTCGCCCACCGCCTCGGCCTTGCCCTGGAGGGCCTGCCAGCTGAGCATGCCGGGCAGGGTGCGCTCGGTGTCCAGGCAGATCACCCGCTTGAGCTCGGGGAGCCGGGCGCTCTGCAGCGAGGCGGGATCACTAGCCTGCAATTCCGGCACCAGCTCTGCCAGGGTCGCCACATAGTCCGAGCTCTTGAAGGCCCCCTGCAGGATCAGTGTCGAGGTGCCCGACTGCTTGAGGGCGTACTCCAGTTCATGGGTGCGGTAGCTGGGATTGATATTGACCAGGATGGCGCCGATCTTGGCGGTGGCGAACTGGGTCAGGGTCCACTCGGCGCAGTTGGGGGACCAGATCCCCACCCGGTCGCCCTTGGCGACGCCAAGCGCCAGCAGGGCGCGGGCGGTCCGGTTGACCGCGGCCTGAAGTTCCCGCCAACGATAGCGTATGCCCTGGTGTCGGCTGATCAGGGCCTCCCGATCCGGGAAGCGAGCCGCGGTGGTGTCGAAGCAGTCGCCGATGGTCTGGCCCTTGAGGGGCGTATCGCTGATTCCACTGACATAGCTGGCAGGCTGAGGCGTCATGCTGGCTCCTTGATGGATAAGGCTTGTTATTGTTGCGAAGGCGACGCCGAGGACGCCGCCGGGTGTCCATGACGGGAGCGGGGCCGACTCAGGTGACGTCGTGGCGATCCAGCTGCTCGAGGACGCTGCGGCAACGGCTCTCCACTTCGTCGAGCTCCTGCTGCATCAGGCGGATATCCTCCAGGCGCGCCTGCATCTCGGCCCGCTTGGCACTGAGGATCTCCAGCATGCGCTGCAACTGACGCGTATTGCCATCCGGCATGGCGTCGTAGAGCTCGATGACCTCGCGAATCTCCGCCAGGGTAAAGCCGAGGCGCTTGCCCCTCAGGGTCAGCTTGAGGCGAACCCGATCCTTCTCGTGGTAGATACGGGTCTGGCCGCGCCGCTCCGGGGCCAGCAGCCCCTCCTGCTCGTAGAAGCGGATGGTGCGGGGCGTCACCTCGAACAGCCGCGACAGCTCACCGATGGAGTAGGTGCGTCGGTGGTGTCTGAGGGGGGTGGTCGCGCTGGCGGAAGGCGTGGCCTCCTGGCGGGGCTTCGACATCGTTGTCATCCTGTAGTCAGACGGTTTGGCGGTGTGTCGCCTATGATCTCGCATCCCGTCCTTGCTTTCCAAAGACTAGCGCCATGTTTACGTTAACGTAAAGTGCTGAATGATCGACTTTGGGTGTAGGCTCGGGGGATGTCAAAAAAACCTAGCAAGTGCTAGGTTGGTTTTTAGCCGCACGAGGGAATCATGGCCCCCGGCGCCATCCATTAACGAGGAGTGAAGGCATGGACTTTTCCCTTACCGAGGATCAACGGGCCCTGCAGCAGGCCGCGGCGGACTTCGCCCGTGCCGAGCTGGTCGACCACGCCACCGACTGGGACGCGCGCTCCCACTTCCCGGTGGAGGTGATCAAGCGCGCCGGCGAGGCGGGCTTCCTGGCCATCTATACCCCGGAAGCGGCGGGGGGGCTTGGGCTATCGCGACTGGATGCCTCGCTGATCTTCGAGCAGCTGGCCACCGGCTGTATCTCCACCACCGCCTACCTGACCATTCACAACATGGCCACCTGGATGGTCGCCAACTGGGGCGGCGCCAGCCTCCAGGAGGCCTGGCTGCCGCGCCTGGTAAGCGGCGAGGCACTGGCTTCCTACTGCCTCACCGAGCCGGGCAGCGGCTCCGATGCGGCCAGCCTGCGCACCAAGGCGGTTCGCGACGGCGATGACTATGTGCTCACCGGCTCCAAGATGTTCATTTCTGGGGCCGGGGCCACCGACCTGCTGGTCGTGATGGCCCGCACCGGCGGTCCGGACAGCGGTGCCGCCGGGGTCTCCGCCTTCGCCGTGCCGGCGGATGCCGCCGGCATCGAGTATGGCAAGAACGAGGAGAAGATGGGCTGGAAGAGCCAGCCCACCCGGCTGGTCAGCTTCGATGGGGTGCGGGTCCCGGCCACCCATCGCCTGGGCGAGGAGGGCGAGGGTTTCAAGTTCGCCATGAAGGGCCTCGACGGCGGTCGCCTGAATATCGCCAGCTGCTCCCTGGGGGCCGCCCAGCAGGCCCTGACCCTGGCTCGCGATTACCTGGGGGATCGCCAGCAGTTCGGTCGTCCCCTGAGCGCCTTCCAGGCCCTGCAGTTCAAGCTCGCCGACATGGCCACCGAACTCACCGCGGCGCGGCTGATGGTGCGGCATGCGGCCTGGCGGCTCGATCACGGCGACCCCGAAGCGACGGCCTACTGCGCCATGGCCAAGCGTCACGCCACCGACATGGGGTTTTCGGTGTGCAACGAGGCGCTGCAGCTGCATGGCGGCTATGGCTATATCAAGGAGTATCCCCTGGAGCGGCTGGTACGCGACACCCGGGTGCATCAGATTCTCGAGGGCACCAACGAGATCATGCGGGTGATCATTGCCCGGCGGCTGCTGGCCGACGGGGTGGTCGAGTCCCTGGCGTAAATCGTCACCGGGAAATCCGATACGATGGTGCCCTGATGGCCAACGAATCCAGCGAGGAGGGAAGATGAGCGACGAGGTGGTAATTTTCGAGGAGGTCCCGCTGCGCGGCGGGCGACGGCTGGGGGTGGCGCGGCTCAATGCGCCACGGGCCCTGAATGCCCTGTCCCGGGCGATGATCGAGGCCCTGGACCAGCGTCTCTCGGCCTGGGCCGAGGCCGATGATGTGGCGGCGGTCTGGCTGGAGGGGGCCGGCGACAAGGCGTTCTGTGCCGGCGGCGATATCGTCGCCCTCTACCGGGCCATCGGCGAGGGTGCGGAGGCGGCCACCGCCTTTACCAGTGACTACTTCAGCGCCGAGTATCGCCTGGATTATCGTATCCATGCCTACCCCAAGCCGGTCGTGGTGTGGGGCAACGGCATCGTCATGGGCGGTGGCCTGGGGCTGATGGCCGGCGCCTCCCACCGCCTGGCCACCGAGACCACCCGCATCGCCATGCCGGAGATCACCATCGGCCTCTACCCGGATATCGGCGCCAGCTGGTTCCTCGGACGCATGGCGCCGGGCATCGGCGCCTACCTGGGGCTGACCGGGGCCCAGCTCAATGCCCGCGATGCCCTCGACCTGGGGCTGGCGGATCGCCTGGTGCCCCGGGAGGCCCGGGAGGCCCTGCTGGCGGCCCTCGGCGAGGCGGACTTCGCCGCCGATGCGCCTGCCGCCGTGGTGGATGCGGTGCTCGATCGCTTCGAGGCCCGTGGGCAGGCGCCAGCGGCTCAGCTATGGCCCCACTTCGATCATCTGCAGTCGCTGACCGCCCGGGGCAGCCTGACCGAGGCAGCGGCACGCATCCTCGCGGACCCGAGCGACGATTCCTGGCTGGCCGCCAACCGCCAGCGCCTGGCCGAGGGCTGTCCGCTCAGTGCTCACCTGGCCTGGACGATGATCCAGCGCCATCGCCACGGCAGCCTGGCCCAGGCATTGCGCGAGGAGCTCACGCTATCGGTGCGCTGCTGCGTGGAGGGCGACCTGGGGGAGGGGGTGCGTGCCCTGCTGATCGACAAGGACAAGACCCCGCGCTGGTCCCATGCCGGCCTCGATCGGGTGCCCGCGGCGGAGGTCGAGGCCCTGCTGCGCCCCCTGTGGTCCGAGGAGAGCCATCCGTTGCGGGATCTCTAGGCTCGACACCCAAGCGTGTCCTTGGATCGGGACGCCGGGTTCTGCCCGGCGTCCCGTTTTGCCTCCCGGCGGGGGAAGGGGGCACAATTCGCGGCCTAATCGTTGACCGCGAGGCCCCATGTCCCCCTCCAATGCCCTGCTCCAGGCCCCCCTGGCTGCCACCCTGATTCGCCAGACCCTGCCGGTGATCGGCGGCATGCTGGCCATGCTTACCTTCAACCTGGTCGACGCCTGGTTTATCGCCCGATTGGGCACCGAGCCCCTGGCGGCGGTGGCCTTTACCTTCCCGGTGAGCTTTGCCGTGGTCAGCCTGGCCATCGGGCTGGGCATCGGTACCTCGGCGGTGGTGGGACGGCTGATGGGGCGTGGCGAGCGAGCCCTGGTGGCCCGGCGTGGCACCGATGCCATCCTGCTGGCCGCCCTGGCCGGGGGCCTGGTGACCCTGTGGGGGCTGCCCAGCATCGAGGTGCTGTTCGGGACGCTCGGAGCCGATGCCGCCCTGATGCCGTATATCCACGCCTATATGGGCGTCTGGTACTGGGGGGCGGCCCTGCTGATCGTGCCTCGGGTGATCAACAGCGTTCTGCGGGCCCAGGGCAACACCCTGGCCCAGGGCGTGGCGATGGCCCTGGCGGCGCTGCTCAATGCCTTGCTCGACTACCTGCTGATTTTCGGCATCGGCCCCTTTCCCGCCCTGGGGGTGGCCGGCGCGGCCCTGGCCAGTCTGCTGAGCTGGGGGGCCATGACCCTGGGGTTGCTCGCCTATCCTCCCCTGCGGCGGTGCCTGTCACTGCGTGACCTGGGACTCTCCCGGGTGTGGGAGTCCTGGCGGGCCCTGGGGCGGATCGCCGTCCCGGCCGCCATCACCAGCCTCTTCACGCCCCTGGCCATGGCGCTGGTAACGCGCATCGTCGCCGACCAGGGCCATCATGCCGTGGCCGCCTTCGGCGTCGGTACCCGGGTCGATGCCATCGCTCAGATCGTCGTGCTGGCGCTCTCCATGACCCTCTCGCCGCTGGTCAGCCAGAACCTGGGGGCCGAGCAGCCCGGGCGGGCCTGGCGGGCGATCCGTGGCTGCTTCGTCTTCGTGCTGGCCTGGCAACTGCTGGTCTGGGGCCTGCTGCAGCTCGTGGCGCCCTGGCTGACCGGCGGCTATGCCGACGAGCCGGCGGTGGGGGAGGTCCTGCGTACCTTCCTGTGGCTGGTGCCCCTGGGGTTGGGTGCCCAGGGCGTGGTGATCCTCAGTGTCTCTTCGTTGAATGCCATGCACCGGCCCCGGGCCGCCATGGGCCTCTCCCTGATACGCCTCTTCGGGCTCTTCGTGCCCCTGGCCTGGCTGGGCGGCCAGTTGGCCGGTCCCGTCGGTATCTTCACCGGCATGCTGGTCGCCAACCTGGCCATCGGGCTGATCGCCTGGTGGCGGCTGTGTCGCATCTGGCGACGGCGGCATGGGGGAGAGTCCTGGCGTTGAGAGGCGAGGGCCATTTGGGCTGGTGACCGGCGCGAGAGTGATCTACATTGATATGGAATGTCGATATTTTACTCTTGTGTGGAGATCATCATGAGCCAGACGACCCCCGTGACCTGGGACGACCCCTTCCGCCTTGTCGATCAACTGGATGGCGAGGAACGGATGGTCCAGCAGACCGCTCACGACTACTGCCAGGAGAAGCTGCTGCCCCGGGTCCTGGAGGCCAATCGCCACGAGATCTTTCACCGCGAGATCATCAGCGAGATGGGCGAGCTGGGCCTGCTCGGCGCCACCATCGAGGGCTACGGCTGCGCCGGCATGAACTACGTCAGCTATGGCCTGATCGCCCGGGAGGTGGAGCGGGTCGACTCCGGTTACCGCAGCGCCATGAGCGTGCAGTCGAGCCTGGTGATGTACCCCATCCACGCCTTCGGCAGCGAGGCCCAGCGCGAGAAGTACCTGCCCAGGCTGGCCAGTGGCGACTGGGTGGGCTGCTTCGGGCTCACCGAACCCGACCACGGCTCCGACCCCGGTGGCATGACTACCCGGGCCAGGCGCCAGGGCGACGACTGGGTGCTGAGTGGCACCAAGACCTGGATCACCAACGCGCCCATCGCCGATGTCTTCGTGGTTTGGGCCAAGGACGACGAGGGGGTCATCCGCGGCTTTATCCTCGACAAGGGCATGCCGGGCCTCTCGGCGCCCAAGATCGAGGGAAAGTTCAGCCTGCGGGCCTCCGTCACCGGCCAGATCGCCCTGCAGGACGTGGTGGTCTCGGATGATCAGCGCCTGCCCGGTGTCACCGGCCTCAGGGGGCCCTTCTCCTGCCTCAACCGGGCCCGCTTTGGCATCGCTTGGGGGGCCATGGGGGCCGCCGAGGCGTGCTGGCATGCGGCCCGGGACTATACCCTGGAGCGCCGGCAGTTCGGACGTCCCTTGGCCGCCAATCAGCTGATCCAGAAGAAGCTTGCCGATATGCAGACCGAGATCGCCCTCGGCCTGCAGGCGGCGCTGCGGGTGGGGCGGATGATCGACGCCGGTCAGCTGGTGCCGGAGGCGATCTCGCTGATCAAGCGCAACAACTGCGGCAAGGCCCTGGAGATCGCACGGACCGCCCGGGACATGCATGGCGGCAACGGCATCAGCGACGAGTACCATGTCATCCGCCATATGATGAACCTGGAGGCGGTCAATACCTACGAGGGCACCCACGATGTCCATGCGTTGATCCTGGGGCGCGCCCAGACCGGCCTGCAGGCCTTCTGCTGATTCCCATCCCGGCAAGGAGAACGCCCATGGCCGCTCCCCTGGAAGGACGCCTGGTGCTGGATCTGTCGCGGGTGTTGGCCGGCCCCTGGGCCGGTCAGCTGCTGGCGGATCTCGGTGCCCGGGTGATCAAGGTCGAACATCCCGAGCATGGCGACGACACCCGTGGCTGGGGGCCGCCCTGGCTGGAGGGGGCCGGTCCCCGGGAGGCCGCCTACTACCTCTGCGCCAATCGCGGCAAGCAGTCCCTGGCCCTCGACCTCTCACGCCCCGAGGGCCAGGCCCTGGTGCGCGAGCTGGCCGGGCGCGCCGATATCCTGCTGGAGAACTTCAAGGTCGGGGGCCTGGCCGCCTATGGCCTCGACTATGCCAGCCTCCAGGCGCTCAACCCGGGCTTGATTGGCTGCTCCATCACCGGCTTCGGCCAGGATGGCCCCTACGCCCGCCGCGCCGGCTACGACTTCATGATCCAGGCCCTGGGGGGGCTGATGAGCCTCACCGGCGAGCTCGACGGCATGCCGATGAAGACCGGGGTGGCGATCACCGACGTGATGACCGGGCTCTATGCGGCGGTGGGGGTGCTGGCGGCCCTGGACGAGCGCGGCCGCACCGGCGTGGGGCGGCATATCGACGTGGCCCTGCTCGATGTGCAGGTGGCGACCCTGGCCAACCAGGCCCTCAACGCCCTGGTCGGCGGCCAGGATCCTCGGCGTCACGGCAATGCCCACCCGAATATCGTGCCTTACCAGGCCTTCGCCTGCGCCGATGGTCACCTGGTGTTGACCGTGGGCAACGACACCCAGTTTGCGCGGCTGGCGCGCCTGCTGGGGCGGCATGAGTGGGCGGAAGACGCGCGCTTCGCCACCAATGCGGCCCGGGTCGTTCACCGGGAGCGACTGGTACCGGCCATCGCCGAGCTCCTCGAGGGGCGCCCCCGGGACGCCTGGTTGGCCGACTTCGAGGCCCACGCCATTCCCGCCGGGCCCATCAATACCCTGAGCCAGGCCTTCGCCGATCCCCAGGTGCGCCACCGGGGCCTGCTGCGTCGCTTCGAGCGCGACGGTGGCGAGGTGCCCCAGGTGGCCTGTCCGCTGTTCTTCGACGGGCGCTCGGCCACCGCCGAGGCGCCGCCCCCGGCCCTCGGCGAGCACAGCGAGGCGTTGCTCGCCGAGCTGGGGCTCGCACCGGAGCAGATCACCCGGCTGCGCCGCGAGGGGGTAATCCGTTAACGAGGCGAGAAGCGCCGCTGCAAGCCGGTCTCGGCGATCATCCGGGTGGAGATCTCCTCGATGGAGAAGCGGGTGGTGTCGATATAGGGGATATGCATCTGCCGGTAGAGGGCCTCGGCCTGCTGGACCTCCTGGGTGCACTGGTCGATGGAGCAGTAGCGACTGTTGGGACGCCGCTCGCTGCGGATCGCCGACAGGCGCCGCGGGTCGATGGTCAGGCCGAACAGCTTGTGGCGATGGGGGGCCAGGGAGCGGGGCAGCTTGAGGGTGCCATCCTCGTCCTGATCGTCCTCGGTGAGCGGATAGTTGGCGGCACGAATGCCGAACTGCAGGGCCAGGTAGAGGGAGGTGGGGGTCTTGCCGCAGCGCGAGACGCCGACCAGGATGACGTCGGCCTTGTCGTACTGGTGGGTGCGGGCGCCGTCGTCGTTGTCCAGGGCGAAGTGCACCGAATCGATGCGATTCATGTAGACGGCGTCATGGCCGATGGCGTGGGTGCGTCCCACCGTGTAGGTGGAGTGGGTGGCCAGCTCCTCCTCCAGGGGCGCCAGGAAGGTGGAGAAGATGTCCACCTTGAAACCGGGGGCGGTGCTGATGATGCTGCGAATCTCCGTATCGACGATGGTGTCGATGACGATGGGCTCCTCGCCATCGCGCACCGCCGCCGCCTCGATCACCGCCACCAGGGAGCGGGCCTTGTCGGGACTGTCGATATAGGGCTTGGTGACCATGCGGATCTCGACGTTCTCGAACTGGGCCAGCAGGCTGCGGCCCAGGGTCTCGGCGGTGATGCCGGTGCCGTCGGAGATAAAGAAGGCGGTACGGGGCATGTCGGGGTCTCATGGCGGACAGTTGACCCGATTGTCCCGGCTCGCGGCGCCGGCGGCAACTACAGGAATCGCCGAAAAAGGGCGGTTGTTGTAAAAAACCTTCAGTGACTTCGCTGTTAGACCAATGGCGAAGGGAGGCCGGCGTTGGTAGGGTGGGGCCCTCTAGTCAAGGTGCCCGCTATCCGGGCGTCGCAAGGAACAAGGGGGTCGCGTGGAAGAGTACATTCTGTGGTTCGATCAACTCGGCATGGACGATGTCGAACGCGTCGGCGGCAAGAATGCCTCCCTGGGGGAGATGATTTCCAACCTGGCCGGGGCCGGCGTCAGCGTGCCCGGCGGCTTCGCTACCACCGCCCATGCCTATCGCGAGTTTCTCGCTCATGAGGGGCTCAACGAGCGTATCAACGCCGCCCTGGCGACCCTGGACGTGGACGACGTGACCGAACTGGCCCGGGTCGGCGCCGAGATCCGCCAGTGGGTGATCGACACCCCGCTGCCGCCGACCTTCGAGACCCACCTGCGCGCCGCCTATGAACAGATGCTCGCCCAGCACCCCAGCCTCAAGGTGGCGGTGCGCTCCTCGGCCACCGCCGAGGACCTGCCGGACGCCTCCTTCGCCGGCCAGCAGGAGACCTTCCTCAATATCGAGGGCTTCGACAATATCAAGCGCGCCGTGCACGAGGTGTTCGCCTCGCTGTTCAATGACCGCGCCATCTCCTACCGGGTCCACCGGGGCTATGCCCACGAGAACGTGGCCCTCTCCGCCGGTGTGCAGAAGATGGTGCGCTCCGAGACCGGCGCCAGTGGCGTGATGTTCACCCTGGACACCGAGTCCGGTTTCCGCGATGCGGTCTTCGTCACCGCCTCCTGGGGCCTCGGCGAGACGGTGGTGCAGGGCGCCGTCAACCCGGACGAGTTCTATGTCCACAAGCCGACGCTCGCCGCCGGCCGCCCGGCGGTGCTGCGTCGCAACCTGGGCTCCAAGCTGATCAAGATGGTCTACACCGAGGATGCCAGCGCCGGCAAGTCGGTGGCCACCGTGGATGTGCCGCTCGCCGAGCGCGGCCGCTTCTGCATCAATGACGACCAGGTGATGGACCTGGCCCGTCAGGCGGTGATCATCGAGCAGCACTACCAGCGGCCCATGGATATCGAGTGGGCCCTGGATGGTGACGACGGCAAGCTCTACGTCGTTCAGGCCCGCCCGGAGACCGTGGTCTCCCAGCAGGAGGGCGGCAAGCTGGAGCGTTTCCAGCTCAAGGAGAAGGGCCGCACCCTGGTCACCGGTCGCGCCATCGGGCAGCGGATCGGTCGTGGCGCGGTGAAGGTGATCCTCTCCCCGGAAGAGATGGACAAGGTCCAGGAGGGCGACATCCTGGTCACCGACATGACCGACCCGGACTGGGAACCGATCATGAAGCGTGCCTCGGCCATCGTCACCAACCGCGGCGGGCGCACCTGTCACGCGGCGATCATCGCCCGGGAGCTGGGTATCCCGGCGGTGGTGGGCTGCGGCGATGCCACCGAGGTGCTGGCGGAGGGCCGCGAGGTCACCGTCTCCTGTGCCGAGGGTGACACCGGCCACGTCTACGAGGGACTGCTCGACTTCGATTGCCGCACCTCCAGCGTCGACGCCATGCCGGAGATCCCCTTCAAGATCATGATGAACGTGGGCAATCCGGATCGCGCCTTCGGCTTCGCCGGCCTGCCCAATGCCGGGGTCGGTCTGGCGCGGCTCGAGTTCATCATCAACCGCATGATCGGCGTGCACCCCAAGGCGCTGCTGGACTACGACACCCTGCCCCTGGAGCTGCAGCAGACCATCGATGCCCGCACCGCCGGTTACGATGATCCGGTGAGCTTCTACGTGGACAAGCTGGTGGAGGGAATCAGCACCCTGGCCGCCGCCTTCCATCCCAACCGGGTGATCGTGCGCCTCTCCGACTTCAAGTCCAACGAGTACGAGAACCTGATCGGCGGCAAGCTCTACGAGCCCGGTGAAGAGAACCCCATGCTCGGCTTCCGGGGCGCCTCCCGCTACATCTCGGATGCCTTCCGTCCCTGCTTCGAACTGGAGTGCCGGGCGCTGAAGCGGGTCCGCGACGAGATGGGCCTGGATAACCTGGAGATCATGGTGCCCTTCGTGCGCACCCCCGAGGAGGCCCGCCAGGTGGTCGAACTGCTCGCCGACAACGGCCTGAAGCGTGGCGAGAACGGCCTCAAGGTGATCATGATGTGCGAGCTGCCGGCCAATGCGCTGCTCGCCGAGGAGTTCCTGGAGCACTTCGATGGCTTCTCCATCGGCTCCAACGACCTGACCCAGCTGACCCTGGGCCTGGATCGCGACTCCGGCATCATCGCCCACCTCTTCGACGAGCGGAATCCGGCGGTGAAGAAGCTGCTGGCCATGGCCATCGCTGCCTGCAAGGCCCAGGGCAAGTACGTGGGCATCTGTGGCCAGGGCCCCTCCGACCACCCGGATCTGGCCAAGTGGCTGATGGAGCAGGGCATCGACTCCGTCTCCCTGAACCCGGACGCGGTGCTCGAGACCTGGTTCATGCTGGCCGGCGAGACCCTGGAGTAAGCCTCACCGCCCCGATGCGTCGGGCACCCCAAGAGGCCCCGGGGGCCCCGGCCGCCCGGGCCCTTCCCGGTCGGGGTGGCCCCTTTCTCCCCGGGGTGGCCCCTCCCCCCAAGCTGTGGGTCTTTCCCTTTCTGTAAAAAGG
>NZ_JADOTW010000042.1 GCF_015645095.1 Halomonas sp. 328
CGTCGTTCCTGGGGGCGTTGCGGGATTCGTACTGTGCGCCCGCCTGGGCCGAGCTGGCACGGATCGGGCTCATGGGCTCTCCTCGGCGCTGCTCTGGGCGTCGTTCCGGGTCTGGGCCGTCTGGAGGCGGGCCTCGGCGGCCTTGAGGTGCTCCTCGGCGGTGGTGCGCTGGGTCTCCAGGTCGGCCAGGGTCGCTTCATCGGCATCGCTGGCCCGGGCCAGGGCGCGCTCCGCCTTGCGTAGCGCCGCCTTGGCGGCGGCCTGGGCGATACGCAGGCTCTTGACCGCGTCCTGGCCGCCGCCGCTATCCTGGGCCCTGGCCTGTGGGGCGGGGCCTGATGGGGGGCGGCTGGCCGCCTGGCGTCGTGCCTGGCGCCGTGCCTCCTTCTCGGCGGCTTCCCGCTCCAGGCGTGCCTGCCGGCCCTCGTAGCGGTGGCGGGCATGCTCGGCCCGCCGGGCCTCGGCCTCCTGGCGACGCAGGCGATCCTTGGCGGCGCGGAACTGACTCACCAGGGGCAGGTGGCTGGGGCACACATAGTCGCAGGCGCCACACTCGATGCAGTCGAAGAGTGCCAGTTCCCGGGCCTTGTCGTCGCTCTTGGCCTGGGCGAAGGCGAACAGGCGTTGGGGGGCCAGGGCCACCGGGCAGGCCGTCTCGCAGTCGCCGCAGCGGATGCAGGGCCGCGGCGGGGGCGGTGCCGGCAGCTCCTCGGCGCTGGCGGCGATCAGGCAGTTGGTGCTCTTGACCAGCGGTAGGTCGAGGCGCGCCAGGGGCTGGCCCATCAGCGGGCCGCCCATCACCAGCCGGGCCAGGCGATCCGGGTCGAGGCCGGCGTCCTCCAGCAGCTCGGCCAGCGGCGTGCCCAGGCGGGCGATCACGTTGCCGGGGCGTGCCAGGGCCTCGCCGGTCAGGGTCACCACCCGGGAGACGAGGGGGCGACCATCGCGTACCGCCTCGAGGGCCGCCCACAAGGTGCCGGGGTTATGGCAGACCACCCCCACATCGGCGGGCAGCCCCCCGCCGGGAACCTGACGCCCCAGCAGGCGGCGAATCAGCTGCGCCTCGCCGCCGCTGGGGTAACGGGTCTCGATTACCTTTAGCTCGATGGCGGGCATGCCCTCGGCAGCGGCGATTGCCGTGTTCAGGGCGGCGAGGGCCTCGGGCTTGTCATCCTCGATGCCCACCAGGATCCGTTCGGCGCCCAGCAGGTGGGCCAGCAGCCGGGCGCCTTCGAGGACCTCGGCGGCATGGTGGCGCAGGGTCAGGTCGTCGGCGCTGATATAGGGCTCGCACTCGGCGGCATTGACCACCAGGGTGTCGATGGGGTGATGCTCGCCGAGGCGCGCCTTGATCTGGCTGGGGAAGCCGGCGCCGCCCAGGCCCACCAGGCCGCTCTCGGCGAGGCGTCGGTGCAGGGCCTCCGTGGGCGTGTCGCGCCACGCCAGCGCCGGCATCGGGGCCCAGTCGTCGGCGCCGTCACCCTCGATCACGATGCAGGGGGCGGTGAGGTCGCCGGGGTGGGGAACGGGGCGCGGCTCGATGGCGCTGACGGTGCCGCTGATACTGGCATGCAGGGCGGCGGAGACGCGGCCCTGGGGGCGGGCGATCACCTGGCCGGTACGCACCCGCTCGCCGACCGCCACGCAGGGCACGGCGGGCTGGCCGCGATGCTGGGCCAAGGGCAGGACGACACGGCGGGGCAGCGGCGCCTCGCGCAGCGGTTCCCGGGTGCTCCGGGCCTTGCGGGTGGGCGGGTGGATGCCGCCGGGAAAGTCGAAGGCGCGGCTCATCTCGTCACTCCCTCCGCCCCGACACGCGGGTCGAGACGATCGCTGGTGATCAGCGCTGGGCGTGGCCCGTGCCAGGCATTCGGTTCCCGGGGGCGCAGCTCGATGCAGTCCACCGGGCAGGGATCGAGACAGAGGTCGCAGCCGGTGCACTCCTCGGCGATCACCGTATGCATCTGCCGGGCGGCGCCGAGGATGGCATCCACCGGACAGGCCTGGATGCACTTGGTGCAGCCGATGCACTCGTCCTCGCGGATAAAGGCCACCCGGGGCTCGTCCTGGGCCTCGCCGTCCAGGGGCTCGGGCTCGCGCCCCAGCAGGTCGGCCAGGGCCGCGATGGTGGCTTCGCCCCCGGGGGGACACTTGTTGATTGCCTCGCCCTGGCCGATCGCCTCGGCATAGGGGCGACAACCCGGGTAGCCGCACTGGCCACACTGGGTCTGAGGCAGCAGGGCATCGATCTTCTCGACGACGGGGTCGCCCTCGACCCGGAAGCGCTCGGCGGCGAAGCCCAGCAGGGCGCCGAAGGCCAGCGCCAGGCCGAGCAGCACCAGAATGGCGGCGATAATGTCCGGCATGATTACCCCTGGACCAGCCCGGCGAAGCCCATGAAGGCCAGCGACATCAGGCTGGCGCTGATCATGGCGATGGCCGCGCCGCGGAAGGGGCGCGGCACGTCGGCCAGGGCCAGGCGCTCGCGCAGGGCGGCGAAGAGCACCAAGACCAGGGAGAAGCCCAGGGCCGCGCCCAGCCCGTAGAGGCCGGCCTCGATCAGGCTCGACTCCCGGCGCACCGAGAGCAGGGCCACCCCCAGCACGGCGCAGTTGGTGGTGATCAGCGGCAGGAAAATGCCCAGCACCTGATGCAGCAGGGGGCTGGTTTTCCTGACCATCAGTTCGGTGAACTGCACCACGGCGGCGATCACCAGGATAAAGGCGATGATGCGCAGGTACTCGAGCCCCAGGGGGGCCAGTAGCTGGTGGTAGACCAGGTGGCTGACCAGGGCCGAGAGGGTCAGCACGAAGGTGGTGGCCGCGGCCATGCCGATGGCCGACTCCAGCTTGTTGGAGACGCCCATGAAGGGGCACAGCCCGAGGAACTGCACCAGCACGAAGTTGTTGACCAGGGCGGTACTCACCAGGATCAGCAGGAAGTCGCTCATCGCCATTCCCGGGGCGGCGCCTGGCGCCGCCCGCTGTCTCGTCTCACCGTACCCGCTGGCCCGGCTCGGCGCCGGAATCCGGCGACAGCAGGTAGATGCCGTCGTCGTTGCCGGCGGCCAGTACCATGCCCTCGGAGACACCGAAGCGCATCTTGCGCGGCGCCAGGTTGGCCACCATCACGGTGAGGCGTCCCTCCAGGGCTTCCGGGGCATAGGCGGCGCGGATGCCGGCGAAGACGGTGCGGCTCTCGCCGCCCAGGTCGAGGGTCAGCTTGAGCAGCTTGTCGGCCTTCTCCACGTACTCCGCCTTGGCGATGCGGGCGATGCGCAGATCGACCCTGGCGAAGTCGTCGAAGGTGATTTCGGGGCCGATGGGGTCCTCGGCGAGGGGACCCCTGGGGGTCTCCTTGAGTTTCTGTTCTTCCACCAGGTCCTCCTTGGATGCCGCCATCATGGCATCGATCTTGTCACGCTCGACGCGGGTCATCAGCGGCTTGAACTTGGCGATCTCGTGATCCAGCAGCACCGCCTGACGACTCTCCCAATCGAGGCTCTCGAGCTTCAGGAAGTTCCGTGCCCCCTCGGCCATGGCCGGTACCACCGGGGCCAGGTAGACCATCAACTGGCGGAAGAGGTTGAGGCCCACCGAGCAGATCTCCAGCACCTCCTGCTCGCGACCGGCCTGCTTGGCCAGTACCCAGGGCTCGGCCTCGGCGATGTAGGTGTTGGCCTCGTCGGCCAGCTCCATGATCAGGCGCATGGCGCGACCGAACTCGCGGGCCTCGAATTGTTCGGCGATCTCGTCGCCGGCGGCGATAAAGCGCGCCACCCGCTCCGGCTCGGCGCAGTGGGCGGAGAGCCGGCCGTCGCCGAGCTTCTTGACGAAGCCGGCGCAGCGGCTGGCGATATTGACCACCTTGCCGACCAGGTCGCTGTTGACCCGGGCGGCGAAGTCATCGAGGTTGAGGTCCAGGTCATCGACCCGGGAGGTGAGCTTGGCGGCGAAGTAGTAGCGCAGATACTCCGGGTTCAGGTACTCGGCGTAGGTGGCGGCCTTGATGAAGGTGCCCCGGGACTTGGACATCTTGGCGCCGTTGACGGTGACGAAGCCGTGGCAGTTCACCGCCGTGGGGGTGCGCAGGTCGGCGCCGTGCAGCATGGCCGGCCAGAAGAGCGCATGGAAGTAGACGATGTCCTTGCCGATGAAATGGTAGACCTCGGCGTCGCTGTCCTTCTGCCAGTAGGCGTCGAAGTCCAGCCCCTGCTTGTCGCACAGGTTCTTGAAGCTGGCCAGGTAGCCGATGGGGGCATCCAGCCAGACATAGAAGTACTTGCCCGGGGCGTCGGGGATCTCGAAGCCGAAGTAGGGGGCGTCCCGGGAGATGTCCCACTCGTTGAAGCCGGCCTCGAACCACTCCATCAGCTTGTTGCGGATCTGCGGTTGGACATGGCCGTCATTGATCCAGTCGTCGAGGAAGCCGGCGAAGTCGGGCAGCTTGAAGAAGTAGTGGGTGGAGCTTCTCACCTCGGGGGTGGCGCCGGAGATCGCCGAGACCGGGTCGATCAGCTCCGCCGGGGTATAGGTGGCGCCGCAGGCCTCGCAGTTGTCGCCGTACTGGTCGGCGGTCTTGCACTTGGGGCAGGTGCCCTTGATGAAGCGGTCGGCCAGGAATAGGCCCTTGACCGGGTCGTACATCTGCTCGATATCGCGGGTGGCGATATGCCCCTTGTCGCGCAGCCGGGTGTAGATCAGCTCGCTGAAATAGCGGTTCTCGTCGGAGTGGGTGGAGTGGTAGTTGTCGAAGGCCACCCCGAAGTGGGCGAAGTCCCGCTGGTGCTCCTGGCTGACCCGGTCGATCAGCGCCTCGGAGGTTATGCCCTCCTGCTCGGCGCGCAGCATGATGGCGGTGCCATGGGCGTCGTCGGCGCAGACGTAGTGACACTGGTGGCCACGGCTCTTCTGGAAGCGAACCCAGATATCGGTCTGGATATATTCCAGCAGGTGGCCCAGGTGGATGGCGCCATTGGCGTAGGGCAGGGCGCTGGTGACCAGGATCTTGCGCGGAGCGCTGGCGGAATTCGGCATGGCGACTCTAGGGTTCCCGTGCTTGGGTGGAGGGCGCGCCCCCACGCGGAAAATGTCCGTGAAATCAGGCGTCGATTGTAGCCGGCTTCGGGACGGGCTGCACCCTTGGCCCGGTGATTAGCCGACCCCAGCGCCACTGGGACCAGGGGCGCTGGGGGCAGGTCGCCCTAACGGCGATAGACGCCGAAATGCGCGAGGCCCTGGTCGGCCAGGTGCAGGGCCTGCATGCGGCTCATCACCCCCTGGTCGCAGTAGAGCAGGTAGTGGCGATCCCGGGGTAGCGCCGGGGCACGCTCCTGGAGCTCGAAGAAGGGGATGGCCAGCAGTTCGGTGTCGGGCAACGACAGGGGCGCGGCCTCGCGCTCGTCCGGGTGGCGGATATCGATCACGCTGACCCTGGGGGCCGTGGCCAGGGCGGCCTCGCCGTCCAGGGTGGTGATCTCCGGCAGGCTGGCCTGGTCGGCGATCAGGCGGTCCGAGCGGGTGCGAGTGGCCATCTCCAGGGCCGTCTCCAGCACGGTGAAGTCGAAGCCGGCCTCGGCCTCTTCCAGCTCGCCGCGCTTGACCTTGAGGCTGGGGCGGTTGGAGATCACCCCGCAGTATTCCGGCATGCTCTCGGAGAAGGCGGCGGTGCCGATATGGCGCGCCTCGTCGATGATGGTCTGCTTGTCGTCGGCCACCACCGGGCGCAGCACCAGGCGTTCGGTGACGGCGTCGATCATCGCCAGGTTGTGCAGGCTCTGGCTGGAGACCTGGGCGATCGCCTCGCCGGTGACCAGGGCGGGAATCCGTGCCCGGGCGGCGACCCGCTCGGCGACCCGCAGCATCATGCGTTTGAGCACCACCCCCATCAGGTGATCGGGAATGGTGGTGAGGATCTCCTTGACCACCCCCTCGAAGGGCACCGAAATGAAGTTCACCTTGTGGGTGGGGCTGTAGCGCTGCCAGAGGTAGTGGCTGATGGCGCGCACCCCCTGCTCGTGGGCGGGGCCGCCCAGGTTGAAGAACAGGAAGTGGCTCTTCACCCCGCGGCGCATCATGCGATAGGCCGCCACCGGGGAGTCGTAGCCACCGGACATCAGCACCAGGGCGCTCTCCTGGGTGCCCAGGGGGTAGCCGCCGAGCCCCGGCCAGCGCCGCCCGATCAGCTGCAGGCGCTCGCGATTGACCTCCAGCGCCAGGGTCTCCTCGGGGCGGCTGAGGTCGACCCGGGCGCCCTCGGCACCGGCCAGCAGTTTGCCGCCCAGGTAGCGTTCCAGGTCGGCGGAGGTGAAGTCGTGGCGGCCCTTGCGCTTGACCCTGACCCGGAAGGACTTGCCGGCGATGCGCGGCAGCCACAGCGGCAGTACCCGCTCGGCGATGGCGTCGAAGTCGCCCAGGGGGGAGTTCTCCACCGCCAGCACCTCGTGGATGCCGGGCACCCGCCCCAGGGCGGCCTCGAACTCGGCCAGGGCCTCGGTCGCCAGCGGCCGGTTCAGGGCGATCTCGATGGCGTCCCAGGAGGCGCTCAGGCGGGCCTCGGGGTCATGCTCGTCGACCACCTTGCGCAGGTTACGGCGCAGGCACTTGATCAGGTTCTTGCGGGCCGACTTGGACTTGATGGTGATCTCGGGAAACAGCTTGATCAGATAGTTCATGAGGATCGACGAGCTTGGGCTGGCGGGTGGGGGCGGCATTCTACCCGCTCGACCGCGGGCCCGCAAAAGCGCCGCCACCGGGGCGGTGGCGGCGAGGCTCAGTGGTGCAGGCTGAAGTGGCCGTGGGGCATGCTGGCCATCAGCTTCTGGAAGTCGCGGCCGCTCATGTGTACCAGGGTCTCGTGGTCGCCGGCCTCGAAGTAGATGTCCGGCTCGGCGGTGAGGCGATCATCGACCCACACCTCCAGGCCATAGGCCTGGCCCAGGGGGGTGGTGGCACCGGGGTCGCAGTCGTCGAAGTGGCGCTGGATCTCCTCCTCGGAGGCGAGTCTCAGGCGCTCATGCATCAGCTCGGTGAGGCGCACCATGTCGACGTCGCAGCTGCCGGGCACCACCGCCAGGCGATTACCGCTGTCGCCGTGCAGCATCACCGCCTTGGCCAACTGATCGCCGGTGATATGGCTCTGCTCGGCGATATGATCGGCGCTGATTGCGCGGGGGTGGCGCACTTCCTCGTAGTCGATATCCTGGGATCTAAGGTACTCCCTTAGGGTCATTGCCATGGCCATGGTGGGGGCTCCTTCGGCCGGAGGCCGGGGGGAATGGAGGATGCCTCCCTGCGGAACGCGAGGCCATGACGCCCTGGCCTCTTCACAAGCATAGTCCGCCGCGGTAAATCCGTGGGAGGAGAAGAGATGAGAGTCATGATGGCCGCCATGCTGCTGGCCCTGGTCGGTTGTGGTGGCGGCGAGGCCCGGGAGGTGCCGCTGCAGATGCTGGCGAGCGATCCCCAGGGCTTCGATGGCCAGCGGGTGATCACCCAGGGGGTGGTGCGTCGCTTCGAGACGCCGTTGCACTACTGGATCGAGGACGAAGCGCTCAATCGGGTGGAGCTCTTCCCCCAGGAAACGGCGGCGCCCCTGTTGGGGCGCGAGGTACGGGTGGTGGGGACCTTTCGCTATGCCCCGGGCGAGGGGCGCTCGCTGTCACTGGAGACCATCAGCCCGCTGGGGGGTGACTGACGGCAGCCATCGCCGAGGTGCTGGCGCAGCAGGGGCTCCATGCCCTTGAGGATCTGCACCGGCAGCGCCGAGGTGAAACGGAAGTCGTCGGAATCGCGACCCGGCACATAGGCGGTGAGGGTGCCGAAGTGGCGGTCGCCCAGGTAGAAGACGAAGGTGGCAGTGCGGCTGCGGGCCTGGGAGTCGAGCAGTTGCCCGCTACGGCCCCGGGTCTCGAAGCGGTTATTGCCGGTGCCGGTCTTGCCGCCCAGGATCAGGGCGGTGCCATCCTCCTCCAGGTAGCTGCCCTGCAGGCGCCGCGCCGTGCCGTCCTCCACCACCTGGGCCAGGGTGTGGCGCAGGGTGGCGGCCACTTCGGGGGCCATGACCCGCTCGCCGCGGCCTGCGGCGGGGGTCAGGCGCGTCTCGAAGGGGGTGTCGGCGGCGAAGTGCAGGCCGTCGATGCGCAGGGTCGGCAGGCGCACCCCATCGTTGAGGATGATACCCACCAGCTCGGCGAGGGCCGCCGGGCGATCCCCGGAGCTGCCGATGGCAGTGGCCAGTGAGGGCACCAGGCGCTCGAAGGGGAAGCCGACCCGGGCCCAGCGCTCATGGATCTCTTCGAAGGCATCCGCCTCTAGCAGGATGCGAATCCGCGTATCCCGGCCGCCCCGGTGCCGGGAGGTGAAGAGCCACTGGTAGATGGCCTGGCGCTCGCCGGTACTGGCCGAGGCCAGTTCCCGGTAGCTGGCCTGGGGGCGGGCCTGGAGGTGGCGCACCAGCCACAGTTCCAGGGGGTGGATCCGGGCCAGGTAGCCCTGGTCGTTGAGATCGAAGGCGCCCGGGCCGTAATCCCGGTAGAGGCGTTCGATGCGCGCCTCGGGGACGGCATCGCCCAGGCGCCCGCGGATAAAGGCGTGGAAGGTCTCGAGATCGGCGTCGGGCAGCACATAGCGGTGGGCGGCGGCGAGCCGCGAGGCATGGGGGCGAATGCCGTCGAACAGGGTCTCCAGGCGCGCGTCGGGGTCGAGGGCGCGGTACTTGCGCCAGAAGCGTTCCAGGAAGACGCGGCCCTCCCGGTCGGCGAAGCGGCTCAGGTAGAGCATGCGCAGCGGGTGGGCGTCATTCTCCAGCAGGCGCCGACGATCCGGATGGCGATAGATATGGTGATTGACGATGTCCCGCATCAGGCGTACGAAGGGCAGGTTGAGGGACTCCTGCATTGCTTCGGTGAGGGTGGCGTTGCGGTGATTGTCCTCGTTGCGGAAGTTGCTGAAGGTGTGCTGGCCGCCGCCGGTGAAGAAGCGCTCATGGGGGCTCGCCGAGTAGCGTCGGGCCATGGCCTGCTCCAGCAGGGCTTCCAGGGGGAGTGCCGGTTCGGCCAGCAGGCGATCGATCACCCAGCGGGTCAGCACATCCTGGCGATCCACGGGGATGTCGCGCAGTTCCGCGGCTTCCCGGTGGCGGTACTGTTCGTGCAACTCGGCGAGGATCTCCAGGTAGGTGGTGAGCACGCGCAGCTTGGCGGTGGAACCCAGTTCCAGCTTGCTGCTCTCGTTGAGGTCGAAGGGTTGGCCGGTGTTGTCGGTCTGCACCCGCACCAGGAAGCCCGCCTCGCTGCGTTCGAAGAGGGTGAAGCTGTAGGTGACGTCGGCGGTGCGCTCGGCGCTCAGCAGGCGGTGACCGAGGATGCCCACCTCGGCGGCCACCTCGGGGTCGGCGAGGCTCTCCAGGTAGTCGGTGACCCTTGCCTGGAGTTCGCCATGCAGGGTGGTGCTGGCCTCCAGGTCGAGGCGATCCAGGTCATAGAAGGAGAGCCCCAGCAGGCGGGCCAGTTGAGTCCGGGCTACCTGGCGGCCCTTGTCGGTGGGTAGGCGATGGGTCACCGGCTCGGCGTCGAAGTCGCGAAACTCGAGGCGCTGGGCGAGGGCGGCATCGCGTAGCTCGGTGTTGACCAGTTGCGCCCCGTGGAGCAGGCGCAGGTAGCTGTCGGTCAGGCGCTCCAGGGAGTCGCGGCCGCCGTTGAGGTACCAGGCGGGGCGGCGCTGGGCGATCATCAGTGCCACCACCCGGCGTAGTGCCTGGCCGCGCTGGGCCAGCTCTTCCGGGGTGGCGAAGGCCGGCTCCAGGAGGCGATTGATCTCGTCGAAGTCGGCGCCGAACCAGACCCAGAGGCCGTCTCCCAGGCCATGCACCTCGCCGAACCCTGGCGCCGCGGCCAGGGGGACCGAGTTGAGGTAGTCCCGCGCCAGGTCCTGGCGGGCGGTCAGGGTCTCGGGGCCGTGACGGTAGGTGCGCACGCTGGCGGAGACCATCTGGCGCAGCTTCTCCCGGGCCGAGCCGGTCCGCCCGCCGGGGGAGTGGCGAAACTTCTCCATCTGGGTGGCCAGGGTGCTGCCGCCGGCGCTCTGCTCTTCCAGTTCCAGGGCCCGCCCCACCTGGGAGAGGGCCGCTCGGGCGAAGCGCGGCCAGTCCACCGCCGGATTGGCGTAGCGATGGGTGGCATCCAGCAGGCCGCGATTCTCGATAAACAGCAGGGATTCCAGCACCAGGGGCGGGATGGCGGCGAAGTGGGGATAGTGGCGCTGGGGGTGGCGGGCGGCGTAGTAGGGATGGCCGCGGCACTCCTCGAGGGTCAGGCCGGTGCGGGTCTTCTCTTCATAGGGCACATAGAAGCCGCGGCTGGCGTAATCCTGCAGGGCCGGGGTGAAGCGGACCTGTGAGGCGACGTCGTAGCCACGCTCCTCCAGGCGCGCCTGGAAGCGTGGCAGGTCCACGTAACCGAAACGCTGGTTGAAAGGGCCATGGCGGGGGAACAGCAGGGCATCGCTGGGCCCCGGCTCGAGGTGGTAGTCGAGCGACTCGGCGAAGCGGGAGAGCTCCAGGGCTTGCCAGCGCGAGGTGCGTGCCTCGGCCGCCAGCAGGGAAGCGATGCCGGCAACCAGCAGGGCCAGCAGCGAGACCAGCAGCAGGCGCCAGGGCCAGCGTCGCCGGGGGCCGGCATCGGCTGCGGTGGCGTCATCGCCTCCGGGCGTTGCACTCGGCACGCTCTCCATCCCGCTCTCCTCGATGGCAACCGCCTTATTACTGATTAGCGTAGTGCGGGAGTGGCCGGAGGGCAGCGGCTTTCGTGGGTTTGTCTCAACTCAGCGTATCAACGCTTCTTCAGGGGGCCGTGGCACCGACCTGGGCCAGCCAGTCATTGAGGTTGTAGTAGTTGCTGATGCGGGCCACCTTGCCATCGCGCAGGGTGAAGAAGGCGCCGGCCGGAAGCACATAGTGCTGGCCGCGGGCTTCGGGCAGCCCCTCGTCGGTGGCCAGGTAGTCGCCATGCACCACGAACTCCGCGGCGGCCCGCTCGCCGCTCGGGTGAACCAGGACCACCAGCTCCTCGAGACGCTCCCGGTAGCAGCGGTTCATATGCGCCATGAAGTCGGCGAAGGCGGCCTTGCCGACCTGGCGCTCGCCCTGATTGATGTCATGGGCCACGTCTTCGGTCAGCAGATCGAGGAAGGCCGCCATGTCGCCGGCATTGAAGGCGTCGTAGTAGGCCTGGATAAGGTCCTTGGCATGCATTGGGAGGGCTCCTGGGCGAGTTGGGCCGATGGCGTCAATCGCTGCCATGCTAACAGGGCGCGGCCCGGCATTATGCCTGGTCGCGCCATGGCCGATACCGGGGGCGACCCGGTGTGCGGTCCACCCGTCTAGAATCACGCAGGAGGGTTTTCCCATGAACGAAGAGATCTTCAACTTGAGCATTCGCCGTTTCCTCAAGCGCGCCGGGATCGGCGCACAGCGGGAGATCGAGCATGCGGTGGAGGCGGCCCTGGCCGAGGGACGGATCGCCGTGGGCGAGCCGCTGGCGGCCAGCATGACCCTGGAGGTGGGCGAGCTCGAGCTGCGGGTGGTATTCGACGGCGATATCGTGCTGGAGGAGTAGGCGCCGCGGTCGGCGAATATTACCATTTGCCGCATCTCGCAAGATGGTCGAACTTGTCAATGAGACAATTTGTCGCACTATCAACGCCACGGCGAATGTGAGGTGCATGATGCAGCGCTTATATTTTCTGGCCCCGGATCTCGATACCACGGTCAATATCGCCCATGAGCTCAGCGACCTGTCGCTGACCGAGGACGAGGTCCACGTGCTGGGCAAGGAGTGGGAACCCCTGCAGGAAAGGGGAGTGCATAACGCCACCCTGCGACAGACCTCCGACGTGGTCAACGCCGGGGTGCGGGGCCTCAAGTATGGCGTGGTGCTCGGTGCCGTGCTGGGCTGGGTGGTGCATCTGGGGCTCGGCGAGCAGGGCTTCGGCCTGGGCTGGACCGTCCTGGTGATGACGGTGTTCGGCGCCCTGTTCGGCATCTGGACCAGCACCATGATCGGCGTGTCGGTGCATGACGTGAAGATCGACAAGTTCGAGAAAGAGATCGAAGGGGGGGCCTACCTGATGCTGGTAGACGTCCCCGAGGATCGCGAACGGGAGATCTACTCGGCAATTCATCGTCACCATCCGGAGGTGGTGATCGACAAGGTGACCCGGGACGAGCGTGCACATCACCTGGGGGTGGGCGACTGAGCCCGGCAGCTCACCTCCTACTCGACCCGAGTCACCGGCTGGCGTCGAGGGTCGATATGCCAGGCTAGCCCCAGGCGGGCATTGTGTTCCAGCTCGGCGATCACCTGGGCGCCCAGCAGCAGGATGATGGCGCCGACCTCCAGGCTCAGCAGCACCACGATCAGGGTCGCTACCGAGCCGTAGACCACGTTGACCAGCGACAGGTTGGCGAAGTAGAAGAGCAACAGCAGGCGCACCCCTTCCCAGAGCAGGGCGGCCACGAAGCCGCCCACCAGGGCGCGGCCGAGGGCCACCCGGACCACCGGCAGCACCTTGTAGATGGCGCTGAACAGGGCGAAGACACCGAGGAAACTCACCAGGTTGAGCATCGGCTCGGAGAGCCCGGCCAGGGGCAGGTCGCGCTGGAAGAGCGCTAGCCAGAGGGCGTTCAGGGCGGAGACCAGGCTGGCCAGCAGGCTGAGGGTCAGCAGGGCGGCCCCCAGCACCAGCATGAAGGCGTAGGGTAGCAGCACCGAGACCCAGAAGCTGCGCTGGGGCGGATGGATGTCCGGGGTGTGAAAGATGATCGCCAGGGCATCCTCGAGCATGCGAAAGGCGAAGGAGCTGAACAGCAGCAGCACCGCCAGGCCCAGGGCGCCGACCCCGTCGCGGCTCCCGATCAGGCCGCGGACCGCGTCCAGCAGCAGATCGGCATGGGCCGGTGCCAGGTGATGCGCCTGGATGGCCAGCAGTTCCAGCAGCTGCCCCTCGTCGACCAGGTGGGAGAGAACCACCACCAGCAGGGCGAACAGCGGAATGATGGAGAGCAGGATGTTGTAGCCCACGCCGCCGGCCAGCAGGATGCCGCGATTGCGCAGGAAGGCCGACAGCACTCGCAGGGCGAATCGCAGCAGGCGCGGAGCTGGGGTCGAAGGCATCGCGTCTCCCGGGCGTGATTCATGGGTCACTATAGATCAAGGTGGGCGCTACGCCGACCCTCGCCCCTAACGCTTGACCGGCGCGCCCTGGCGAATGCTCTGACGACGGAGGAGGGCCAATGTCCAGGATGTGGTTGCTACTTTGCCTCGGCTGGCTGCTGGGAGGCTGTGCGACCCGGCTGCTGCCCCCCGAGGGATTCGAGGAGCCGCGGACGGCCTACCTGCTTGATCATGGGCGCCATGCCAGCCTGGTACTGCCCGATGAGGTCGGCCTGGTGCGCTACAGCTATGGCGAGCGGCGATGGTATCTGCTGGGTCGTCAGGGCCCGCTGGAGGCCGTCGCGGCCCTGCTCTGGCCTACCCCGGCGGTGCTGGGGCGTGGTTTTCACCCCGGGGCCAGGCTCCCGGATGACCTGGCCATGGTGGCGCCGGAGGGGGTGGTGCATGTCTATCCTCTGGCCGTGGAGGCGCGTCGCGTCAGGGCCCTGAGCCGTTACCTCGACGGCTATTTCACCGATGCCAGGGGGCGATTCAGCCCGCGTTTCGCCCTCGATTTCGTGCCCCACCCGCGGCCTTACTGGGCCGGGCACCAGTCCAACCGAGTCGTCGCCAGCTGGTTGCGGGTCCTCGGCTGGCGGGTCGAGGGGCCGGCCTGGTTGTCGGACTGGCGGGTGGCGGTTGGCGACTAATCGATGTCGATCCTCGGCCCCGAGGTCCCCTGGGTCAGGCGGAAATGGCCCTCGTCGAGGGCCTCGACCCAGTCCAGGGTCGCCGCGATGCCGCCGAAGGGGTAGAAGTGCAGGCTCAGGTCGTCCGCGGCCGCCTCGGCCAGGGCCAGCACCTGGCGGGTCGGCGGCTGGGGGCGCGCCAGCTTGAAGAGGCGCTTGCCCTGCTGGGCCAGGGCGGCGCGAGAGGCGCCCACGCCGCAGGAGAGGGCGTATTTCCACAGGGTGGCCAGGCTCGCCGGCCCCGGCAGGCCGGCGCGAATCGGCAGGTCCAGGTCCAGGGCGCCGAGGCGAGCTCGCCAGGCCAGGAGCGGCTCGGCATCGAACAGGAACTGGGTCACCAGCCAGGGCTCGAGGCCGTGGCGGGCGGCATAGTCGCGCTTGGTCGCCAGGGCCGCGTCCAGGCTGGCGGTCGCCGCCTGGGGGTGACCCTCGGGGTGGCCGGCCATGGCGAGTCGGTGGATGCCGTGGTCGCGCAGGTCGACCGTCTCCAGCAGGGCCAGGCTATCGGCATAGGGGCCGTGGGGGGCGGCCAGGCTGCCGGCCAGCAGCAGCACGGCATCGATGCCGGCGCGATGGGTCAGCCCCAGCAGCCAGCTCTCCAGGGTGTCCCGGTCGGGGATGGCCCGGGCCACCAGGTGGGGGATGGGGTCATAGCCCTGGGTCTTGAGGCGCTCGGCGGTGGCGATCACCTCTTCGAAGGGGTGGCCCGGCAAGTGGGTGATGTAGATCTGGGTGCCCGCCGGCGGTGGGCGTGAGGTCAATCCCTCGGCGGTGCGCGGGGTCACCTCCAGGGACCAGCCGCGCACCAGGCGGCGCAGGGCGTCGTGGGGGCTGTCCGCCGGCGGCCGTTCGGGGCAGGAGGCCCCCAGCCGGCCGGCAGCGAGGTCGTCGAAGCGGTTCATGGGGCCGGTCATAGGGCGGTGTCCTGGCCGCGGGAGCGGGCCGCCTCCCGGGCACTGGGGTTGACCGAGGCGCGGAAGGGCAGTGCCACCACCCGGGCCGCTACCGGCTCATTGGGGCGCTCGGCATAGGGCTCCGGCAGCCAGACCCGCAAGGGCGTATCCAGGGCCTGGTGGGTCACCGGCACATAGCCCATGGCGATATTGGTGCCCAGCTCCGGTGAGTACCAGGGCGAGGTGACGTAACCGATGGGTTCGTCGTTCCGATGATCGGAGATCAGCCAGAAGTCGGGGGCATAGTCGTCGATGGGGTGGCCGCCCAGCACCAGCCCCACCAGGATCTGCCGGAAGGGGTAGCGCCCCTGATCGAGCTCGCTGCGCACCGCCTCCAGGGCGCCGCGGCCGATATAGTCCACGGCTTTCTGGCGGGGCACCTGATAGCCCAGGTTGCACTGGAAGGGCAGGGTCTCCTGATCCAGGTCCTGGCCCCAGGAGAGGATGCCGGCGGCGATACGCCGATGGTGGGCGGGGGCGATCACCGCCAGCTTGTGTTTCTCTCCGGTCGCCAGCACCGCCTCCCAGAGGGTCTCGGCGTCCCGGCTGGCCTCGCGCAGGTAGATCTCGTAGCCCTTCTCGCCGGTGAAGCCGGTCTGCGAGACCACCACCGAGCAGCCGGCGATGTCCGCCTCCAGCAGGCCATAGTAGGGCAGGGCGCGGACCGCCTCGCCGACCAGGTCCACCAGCAGGGCCTCCGACTTGGGGCCCTGGACCTGCAGCGGGGCCACATCGATCTCGGCGATGCTGACGTCATAGCCCAGCCCCAGGTTGACCCCGCGCAGCCATAGCTCGAGGTCGCTGTCGGAGATCGAGAACCAGAACTCATCCTCGGCCAGGCGCAGCAGCACCGGGTCGTTAAGGATGCCGCCCTCCTCGTTGCAGAGGATCACGTACTTGCCGTGCAGTGGCTCGATGGCGGAGGCGTTGCGGGTGATGACCCTGTCGACGAAGGCCTCGGCATCGGGCCCCTTAACGCGAATCTGGCGCTCCACCGCCACGTTCCAGAGGGTCACGTCCTCCACCAGGGAGCGATACTCCACCATGGCGCCGCCGTCTTCCGGGCGCACATAGCCCCGCGGGTGGTACATGCGGTTGTAGACGGTGGCCCGCCAGCAGCCCGCCTCCTGGGAGAGGTGCCAGTAGGGCGACTTGCGCACCCGGGTGGAGATCAGCAGCTCGGTAGGGGTGGGGCCGGACTGGCGCAGGTTGATGGGCACCCGCCGTGGCGTCTGGTCGACGCTCTGGCACTGTTGGCGGGCATAGCGCAGGCGGGGGCTCAGATTGGTGATGGATGCATCGGTCATGGCACACCTCCCGGGGGTTGCCGTGGCTCTCTCTGGCAGTGTGTGTCGCTTCACGGGCGGCGAATGTGCTGATTGCGACGCCTCGCCGCCTGTGGGTGTTCTTATTGCGACCTAGACTGAGGAGGCATGTCGACGATGGGGTCCTGCCCCGGGAGGTGGATCATGAGCGCGACCTATGTCGGTGGCTGCTTCTGCGGCGCCGTGACCCTGGAGGTGAGCGGAGAGCCGGTGGCCATGGGCTACTGTCACTGCGACTCCTGTCGACGCTGGTCGGCGGGGCCGGTCAATGCCTTCAGCCTGTGGAAGCCGGAGAGCGTCAGGGTGACCCGGGGGGCCGATCTGCTGGGCCGCTATGCCAAGACCCCGGCCAGCGAGCGCCAGTGGTGTACCCGATGCGGTGGCCATGTGATGACCGACCATCCGGCGATGGGGCTGGTCGACGTCTATGCGGCGGTGATTCCCGACCTGCCCTTCGCGCCCAAGCTGCATGTCCACTACCAGGAAGCGGTGCTGCGCATCCATGATGGCCTGGACAAGATGAAGGACGTGCCCTCGGCCATGGGCGGGTCCGGCGAGACCCTGCCGGAGTAACCGCTCTCTAGCGCCCCAGCAGGCGCAGGACTTCCTCATCCGAGGTCTGATCGAAGCGCCGGTACCACTGTCCCACGGCGCGGAATTGCCGCGGCTGGTGCAGGCAGACCAGGGTGTCGACCCGGGTCGCCAGGCGCGCCAGGGCCTCCGGGGCGGCCACCGGTACCGCTACCACCAGCCAGGCCGGAGCGGCCTGGCGCACCGCCTCGACCGCGGCTTCGAGGGTGGCGCCGGTGGCCAGGCCGTCATCCACCAGGATGACCTGGCGGCCCGACAGCGTCGGTGCCGGGGCTTTGCCCCGGTAGCGCCGGCGGTGGCGCTCGAGTTCGGCGCTCTCGACGTCGATCACCTCTTGGACGTCGTCCTCGGTGAGGCGCAGGGCTCGGATCATGGCATCATCCCGATAGCAGACACCGCCCTCGGCGATGGCACCCATGGCCACCTCCGGGTTCCAGGGTAGCCCCAGCTTGCGTACCAGCCAGACGTCGAGGGGCGCGGCCAGGGCCTGGGCGATCTCCCAGGCCACCGGTACCCCGCCCCGAGGCAGGCCCAGGACGATGGGGTCGGGGCCCTCGGGCAGGGCGGCGACGCGTTCGGCCAGTTGGCGGCCGGCATCATGACGATCGGCGAAGGTCACGGACATGTGGGGGTTCCTGGAGCCGGGTGAAATAGGGGCCCTGGTTGGAGCCTATGCCAGCCTCTGCGCCTTGGCAAAGGGGCCCGGCGAAAAGTTGACTGCCCCGCTTGGTTATGGCGGGGCGGAGGGGGTTATACTGGCGCCACCGGGCTGCCGGTAGCCATTCATAGCGAGATGGAGTCGATCGTGATCGAAGGGGTAAAGCATATCGTGGCCGTGGCCTCCGGCAAGGGCGGCGTCGGCAAGTCCACCGTGACCGTCAACCTGGCCCTGGCCATGGCCGCCGAGGGCTATCGGGTCGGCCTGCTGGATGCCGATATCTACGGGCCCAGTCAGGCCCGAATGCTGGGCATCGGCGAGGGAGTTCGCCCCCAGCAGGCCGGCGAGAATCGCTTCAGGCCCCTGGAGGCGCACGGCATCCAGGCCATGTCGATGGCCTTCCTGGTGGATATCAACGAGCCCATGGTGTGGCGGGGCCCCATGGTGGCCGGCGCCTTTCAGCAGCTGCTGACCCAGACCGCCTGGGACGATCTGGATTACCTCTTTATCGACATGCCGCCAGGCACCGGGGACATCCAGTTGACCCTCTCCCAGAAGGTGCCGGTGGCCGGGGCGGTGATCGTCACCACGCCCCAGGACATCGCCCTGCTGGATGCCCGCAAGGGCATCGAGATGTTCCGCAAGGTCAAGGTGCCGGTGCTGGGGATCGTCGAGAACATGAGCCTGCACACCTGCTCCCAATGCGGGCATAGCGAGCCGATCTTCGGCCAAGGTGGCGGCGAGCGCCTGACGGCGCAATACGAGACGCGCTTGCTGGGGCAGCTGCCCCTGGCCCTGTCGATACGCGAGCAGGTCGATGGCGGGCGTCCCAGCGTGGTGGCGGAGCCCGACGGCGAGGTGGCGGCCAGCTTCCGGGCCATGGCCCGCCAGGTGGTCGAGGGCGTGGCAGCCCAAGGCGAGGCGGGGCCGAGCATCTCCTTCGGCGACTGAGCGAGTCGCGTGGTTTTTATTCCCGCACGGGGCCGTTATCATAGCGGCCCTTCTTCGTTTACCCCCTGGTGGATGACCCGATGAGCATCAAGTCCGATTCCTGGATCCGTCGCATGGCCGCCGAGCACGGCATGATCGAACCCTTCGAGGCTGATCAGGTGCGCTACGTCGATGACCGGCGGGTCATCTCCTATGGCACCTCCAGCTACGGCTACGATGTGCGTTGCGCCGACGAGTTCAAGGTCTTCACCAATATCCACTCGGCGGTGGTGGACCCCAAGGCCTTCGACGAGAAGAGCTTCGTCGACGTCAAGGGCGATGTCTGCATCATTCCGCCCAACTCCTTCGCCCTGGCCCGCACCGTGGAGTATTTCCGCATCCCGCGCAGCGTGCTGACCATCTGCCTGGGCAAGTCCACCTACGCCCGCTGCGGGATCATCGTCAACGTGACGCCACTGGAGCCGGAGTGGGAGGGCCATGTGACCCTGGAGTTCTCCAATACCACCAACCTGCCGGCGAAGATCTATGCCAACGAGGGCGTGGCTCAGATGCTTTTCCTGGAGTCCGACCAGGTCTGCGAGACCTCCTACAAGGACCGCGGTGGCAAGTACATGGGCCAGCGCGGCGTCACCCTGCCCAGGACCTGACCCGACCCGGCTTCGCCCGGAAGAAAGCTTGAAGAGCGGCGCTTCGCGCCTGGAAGCTTGAAGCGGGAAGAAAAATCGCCCCCATGGCCTGGCCATGGGGGCGATTCACATCAGGCTGCTTTCCAGCTTCCAGCTTCCAGCTTCCAGCTTACGGCTCGGGGTCTTCGTCCAGCTCCTCGGCGGCATCCTGGTGGGAGAGCCTGAGTCCCTGGGGGGGCAGGGGGGTGCCGTCCAGGGTGGGGCCTTCCGCCTCCAGGCGCAGGCGCCCCTCGAGGAACCAGCGTGCCGCGATGGGGTAGATCAGGTGCTCCCGGGCGTGGACCTTCTCCTTGAGGCTGGCCTCGTCGTCGCCCTCGGCGACAGTCACCGCGGCCTGCAGCACCACGGGGCCGCCATCCAGCTCCTCGGTCACGAAGTGCACGCTGCAGCCGTGCTCGGCGACGCCGTCCGCCAGGGCGCGGGCATGGGTATTCAGCCCCTGGTAGGCGGGCAGCAGGGAGGGGTGGATATTGAGCAGGCGACCGTAGAAGCGCTGCACGAAGCGCGGCGTGAGGATGCGCATAAAGCCCGCCAGCACGACCAGGTGGGGCTCGTGGCGCTCGATCACCTTGATCAGGGCGCCATCGAAGGCCTCGCGGCTGTCATACTCCCGGTGGGGCAGGGCCACCGCCTCGATGCCTGCCTCCTTGGCGCGCTTGAGGCCATAGGCGTCGGGCTGGTTGGAGATCACCGCGACGATCTTGCCGCCGCCCAACTCGTCATAGCCCTGGGCGTCGATCAGCGCCTGAAGGTTGCTGCCGGAGCCGGAGATCAGCACCACCACCCGGGGCGGCTCCGCCGCCTCCGGGGTAAAGCCGTTGAGGGTATCGCCGTCGCTCATGCCTCGAGGTTCTCCAGGCATACCTGGGGCGCCTCGCCGTCCCGGGCAACGATCTCACCCAGCCGGTAGACGGTTTCGCCCTGGGCCTGCAGATGGGCGCGTGCCTGGTCGGCCTGATCGGCGGGGACCACCAGCACCATGCCGATGCCGCAGTTGAGCACCCGGTACATCTCCTCCTCGGCGACATTGCCCTGCTCGCGCAACCATTCGAAGACCGCCGGGCGGGTCCAGCTGGTGACATCCACCTTGGCGGTGAGGGTCTCGGGGAGCACGCGGGGCAGGTTCTCGGTCAGGCCGCCGCCGGTGATATGCGAGAGGGCATGGACCGCCACGCCGCTCTCCTTGATCAGCGACAGCAGCGGCTTGACGTAGATGCGGGTCGGGGCCATCAGCGCCTCGGCCAGGGGGCGGCCGTCGATGGCGGTATTGAGGTCGGCGCCGCTCACCTCGAGGATCTTGCGGATCAACGAGTAGCCGTTGGAGTGGGGGCCGGAGGAGGCCAGGCCCAGCAGCACGTCGCCCTCGGCGACCCGGCTGCCATCGAGGATCTCGGACTTCTCTACCACGCCGACGCAGAAGCCGGCCAGGTCGTAGTCGCTGCCCTCGTACATGCCCGGCATCTCGGCGGTTTCGCCGCCGACCAGGGCGCAGCCGGCCTGCTCGCAGCCGGCACCGATGCCGCTCACCACGTCGGCGGCGATGTCCACATCCAGCTTGCCCGTGGCATAGTAGTCGAGGAACAGCAGCGGCTCGGCCCCGGCCACCACCAGGTCGTTGACGCACATGGCCACCAGGTCGATGCCGATGGTGTCATGCTTGCCCAGGTCCATGGCCAGGCGCAGCTTGGTGCCCACGCCGTCGGTGCCGGAGACCAGCACCGGCTCGCGGTAGCCGCTGGGCAGCTGGCAGAGGGCGCCGAAGCCGCCCAGGCCGCCCATCACCTCGGGGCGGGCGGTGCGCTTGGCGACGCCCTTGATGCGCTCCACCAGGGCATTGCCGGCATCGATGTCGACGCCGGCGTCCTTGTAGCTCAGCGAGGGGGATTGAGTCGAGGAGGAGTCGGACGGGCTGCGGGTCATGACGAGTCCTGTGGAGTGGATTGAGCGGATCAATAGGCGCAAGATTGTAGCACTCCCCGGCGGGGCTCGCATCGCCCCGCGTGCCGGAGAGCGCCCAGGGATGCGGTTTTAAACGAGGGAGGCGAGGAATGCCCAGGTATTGGTGGTTGGTGGTGGTGGCGGCGGCCCTGGTGTGGCTGCTGTTTGCCCTGCAGTCGATGTTGATGCCCTTCTTCGTGGCCATGGTGGTGGCCTATCTGGGCGACCCCCTGGCCAATCGCCTGGAGCGCCTGGGGCTGTCGCGGCCCCTGGCGGTCAGCGGGGTCTTCCTGGTGCTGCTGCTGGTGGTGGCCCTCGGGTTGTTGATCCTGATCCCCCTGCTGGTGCAGCAGGTGCGCCAGTTCACCCAGGCGGTGCCGGCGATCATCGACTGGGTGCAGACGGTGCTGGGGCCTCAGGTGCAGGCCTGGACCGGCTATGATCCCAGCACCGAGCTGGACAATCTGCAGGAGACCCTGGCCGAGCACTGGCAGCAGGCCGGCGGGGCCCTGGCCCAGGTCCTGGGTCAGGTGGGGCGTTCCGGCATGGCTTTCATCACCTGGATCACCTATGTCTCACTGATCCCGGTGGTGGCCTTCTACCTGCTGCTGGACTGGCGGCGGCTGATGCAGAGTATCCGCAGCCTGCTGCCGCGGGCCTGGGAGCCGGACATCATGCGCCTGGCCGGGCGCTGCAATGAGGTCTTGGCGGCCTTTCTGCGCGGCCAGTTGCTGGTGATGCTGTGCCTTGGCGTGATCTATGCCCTGGGCCTGACCCTGATGGGGTTGCGCTTCGGCCTGCTGATCGGCCTGCTGGCCGGACTGGCCAGCATCGTCCCCTTCCTGGGTTTTATCGTCGGCATCGCCGCGGCCTTGATCGTGGCCTTCTTCCAGTTCGGTAGCTGGCTGGCGCTGGTCGGCGTAGTGGCGGTGTTCTGTGTCGGCCAGGTGCTGGAGAGCACGGTGTTGCAGCCCAAGCTGCTGGGTGGTCGGATCGGCCTGCATCCGGTGGCGGTGATCTTCGCCGTGCTGGCCGGCGGCAACCTCTTCGGCTTTACCGGCGTGTTGCTGGCATTGCCGGCCGCCGCGGTCATCATGGTACTATTGCGGGAGGTTAACGACCGCTATAAAAACAGCACCTTATATGATGCCGCCCGGCATGGACGCGGCGACGAGGAGAGCCGATGAAACCCGGGGCCGCGCAGTTGCCGTTGGGCGTGGGCATGCGCGACGATGCCACCTTCGCGAATTTCCTGCCGGGGGAGAATGCTCCCCTGGTGGAGGCCTTGCGCCATCAGCTCGATGACGCCGGAGAACCCTTCCTGTTCCTGTGGGGCGGGGAGGGGGTGGGGCGTAGCCACCTGCTGCAGGCCGCCTGCCATGGCGCCGGCGATCGGGATCGCCGGGCCCTCTACCTGCCCCTGGGCGAGCTCTGGCACTTCCCCCCTCATATGCTCGAGGAGATCGAGCGCCTCGATCTGGTGGCCATCGACGACCTCGATCGGGTGCTGGGGCGCAAGCGCTGGGAAGAGGGCCTCTTTCATGCCTTCAACCGCCTGCGCGATGCCGGCAAGCGGTTGATCATCTCGGCCTCGGCGGCGCCACGGCAGTTGCCGGTGGTCCTCCCCGACCTGGCCTCGCGGCTGACCTGGGGCATGACCTTCCATGTCAAGCGCCTGGACGACGACCAGCGCCTGGAGGCGTTGCAACTGCGCGCCCGGGTGCGCGGCATGCAGTTACCCGACGAGGTGGCCCGCTATATCCTGCACCGTGGTCCCCGAGCCCTGGGCGAGCTCTGCCAGGCCCTGGAGACCCTGGATCGGGCCTCGCTCTCGGCGCAGCGCAAGTTGACCATTCCCTTCGTCAAGCAGGCCCTGGGCTGGTAATCCGCGGCTCATTAGGCCCATCGCTCGCCGACTTTTCGTACAAGACCTAGTCCCAGGCGCAGAGCTGCTCGGTGGAATACTTGAAGGCGTTGAGCACGTCCTCCTGGGTAAAGCCGTGTTCCGTCAGGGTCCGCTCCCAGGCCCGGGTCGGCTTGTAGGCCACCAGTACCTCGTTGATGGCGTCGCGCAACTCGTGGGCCTCGGGGCCGAAGGCGAAACCGCCCCAGCTGCGCACCTCCTCGCCATCGATCATCGGGTCGACGAAATCCAGTGCCGCCTCCACCGCCTGGCTCTGCTGGTCCAGGGCGGTGACGGTGAGGCCGGTGGCGGCATAGGCGTCGGCCTCGCCCGCCGCGATCACTTCGATGGCCTCCTCGTTGCGGGCGATGGTGACGATCTTCTCTTCCGCGACTCCCAGGGCCATCAGGATCTCCCGCTGGTCGGCGCCCCCCATCACCGCCACCCGATGGTCGTTGCGTCCGGCGAAGTCGGCATAGGCCTGGAGCTCCAGCGGGTTGCCGGCGGCCACCAGCAGCCCCTCGCCGTAGGTGGTGTTGGGCTCGGAGTAGAGGATCAGCTCGCAGCGCTCCGGGAGAATCGCCATCTCGGCGGCGGCCATGTCGAAGCGCCCCTCCCGGAGCCCCGGAATCAGCTCGCCGAAGTCGGTGACGACCCACTCGATGTCGCCGATGCCCAGCTCGTCGATCAGATGCCTGGCCACCTCGGGGCCGGCGCCCCGTCCCTCGCCATTCTCGTCCAGGTAGCCGTAGGGCACCTCGTTGGCCACCGCGATGCGGATGCTGCCGCGTTCGCGGATTTCGTCCAGGTCGGCGGCCTGGGTGATGGCGGCAAGGCTCAGCAGCAGGGGGGGCAGGGCCCAGCCCGGCGCCTTGGTGATACGCATGATCAGTCCTCCCGGCGACTCTTATGGGCCCCCGGCATGGGGGCGAGGAATCCCTATCCTGGCCTCAACATAGGAGACGGCGCAGCCTTGCGCCACCGCCTCAGCGCCGCAGGTTGACGCGGGTGGTGTGGCCGTTGCGCAGGCGAACCTGGTGGAGAATCAGTGGACTGCGCTGACCGTTGGGCAGGGCGATGCTGCCCGAGACATAGAAGTCCCCCGGGGGCAATAGCGACGCCTCGAAGCGACCCTCGCCATCGGTGCGTACCCGATGGGTATAGGCCTGGGCGCGGGGATCGGCGCGCTCTACCGCTCGACCGGCCAGCGCCTGTTCGGCGGCCTCCGCGGAGTAGGCGGTGACCGGGGCGATGGCGATCGTCTCGTGGCGGCCATAGTGGCGTCCGCCGGGACCGTCATAGAAGAGCTGACCGCTCAGGCGCGCCGTGCCCTGGGTCGGCAGGGCGCGGTACTCCGCCTCGGAGAAGGCCACCCGACGCGGCACCCGGCCCGGCTCCGGGGAGGGCTCCGGGTCGGGGCTGACCTCGCGGACCTCGATGCGGCGGGTGTCGGTATCCAGGGGGGGAAGCATCTGGCAGCCGGCCAGGAACAGGCCGAGGCCGATCACGACAAGAGGGTGGCGCATCGTCACTCCGTTCTCCTTCTGCTGTGCGGGGGCGTCCCTGTGCGGGACGAGTATTGCAGGCGCATGCCGTCCTGGGTAGGGCGGGCGGCTATGCTATCGATAAGTTTCCTCGATTGGCCGGTCGCGGGTCTCTTCCCTAGGCTGGCAGAATTGTTTTTATCTAAAGTAGGAGGAGCCGACATGAGCAGTACCCGCACCGAACGCGACAGCATGGGGGAGCTCGAGGTGCCGGCCTCGGCGCTTTACGGGGCCCAGACCCAGCGGGCGGTGAATAATTTCCCGATCGGCGGCCAGCCCATGCCGCCGGCCTTTATCCGGGCGGTGGCCCATATCAAGGCCGCCTGTGCCCGGGTCAATGCCGAGCTGGGGCTGCTCGACCCGCCCCGGGCCGAGGCGATCCAGCAGGCCGCCGAGGCGATCCTCGCCGGCGATCACGACGACCAGTTTCCGGTAGATGTCTACCAGACCGGCTCCGGCACCTCCACCAATATGAACGTCAACGAGGTGATCGCCCACCTGGCCAGCCGCGAAGGCCTGGCGGTGGGGCCCAACGACCACGTCAACATGGGGCAGTCCAGCAACGACGTCATTCCCACGGCGATCCACCTGTCGGCGGCCCTGGCGGTCCGCGACGACCTGCTGCCGGCTCTGGCGCACCTGCGCGGCAGCATCGACACCAAGGCCGGGCAGCTGCACGAGGTGATCAAGACCGGGCGCACCCACCTGATGGATGCCATGCCGGTCCGCATGAGCCAGGAGCTGGGGGCCTGGTCGGCCCAGGTAGCGGCCAGCGAGGCCCGCTTCGAAGAGGCCATGGCGCGGCTCTGTCGCCTGGCCCAGGGCGGTACCGCCGTAGGTAGCGGCATCAATGCCCACCCCGAGTTCGCCGCCCGGGTGGCGGCGGCACTCTCCGAGGCGACCGGCCTGGCGCTGAGGCCCGCGGACAGCCACTTCGCGGCGCTTGCCTCCCAGGACGCCGCGGTGGAGCTCTCCGGGCAACTGCGGGGCTATGCCTGCGTGGTGATGAAGATCAGCAACGACCTGCGCTGGATGAACTCGGGGCCCCTGGCCGGGCTCGGCGAGATCGAGCTGGAGGCCCTGCAGCCCGGCAGCTCGATCATGCCGGGCAAGGTCAACCCGGTGATCCCCGAGGCCGCCGCCATGGCTGCCGCCCAGGTGATCGGCCTGGATGGTGCGGTGGCGGTGGCGGGGCAGAGCGGCAACTTCCAGCTCAATGTGATGCTGCCGCTGATCGCCAACAACCTGCTCAGTGAAATCGGCCTGATGAGTCGCGCCAGCCGGCTGCTCGCCGACCGGGCCATCGCCACCTTCAAGGTGCGGGAGGCGAGCCTGGCCGCGCCCCTGGCGCGCAACCCCATCCTGGTCACCGCCCTCAACTCGGTGATCGGCTATGACGCCGCGGCGGCCATCGCCAAGCGGGCCTATCGGGAAGGGCGGCCGATCCTCGAGGTGGCCGAGGAGGCCACCGAGCTCTCCCGGGGGGAACTGGAACGGTTGCTGGATCCGGCCAGGCTGGCCGATGGGGGCCTGCCTGACTGAACCCATCAGGCCTCGCTGAGCTGAGCCGGCGGGGTGGCGTCGTCCTCGCTGCCGGCGATATGCAGGGCCACGTCGTGGCTGGCCATCAACTGGCAGATCGCCTGGGGCGGCCGGCGATCGGTGAAGAGGGCATCGATCTGGGTGATGCGGCCCTGGCGGACCACGGCATTGCGGTGGAACTTGGAGTGGTCGGCGATCAGGTAGACCTGACGGGAGTTGTGGATGATCGCCTGGGCGACCCTGACTTCCTGGTAGTCGAACTCCAGCAGGGAGCCGTCCTCGTCGATGCCGCTGATACCGATGATGCCGTAGTCGACCTTGAACTGGTTGATGAAGTCGATGGTCGCCTCACCGATGATGCCGCCGTCACGAGAGCGCACCTGGCCGCCGGCGATGATCACGTTGAAGTCCTCCTTGTGCTGGAGGATGGCGGCCACGTTGAGGTTGTTGGTGATCACCTCCAGGCCCTGGTGGTCGAGCAGCGCCTCGGCCACCACCTCGTTGCTGGTACCGATATTGATGAACAGCGAGGCCCGGTCGGGGATCTTGCTGGCCAGCAGGGCGGCGATGCGCCGCTTGGCCTCCAGGTTGAGGGTCTTGCGGGTCTGGTAGGCGGTATTGACGGTGCTCGACTCGAGGCCGGCGCCGCCGTGAACCCGGCGCACCAGGCCCTCGTCGGCCAGGGTGTTGAGGTCTCGACGAATGGTCTGGGGCGTGACACCGAACTCCTGGGTCAACTGCTCGATGGAGGCATAACCCTGACGCTTGATCAGGGTGAGGATGGCGTCGTGTCGCTTGTGCTGGATCATGAGACCGTCGCTGTCGTCGGTGGGCCCGCTCGGGCATGGCGCCCCTATATTAGCAAGCTTGTGGCACGGAGTTGCAGGGGGAGCCTGTCTTGGAGGCGTCCCAGGGGGCATGGGCAGTCGCCGTGGGGCCCGGTGGCGGGGAGGCGTATGCGGCCAACTGCCTGATCGCAGGGATTTTTTAACTGGGGGCTTGCATTCTGTCGGCGACTGCGTAGAATACGCATCCGTTGCCGGGGCAAGCCCCGGGCAGCAGCGAGACCTAGGACCATAGCTCAGTTGGTTAGAGCGCCACGTTGACATCGTGGAGGTCAGCGGTTCAAATCCGCTTGGTCCTACCA
>NZ_JADOTW010000043.1 GCF_015645095.1 Halomonas sp. 328
GCAGAAGAAAGCCGCGCTGGATGAGGCCTATCTGGCGGACATTCTCGCGGTGTAGGTTTTTTCATGCGTTTTCCCTGGCCGGCACGTTGATCCAATCATAGAGCGCGCCGTCTAATACCTGTTATGCAATACGAGGCAAGAAATGAATAAAGGAGTATTGACATTTTTCTGTGGAAAAATGGGGGCAGGAAAAACTACAAAGTCTCTTGAAGTTTCCCATGAGCGAAACGCCGTGCTGCTTTCTGAAGACGAGTGGCTTGCGTCAGTTTATCCGGATAGCATTAAGACACTGGAAGACTACGTAAAATATGCTGGTCGGCTCAAGCCTCAAATGAAGAAGCTGGCCCAGTCGATCTTGGCAGCAGGAACTAACGTGGTAATGGACTTTCCCGCAAATACAATTCCGCAACGAGAGTGGTTTAAAAGCATTTTTTCTGAGATCCAGGCTCCACACGAGCTAATTTACATCGACCAGCCAAATGAGATTTGCTTGGGGCAAATCGCAAAAAGGCGGATAGAGCAGCCACAGAGAGCGGCAACTGATACGGAAGAGATGTTCGAGCTTGTTACAAAGTACTTTGTTGCCCCCACAGCTGATGAAGGGTTCAACACAACCGTAATTGCGGAAAATGCATAACAATCGCAGGCACGGCGACGGCTTTTCCATTGCGGCTTCGCCTCCATTCCAAAGCCGCGCATGCTGCGGGCGTTATGTTCTCACCAGGAGTTGAAGTTTGAGAGGAAATGTAATTTCGTACCTCGAGATGTGCCAGAAAGAAGGCACAAGCCTTCAGCGAGGCATGAATTTTAGGCTGAAGGGCCATCATTCAGTTATCCTTATGTCAGTACGTCCCAATTCCCCTTATCGCGATGAAGTGCAGGATGACGGCGCAGTCCTCATCTATGAAGGTCACGACGAGCCAAAACGTAAAGGAATATCTGACCCCAAGGTCCTCGACCAACCTAAACGACTCGCTAGCGGCACACTTACCGAGAATGGAAAATTCCATCAGGCCGCTCAAGGCTTCAAGGCGGCTGAAAAAGGGCCAGACATTGTTCAGGTCTACGAGAAGATTAAGGCCGGCATTTGGACCGACAACGGATTTTTCCACTTGGTCGATTCGTGGACTGAGAATGACGGTGTCAGGAATGTTTTTAAGTTCAAGCTGGTGGCTGTGGAAAGCGTTTCTGATGAATCAGCGGCAGAGGAGGTTTCAAGTCGCTTCGCTGAGCGCAGTCGCATTATTCCGACTAGCGTCAAATTGGAGGTTTGGGCGCGCGATGGTGGTAAGTGCGTCACGTGCGGCGCAACTGATGAGCTGCATTTTGATCACATTCTCCCATACTCGAAAGGTGGGACATCACTGAAAGCCGAGAATGTCCAGCTACTATGTGCTCGCCATAACCTCAGTAAGAGCGCGAAGATTCAATGAACAACGAACATAACAAGGCGCTGCTGTCGGACAAATTTTCCGCTGCGCTCCAAATTTGCCGCAGAGCGCGGCGTTGAGGCTGTAGAAAAATTCCATGTGCTTTAGATGGTCGCGCTCGTATGCGAAACTTGGTTGAGCTTCTGGTGAGATCTGGTCTGGATTTTACGAGAGAGCACGAAAATTAGTGAAAAATTTGATTAATTCGAGGTTTTTGAAAGGTTCGTGCCTTTTGCTACAGCCTCGTGAGTCTTTTCTTCGGCCCTCATTCTCACACGGTGAATTGACGATGCCAGTTACCAAGCGTTCGCTCACCAAACCCGCTGCCGTTGGGGGGGGCAGGAGTGCGGTCGTCGTCGTGACAGCCTTGTTGCTCGCGGCGATTCCACTTGTGTTGGTGATTGGCGCGTTGCGCGATCCGAGCAAGAGCCTGCATGGCATGCTGGGGTCCGCGCTCTGGACCACGCTAGGTCCGCACTTTGTGCTGCTGAGCCTGCTCGCGCTCGGCCTGGGCCTCTACGCGTTCCGCCGCAGGCCACGGAAAATCACCGTTCTGGCGCTCGTGCTGGCCGGTTGCGCCAGCATCGGATCGGGGTTCATTACCGGGACGATCATGGCTGCCACGAACATGGCGGGAGGCAACATCAATCTGCTTTCTAGCCTCTTCCTACGGTCAATGACGGCCGGCGGGCCGGACGAGACGGTGACGGTGGCCACGATCGACGGCCGCCCCTTGCAGGCGGCCATCTACCGCCCGGCGCTCTCCCAGGGTGCCGCGCCGGTGCTCATGTATGTGCATGGGGGTGGCTTCATGACTGGCTCGGTCACGGAAACCGACGCCGATCTCAGATGGTTCGCGGATCTGGGCTGGCTGGTGGTAAGCATCGACTACCGGCTGTTTCCAGAAGGCGCTCCGACATGGGACCTGGCGCCGGCCGATGTCGCCTGTGGGGCCGCATGGCTTAATTCAAACGCAGCCCGCCTCGGCGGTGACATCGATCGGCTCGCCTTTTTGGGCGATTCGGCCGGAGGCAACCTGGCGATCAATCTCGCCTATGTGGCCGCCCGCGGTGAGGTGCAGAGCGACTGCGGCGACGTACCCATTCCCAGCACCGTGGTAGTGCAGTATCCGGCCGTGGATCCTCTGGCGATTTACGAGCATGGTTTTCCGGTTCGCGGCTTCGAGCCGCGCATGCTCGTGACCGGGTATCTCGGCGGATCGCCTCACGCCCTGCCAGACCGCGTGCGTGCCGTCAGCTCATTCACCCACCTTCATGACCGCGCGCCGCCGACACTGATCCTTTCACCAGAAAAGGATGGTCTCGTGCCGGCCTGGTCCGTGATCCGCTTCGCTGAGCATGCGCAACAGGCGGGGGTGGACGTGGAGCTTGTGCGCATCCCGTTTGCCAATCACGTCTACAACCAGATTGCGGCGAATTCACTCGGTAACCAGGCTCGAAGATCCATCACCTTGCGCTACCTTGCCGAGAGCGGGCTGGCACCCAAAAGCAGTCACTGAGTAACACCGGCAGCCGGCATAGTGCCGGGAGGGGAAGGGGGCAGCGAGCGGTGTGTGAAGCAGGGTGCTGTTGTTACGATGCATAGAGGATAACATGGCCGATGCAGCCGACATTCGTACTTCGCGCGGGTGATCGAGGTGTTACGCTCCTTAGAGAAGTGATGATGAATATATCCGATGCACTGATGAGTGATGTGTGGAAAAGGGTTGGTGCCAAGCGTTCCGAGCAGATACTGGCTATGCAGAAGAGGCATCAGAAAGAGCAGAAGACTCTTACGAAGTTTGCATACAAGCATCTTCTGGAGCTCCCGGAGGATGCCGCTGGTGTCGGGATATATGCCTTTCATGTGATTCTTGAGGCGTTCTTCGCCTTGAGGCCCCTGCCGAAGGCTGTGCGACGCCCCGCCATTGATCATGCATGGAAGTTGCCGGCTGAGGTCTTGGCCGAAAAGGTCCATGCCGTTGAGCCCCATGCCGCACAGTACTTGACAGATGCGCTGATGGACGAAGAGGAAGTCGTCCTGGTGGAGAGTGAACGAGCCCTCTGTTCGCAAGTCGTTCAGACGGCAATTTTGAGCTTGCATGGGGCGTGCGGAAATTCCCGGTAGCCGGTGGCTATCATCGTCTTTCTAGAAGAGTTACCCGGCCATTGGGGCGCTGGGACGCCAGTAACCCCGGCGGTGGCGAGCCGGTTGCGGTTGGTGGCAGCGGAAAACCTAAACCTTCAATTTTCTAAGGACGGAATGAGTGATTCGCGCATTTCAAGACACCGATATTGACCAGGTCCTGGCGATCTGGCTCTCGGCCTCCATTCAGGCGCACGACTTCGTGCCCGAGGCCTTCTGGGCCTCCCAGGTCGAGGCCATGCGAGATGTCTACCTGCCCGCGGCGGAGACCTGGGTGTTCGAGGCGCAGGGGCAGGTCAGCGGCTTCTATTGCCTGGTGGAGACGACCCTGGCCGCCATCTTCGTGTCACCGGAGCACCAGGGCAGGGGGATCGGTGCCGCCCTGATCGAAGACGCCAAGCAGCGGCGCGACGACTTGATGTTGACTGTCTATAAGGCGAATCGGCCCAGCGTCGCCTTCTATCAGAAGCATGGTTTCGTCATTCACCGCGAGCAGGTCGACGCCAACGCCGGGCAGCCGGAGCTGGTGATGACGTGGCAAAACCGGTAACCAGGTGGCGTGGATGTCGCCTCGCTGCCGGCGAAGGCGTTTGCCAGGTCTTCGGGAGGGGAGGTGGGCCTTAGCTTCGAGGGGGTGAGTCGGTACTCAAAACACGCGAAGCGACGGCCGCTCCATTGCGGCTCCTCCTGCCTTTTTCAGCCGTGCGCGTCGTTGTCGATGGGGGAGGGCTATGAATGACTTTATAACGCCGTTGGCCGCTTGGTGCGCAGCCATTATCGAGGCGATTGGAATCGGCCTCATTACCCTGATTGCGCTCTATTCCCTGTTTGATGCCCTGATACGGCTCGCCCAGAAGGACGATAAGAACGTCATCTTTCAAGAGCTTCGTCAATCCCTGGGGCGGGGGATCTTGCTTGGGCTGGAGTTCCTCATTGCAGCAGACATCATTTACACGGTGGCTGTCGACTTGACCTTCGAGTCCATCGGGGTGTTGGCCATGGTGGTGCTCATTCGCACCTTCCTGAGTTTTACCCTGGAAGTCGAGCTGACTGGACGATGGCCCTGGAGAGGCGGGAAGTAGCCTGATGGCCTGGGCCATGCCTTTAATAAGGGCTTCCCGTATCGGTGGGTCCCATGGGGCCGAAGCCGGGCCGATCCTGCTTGGCGAACGAGAGGAAACGAGTTCGAGGAAGTGAGCCGCGGCCAACCAAGGTCGTATCCTGATCCTGGAAAACGTTGATTCGTGTCAGGATACGCCGGCCCGCTTTGGCTAGGCTAAGGAAAAGGCTAGGAGGTGAAGACGATGCTAGATCCGCTGCTGTCGCCCAAGCTGCTGGGCTACTGGACCGAGGCCAATGTTCACGACGCCCCGGACGAGTCGGGCATTTACTGTGTCTTCCGTGCCGCCCGCGACCCGGAGAGCGAGGAGATGGAGGTACAGGAGCTCCTCTATGTGGGCGAGCATCGTAGCGCCCGCTGGGGGCTGGAGCACGACGAGCAACGGGAGAAGTGGCTCGCCTTTCCTCAGCCCGGCGAGGAGATCTGGTATGCGGTGGGGCTGTGCGGTCACGCCAACCGCGGTCGCCTGGCGGCAGCCATGATCAACGCCCACAAGCCGCGCTTCAATGCCAAGAGCCCCTACCTGGAGCGCTTCCCCTTCGACGAAACCACGGTGCATATCTACGGCAAGAAGCGCAAGTTGCAGAGCGTTTTCACCGTGGAGCGCCAGGACTGACCCACTCCAGTGGTGATCCCCACGGCCCCGAGGCATGCCTGCCTTGGGGCCGTTTGCGTATTACCCCATACCCTCGGAGGCAAGATGCCACTTCCCAGTGATAACTCAGGGCGTGGATGGCGGCTCCGCCCGGGCCAGTTGGCCGCAGGCCTTGGCCTGCTGCTGCTGTCGACCCTGCCGGCTCATGCCAGCGGTGCCTGCCAGTGGGACGAGCCCTGGCCCGAGGCGCCGCCTACCCACCTGCTGCACGCGGATGATCCCCTGGCCCAGGCACTGGTCGATGAGTGGGAGGAGGGCGCCAACTTCGCTTGCTCGGCGCGGCTGGTCACCCTGGGGTGCGGCACCGGCTGCGTGTCCGGGGCCATCTATGATGTGGCCACCCAGGCTTGGCAGCCGCTGGGCTTCGCGGTGCACCGCGACCTGCATCAGGAGGCGCCCATGCTGCGCTTCGTCACCCAGAGCCGCGAGCTGCTGGTGAAAGGTACCCTCAACGAGGAGGAGGCGGTTCGTCGCCTCTACCGTTGGGATGGCCAGCGGCTCGCCGCCGACGACTCATCGCTTAGCGATTGAGTAGCCAGAGCAGCCCCGAGAGCACCAGACTCGCCAGGATCATGGTGGTGAGGGGGAAGTAGAAGGAGACATTCTCGCGGCGGATGGCGATATCGCCGGGGAGCTGGCCGAAAGGCAGCTTGGAGAGCCAGGGCCAGAGCAGGCCGATGGCGACGATCAGGAGTCCAATCAGGATCAGGGTGCGGTTCATGCTCGCCTCCTGGATGCCCCAGTCACCGATACCGGTGACGGGGGTATTTTTGCTTTAGCTTTTAGTCAGGATCACCCTTCGGGCGATATTGCCGCAGGGCGATCCTGGCAAGCACCAAGGCGCCTGGCGGCGCCAATCGCCGAGACGTCGGACCGCGGCTAAAGCCAGCTCCCACAATAACAAGCTGGAGCTTGCCCAAGTCGTGGCTTCACGCTGATCTGCGAAGCGCCCATTTTTTGCGTCAGCCTTGCTGTTTCAGCACCGTGAGCAGCCCTTGCAGCGGGTGCGGCAGGCGCTGGTCGGAGAGGCGCTTGACCTGGCTGCGGCAGGAGTAGCCGGTGGCCAGCAGCCGGCCCCGGTTGGCCTCGTCCTCCACCAGCCCCTGCCAGGAGAGGCCGTAGATGGTCTTGGAGGTTTCGAGGTTGCGGGCCTCGTGGCCGTAGGTGCCGGACATGCCGCAGCAGCCGGTGTTGACCAGCTCCAGCTCCAGGCCGAAGGCGGCGAAGAGCTGTTGCCAGGCCTTGGGGCTGCCCGGGGCATTGGTGGCCTCGGTGCAGTGGGAGAGCAGCTTGTAGCCGGGGTCTTTTATCGCCTCGGCGTTGGGCCGGTGACCCGGCGCCAGGCTGGCGGCGCGCGCCACCAGCCACTCCTGGAGCATCAGCACCTCGGGCACGGCGTCTTCGCCCAGCGCCTTCACGTACTCCTGGCGGTAGGTGAGGGTCATGGCCGGGTCGATGCCCACCAGGGGCACGCCGAACTCCGCCAGAACGCGCAGCCGCTTGGCCTGCTTCTCGGCGGTGCGCTGGAAGGCGCCCATGAAGCCCTGGACATTGAGCGGCTTGCCGTTGGGGGCGAAGGGGGCGACGAATACCTTGATATCGAGGCGCGAGAGCAGCTCGACGATGTCCATCACCAGTTTGGCCTCGAAGTGGCTGGTGAAGGCGTCCTGGACGATGATCACGCTGCGTGCCTTCTGGGCCTCGGTGAGCAGGCCCAGCGAGGTGGGCGTGGCCTCGGCCACGCCCCAGGCGCCTAGTTGCTTCTTGAGGTTGGCCCGGGACAGCCGCGGGCTATCCACCATGCCGATGGGCCCGGCCAGCAGGCGATCCACCAGGCGGTTGCCCAAAGCGGCGTTGTAGAGCGGGGCGATGCGCGACAGGGTCGGCACCATAAACTCCAGGCCGCCGATCAGGTAGTCGCGCAGCGGGCGCAGGTAGCGGCCGTGGTAGAGCTCGAGGAACTGGCTGCGGAACTGCGGCACATTGACCTTGATGGGGCACTGGCCGGCGCAGGACTTGCACGCCAGGCAGCCGGCCATGGCGTCATAGACCTCGTGGGAGAAGTCGTCCTCCTGGCGCCGGCGCAGGGTGTTGAGGGTGCGCTTGGGCAGGCGCGCCACGGCGCCCAGCCAGCCGCCCTGGCGGCCTTGCTCGGCTTCGCTCACCACGTCGACCCCGGCCTGGCCCTGGCGACGCAGCCACTCGCGCATCAGGCTGGCCCGGCCCTTGGGGGAGTGGACCCGCTCGCGGGTGCCCTTCCAGGAGGGGCACATGGCGTCATTGGGGTCGTAGTTGTAGCAGGCGCCGTTGCCGTTGCAGTAGACGGCGGCGTCATGGGCCTGCCAGACCCGCTCGTCGATCTGGCGGTCGAGCTGGCCGCGGGTGGTCACCCCATCGATGCTTAGCAGGCCCGGATCGACGAGTTTGACGGCCTCGTCCCGAGCGGCGGCACCCGTGGCCAAGGGAGTCGCGATCTTGCCCGGATTGAGCTGGTTATGCGGGTCGAAGGCGGCCTTGACCCGCTGCAGGCTGGGGTAGAGCTCGCCGAAGAACTTCGGCGCGTACTCCGAGCGCACGCCCTTGCCATGCTCGCCCCACAGCAGGCCGCCGTACTTGTGGGTCAGCTCGGCCACCTCGTTGGAGACCTCGCGGATCAGCCGCTCCTGCTCGGGGTCCTTCATGTCGATGGCCGGGCGCACATGCAGCACCCCGGCGTCCACATGGCCGAACATGCCGTAGGCCAGGCCACGGGCGTCGAGGGCGTCGCGGAACTCACTGATGAAGTCTGCCAGGTGCTCCGGCGGTACCGCGGTGTCCTCGACGAAGGGGATGGGGCGCTTCTCGCCCTTCTCATCGACCTTGGCATTGCCCAGCAGGCCCACGGCGCGCTTGCGCATGCCATAGACCCGCTGGATGGCGGCGCGACCCTCGGCCAGGGTGTAGCCCAGGCGCTGGACGCTGTCGTCGGCTTCCAGGTGGCGGCAGAAGGCCGCGACCCGCTCGGCCAGGCGCGCCGGGTCGTCGTCATTGAATTCCACCAGGTTGATGCCGCGAATGGCCGGGGCGGCGGTGGTCGCGGGGCGCGCCGACACCGCCACCTCGGCATCCGTCTCGGCCTCGGGGGCCGGTTCGCCGCCGCCGGGGAAGAACTCCGCCACGCTATCCCAGACGAAGTCCTCCATGGCCAGCATCAGCACCTTGTCGTCCACCGTCTCGATAGAGGTGGGTTTCGCCGCGCTTGCCATTAATGCCTTGGCGTCGCGCAGGGCGTCCATAAAGCCCGCGTAGCGCACATTGACCAGGGTCGAGTGCTTGGGGATCGGCAGCACGTTGAGTACCGCCTCGTCGAGGAAGCCCAGCGACCCCTCGGAGCCGCACAGCAGGCTGTTGAGGTTGAGCCGGTCGTCGGCCTCGCGCAGGTGGGCCAGGTCATAGCCGGTCAGGCAGCGGTTCAGCGGCGGGAACTTGGCCCGAATCAGTTCGCCCTGGGTGTCGATGATCTCCCGGGCGGTACGGTAGGCGCGGCCGGTGGCATCGTCGCGCTGGCACAGGGCGGCCAGTTCGGCGTCATCGACGGGGCGGCTATGCAGGCGTTCGCCGCCCAGCAGCACGGTCTCGAGCTCCAGTACATGGTCGCGGGTCTTGCCGTACTCGCAGCTGCCCTGGCCGCTGGCGTCGGTGGAGATCATGCCGCCGATGGTGGCCCGGTTGGAGGTGGAGAGTTCCGGGGCGAAGAACAGGCCATGGGGCTTGAGGGCGGCGTTGAGCTGGTCCTTGACCACCCCGGCCTGGACCCGCACCCGGCGGTTCTCCACGTCGATCTCGAGGATCCGGTTCATGTGCTTGGAGACGTCCACCACCAGGCCGTCGGTGAGCGACTGGCCGTTGGTGCCGGTGCCGCCGCCGCGGGGGGTGAGCACCACCTGGCGGTGGGCCGCCTCGCCGGCCAGGCGGGCGAGCCGCTCCAGGTCTGCCGCGTTCCTGGGGTAGATCACCGCCTGGGGCAGGCGCTGGTAGATGGAGTTGTCGGTGGCCAGCACCGTGCGGTTGGCGAAGTCCGGGGCGATCTCGCCCTCGAAGCCGGAGGCCTTGAGGGCCTCGAGAAAACGCAGGTAGTGAGCGTCGAGGCGCTCGGTATCCAGTCTCGCGATCATGGGGTCGTCATCAGGCCGTGGGTCGCCGCGCGTCGCCTGTGGGCCAGGCCGGGCGGTTTAGAATCGTGCGTCTACTTTACCCGAGAGCGACCCCTGGCGCATCCACAGCGCCAGGCCGGCAGGGGCCGCATGGCCCATGCCGGTGGGGTGAGGGGGCGCGCCGGTGAGGAAGGGCGCCGCGTGGGGCGGGCGAGGGAGCCGTGCGGCATGGGCGTGGTGCCGGGGCGGCCTTTTGCCTACAATAGACGGCTGATTTCGATTGCTTATTCCTTAACGTGACGGACTGGATTCCATGCTCGATCCGAAACTGCTGCGTGGCGACCTGACCGAGGTCGCCCAACGACTGGCCAAGCGGGGCTTTACCCTCGATACCGAGCGACTCGAGGCGCTGGAGTCCCGGCGTCGTGAGCTGCAGACCGAGACCGAGCGGCTGCAGAACGAGCGCAACACCCGCTCCAAGTCCATCGGCCAGGCCAAGGCCCAGGGTGAGGATATCGCCCCGCTGCTGGCCGAGGTCTCCGACCTGGGCGAGCGCCTCGATGCCGCCAAGGCCAAGCTGGCCGAGGCCCAGGTGGAGTGGGATGCCCTGGTCAGCGGCATTCCCAACCTGCCCCACGAGAGCGTGCCCCAGGGCGACGACGAGGACGACAACGTGGAGCTGCACCGTTGGGGCACCCCGCGGGCGTTCGACTTCGAGGTCAAGGACCATGTCGACCTGGGCGCCAAGCTGGGCTACCTGGACTTCGAGCTGGCCGCCAAGCTGACCGGCGCCCGCTTCGCGGTGATGCGCGGCCCCATCGCCCGCCTGCACCGCGCCCTGGCGCAGTTCATGCTCGACAAGCAGACCCAGGAGCATGGCTACGAGGAGTGCTATGTGCCCTACATGGTCAACGAGGCCTCCCTGCATGGCACCGGCCAGTTGCCCAAGTTCGGCGAAGACCTCTTCCGCCTGGACGATGAGCGGGGCTATCACCTGATTCCCACCGCCGAGGTACCGCTGACCAACTTCGCCCGGGACGAGATCCTCGACTTCAAGGCGCTGCCCCTGAAGCTCACCGCCCATACTCCCTGCTTCCGCAGCGAGGCGGGTTCCCATGGCCGCGACACCCGCGGCATGATCCGCCAGCACCAGTTCGACAAGGTCGAGATGGTGCAGCTGGTGGCGCCGGAGACCAGCTACCAGGCGCTGGAGGAGATGCGTGGCCACGCCGAAGCGATTCTCCAGGCGCTGGAGCTGCCGTACCGCGTCGTCACCCTCTGTACCGGCGATATGGGCTTCGGCGCCGCCAAGACCTATGACCTGGAGGTGTGGCTGCCCAGCCAGGACACCTACCGGGAGATCTCCTCGGTCTCCAACTGCGAGGACTTCCAGGCCCGGCGCATGCAGGCCCGCTTCCGTCACCCGGAGCAGAAGAAGCCGCAGCTGCTGCATACCCTGAACGGCTCCGGCCTGGCGGTGGGGCGCTGCCTGCTGGCGGTGCTGGAGAACTACCAGAACGCCGATGGCTCCATCACCGTGCCCGAGGCCCTGCGCGGCTATATGGGTGGGGTCGAGACGATCAACGGCTGACCCGGCTGCGCCGGGCGCTTTAAGCCATACGCTTGAAGCGGGAAGAAAAAACCGCCTCCGAGGTCTTGCCTCGGAGGCGGTGTCGTTTGGGCGGCGATGTCGCTTCCCGCGTGCCGTTTACGGCGCGATTTCCCAGGTGACATCGACGCCGGCATCGATCGAGATGCGCCCGGGGCGGTACTCCGCCGCGGCGCCGGCGCTTTCGGCCATGTCGGCGCGGGCGGCCATCATGCGCGGCATGAAGACCGGCGCCTGGGTCTCCTGCACCCGCAGCACGCCGGCGAGTTCCACGCCCAGGGTCTCGGCCATCAGGTCGGCCTTGTGCCGGGCCCGCTCCAGGGCCTGGGTCAGGGCGCGGTCGGTGGCGGCGTCGCGGTCCACCAGGTCGTACTGGATGCCGTCCAGGGCGTCCACGCCGGCCTCGGTCAGGGCGTCGAGGATCAATGGCACCTGCTCCAGGTCGCTCAGGCTAAGCTGGATGGGGCGCTCGAGCTGGGTGCGGACGCGCACCTCCCGCTCGCCGTCGCGCTGGGAGTAGACCTGGTCGGGGCGGACCTGCAGGGAGCCGGCATTGATCGCCTCGCTGTCCAGGCCGGCGGCCTCCAGGGTGCGGATCAGCTCGCCGGTGCGTTCCTCCAGCCGGGCGCGGGCCTCGCTCAGGGCGGCGGGGTCCGGGGTGGCATCCACCTCGATCAGGGGCGTGCGCTCCCAGAGGCGGGCGCTGAGGGTGGCCTTGTCGGGCACCACCTCGAGGGTCGCCTGGGCCTGCACATGCAGCTGGCGCTCGGCGCGTTCCTGGGCCAGGGCCGGGGTGGTGAGCAGGGCGCCGACCAGCAGGCCGAGGCCGATCAGGGGAGTGGTCAGGGTGCGTCGGGTCATCAAAGGCCTCCATGCGCGCTAGGATAGGGGATAATCAGCAGGGCTTTGAGCCGCCAGGGCGGAGGGGGTTCCCGCCCGGGCCCTGCTTGCATGGTAGTTGCTCATTTGCCGATTTACCCTCGTCGTACCCTGATTTGTCCTGTCTCGACCAAGGAGAGCCGATGCAACACGACACGGATGAACCCACGGGGATGCTTCCCCTCAACCTGGTGCTGGGACTGGCGGCCCTGGTGGTGATCATCGCCGGCATGAAGGCCGGGGCGGATCTGCTGGTGCCCCTGCTGCTGGCGCTGTTTATCGCCGTGGTGTGCACGGCCCCGGTGCAGTGGCTGAATCGCTATGGGGTGAGCCTGCGCCTGGCGGCGGTGCTGGTGCTGGGGGTGATCGGTGTCTTCCTGGTACTGCTGGGCCTGCTGCTGGTCAGCAGCCTGAGCACCTTCGTGGCGGCCCTGCCGGAACTGGAGCAGCAGTTCCGCGGCCACTACCTGGAGTTGCTGACCTGGGTGGCCGGCCTGGGGATCTCGATTCGCCCCGAGCAGATGAGCCAGTGGCTCGACCCCTCCCAGGCCACCCATCTGCTGCCGGGGTTCCTGGGCGAGCTGGGCAACCTGCTGATGAAGAGCCTGGTGGTGGCCCTGCTGGTGGTCTTTATGCTGTTCGAAGCGCTCAATGTGCGCGACAAGTTTTCCCTGGCGCTGCGCAACCCGGCGCCCAGCCTGCAGCGGATCGGCGAGTTCAGCCTGACCCTCAAGCGCTACCTGGCGGTGAAGACGCTGATCAGCCTGATCACCGGGGTGCTGGCCTGGCTGCTGTGCCTGCTGATGGGGGTGGGCTTTCCGCTGCTGTGGGGGGCCCTGGCCTTCGGCCTCAACTTCATTCCCAATATCGGTTCGGTGCTGGCGGCGATTCCCCCGGTACTGCTGCTGCTGTTGCAGAGCGACGGGGGCCTCTTCGCTGCCCTGGTGCTGGGCTGTGGCTACCTGGTGATCAATGTGGTGATGGGCAACCTGGTGGAGCCGCGGGTGATGGGGCGGGCCCTGGGGCTCTCCACCTTCGTCACCTTCCTGTCGCTGGTGGTGTGGGGCTGGATCCTGGGGACCGTGGGGCTGCTGCTCTCGGTGCTGCTGACCATGACCCTGAAGATCGCCCTGGAGAGCCACCCGGATACCCGCTGGATCGCGCGGCTGCTGGGGCCGGGGACGCCACCGGCGCGTCAGGAACGGTTCGGCAAGGCCAAGGAGTAGGCTGAAACGACACGCCCCGGCCGAAGCCGGGGCGTGTTGCCTTGCGCGCCGTTACCGGGGTAAGGGGCGCGTCAGGCGTTCTGCTCGATAAACTGCGCGAGCTGGGACTTGGACTGGGCGCCCACCAGGGAAGCGACCTTGGCTCCAGACTTGAACAGCATCACGGTGGGGACACCGCGCACGCCATGTTCCGCGGCGATTTCGGGGGCGTCGTCGACATTCACGCTGACCACCTTGAGGTTGTCGGTGCGTTCTTCGGCGACTTCATCAACCACCGGGGCCATCATCTTGCAGGGCCCGCACCAGGGCGCCCAGAACTTGAGCAGGACCGGCTTGTCGGCCTTGAGGACCTCCTGCTCGAAGTTGGCGTTGGTGACATCGATGTTGTTAGCCATGTGAATCTCCAGTTGCTTGGCGCTGTGTCGAGCGGGCTTGTACCAGCATAGTCGCACGATGGTATCCGCCGACCCGACCGCTGGCAAATATAAGCGACCGAAGGAGTCGATAGCCAGCTACTATTTTCGCGGGTCGGCGAGGGATCACGCGGGCCTATTTATATGCTATAAAGTAATCACCAGGCTAGGCCGTTATTCCATCGTGCGTTACAGGCGCCTCGGCCGCAGAGTCACCAGGAGTGGGAAACTCGCATGAAGCTACAACAGCTGCGCTATATCTGGGAAGTCAATCGCCACAACCTGAATGTGTCGGCCACGGCCCAGAGCCTCTTCACCTCGCAGCCCGGCATCTCCAAGCAGATCCGCCTGCTGGAGGACGAGCTGGGGGTGGAGATCTTCGCCCGCAGCGGCAAGCACCTGACCCGGGTGACCCCGGCCGGCGCGGCGATCATCGAGCTGGCCGGCCAGGTGCTGCGCACCGCCGACAACATCAAGCAGGTGGCCCAGGAGCACAGCGACGAGCGGCGCGGCAACCTCTCCATCGCCACCACCCATACCCAGGCCCGCTATGCGCTGCCGCCGGTGATTCGCGACTTCACACGCAAGTATCCCGAGGTGGCCCTGCACATGCAGCAGGGCACCCCCAAGCAGATTGCCCAGATGGTCAGCGAGGGACAGGCGGACTTCGCCATCTGTACCGAGTCCCTGGAGCTGTTCAACGACCTGGTGCTGTTGCCCTGTTACCGCTGGAATCGCTGCGTGCTGGTGCCCCAGGATCACCCCCTGGCCCAGGGCGAGCTGACCCTGGAGCGCCTGGCCGAACACCCCCTGGTGACCTATGTGTTCGGCTTCACCGGCCGCTCCCAGCTGGATGACGCCTTCCGCGCCGAGGGGTTGACCCCCAATGTGGTGCTGACCGCCGCCGATGCCGACGTGATCAAGACCTATGTGCGCCTGGGCCTGGGGGTGGGGATCGTCGCCCATATGGCGGTGGACCCGGAGGCCGACAGCGACCTGGTGGCCCTGGAGGCGGGGCATCTCTTCGAGAGCTCCACCACCAAGATCGGTATCCGTCGCGGCACCTTTATGCGCGGCTATATGTACGACTTCGTGCAGGGCTTCGCCGAGCACCTCGGGCGTGACCTGGTGGATGCCGCCCTGGCTGCCGGGCCGCGTCACGAACAGGCGCTGTTCGAGGGCATCGACTTGCCGGTACGCTAGGGGTGGGCCTCGCCCTTTGACTCCCCTGAAACGCCGAAGGCGCCGCGATTGCGGCGCCTTCGGCGTTTGGGGCGCTGGTTCAGCGGCTCAGGTTGGTGCTGTGCAGGCCGCACTCCTTGCCGCCCTGGTCCTCCCACCACCAGCGGCCTTCCCGCTCGTGCTGGTGGGGCAGGGTGGGGCGGGTGCAGGGCTCGCAGCCGATGCTGACGAAGCCGCGCTCATGGAGCGGGTTGTAGGGCACGTCGAACATGCGGATATAGGTCCACACCTCCTCGCTGGTCCAGTGGGCCAGGGGGTTGAACTTGGCCAGGGGCGCGGCGTCGCTGCCGAAGGCGCTGTCCCACTCGGCGATCTGTACGCTATTGCGGGTACCCGGGCTCTGGTCGCGGCGCTGGCCGGTGACCCAGACGGGCAGGCCCTTGAGGCGGGCGCGTAGCGGCGCCACCTTGCGGATGCCGCAGCACTCCTGGTGACCGTCCCGGTAGAAGCTGAACAGCCCCTTCTCCCGGACCAGGGCCTGGACCGCCTCGGCATCGGGGAAGCGTACGTCGATCTCGATGCCGTAGTGCTCGCGGACCCGCTCGATAAAGGCGTAGGTCTCGGCATGCAGGCGCCCGGTGTCCAGGGAGAAGACCTTGACCTTCTCCTTGGGGGCCACCTTGAGGGCCAGGTCGATCAGTATCACGTCCTCGGCGCCGGAGAAGGAGATCGTCAGCTCACCGAAGGCCTCGTAGGCGGCCTTGAGAATGTTCTTGGGGGTGTCCTGATCATGTTCCAGGACGAACTGGGAGGGATTGAAGGATGACATCCCGGCCTCCGTTGTTGGCGATGGCGCTACCCTAGCAAACCCCTCCTGGCGGGACCCAATATTGATTGGTTCGTTGCTTATATCCCAAAGGGCTTGTTGAGACACATTCTTATAACCACTTTATGGGGTGCTCCGCCGTCGTTCGGCGTTCAGGCCTCCAGGGCCTGCATGAGATGCCGAATCTTGTCCAGGGTCTCTCGATACTCCGCCTCTTCGTCGGAGTCGGCCACCAGGCCGCCGCCGCCCCATAGGTGCAGCCGGCCCCGATCCGCCACCGCCGTGCGAATGGCGATGGAGGTGTCCATGTGGCCACGCTGGTCCACGTAGCCGAGGCTGCCGCAGTAGAGGCTGCGCCGGCTCGGCTCCAGCTCGTCGATGATCTGCATGGCGCGCACCTTGGGGGCGCCGGTGATGGAGCCGCCGGGGAAGGCCGCGGCCAGCAGGTCCAGGGGCGAGGCGCCTTCGTCCAGCTCGCCGGTCACCACGCTGACCAGGTGATGCACATTGGCATAGCTCTCCAGGCCGCACAGCTGGGGCACCCGCACGCTCCCCGGCCGGCAGACGCGGCCCAGGTCGTTGCGCAGCAGGTCGACGATCATCACGTTCTCGGCGCGGTCCTTGTCGCTCTGCTGGAGGTCCTCGGCCAGGGCGGCATCCGCCTCGGTATTATCGCCCCGAGGGCGGGTGCCCTTGATGGGGCGGGTCTCCACCCGGCCATGCTCGGCCTGGATAAAGCGCTCCGGCGATAGCGACAGCACGCCCTGGGGGCCGTCCGCGCCGTCCCAGGCCAGGTAGCCGGCGAAGGGCGTGGGGGTGGCGTTGCGCAGGCGCCGGTAGGCGCCCCAGAGGTCGCCCTCGTAGGGGGCGCTGAAGCGCTGGGCCAGGTTGATCTGGTAGCAGTCGCCGGCATGGATGTACTCCTGGACGGCGCGAAAGCGCACGCCATAGCCGTCGCGATCCAGCTCCGCCTCGAAGGGCGCGCTGATGCGGAAGGGCTTGGCGTCGAGCGCCGGCGCCGCCAGCCAGCCGAGCACCTGGGCGCGACGTGCCTCGCTGGCCACCAGGGTGCAGGTCTCGGCCTGGTGGTCGAGGATCAGCGCCCAGTCATAGAGGCCCACCCGGCTCCAGGGCAGGTTCACCGCGTCCCGGGCCGCCTCGCCCTGGCGCTCCAGGCAGCGCCCCAGGTCATAGCTCCAGTAGCCGATCAGCCCGCCCAGGAAGGGCAGGTCGCTCTCTGGTGCCTCCACCTCGAGGGATTCCAGCAGCGCCTGCTGGGCGGCGAAGGGCGATTCGGGCAGGGCCAGGTCAGCATCGCACTGCAGCGTGCCACCGGGGGCCACGGTCAGGGTGGCCAGGGGGTCGCTGGAGAGAATGTCGTAGCGTCCGCCGGGGGCGGCGGGGCGGCCACTGTCCAGCAGCACGGCACCGGGGCGGCGTCGCAGGGCGGCGAAATAGCCCAGTGGGTCGGGCCGGTAGGGCATCGGGTGGAGTTGCAGTCGTGGTCTCATGCGCGGCGCTTTTCCTCAACAGGCGCACCATTCTAGGGGCCCGTCGGGCGTTTGTCGCACTCCCTTGCGCCACCCCCACGGACGCCCCCTCAACGGGAGCGCGACGACGGGGGACAAGGGGAGTGATTGTCGACACTGGCGGCGATTCCTCGCTGCGCGCCTACACCAAAAGGTGTATAACCTCACTTGGTTCCGGCGGTTGACCGCCAGGGAATCGCTGGCTACAGTTCTCTCAACCCATTATTGTCGACAATTAATCATGACGACCCCGATACCCGAAAGCACCGCCCCCGAGGTTCGTACCCTCGCCGAACGGGTCTTCCAGCAGTTGCAGGAGGCCATCGTTCGCGGCGAGCTGGCCCCGGGCAGCAAGATCACCGAGCCGGGCCTCTCCAAGGCCTATGGCATCTCCCGCGGTCCGCTGCGCGAGGCGATGCGTCGCCTGGAGGTCCATCGGCTGATCGAGCGGGTGCCCCATGTGGGGGCCCGGGTGGTCAAGCTCTCCATGAAGGAGCTGCTCGAGCTGTTCGATGTGCGCGAGGCCCTGGAGAGCATGGCCGCGCGGCTCGCCGCCGAGCACATGACCGCCGAGGAGATCGCCGGCCTGCGCGAGGTCTTGGCGGTGCACGAGCGCCAGGGCGACCTGAAGCGCGGCGAGGCCTATTACCAGCGCGAAGGGGACCTCGACTTCCACTATCGGATCGTGCTGGGCAGCCACAACAAGATGTTGATGACGCTGCTGTGTGACGACCTCTATTACCTGGTGCGCCTCTACCGCACCCAGTTCAGTGCCAGCGGGTCGCGCCCCCAACGCGCCTTCGTCGAGCACCATCGCATCGTCGACGCCATCGAGGCCGGCGATGCGGAGCTCGCCGAGCTGCTGATGCGCCGCCATGTCAGCGCCTCGCGGGCCAATGTCGCCGAACGCTATGCCGCCACCCTGGCAGAGGAGGTCGACACCTCCGAGCCGGCGGCCCGATAACCCAGGAGAACCCACCATGACCCGACCGACCCCCGGTGCCCGTTTCCGCGCCGCCCTCGAGGCCCATCGTCCGCTGCCCATCGTCGGCACCATCAATGCCTATACCGCCATGATGGCCGAGCGGGTCGGTCACCAGGCCATCTACCTCTCCGGGGGCGGGGTGGCCAACGCCTCCTTCGGCCTGCCGGACCTGGGCATGACTACCATGAACGACGTGGTGGAGGACGCCCATCGCATCTGCGGCGCCACCGACCTGCCGCTGCTGGTGGATATCGATACCGGTTGGGGCGGTGCCTTCAATATCGCCCGTACCGTGAAGGAGATGCAGCGCGCCGGCGTGGCGGCGGTGCACCTGGAGGACCAGGTGGCCCAGAAGCGCTGCGGCCACCGGCCCAACAAGGCGATCGTCTCCCAGGCCGAGATGGTCGACCGGGTCAAGGCCGCCGCCGATGCGCGCCTCGATCCGGACTTCTTCCTGATCGCCCGCACCGACGCCTTCCAGAAGGACGGCCTGGACGCCGCCATCGAGCGCTCCCAGGCCTGCATCGAGGCGGGGGCCGATGCCATCTTCGCCGAGGCGGTGCACACCCTGGACGACTACCGGGCCTTCTGCGAGCGGGTCGATGCGCCGATCCTGGCCAATATCACCGAGTTCGGCGCCACGCCGCTGTTCAGCCAGCAGGAGCTCGCCGAGGTGGGCTGCCGGATGGTGCTCTACCCGCTCTCCGCCTTCCGGGCCATGAACGCGGCGGCGCTGAAGGTCTACCAGAGCATCCTCGCCACCGGTCACCAGCGCGACGTGGTGGAGCTGATGCAGACCCGCGAGGAGCTCTACGACTTTCTCAACTACCACGCCTTCGAGCAGAAGCTGGATGCCCTCTTCGCCGAGAAGGGCGGCGACGCCTGAGGCGTCGGGTTATCACAAAGGGGGCGCTGAATAAATTGGCGAGCGGGATGAAGCACAAGGCGCCCGCAGCGCAGACACCGGAGCCTATGCGGTACTAGGTGAGGATGTCGAGCAGCGCGCAACGCAGTGATTCGCCCGCGCAGACATTTATGCAGTGTTTCCCAAAGAACACGTCAGTCTTAAGGAGAAAACCCCATGGCAGATCAACCCGTCAGCACCGGCCTGCGTGGCCAGAGCGCCGGTTCCACCGCGCTCTGCACGGTCGGCAAGAGCGGCGCCGGCCTCACCTATCGCGGCTATGACATTCATGAACTGGCCGAGAAGGCCAAGTTCGAGGAGGTCGCCTACCTGCTGCTCAAGGGCAAGCTGCCCAACCAGGCCGAGCTGGATGCCTACCTCACCAAGCTCAAGGGGCTGCGTGGCCTGCCCGATGCGCTGAAGACCGTGCTCGAGCAGATCCCCAAGGATGCCCATCCCATGGACGTGATGCGCACCGGCGCCTCCATGCTCGGCAACCTGGAGACCGAGGAGAGCTTCGATCAGCAGCAGGACGTGGCCGACCGCCTGCTGGCGGTGTTGCCTTCGATCATCTGTTACTGGTACCGCTTCAGCCATGAAGGCGTGCGCATCGACACCGAGACCGATGACGACTCCGTGGGTGGTCACTTCCTGCACCTGCTGCGCGGCGAGCCCGCCTCCGAGCTGCATGCTCGGGTGATGAACGTCTCGCTGATCCTCTACGCCGAGCATGAGTTCAACGCCTCGACCTTCACCGCCCGGGTCTGCGCCTCGACCCTCTCCGACCTGCACTCCTGCGTGACCGGGGCCATTGGCTCCCTGCGCGGCCCGCTGCATGGCGGTGCCAACGAGGCGGCCATGGCGATGATCGAGCACTGGCAGTCTGCCGACGAGGCCGAGCGCGAGATCCTCGGCATGCTCGAGCGTAAAGAGAAGATCATGGGCTTCGGCCACGCCATCTATCGCGAGTCCGACCCGCGCAACGCCATCATCAAGCAGTGGTCGAAGAAGCTCGCCGAGGACGTGGGCGACACGGTGCTCTACCCGGTTTCCGAACGGGTCGAGGCGGTGATGTGGCGCGAGAAGAAGCTGTTCTGCAATGCCGACTTCTTCCACGCCAGCGCCTATCACTTCATGGACATTCCCACCAAGCTGTTCACCCCGATCTTCGTCTGCTCGCGGGTGACCGGCTGGGCGGCGCATGTCTTCGAGCAGCGCGAGAATAACCGCATCATTCGTCCCAGCGCCGACTACGTCGGGCCCGAGAAGAGCGAGTGGGTGCCGCTGGAGGAGCGCGACTGATTCAGCGTCGGGCCCGGGTGTGATGCCGAGCGTATCGGTGCCACCCGGGCCACCTCTCCCTCCCGCCGTTCCCTGCCGCCCCACGCTTCTGACGCCCCAGGATGCCTGACCATGAATACCGAATACCGCAAGCCACTTCCCGGCACCGAGCTGGACTACTTCGACGCGCGCGCCGCCGTCGAGGCGATTCGCCCCGGCGCCTATGACACCCTTCCCTACACGTCCCGGGTGCTGGCCGAACAGCTGGTGCGTCGCTGCGCCCCCGAGGAACTCACCGAGTCCCTCAAGCAGTTGATCGAGCGCCGCCGCGACCTGGACTTTCCCTGGTATCCGGCGCGGGTGGTGTGCCATGACATCCTCGGCCAGACGGCGCTGGTCGACCTGGCCGGCCTGCGCGACGCCATCGCCGAGCAGGGCGGCGACCCGGCCAAGGTCAACCCGGTGGTGCCGACCCAACTGATCGTCGACCACTCGCTCGCCGTGGAACACGCCGGCTTCGAGCCGGACGCCTTCGACAAGAACCGCGCCATCGAGGATCGTCGCAACGAGGACCGCTTCCACTTTATCGAGTGGACCAAGACCGCCTTCGAGAACGTCGACGTCATCCCCGCCGGCAACGGCATCATGCACCAGATCAACCTGGAGAAGATGTCGCCGGTGGTGCAGGCGCGGGATGGTGTCGCCTTCCCCGATACCTGCGTGGGGACCGATAGCCACACCCCGCATATCGACTGCCTGGGGGTGATCGCCATCGGCGTCGGCGGCCTGGAGGCCGAGACCGTGATGCTGGGCCGTCCCTCCATGATGCGCCTGCCCGATATCGTCGGCGTGGAGCTGACCGGCAAGCCCAAGCCCGGTATCACCGCCACCGATATCGTCCTGGCGATCACCGAGTTCCTGCGCCAGGAGCGCGTGGTGGGGGCCTATCTCGAGTTCTTCGGTGAGGGGGCCAAGAGCCTCACCATCGGCGACCGTGCCACCATCTCCAATATGACGCCGGAGTACGGCGCCACCGCGGCGATGTTCTATATCGACGACCAGACCCTCGACTATTTGACGCTCACCGGCCGCGAGCCGGAGCAGGTCGAGCTGGTGGAGAAGTACGCCAAAGAGACCGGCCTGTGGGCCGACAGCCTGACCGGCGCCCAGTACGAACGGGTGCTGACCTTCGACCTGTCCAGCGTCGAGCGCAACCTGGCGGGTCCCTCCAACCCCCATCGCCGCCTGCCCACCAGTGCCCTGGTCGAGCGCGGCATCGCCGTGGGCGCTTACCAGGACAGCGACAAGGCCCAGGCGGATGAGAAGGCAGGCAGGATGCCCGATGGCGCGGTGATCATCGCCGCCATCACCAGCTGCACCAACACCTCCAACCCGCGCAACGTGGTGGGGGCGGGCCTGCTGGCCAAGAAGGCCAACGAGCTGGGCCTGGTCCGCAAGCCCTGGGTGAAGTCGTCATTCGCGCCGGGGTCCAAGGTCGCGCGGCTGTATCTGGAGGAAGCGGGGCTCTTGCCTGAGCTGGAGAAGCTCGGCTTCGGTATCGTCGCCTACGCCTGCACCACCTGCAACGGCATGTCCGGGGCGCTGGACCCGACGATCCAGCAGGAGATCATCGATCGGGACCTCTACGCCACCGCGGTGCTCTCCGGCAACCGCAACTTCGACGGCCGCATCCACCCCTACGCCAAGCAGGCCTTCCTGGCCTCGCCGGCGCTGGTGGTGGCCTACGCCATCGCCGGTACCGTGCGCTTCGATATCGAGAAGGACGTGCTCGGCACCGACAAGGACGGCAACCCGGTGACCCTCAAGGACCTCTGGCCCTCCGACGAGGAGATCGACGCCATCGTCGGCGAGTTCGTCAAGCCGGAGCAGTTCAAGCAGGTCTACATCCCGATGTTCGACCTGGACGCCTTCGAGAAGGCCGAGAGCCCGCTCTACGACTGGCGCCCCCAGAGCACCTACATTCGTCGGCCGCCCTACTGGGAGGGCACCATGGCCGCCGCCCGCGAGCTCAAGGGCATGCGGCCCCTGGCGATCCTGCCGGACAACATCACCACCGACCACCTGTCGCCGTCGAACGCCATCATGATGGACAGCGCGGCGGGGGAGTACCTGCACAAAATGGGCCTGCCGGAGGAGGACTTCAACTCCTACGCCACTCATCGCGGCGACCACCTCACCGCCCAGCGGGCGACGCTCGCCAACCCCAAGCTCTTCAACGAGATGGTGCGCGACGAGAAAGGCGAGGTGGTGCAGGGCTCGCTGGCGCGGGTCGAGCCGGAAGGCGAGGTGATGCGCATGTGGGAGGCCATCGAGACCTACATGAATCGCCGCCAGCCGCTGATCATCATCGCCGGCGCCGACTACGGCCAGGGCTCGTCCCGGGACTGGGCGGCCAAGGGCGTGGCGCTCGCCGGGGTCGAGGCGATCGTTGCCGAGGGCTTCGAGCGCATCCACCGCACCAACCTGATCGGCATGGGCGTGATGCCGCTGCAGTTCGAGGAGGGCACCACTCGCCACACCCTGCAGCTCGACGGCACCGAGACCTATGACGTGGAGGGCACGCCGTCGCCCCGCGCCAGGCTCGAGCTGGTGATTCACCGCCAGACCGGTGAAGTCGACCGAGTGCCGGTAATCTGCCGCCTGGATACCGCGGAAGAGGTCACCGTCTACTCCGCCGGTGGCGTGCTGCAACGCTTCGCCAAGGACTTCCTGGAAGGGGCAGGGCGTGAGGAGGTCGGCGCATGAGCCAGGCAGCTCGGACACCGGGGGCACAGGTCCGTATTCCCGCCACCTATCTACGTGGTGGCACCAGCAAGGGCGTCTTCTTCCGGCTCGATGACCTGCCGGAAGCCGCCCGGGTGCCCGGGGAGGCCCGGGATCGCCTGCTGCTGCGGGTGATCGGCAGTCCCGATCCCTATGGCAAGCAGATCGACGGCATGGGCGGGGCCACCTCCAGTACCAGCAAGACGGTGATCCTGTCGAAGAGCGAAAGCCCCGATCACGACGTGGACTACCTCTTCGGGCAGGTGGCCATCGACCGTGCCTTCGTCGACTGGAGCGGCAACTGCGGCAACCTCTCCGCCGCCGTGGGCCCTTTCGCCGTGGCCAACGGCCTGGTGGACCCGGCACGCGTGCCCGACAACGGCGTGGTGGAGGTGCGCATCTGGCAGGTCAATATCGGCAAGACCATCGTCTGCCAGGTGCCCATCACCGACGGCGAGGTACAGGAGACCGGCGACTTCGAGCTCGACGGCGTCACCTTCCCGGCGGCCGAGGTGCCGGTGGCCTTCAAGGACCCGGCCGATGGCGAGGGCGTCATCTTCCCCACCGGCAACCTAGTGGACGACCTGGCGGTGCCGGGCGTGGGTACGCTCAAGGCGACGCTGATCAACGCCGGCATTCCCACCGTCTTCGTCAATGCCGCCGAACTCGGCTACACCGGTACCGAGCTGCAGGAGGCGATCAATAATGACGTCGAGGCGCTGGCGCGCTTCGAGACCATTCGCGCCCACGGCGCGCTGAAGATGGGCCTGATCCAGGATCTGGCCGAGGCGGCCTCCCGCCAGCACACCCCCAAGGTGGCCTTCTTGGCGCCCCCGGCGAGCTATACCGCCTCCAGCGGCAAGGCGGTCGAGGCCGGGGAGATCGACCTGCTGGTGCGGGCCCTCTCCATGGGCAAGCTGCACCATGCCATGATGGGCACCGCCGCGGTGGCCATCGCCTCGGCGGCGGCCATCGAGGGCACCCTGGTCAACCTGGCCGCCGGCGGTGGCAAGCGCAACGCCGTCACCTTCGGGCACCCCTCGGGCACCCTGCGGGTGGGTGCCGCGGCGAGCCTGGTGGACGGCCGCTGGGTGATCGATCAGGCGGTGATGAGCCGCAGCGCCCGAGTGCTGATGGAGGGATGGGTGCGGGTGCCCGCGGATACCCTCTAAGCCCCGTGTGTTCCTCGCTAGCATCACCCCTGCGCCCCGGTCATCGACCGGGGCGTTGCCTATAGTGAGGGCAGGGCAGCGAATCAGGGGAGGGGGGACATGACGACCACCGTCGAGGCCAATGTGCGCCCGGACTACGACCCGGAGCTGCAGCGCATCGCCGACTATGTGCTGGATTACCGGATCGATAGCGAACTGGCCTGGGAGACCGCTCGCCACTGCCTGATGGATAGCCTGGGCTGCGCCCTGCTGGCGCTGCGCTTCCCGGAGTGCACCAAGCACCTGGGCCCGCTGGTGGAGGGCACCCTGGTGCCTCAGGGGGCGCGGGTACCGGGCACCAGCCTGCGCCTCGATCCGGTCAAGGCGGCCTGGGATATCGGCTGCCTGGTGCGCTGGCTCGATTACAACGACACCTGGCTGGCGGCGGAGTGGGGGCACCCCTCCGACAACCTGGGGGCCATCCTGGCAGTGGCGGATCACTGCACCCAGCGGCGACTGGTCCAGGGTGAGGCGCCGCTGGTCATGCGCGATGTCCTCGATGCCATGATCCGTGCCCACGAGATCCAGGGGATATTGGCGCTGGAGAATGCCTTCAACCGGGTCGGCCTCGATCATGTGGTGCTGGTCAAGGTGGCCTCCACGGCGGTGGCGGCCCGGCTGATGGGCGCCGATCGCGAACAACTGCTTGCGGCGCTGTCCCACGCCTGGGTGGATGGCCAGAGCCTGCGTACCTACCGCCATGCGCCCAATGCCGGCTCTCGCAAGAGCTGGGCGGCGGGGGATGCCAGCGCCCGGGGCGTGCGCCTGGCGGATATCGCCCGGCGTGGCGAGATGGGCATCCCGGGGGTACTCAGTGCGCCCCAGTGGGGCTTCTATGACGTCCTGTTCAGCAAGACCAACCGGGATCAGGCCCTCAAGCCCGAAGGCGCGCGCCGCTTTTCCCTGCCCCGGGCGTTCACCAGCCATGTGATGGAGAACGTCCTCTTCAAGCTCAGCTTCCCGGCGGAGTTCCACGCCCAGACCGCCTGTGAGGCGGCGGTGGCACTCCACCCTCAGGTGAAGGATCGCCTCGAGGCAATCGAGCGCATCGTCATCAGTACCCAGGAGTCGGCGATTCGCATCATCTCCAAGTCGGGGCCCCTGGCCAATGCCGCCGATCGGGATCACTGCCTGCAATATATGGTGGCGGTGCCGCTGATCTTCGGCGAGCTCGCCGCCGAGCACTACGAGGATGCCTTCCATGCTCACCATCCGCTGATCGACCGGCTACGCGAGCGCATGGAAGTGGTGGAGGAGCCCCGCTATAGCCGTGATTACCTGGATCCCGACAAGCGCTCCATCGCCAATGCCGTTCAGGTGTTCTTCACCGATGGTTCCGCCACCGAGCCGGTAGCCGTGGAGTATCCCATTGGCCATCGTCGGCGTCGGGCCGAGGGCGTGCCGCTCCTGGAGACCAAGTTCCGGCGCCATCTGGCCACGCGCTTCCCGCCCAGTCGCTGCGAGCGACTGATGGCCCTTTGCCGGGATCAGGAGCAACTGGAGGCCATGCCGGTCTCGCGGTTCATGGATCTGTGGATGATCTGATGGCGGAACTTGATGTGCGTCATGGCCCACATCGCCAGGCTGTTCTATATTTTTATGGATAGGGGCTTGCAGGGCCCCGGAGAAATCCGTAAAGTACGCATCCGCTGCCAGCGACGGCCATCGTCACCGGCGGCAATGAGTGGCAAAAGTGCTTGTTTC
>NZ_JADOTW010000044.1 GCF_015645095.1 Halomonas sp. 328
CTGCTGTTCGCCGCTTGGACGCCCCGCCTCGTCGAAGACGAACGTGACCTCGCCATGGGCATTCTCGGCGCCGGCCAGTTGGCCATCGGCGCGCCAGTGGTAGCGCTCCGTCGTGGCCAGGGCGGCGTCGGTCTCGGGCAGATGGCGGGCGGTGAGCCGCCCATTGGCGTCGTACTCAAAATGGGTGACCAGCGGCTGGCCATCGGGGCCCGGGCGGTTGACTTCCGTGCGTTCGATCAGCTGACCGGCGGCGTCGTAGGCGTAGCGCTGTTCGCGGCCGTCGGGGCCGGTCTCACTGATCAGGCGGTCCATCACGTCATAGGCGAAGCGATAGCTGGCCCCGTTGCCCAGGGTCAGCTCGCCGAGGCGCCCGGCCTCATCATAGGCCAGGGTGGTGTGGCTGCCGTCGGCATCGATCCGCTGGGCGGGGCGGCCGTAGTCGTCATAGAACAGCTGCTGACGGTAGCCCTGGGGGCCCTCCTGTTCCACCGGGCGCCCCTGGGCGTCGTGGTAGTGGTGCCAGTGGCTGCCGTCGGGCAACTGGGTGGACTGGCGCCGGCCCATGACGTCATGGGGGGTGCGGGTGGTCTCACCCAGGGCGTTGCTGACGCTGGCCAGATGGCCGCGGGCGTCATGGGCGTAGGTGGTGCGCCGCTCGGAGCAGTCGGTCTCGGCGCTGAGTTGGCCCAGGGCGTTCCATTCGAGGCGCCGGGTGGCGCCCTGCGCATCGGTGACGGCGGTGGGGCGGTCGGGTAGGCGTTCGTCCTCGTAGGCCAGGGTGGTGGTGCCCTCGGGGCCGGTAATTTCAACCGGGTGACCAAGGGGGTTGCGCTCGATCTGCCAGTGCAGGCCTTCGGGGCCTTCGATACGAATGGGCTGCCCCAGGGCGTCGCGCTCGATGGTCCAGCGGCTGCCGTCCGGGGCGGTCTGGGCGATGATCTGGCCCTGGTCATCCCGCGCCATCGCGGTCTCGCGGCCCAGTGGGTCGAGGGTGGCGATCTGGCGTCCGGCGCGGTCGTAGCGGAACTCGATGCGTGAGCCGTCGGCGCGGGTATGCGCCGTCCAGCGCTGGCCGGGGCCGGCGCCGACGAAGTGGTAGCGCTCCTCGCGGCCGAGGCTATCGGTGACGCAGGTGTGATCGGGATGGTAGGCGTAGGTGCGCGCCAGGCCGCCGGCCTCCTGCTGGCCGATCACCCGGCCATCGGGGGCGTGGCGATCCCAGGTGTAGTGGGCCTCGAGGCCGCCGGGCACGCGGTGGGCGACGAGCATATGCGCCTGCCACTCGAACTCGCGAACCATCTCGCCATGGCGGTGGCGCACGGCGATCAGGTCGCCGGCGGGGCTATAGGAGTAGCGCACCAGCCAGTCGTCCTGGGCGCTGCCGTCGTGCTCCTGGATCAGCTTGACGCCCATCAGGCGCTGGCCGCGGTCCGCGTCGCTTTCGGGCAGCAGCGCTTCATAGTCGAAGCGGTAATGGCGCCCGGCACTGTCCTCGACCCGGACCAGCAGACCGGCCTCCCAGGCATAGGTGGTGGCGTAGCCATTACGGTCCAGCTCCTGAGTCAGCCGCCAGCGATCGGCATCCGGCGCTGAGGGGCTGAACAGGTAGTAATGGGTGCCATCGAAGAGGGCGATGATCTGGGCATCGGCCAGGATCTCCTCGGACAGGGCCTGCCAACGAACGTCTTCCTCCGCCTCGCCCGGCCCGCCGCCACGGCGAATCCACAGCTGCTCGGTGGGCGAATGGCGCCCCTGCCCCGCGGCCAGGGGGCCGAAGGTGATCCGCCGGCCCTGGGCATCGTGGACCACGCAGGCGGTCTCGCCTAGGGTCAGCGACAGGCTGTCGCCGGGCAGCGACCAGCCCTGACCCAGCACGCCGATGCGCGCGTTGCAGGAGAGGTAACCGCGGCTGAACACGAAGGGCCGCGGCGCCGGTAGAGCGAAGTCGGTCTCGGCGGGCAGCAGCTTGGCGCCGAGTAGCGGGTTGACCGGGCTGCCCACAGCGGGCTCGCAGGCGCTGCAGCGGTCGGCCAGGCCGTCAGCGATATCCACAGCGTCCAGGGCCAGCGGTGTGGCGGCGACGATCTCGCTTTGCAGCAGCGGCGTCTGGTGCGGTTCGAGGGTCACGTCCTCGCTGGTCTCCGGGGTGGCCTCGCCGGGCAGGCGCGGCAGCACCACGGCCTGACCGCTGCCCCGCCCGGGGCTGCCGCCGGAGTTGATCTTGACCTGGGCGCCGACGATGGTGATACCGCTGGGATCGAGCTTGATAAAGCTGCCGCCGGCCTGGAGGGTAATCTCGGCGCCGGCATCGATGACGGTCTTGCTGCCTGCCTTGTGGTGGACCTCCTGCCCCGCTTCGATGAGCTGAGCACGGGCGGTCTTCTCGTGGCGGCTGGCGCCGACGATCAGGTGGTCGTCGCCGTCCACCTGGGCATGGCGGTTTCCATGGACGGTGAGGTGGTCGTCGCTATCCACCTCGGCGATACGGTCCCGGTGGATCGACAGGAAGCTATCGTTGCCAATCTCCTCGGTGCGGTCGTTATGGGTCAGCAGCTCCAGGTCCTTCTGGGCGTGCAGCCAGATCTGCTCCTGGTCGGCCTGGTCCTCGAAACGCAGCTCGTTGAAGCCCTCGCCCTGGTGGCTCTGGGTGCGCAGCACGGTGCGGGTCTTGTGCTCGGGCAGCGCGTAGGGCGGGGTGTTGACCGCGTGGTAGGTGCGCCCGGTGATGATCGGCTGGTCCGGGTCGCCCTCGAGGAATGACACCACCACCTCGTGGCCGATGCGCGGGATGGCCAGGCTGCCGTAGCCGCCGCCGGCCCAGCCCTGGCTGACCCGCAGCCAAGCGCTCGCCGTCTCGTTGGGCTCCGCGTAGCGGTCCCAGGGGAACTGCACCTTGACCCGGCCGTGCTCGTCGCAGTGGATCTCCTCGCCCTCGGGGCCGACCACGAAGGCCACCTGGGGGCCGTCGACCCGGGGCCGCAGCGGCGGTTCGGGACGCCAGGCGCGGTCGGCGGGGGCCAGCACCAGGGTATTGGCGAGGGTGGTCAGGCCGTCGGCCTGGGCGGCCTCCTCCTCCAGGGCCTGGGGCTGGCTGCCGGTGTGAACCGCCGCCAGCACCTGCCAGTCGCGGTTCGTCTCCTCGAGGTCGTGGCCCTCGAGGGTGAAGCGGGTGCCGGGGGCCAGCTCCGGCAGGTCGCTCTCGGCCTCGGCGGTCAGCGCCTGGCGGCGCAGGGCCTCGAGGCGGATGCGGGTAAAGGCCGTGCCGGAGGCGTCCGCCTTGTAGCGGCCCGGGTAGTCGTAGTGCTCGTAGTCGTCCCGTTGCGCATGCGCATCGAGCCCATCGGCGGCGTGCTCGTGAAGCTGTGAATAAGCCGGCTGCTTAAAGGAGTAGTCCTTGAGCACGGCGCTGGCCGGGGCCACCCGGGCGACCTGCTTGAGCTTGCGCAGATGGCGCTGTGGCGGGGTGCCGCCGGCGCGGCCATGGTAGGTCCGCGGCCCCAGGCCGCCCAGCACCTGGGGGTCGTCGGCGAACACCAGGCGGTGCCCGCCCTCGGCATTCTCGCCTCTCTCGAAGAACTCGTGGAAGAAGCACAGCCCCTCCTCGGCGGCCAGGCGCTGGATAAAGGCCAGGTCGCTCTCGCGGTACTGCACGCAGTACTCGCGCTCGGCGGGCTCGCGGGTCACGGCGAAGGCAACGTCCGTCAGGCCGCGCTCCTCGCAGAGGGTGTTGATGATGGTCAGCGGCGAGACGCCCTGGAAGATCCGCGAGTTGTGGCGCAGGCCGAGGCGCCACAGCGCCGGGCGAACCTCGAGGTGATAGAAGGTGCGGCGGTGGCCGCGATCGCCACGGGCGAACTCGCTGACCAGGCCGTGGACGCGGCGCAGCGGCTCGCCGTCCTGCCAGACGGTGAGGCTGGCCTCGCGGTCGAGGAAGGCCTCGGCACTCAGCTCGCCGTCGCGGCTGGCGACCTGCAGCGTCAGGCGGAAGGGCGTAGAAAGGGCCTCGTCGAGGGTGAAGTCGAGCACCGCCAGGTCGAGGTCGGCGGCGCCGGCGAGGCTCAGGGTAAAGTGCAGTCCGCTTGCGTGGGCCATTCGGCGTCTTCCCTCCTTGGAAGTCGAGTGACAGAGCTTAACGCCTCGACGCGGCGAGGCAAGGGCGCCGTGAAACGCCGACCGGCTGACGCCAGGGCGCGTCACCCCGCCCTGGCGTCAGTCGGCTCGCGACGATGGCCGCCCGCGGGCGGCCATCCTGGGGCTTACGCCTCCAGCGGCGCGCGCCAGTCGTCGGACCCGGAGGTGCCGGCCACGGTGTGCTCCCAGTCGATCTTGCGATAGGCCAGGGAGACGTCCATCAGCTGGGTGAACTCGGACTGGGTCGAGTCCTGGGCATGCGGCATGCGCAGGTTGATGTCGACGATGGTGGCGTCGGTCAGGGAGGTGGTGAAGAAGTGCTCCTGACGGCCCTCCACGGAGGTGCGGTACCACTTCAACTCGACGGTCGGCAGCATCTCGCCGGAGGCCAGGGCGTTGTACATCAGCGGCACGGCCTTGTTCAGCGCCACGGTGAAGATGAACGGCTTGTGGGCGCGCTGGCCGGCAGGCTGGCCGGACTGCGGGTCGGTGGGCACGGTGACGATGTGCTTGAACTCCTGCACCAGCATCTCGTCTTCGTGGCCTTCCACGTAGATGTTGCCCACGGAATCCGGGGTGAAGGCGCCGGCGGTGATATGGCCCTGGGTCTGACCGTGGATGCTGATATAGCAAGGTGTCGGCATGAGTCTGCTCCTTGACGGTATGAGAAAAATGTCCTGAGGACACCAGCCATAGGGCAGGAGCCATGCCAGAAACCACAAAACCATTGATAATCAATGCATTATAAAAACCGGCACAATAAAAACATCCCGATCGGGCAAGAAGTGGCCCGAAAATCGGGTCATTTCTTGCCCGCGGGCAAGAAATGACCCGGTGATTTGTTGCCGCGGGGTTAAGGAAGGTTATCGGGGTTACGAAAACCCACTCGGGGCTTGCCGGCCCGCCATAGCTCGCTCTGGCTCGACGCCCGGGAGGAGCGCCTCGACCACGCCGCTGCTGTCGAGAGCTTCACGCCGCAGCAACGCACCGTTGTCGCTGGTGGTGCGGTGGCCGGTGAGCTCGACACGGGAAGAGCCGTTGCAGGAGGACGCCCAGGCGGATGGGCTTTCGCCCATGGCGAGTGGTCTTCTTGAATCGTGTTCTGTAAGGAGCATATTGCTTCTAAAAGAGAAAACCATTCGCCATCTTCTGTTTAGGTCGGCCTCGTGAATAAGGTGGGCTGAGGAAACACCTTTCCCCGAGACCTGGCGTCACAGCGGCCAGACCCAGAGGATCATCGGAATCGCCACCGCCAGGACAATCAACTCCAGGGGTAAGCCAAGCCGCCAGTAGTCGCCGAAGCGGTAGCCGCCGGGGCCCATCACCAGGGTATTGGACTGATGGCCGATGGGGGTCAGGAAGGCACAGGAGGCGCTCACCGCCACCACCATCAGGAAGGGATCCAGCGAGGCGCCGAAGCCTTCGGCCAGGCTCGCCGCGATGGGCGCCATCAGCACCGCCGCCGCGGCGTTGTTGACCACGTCCGAGAGCATCATGGTGATAACGAACAGGCCCACCAGGGTGACGACCACCGGCCAGTCGCCCCCGAAGATCAGCAGAGATTCGGCCACCAGCGCCGCCCCACCACTGCTCTCCAGGGCCTGGCCCACCGGAATCATGGCACCGAGCAGCACGATCACCGGGCCATCCACCGCCTGGTAGGCGTCGCGCAGCGGCAAGACCCCCACCAGCAGCGAGATCAGGGCCGCGGACGAGAACGCCACCGCCGCAGGCAGCAGATCCAGCAGCATGGCGGCGATGGCCAGGGCGAAGATCGCCAGCGATACCAGCAGCATCCGCGGCTGCCCCAGGGTCAGGTTGCGACTGGCCAAGGGCAGGCAGCCCAGGGTCCCCAGGGCCTCGGCCAGCCCCGCCTCGTCGCCCTGCAGCAGCAGCACATCGCCGGCCTGGAAGCGAATCTCCCGCAGGCGCGTCTTGAGGCGGGTCCCGTCCCGGGCCACCGCCACCAGGTGCAGGCCATGCTGGTGATGCAGGCGCAGTTGAATGACGGTACGGTTGACCATCATGGAGTCGTTGCGTACCACCGCCTCCACCAGTTGCAGTCCCTCGGTGGAGGGCTTGCGCTTCGTCTCCTTCTCCTCGTCGTCCTCGGCGTCTCGCGACTCGGCCTCGTCGTCGCTCGCCTCCTCCTGCTCCTCCTCGGAGTCGGCCCCCAGGCGTAGCCCCGCCTTGTCCTCCAGCAGCTTGATCTCCTCGGGGCCGGCCTCCACCAGCAGCACATCGCCGGCGCGCAGGGCGCCCAGGAAGGCGTGGCCGGGGCGGCGCTTGTCGTCGCGAATCACCCCGATCACCGGCACCGTCTCGCCCAGTTCCTGTTGCAGCTCGCTGAGGGTCCAGCCACAGGCCTTGGCCTCCTCGGACAGGCGCAGCTCCACCAGGTAGTTGGCGGTATCGAAAAGCTCATCGGCGCTGGCCTGGCCCTGGCGCCGGGGCGTCAAGCGCCAGCCCAGCGCCACGATAAAGACGAACCCCGCCAGGGCGACCGCCGCCCCCACCGGGGTGTAGGAAAACATGCCGAAGCTCTCGCCGGTGATCGTCCCCCGGTAGCTGGCGACGATGATATTGGGGGGCGTGCCGATCAGGGTCGTCAGGCCCCCCAACAGGGAACCGAAGGCCAACGGCATCAGCAAGAGTGACGGTGAGGTGTTATGGGCCCGGGCCAGGCGCATGGCCACCGGCAGCATCAGCGCCAGGGCGCCGACATTGTTCATAAAGCCCGACAGTACGATGACGATGCCCACCAGGGCCGCCAGCTGCAGCAGCAGGCGCTCGCCGACCCGCAGCGCCTGCTCGGCGATGATATCCACCAGCCCCGAGCGCTCGAAGCCCTTGCTCAGCACCAGCACCGCCGCCACCGTGATCACCGCCGGATGGCCGAAGCCGAGGAAGGCCGCCTCGCCGGGCACCAGCCCCAGCAGCACCGAGCCCAGCAGCGCCATCAGCGCCACCAGGTCATAGCGAAAGTGCCCCCAGACGAAGCCCACCAGGGTCAGCCCCAGCACCCCATAGACCAGCATGGCATCGGACACGGCCGGACCTCCCTGTCGTTAAAGCCATAGCATGGCAGCCTTCCACTCCCCGTCGCCAACCCCCCGACCAACGCTGGCCACGCCGTTGCAGGTTTCGCAACGGCACGTTGCCGTCATTTCCCCTGCGCTTCGGGAACTTAACGACTTAGAATCTCCAGCGCACTCGATAATTACTCTCATTCAAGGAGTCACAAGGATCCCCATGCGTCCCTCGCCCCATGCCCGACTGTCTCTCGCCATCGCCCTGGCTTCCGCCGGCCTGCCCGCCCTCGCCGACGACTCGGCGCGCCTCGACAATATCGTGGTCAGCGCCGCCGGCTTCGAGCAGGCCCTGCGCGACGCCCCGGCGAGTATCTCGGTGATCACCCGGGAGGAGCTCCAGGAGCAGCGTATCACCAGCCTGGCGGATGCCCTGCGCAACGTGGAGGGGGTCGATGTGGGCGGCCAGGTGGGCAAGACCGGCGGCCGCAATATCGGCATCCGCGGCATGCCCAGCGACTACACCCTGATCCTGATCGACGGCCGCCGCCAGAACGCCGCCGGCAGCGTCACCCCCAACGGCTTCGGCGAGACCAGCACCAGCTTCTTCCCGCCGATCTCCAGCATCGAGCGTATCGAGGTGATCCGCGGGCCCATGTCGACCCTCTACGGCTCCGACGCCATGGGCGGGGTGATCAATATCATCACCCGGCGGGTGGACCGGGAGTGGACTGGCTCCCTGGAGGTGGAGAACACCTTCAACGAGGACGACGACTTCGGCGACAGCCGCGCCCTGAGCCTCTATGCCAGCGGCCCCCTGATCGAGGATCGCCTCGGCCTGCAGCTGCGCGGCCGTCTCTACGACCGGGAAGCCTCGAGCCTGGCGTACCAGGACGCCAATGGCGAGCCCATCGAGGTCAGCCAGCGTGGCCCCAGCCCGGTGGAGGGGCGCAACTACAACCTGGGCGCGCGCCTGACCCTGGCCGCCAATGATGCTCACGACCTCTGGCTCGACGGCGAGATCAATCGCCAGCGTTATAACAACGACGAGGGCCAACTGGGCACCCTGGACGACCCCCAGGGGCGCATCGGCGGTTACTCGGACGAACTGCGTTTCGAGCGCGAGCAGCTCGCCATCGGCCATACCGGGCGCTTTTCCGCCGGCACCCTGGAATCGAGCCTGATGCGCAATACCACCGAGACCCTCGGGCGCACCATTCCTGGCAGCAATGCTGGCGGTGACTTCGGCCAGCCCCTGCCGGCCCTGCCGGAACTGACCATCGGCTCGCCCCGCACGCTCGAGACCACCAATACCGTGCTCGACAGCAAGTTCGTGATGCCCCTGGGCAACCATATGACCACCCTGGGCGGCCAGTGGTGGGATGCCGAACTAAGCGACGGCCTGGCCACCGAGACCTTCGAACAGACCACCTGGTCACTGTTCGCCGAGGACGAGTGGCTGCTCACCGACGACCTGGCACTGACCCTGGGCGGGCGCTACGACCACCACGACGCCTTCGGCAGCCAGTTCAGCCCCCGCGGCTACCTGGTGTGGAACGCCAGCGACCAGTGGACCCTCAAGGGCGGGGTGAGCCGCGGCTACCGCACCCCCTCCCTCAACGACCTGCATGACGGCGTCAATGGCGTCGTCGGCCAGGGCACCATTCTGACCATCGGCAACCCCGACCTGCAGCCGGAGACCAGCACCAGCAGTGAAGTGGGCCTCCACTTCGATAACCAGCAGGGCTTCATGGCCAGCGCCACCCTCTTCCACAACCGCTTCGACGACAAGATCGCCAGCGGCGAGGATATCGTGGTCAGCGGCAACCCCTCGATTCCCGATGGCACCTATGCCCAGCAGGTCAATATCGACGAGGCGGTGACCCAGGGCGTCGAGCTCTCCACCCGCCTGCAACTGGCCCCGGCCTGGCACCTGAGCGCCAACTACACCTATACCGACAGCGAGCAGAAGAGTGGCGAGAACGCCGGTGACCCGCTCACCGACACCCCGGAGCACGCCGTCAACGCCACCCTGCGCTGGCAGGCCACCGAGCGCCTGAGCACCTGGCTCGCCGCCGAGTACCGCAGCGAGCGCTACCGCAACCGCTCGCGGGTCCGCGGCGCGCCTTCCTACGACGACCTGGGCGACTTCAAGGCCTACAGCCTCTTCCACCTGGGCGGTAGCTATGCGGTGGCGGATAACGTGACCCTGAGCGCCACCGTCTACAACCTGCTGGACAAGGACTTCGTCGACTACCGTGCCTACGACGGCGGCAACAGCTACGGCAATGTCTACGCCAACAGCGAAGAGGGCCGCCGCCTCTGGCTCTCCGCCCGCTTCGAGTTCTGATCTCGCCCGACTGGCTTACGCTCGCAACACCTTTGCCCCGGCTAACTGCCGGGGCTTTTTCGTGGCCAACAAGAACGCCCGGCCGGAGCCGGGCGTCGTTGCATCGAGGTTTCACTTCGGCAAGCGGGCTACTTGGCCAGCTTCTCCAGCATGGCGTTAACCGCGTCCAGGTGTTCCGGCTCGTTATGGCACATGCCCTGGAAGACCGCGCAGAGGTCGAGGAAGTCCTTGAGCTCGGTGCGCTGCGCCAGCTTCATCAGCCGCTTGGTCAGGCGGGTGGCCTTGGGGGGCTGGGCGGCGATACGCGCGGCCAGTTCATTGACGCGGTCCATCAACGCCTCCGGCTCGACCACCTCCAGCACGATGCCGTACTCCTTGGCTTCCTCGGCGTCGATCACCCGGCCGGAGAGGGTCAGCTCGAAGGCGCGCTGGTAGCCGATCAACCGCTGCATCAGCCAGGCCCCGCCATCGCCGGGGATGATCCCCAGGTTGAGGAAGGTCTCGCCGAACTTGGCCCTGCGGGAGGCGATGCGGATATCGGCCATATTGGCCAGGTCGAAGCCGGCGCCGATGGCGGGCCCGTTGACCGCGGCGAGGATCGGCACCTCCACGGCGGCCAGCGCCAGGGGGATGCGCTGGATGCCGCGGCGGTAGCGCTCCGCCACCTCGGCCACGTTGCCGGCGAAGTCGCCGCCCCGCTCCGCCATGTCCTTGACGTTGCCGCCGGCGGAGAAGGCCGAGCCGGCCCCGGTGATCACCAGCACCGAGACCTCGTCGCAGGCGTTGACCCAGTCGGCGGTGGCGACGAGGTCATCGATCAGGGCGGTGCCGGTGAGGGCATTGCGCACGTCGTGGCGATCCAGGGTCAGGGTGGCGACCCGGTTCTCCAGGGTCAGGCGGGCATCGCTCAGGGTCGGCAGGGTCATCTCGGTCTCCTTGACAGTCACGGGCGTGCCCCCGCGTCGGCGTCGGGGCTTGCCCCGACGATAACCCGGGCATCCACCACGGCGTAACCCGAGGCATAGGCGATCACCGGGTTGAGGTCGAGCTCCTGGATCTCCGGGTAGGCCTCGACCAGCTGCGAGATGCGCAGCAGCAGCTCGACCAGGGCCGCCTGATCGATGGCCGCGCCGCCGCGCACCCCCTCGAAGATCTTCTTGGCCTTGATCTGCGCCACCATGGAGCGGGCGTCATGGCGGGAGAGCGGGATGGCGCGGAAGGCCACGTCCTCGAGGATCTCCACGAAGATGCCGCCCAGGCCGAACATCAGCACCGGCCCGAAGATCGGATCGCGGCTGACGCCGATGATCACCTCCACCCCCTTGGCCTCCATGGGCGTGACCAGCACCCCCTCGATCTCGGCCTCCGGGGCATAGGCGCGACAGGAAGCGAGGATGGCGTCATGGGCCTCGCGGAGCGCCGCCTCACCCACCAGGTCGAGGCGCACCCCGCCGGCATCGGACTTGTGGAGGATGTCCTTGGAGACCACCTTCATCGCCAGGGGCGTGGTGCCGAAGTGGGCGGCCACTTCGGCCAGTTCCAAGGCGTCGCGCACCAGGCGCTCCTCCGGCACCCGGATGCCATGGGCGGCCAGCAGCGCCTTGGCCTCCGGCTCCAGCAGGTCGCGGCCCTCGGCCCGGGCCCGCGCGAAGGCGGCCTCGGGTTCCGGCAGGCGCGCCACCGCCTCGGGGCGGGCGTGATCGGCGGCCAGGTAGGCACCCCGCTCGCCCAGCGCCGCCAGGGCGCGCACCGCATGCTCGATGGAGTAGTAGACCGGCAGCCCCGCCTCGTGGAGGCGGCGCAGCGCCGGCGGCTTGATCGGCGCATAGAGGCTGTAGACCACCAGCGGCTTGTCGACGCGCCGGGCCAGCTCGATCATCGACTCGGCGCCGCGCATCTCGTCGCCCAGCAGCGAGTCGGCGAAACGAATGCTGTAGCCACCGAACATCCCCACCAGGAAGACGCTATCGACCCCCGCGTCCTCGGCGAGGATCTCCATGCAGCGGGCCAGCACCAGGGGGTCGGCGTCGCTGCTGCCGGCCACGTCCACCGGGTTGGCCAGGGAGGCCTGGGGGAAGAGGATCTCGGCCAGCCGCGCCCGGGTGGTCTCGGAGAGCGTGGCCAGGGTCAGCCCCGCCTCGGCCAACCGGTCGGCGGCAATGGTCGCCTGGCCGCCGCCGTCGGCGAGCACCGCCACCCGCTTGCCGCGGGCCTTCTGCAACAGCTCCAGCCCCTCGGCCACCGGCAGGATCTCGTCGGAGTACTGCACCACGCTGACCCCGGCCTGGCGCAGCAGGTCGACGGTCATGGCGTAGCTGCCGGCGAGCGCCCCGGTGTGGGAGCTGGCGGACCGCTGGCCGGCCTCGGTGGCACCGGACTTGTAGACCACCACCGGCTTGGCGGCGGTGACCTCCCGGGCCACCTCGAGGAAGTGGCGACCGTCCTGGAAGCCCTCCACATAGAGGGTGGCCACCTGGGTATGGGCGTCCTCGCCCAGGTAGCGCAGGTAGTCAGCGAAGCCGATATCGGTCTGGTTGCCCGGCCCCACATAGGTGCTGAAGCCGACCCGGCCGTTGTGCTGGGCCTCCAGGGCCAGGGAGAGCAGCATATTGCCGGACTGGGAGACGATGCCCACGCCCCCCGGCTTGACGTTGTCCAGGGCCAGCAGGTTGAGGTGCTGGTGCAGGTTGAAGACCCCGGAGGTGTTGGGGCCGATCAACCGCACCCCGGCCTCCCGGGCCGCGGCGAGCAGCTCCGCCTCCAGGGCGGCACCGGCCTCACCGGTCTCGCCGAAGCCGCTGGCGAGGATCACCGCGCCCTTGACGCCCGCGGCGCCACACTCGCGAATCAGCCCCGGCACCGTGGTCGCCGGGGTACAGATCAGCGCCAGGTCCGCCGGCCCCGGCAGCTCGCCGAGCGAGGCGTAGGCCTTGGCCCCCATGACCTGCTCCACCTTGGGGTTGATGGGGTAGATGGCGCCCCGGAAGCCCTGCTTGACCAGGCCCACCATGGCCTTGTAGCCGCGCTTGGTGGGGTCCTGGGAGGCTCCCACCACGGCCACCGAGCGGGGCGCGAGGAAGTCGTGCAGCGGGCTGCGGCTGGACAGGTGACGTGCGCGGTTCATCTCAGCACCCCTTGAAGTTCGGTGAGCGTTTCTCGGCGAAGGCGTCCACGCCCTCCTGCCAGTCGGCGGTGGTGGAGCAGCGGAAGACCGCATCCAGCTCCTGCTGCAACTGGCTCTCCAGGCTCTCGTGGCTGCCCTGGTTGACCAGGCGCTTGAGCATGGCCAGGGAGATGGGCGCCTGGCGGCTCAGGGTCTCGGCCAGAGCCAGAGCCTCCTCCATCAGCGCCTCGGCGGGCACCGCCTGGCTGGCCAGGCCGAGGCGCGCCGCCTCGACGCCATCGATACGCACCCCGGTATAGAGCAGGCGCCGGGCCTGGCCCAGCCCCACCAGCTGGGGCAGCAGTTGGGAAACGCCGCCGCCCACGCAGGTGCCGATGCCGACCTCGGGGAAGCCGATCTGGGCCGCCTCGCTCATCAGGATGAAGTCGCAGGCGACCGCCATCTCGGCGCCGGCCCCCAGGGCATAGCCGTTGACCGCGGCGACCACCGGCAGCGGGCTGCGCAGGATCGCCTCGCAGACATCGTTGCCCAGTTGCAGGTATTCGCGGCGCTGGTGCAGGGTGCGGCCGGCCGCGCCATGCTCCTTCATATCGGCGCCCACGCAGAAGGCGCGCCCCTCGCCGCTCAGCACCACCGCGCGGATCTGCGGGTCCCGCTCGGCCTCGGCCAGGGCCGCCAGCAGTTCCCGGTAGAGCGGCTCCACCACGGCGTTGAGGCGGTGGGGGCGATTGAAGCGGATCACCATCACCGCCGCCTGGCGCTCGATGATCAGGGTCTCGGGGCGTTGCATCGTCTCTCCTCGGCAGGGCCTGCCTGGGCATGGCGAGATAACATCGAGGCCGCCGATCGCCATCATCGGTCGGCCTCGCTGGCGGTGAGCCATTGGCAATGAAACATCAGTGTCATTCATCGAATAATAGCGACACACCTGTTTCTTCGGCGCATGCTACGGGGAGTCTCGCGGGCAAGTCAATACGTTTGTGTCGTATAAAAATACGGAATGAACCATACGTATCATTGATAACGGAAAGCGGGGGCATCGCACTTTGGCGTGAATACATAGTGGGAGCGCGGATTCCGCGCGATATCGCCCGAAGGGCGATCCTGCGGCAGCCAAGGGCGACTTCGTCGCCCAATCGTCCGGCGGAGCCGGACTCCCACAACACCAGTGGCCAACCAAGCCTTCTCACTATTGCCCTGGGTCTACTTCAAACATACAAGCCTGCTTCAGCAGCGCGGGGGTGGGTGGGCCAGGTAAGCGCGCCGGCTTGCCAGGCGCCCTTCGCTACGCCAGCATGGCGTCGGCGCGGTCTGTCACCGCTCAGACGAGGTAATTGGATGCAAGAACACTCCCCGACATCCCTGGACGAGGTCAATCAGGCCCTGGCCGCCTGTTATGCCGAGCTCAGCCCCCAGCTCAAGCTGGCGGCCAACTATGTGCTGGAACAACCCATGGAGATCGCCTTCCAGTCGATCCGCAAGTCGGCCACGGCGGCGGAGGTGACGCCTTCCACGCTGATGCGGCTGGCCAAGCGGCTGGGCTTCGACAGCTACGAGCAGTTCCGCGAGATCTTCCAGTCGGCGGTGCAGTCCGGCCCCATCGAGCTCTCGGGGCGGGCCTCCAGCCTCAAGGCCCTGGCCAATACCGACGACCAGGTGTTTCTCGATGTGGGGGATACCGCCTTCGACAATATCGGCCGGCTCTTCACCACCGACACCCAGGCCAAGGTGCGCGAGGCGGCCGAGCGCATGCTGGCGGCCGGCAAGGTGGCGGTGGTGGGCTTCCGGGATACCTTCGCCTGCGCCTACCACTTCGCCTATGTGGGGCGCATCGCCATGCCCAATATCCAGTTGATTCGCGGCCAGGAGGGGGGCCTGCTGACGGAGCTGGCGCCCTTCGGCGAGGGCGACCTGGTGGTGGCGATCGGCTTCGACCCCTACTGCGCCGAGACGGTGCGTGCCCTGGAGATCACCCAGGCCAACGGCGTCGAGGCCATCGTGATCACCGACACCCTGCGCTCGCCGCTGGTGCCCGGCGCCGCGGTGACCTTCAATATCGCCACCGCCACGCCCCACTTCTTCCCGTCGATCCTCTCCGCCATCACCCTGATCGAGGCGATCCTCGCCGAATGCGTCGCCTACGGCCCGGAAGCCCTGGTGGATAACGTCACCACCTTCGAATCGCGGATGCGCGCCCTCGGCGCCTACGTCGAGCTCGAGTAACCCCCTAAATGACATCGCCCCCATGGCAAGCCATGGGGGCGATTTTTCTTCCAGCTTCAGGCTTCCAGGCGCGAAGCGCCGCTCTTCCAGCTCCCGGCGCAGCCGGGGAGGATCAGGGCAGCAGAATGGTCGAGCCGGTGGTCTGGCGGCTGGCCAGGGCCTCCTGGGCCTTGCCCGCCTCGGCCAGGGGGAAGCGCTGGGCGATATCGATGGTGATCTTGCCGCTCTCCAGCATGGCGAAGAGTTCATCGGCCATGGCCTGCAGCCGCTCCGGGGTGTCCGCATAGCCGTTGAGGCTGGGTCGGGTGGTGAACAGCGAGCCCTTCTGGTTGAGGATGCCCAGGTTGACCCCCTCCACCGCGCCGGAGGCGTTGCCGAAGCTGACCATCAGCGAACGCGGCTTGAGGCAGTCGAGCGAGGTCTCCCAGGTGTCCTTGCCCACCGAGTCGTAGACCACGTCGCACATGGCGCCCCCGGTCAGCTCGCGGACCCGCTCGACCACGTCCTCCTTGGTGTAGTCGATGGTCGCCCAGGCGCCGTTCTTCTCGGCCAGGGCGGCCTTCTCCGGCGAACTGACGGTACCGATCAGCTTCACGCCCAGGGCCCGGGCCCACTGGCAGGCGATGGAGCCGACACCGCCGGCGGCGGCGTGCCAGAGGATCGTCTCGCCGCCCTTGAGCTCATGGGTCTGGCGCATCAGGTACTGCACCGTCAGCCCCTTGAGCATGCAGCCGGCGGCGGTCTCGAAATCGATCGCCTCGGGCAGCTTGACCACCTTGCCGGCGGGCAGGGTATGCAGCTCGGCATAGGCGCCCAAGGGGCCCTGGGCATAGGCGACGCGATCGCCGACGGCCAGGTGAGTCACGCCTTCACCCACGGCATCGACCACCCCGGCCCCCTCGGTGCCCAGGCCAGACGGCAGCGACGGCGCCGGGTAGAGGCCGGTGCGGAAGTAGATATCGATGAAGTTGAGGCCCACCGCGGCGTTCTTGACGCGCACTTCACCGGGGCCGGGTTCGCCGGGGGAGACCTCGACGAGTTCGAGGACCTCGGGACCGCCGGTGCGGGAGAACTGGATACGCTTGGCCATGGGACAATCCTTAATGGGCTAACGAAGGTGTGGGTCTATGCAAGCGCCGAATGGTCCGGCGGTCAAGTCGCCGCAGGCGGCTCGACGCTTACCCCAGGTGCTCGGGAAAACTGGCCAGGCCCTGGACGAAGCGCTCCTTCTCCTCCTCGAAGCCCTTGGCGTCGTGCTTGAAGCGGCGCAGCACCTCGCTCTCGTCCACGGCGATGGGCGCCCCGGCCTCGGCCAGGGTGGATGCCGGATGGCGCGCGCCCAGGCCAATGCGCTGCCCGTCGCGCCCGGCAAACCAGCGGCTGATGCCGCAGTCGCGATAGCAGGCCTCGGCGTCGGCATCCTCGGCCTCCACCCGCAGCGGGGCCTTGGCGGCCAGCTCGGCGATCAGGGCGCGGCGCGGCTGGTCCCGGTCCGCGTCGCCGGCATCGCCCAGGGCACAGCTCAGGGTCAGGGTCATGCCCTGGCCGGCGGCGTCCAGCACCAACAGCGCCAGGGCCTGGGGCCGCCCGGTATCGTCCACCGCCGCCAGCAGCCGCGCCGCCTCCTGGGCGAACAGCACCCGGCGGGTGGCGGCGAAGCGCACCAGGGGGGTCAGCCCCGCCGCCTGGCCGTAGACCTCGGCACAGAGTCGCGCCAGGCAGGCATCACGGGGGGCACTCTCGTTGAGTTGTACGACTTTCATCACTGTCTCGCTTGCGGGCCGCATTCAAAGCGCGCAGCCTAGCATATCCACCCCCGCGACGGTCATCGGAGCGTCATCGGGGCTCGCTAAAGTGAGCTGCGAAGGCGTCGCCGAAACCGCTACACTGAGCGGCGCCCACTTCGGTCCTCCTGCCCAGAGGTTAGCAGCCCATGACCGCGACCACGTCCCCTGCCCTGCCCCAGTTGATCGCCCACCGCGGGCTCTCCGCCCATGCCCCGGAAAACACCCTCAGTGCGGTGCGCGCCGCCCACGCCAATGGCATCGACTGGGTCGAGCTGGACGTGCAGCTGCTGGGGGACGGCACCCCGGTGATCTGGCACGACCGCGGCGTACGGCGCTGCTCCAATGGCCGCGGCGGCCTGCACAAGCTGGACCTGGCCGCCGCCAAGGCCCTGGACGTGGGCGCCTGGTTCGGCGAGGCCTTCCGCGACGAGCGCATGGCCACCCTGGAAGAGATGCTCGAACTCCTGGCCACCCGGCGCATGGGCCTCAACCTGGAGCTCAAGGTGTGCCGCGGCCGCGACCCGGTGGCGCTGGTCGAGGCGGTGATCCCGCGCCTACTGGAGGCCCTGCCCACCGAGCGGCTGATCGTCTCCTCCTTCGACACCCGCGCCCTGGAGAGCGCCCGCACCCTGGTGCCGGACCCCGAGCGGCTGCGCCTGGGCGTGCTCTTCGAGAAGATCCCCAAGACCTGGCAGGCCGAGGCCGAGCGCTTCGCCGCCTTCAGCCTGCATGCCGACTGGACCCGCCTCAAGGCCGAGCGGGCCCGGGCGATCAAGGCCGCCGGCTACCGACTGCTCTGCTATACCGCCAACGACCCGCGGGCCTTCGCCCCCTGCTGGGACTGGGGGGTGGATAGCGTGATCAGCGACGACCCGCGGCGCTTCCTCGCCACGACTTGATCCAGATCAGGTCTGGCGCCTCAACTTCCCCGCTCCCTTGCCGATAGTCCGACTATCGACCCCTGCGCAATGGAGTGTGTTCATGAACCCCTCGACGATCATCGGCATCCTGGTCAGCAGCCTCCTGCTGGCCAGCGTGTTGCTCTTTACCGCCGAATCGCCGCTGAGCTTTATCAACCTGCCGGGGCTGGCCATCGTCATCACCGGCACCCTCGCCGCCACCTTTATCAGCTACCCCCTCAAGGAGGTGGTGCGGGTGGTACGCCTGGTGGGCATCGTCTTCCGTCGCGAGAACACCTACATGCGCGACGATATCCAGGAGCTGGTGGCCATCGCCCGGCTGTGGTTCAAGGGTGACGTGCGCGCCGTGGAGGCGGCCCTCGACAAGACCCGCAACCCCTTCCTGCGCACCGGCATCCAGCTGGTGATCGCCAATACCAAGGAGGAGGAGATCCTCGACCTGCTGCGCTGGCGCATCGCCCGGCTGCGCGCCCGGGAACAGGCCGAGGCGCAGATCTTCCGCACCATGGCCACCTATGCCCCGGCCTTCGGCATGATCGGCACCCTGGTGGGGCTGGTGAACATGCTGGAGGTGATGGAGGCGGGCCAGTTGGAGGTGATCGGCCCGCGCATGGCGGTGGCCCTGCTCACCACCTTCTACGGCATCCTGCTGGCCAACCTGGTGTTCAAGCCCATCGCGGTGAAGCTGGAGCGACGCACCGAGGAGCGCCTGATCGCCATGAACATGGTGCTGGAAGGGGTCTCGCTGATCAGCAAGCGGCGCCTGCCCTCCTTTATCGAAGAGACGCTGAACTCCTTTATCGCCCATCACCACGACGAGATCCGCGACCAGGGTCGCATCGATCCCGACGAGGCAACGCAGAATGGCTAAGCTCCGCTCCCTCAAGGGGCGTCCCGAGGCCCCGCCCCCGCCGCCCCCCACGCCACCGACCCAGTCGGCGACCCTGCTGCCCCTGCGCAGCGGGGGCGATGGCGACGGCGAGAGCTGGCTGATGAGCTACCTGGACGTGCTGACGCTGCTGATCACCCTCTTCGTGCTGCTGCTCTCCATGACCAACTTGCAGTCGGGGGAGGCGGCCAGCGAGCCCAGCACCCCGCGCCTGACGATTCCCGCCCTGCAGGCCGCCGACCGGGTCGCCGGCCCACTCGGCAGCGGCCTGCTGCCCAGGGAAGAGGCAGGACGCGAGCCGGTGGCACAGCTCGATCTCGAAGGGGTCAGCGTGGCCGAGACCGAACAGGGCATCACCCTGCGCATCGACGACCAGCTGCTCTTCGCCAGTGGCGACGCAACCCTGACCGGGCCGGGCCGCGAGCTGCTCGCGGGGCTGATCCCGACCCTGGAGCGCTTCCCCGGGCGCCTCTCGGTGGAGGGCCACTCGGACAACGTGCCCATCGCCACGGCGCGCTTCCCCTCCAACTGGGAGCTCTCCACCGCCCGGGCCAGCGCCGTACTGCGCGACCTGGAGCGCCAGGGCCTCGACGCCACCCGCCTGCGCGCCATCGGCTACGCGGACACCCGCCCCCTGGCCGACAACGACAGCGCCGAAGGCCGCGCCGCCAACCGCCGCGTGGAGATCCTGCTGCATACCCAGGCGGCCGATTAGACCAGATGGATTGGCGGGGAGCCCCTCCCCGCTAATCCAGCGTTGAGGCGCGGAGAAGAATAGGCGAATACGCTATCAACAGCTGCAAAGTCCCACGATTTTGCGCTAAGGTACGCGCCCTTCATCCGCTCTCCCTGGTCAACTGGAGCCTCCCATGCAAACCCTGATGGGCCTGGTCGGTGTGCTTACCGTCCTCTTACTGGCCTTCCTGCTCTCCGAGAATCGCCGCGCCATCCGCCCACGCACCGTCTTCGGCGCCCTGGCCATTCAGGCGGGGCTCGGGCTCTTCGTGCTCTATATTCCCTTCGGCCAGACCCTGCTGCTGGGCCTGACCCAGGGCGTCCAGGCGGTGATCGACAGCGCCCAGGCGGGCATGAACTTCATGTTCGCCGGCCTGGTCAGCGACGAGATGTTCGAGCTGTTCGGCGGCGGCGGCTTCGTCTTCGCCCTGCGGGTGCTGCCGATCATCGTCTTCTTCTCCTCGCTGATCGCCGTGCTCTACCACCTGGGCATCATGCGCTGGCTGATCAACCTGATCGGCGGCGCCCTGCAGAAGCTCCTGGGCACCTCGCGCACCGAGTCGCTCTCGGCGTCGGCCAATATCTTCGTCGGCCAGACCGAGGCGCCCATGACGGTGCGTCCCTTTATCGGCGGCATGACCCGCTCGGAACTCTTCGCGGTGATGGTCGGGGGCCTGGCCTCGGTGGCCGGTAGCGTACTGGGCGGCTATGCGGCCATGGGCATTCCCCTGGAGTACCTGCTGGCGGCCTCCTTTATGGCCGCCCCGGGGGGCCTGCTGATGGCCAAGATGCTGGTGCCGGAGACCCAGACGCAGACCCAGGGCATCGACGAGGTGCTGGAGACGCCCAAGGAGGAGCGCCCCGCCAACGTGATCGAGGCCGCCGCCAATGGCGCCGCCTCCGGGGTGCAGCTGGCCATCAACGTGGGCGGCATGCTGCTGGCCTTTATCGCCCTGATCGCCCTGGCCAACAGCCTGCTGGGCTGGGTGGGCGGCTTCGTCGGCTACGGCGACCTGACCCTGGAGCTGATCCTCGGCTGGCTGTTCGCGCCCATCGCCTTTTTAATCGGCATCCCCTGGGAAGAGGCGGTGCTGGCCGGCAGCTTTATCGGCGAGAAGATCATCCTCAACGAGTTCGTCGCCTTCGCCGACCTGGCCACCCATGAGGGCGAGCTGAGCCCGCATAGCGAGGCGATCGTGGTCTTCGCCCTGTGCGGCTTCGCCAACCTGGGCTCCATCGCCATCCTGATGGGCGGCCTCGGGCTGATGGCCCCCAACCGGCGCAGCGATATCGCCCGCCTGGGCCTCAAGGCGGTGGCCGCCGGCACCCTGGCCAATTTGATGAGTGCCGCCCTGGCCGGGCTCTTCCTCTCGCTCTAGTTCAGTCCTGGCCCTGCCCTTGATACGGCAGGGCCAGGCACCCTGGCCAATTTGGCTTATCTGGTAAACGCCGCCCTGGCCGGGCTCTTCCTCTCGCTCTAGTTCAGCTCTCCAGTAAGCCCTTACTACACACAAAGCCCGCCAATTGGCGGGCCTTGTGCGTTCGGCAGTTCCAGTCCGGCGATTCAGTCAGTCGTCTAGGCTCTGTCTGAAAAGTCGGCGAGCGAAGGCCAGACAAGGCAAAAATCGGCGAAAAGACGGAGTTTACGCGGTGTAAATGAGTACTTTAAGCCGATTTTTAACGCCGTATGGGCGAGCGCAGTCAGTTTTCGGACAGAGCCTAGCGGGATACCAGCGCTCCGATGGCTTCCATATCCAGATGCTCCTCCAGGCTATCCGCCAGCCGGTCCAGATCACGCTGACGATGGGCCGCATAGTCGGGGGTATCGACCAGGGAATCGCCCTCGCCCTCCAGCCCGCAGAGGGCCAGCAGGGCCGCGCAGGCCTCGGCCTGATCGAAGAGGCCATGCAGGTAGGTGCCCAGCACCTGGCCATCCTCGCCGATCGCGCCATCGGGGTGCCCATCGAGCTCGCAGAGCGGCCGGGCCAGCGCCGGCCCCTCGCTGACGCCGTGGTGGATCTCATAGCCGGCCAGCGGCGCCCCCGAGGCAAGCAAGCGCCCACTGACGTTGCGTAGCTGCTTGGCCTCGCCCATGCGGGTGGTGAAGTCGAGCAGCCCCAGTCCCTCGCTGCTGCCGGGCGGGCCGTCGCGGCCCTCGGGATCCTCGATGACCCGCCCCAGCATCTGGAAGCCGCCGCAGATCCCCAGCAGCTTGCCGCCATAGCGCAGATGGCGGCGGATGGCGCCCTCCCAGCCCTGGGCGCGCAGCCAGGCGAGGTCCGAGCGGGTGCTCTTGCTGCCGGGCAGGATGATCAGGTCGGCGGGCGGAATCGGGCGATCCGGCCCCACGAAGGTGAGCTCCACCCGCGGATGCAACCGCAGGGGATCGAAGTCGTTATGGTTGCTGATCCGCGGCAGCGCCGGCACCACGACACGCAGCGCCGGCTCGCCGGCCTGGCGGCCCGACAGGCCCAGGCTGTCCTCGGCGTCCAGCAGCAGGCCCTGCAGGTAAGGCAGGGTCCCCAGCACCGGCTTGCCGGTATGGTTTTCCAGCCAGTCGAGCCCCGGCTCGAGCAGCGCAATATCTCCGCGGAAGCGATTGATGATAAAGCCCCGGGTGCGTAAGCGCTCGCTCTCGCTGAGCAGCGCCAGGGTCCCCACCAGTTGGGCGAAGACCCCGCCCCGGTCGATATCCCCCACCAGAAGCACCGGACAGTCCACCGCCTCGGCGAAGCCCATATTGGCGATATCGTTGGCGCGCAGGTTGATCTCCGCCGGGCTCCCCGCCCCCTCGGCGATGATCACGTCATAACGACTCGACAACGCCTCCCAGGCCGCCAGCATCGAGACCTTCGCCTCGCGCTTGTAGGCGTGATAGTCCAGGGCATCCATATGGCCATGCACCTGGCCGCGCAGGATCACCTGGGCGCCGCGGTCGCTCTCCGGCTTGAGCAGCACCGGGTTCATATCGCTATGGGGCTCGACACCCGCCGCCAATGCCTGCAGCGCCGTGGAGCGGCCGATCTCGCCGCCATCCACGGTGACCGCGCTGTTGAGCGCCATGTTCTGCGGCTTGAAGGGCGCCACCGACACCCCGCGCCGGGCCAGCGCCCGGCACAGCCCCGCCACCACCGTGCTCTTGCCCGCATCCGAGGTGGTGCCCTGGATCATTAGTGTCGCCATGCGAATTGCCGCCCCCCGCTGCTGGTCAATGCCTGTGCCCCTGAAAGGGCACTAAGGTACCACTTGCCACTCCCTCATCGGAGGCCCCGACAAGAGTCGCATCAGAAACCGAGCGCCACGAAACCAGGGTTAGGGCGTTGAGGCAAGGCCAGTCACGTGGGGAGGGGCCGTCCTGGAGGGATGGATTGACTCCCAGTCCGAGGCGAAGGAGGAGTGGCGTAAATGGCTGAGGTGATCTGGACATCAAGGCAATCTAACGCTGCAATCACGCGCTTGTCGCGTGCATTGGTTTGTTATACGAGTTAATCAGATTTTGCTTCAGGGTCAATTGAACCTAAGTTCTTGAAATTATTTTCTTGAGCTTTGTCATTTTTTTCTGAAAAAATACTTCTGTTTCCGATATTCCAATGCTGGAAAGCTTCTTTAATCTGACTCCAGTTTGAATTTGCGCCAAAAGCTTCTAGGTAGAACTTTCCGAAATTTATTGCATGCCTCCTTTCACTGCACTTCAATGATTCGTTCATATACGAATTGCTAAATACAAACGCATATCTAGCCAAGGCAGCGAAAAGAGTTACCACTATAAGTCCTCTGAATGTAACAAAAACGAAGTATGGCCATGTTGCTTCGGCACTGCTATGGTAGGAATCAGCACTATAGAGCGTAGTGTAAATCATAAATATAATGCCAAGAAAAATAGATAATGCACCAGCCAATGACCATATTTTGGATATCGTATGAAAACGATTTTCTCTAGTTTCAAGCGCCGAAAGTGCCGTATTGACGTAATTTTGTGATTTTGACTCTATTTGCTTTCGACTTTCTTCACTATACTTCAACTTTTCTTGCTCGAGCTCTTCCTGAGCCCGTTTAATATAGGCCTCCCTTTCAGAAAGCTCATTTTCAAGCCGATATCTCAATGCTTCTGTTTCATGAATTCTTTGCTGATAGTGCTCCTCCATTTGCTTTTGGCGTTGAAATATACTCTCTTGGCGTTTATCAAACAGCTTTTCTCGCTCTTCAAGCTCCTTTTGAAATTCTCTCTCACGAGCTATTTGCTCTTTCTTCAGCCTATTTCGGCTTTCATTAAGCTGAGCTTCTTGCTGACTAATGATAGCTTGTTGTTTCGCAAGCTGTTCTTGTAGTTCCTTCTCTCGCTCAGCCAGCTCCATGAACATTGCATTATATTCGTTTCGTTTCCTGCGTTCTTTTTCAACAAACTCAAGCATTTCGTCATTAGCCATACTGGCTCCTTTCCGTATAACGCAAAGCGCAACGGCGCGAGCTTGCGAGCGTCCGGCACACGAAGTGTGCGCATTGCCGCGTATTGTTATGCACCAAATTTTTTCTCGATAGCACGTGCTAAAGAATTTATCACAGCGCCAATAGCAGCCTTAACCCCGTCATCCTTAAACACTTCTATAGGATTTTTAGCTCTTAATGCGCCTGCTGGAGTTAGCTTTAGCCCATGCCGCGGAATTTGATGGTCTGCCGATGTATAATGAACAAGCCCTTTTTCCTTAAGATAATAAAACGCATCACTCAGTGCGACCCTGTAGCGGTCTGCTTCCTCACTAATGTCATCTCTTCTGTAAAATCCCATATCGCGGTCATCTAAAGTTACCTCCAGGGGGTACGTTTCATCTAGCGTCTTGAGTATTAGCTGTTCAGCTTCAATGAGCAGTTTTCGTCCGGTCATATTAATTCCTGATGTCGCATAACGCTGAAGCTCAGCCGTGGTGAGGCCGTCGGCTGCAGCGGCTTGTTAGATTCTCACTTCCGAAGTCTAACATTAATTTCACTCCGCCTAAGAGTCGCACCCGGAGCATAGGCTTCAAGAAGGGCCCGCACGATCAGCTCCTGGCCTGGCGTAATGCAAGGGCCAAGGACAACCTCCATCTCGGTGAAACTACCCTCTGCTAGAGGCACATATAAAGCATCCTCAATAACTGGATATCGCATAAGATCCAAGGCTGGGTGCGCCAGCGGATTTGGCTCATGTAAGATAGCCTCCGAGAAGGTTGCAAGAATTTTATACCGCCATTCCTCTTCGAAGGCCCAATAGGTGTTCTTTACCATCCCAAGGTCATGCAGTTGTACCGACCAGCGACCTCCTTCATCCGCCAGGCAGGGCCCGCTCCGATACGATTGATCGTCTGTGTAATAGATCTTGTTTGGCCCGGTGACGTAGTAGGTGGTAATTCCTAGGCCATCGTTCTCACGGTTGATGACAATCTCTGCATCAACTCGTTGCCCCGCACCACCTTTCTCCCACACTGTAGGGGCATGACGTCCTAGGAACGGGTTATTCGGCAGGCGGATACGAACGCCTTGCATCTCAGGTGTGTACATTCTCCACATAGCTATGGACTCTCTGTCCTGCGCAGTCCAACATGATGCAAAAACGAGTGTCGATGCTCCCGGGAGATCTGACACCGTAGCCTCTTCCGGGTCGTTGACGCCATCCAGCCTAGTGAAACGCAGACTGCGATTCCCCAGTATCAGTGCGAGCGTTTCTATAGACGTGTAGTGATAGAGAGCCTCCGGCAATGCCGTTATACCCATCACGTTCCACATGAAGTCATCTGTGTACAACATAGTATCTAACGTCCCACACACGGGCGAGAGAAGCGATTCCTGGTGGCATAGCCAAAATAATGATTCGGCTTGTTATACGTCCACACTGAGCTTCATCCCTGATACTGCAAGCCATATTCACTAACCAAGGACTCCCACTGTTCCTTCTCCATTTCATCACCCATCGCCACTGGGTCGTTTTGACTAGCCTCATCAATCACTTCAACAAGATAAAAATCAGAAGGATCATCACCGAAAGCACTTTCCACCACAAACCTCATCCCTTCAGTTTTCTTGGTTGAAATATATAGCCCCAGCTTGGGTAGTTCACTCATCGAAAATCTCCTTATACAGAAAATTAGGTGGCGCACTCTATGATTGCGATTAACATCGCCAGCACGTTTGTCTGGAAAATGCAGCCTACCAGTACTTCAGTAACCGTTTGATTATAAAAGGCATGAATCTAAATTAGGCTATATATCCAGAATTCACACGCCTGCTGCATCAGGGAAAACGCATGAAAAAACCTACACCGCGAGAATGTCCGCCAGATAGGCCTCATCCAGCGCGGCTTTCTTCT
>NZ_JADOTW010000045.1 GCF_015645095.1 Halomonas sp. 328
AAGGGGGCCGGGCCGCCCTCGCCCCCGGGGCCTCTTCGCGTCGAGCTGGCCCTGTATCACCCTGGGCTGCTCGATCCGACTATGCTGAGACTCTGTCCGTTCTGATACAAGGAGTGTTGTGATGGTCCCGCGTCTTTCCCTCCTGGCGCCGACGGCGCTGGTGCTGGCCCTGGGGGGCCTGCCTGCCGCCCAGGCTTTCCAGTACGACCTGCCCGCCATTGCCCCCGAGGTGGCCTCCGAGACCGCCGAGAAGCCCGGTTGGGCCACCCAGCGTTTCGCGGTGGCCGCGGCCAACCCCCTGGCCACCGATGCCGGTTACCAGGTGTTGAGCGCCGGCGGCTCCGCCCTCGATGCCGCCATCGCCGTGCAGATGGTCCTGACCCTGGTGGAACCCCAGTCCAGCGGCATCGGCGGCGGCGCCTTCCTGGTCCACCATGACGGCGAGGCGGTGGCGGCCTATGACGGCCGCGAGACCGCTCCTGCTGCCGTGGACGAGACCCTCTTCCTGGACGAGGCCGGCGAGCCCCTGGCCTTTATGGAGGCCGCCGCCAGCGGCCTCTCGGTGGGGGCGCCCGGCACCGTGGCGATGCTCGAGCTGGCCCATGCCGAGCACGGCCGGCTGCCCTGGGCCACGCTTTTTGAGCCCGCCATCGCCCTGGCGGAGCAGGGCTTCCCGGTCAGCCAGCGCCTGCATGCCAGCCTGGCGGCGGAGCAGCCCCTGCGTCATGACCCCCTGGCCGGCCCCTTCTACTACCCCGGCGGCGAGCCGCTGGCGGTGGGCGAGACCCTGCGCAATCCGGCCCTGGCGGCCATCCTGCGCGAACTCGCCGAGCAGGGTGCCGCCGCCCTGCGTGAGGGACCCATCGCCGAGGATCTGGTGGCCCGGGTCCAGGGGCATGGCGAGCGCCCCGGCAGCCTCACTCTCGACGACCTGGCCGGCTACGAGGCCCGCCAGCGGGAGGCGCTGTGCAGCCCCTGGCGGAGTTATCGGGTCTGCGGCTTCCCGCCGCCGTCCTCCGGTCACCTGACGCTGATGCAGATCCTCGGCCTGCTCGAGCAGCTTCCCGAGGTGGCGGCCCTGGATGAGGACGGCGTCCCCAGCGAACCCTGGCTGCATCAGTTCCTCGAGGCCTCGCGGCTGGCCTTCGCCGATCGGGGCAGATACATCGCCGACCCGGATTTCGTCGATGCCCCCGGCGGTGACTGGTCGCTGATGCTCGCCCCGGACTACCTGGCGGAGCGTGCCGGATTGCTTAGCGAGACGAGCCTGGGCAGCGGCGGCGCCGAGCCGGGCCACCCCGGTGAGCTCACCGTCGCCTGGGCGGTACAGCCCGATCAGCCGGAGTATGGCACCAGCCATATCAGCATCATCGATGAGCAGGGCAACGCCCTGGCCATGACCACCACCATCGAGGCCGCCTTCGGTTCGCGGATCCTCGCCGATGGTGGGACGGGGCTCGCCGGTGGCTACCTGCTCAACAACGAGCTCACCGACTTCTCCTTCACCCCGTCCGATGCGGCAGGCACGCCCATCGCCAACCGGGTGGAGCCGGGCAAGCGGCCCCGTTCCAGCATGAGCCCGACCCTGGTCTTCGATGCCGAGAGCGGCGAGCTGGTGGCGAGTCTCGGCTCCCCCGGGGGCGCCGCCATTATCCACTACACCGCCAAGGCGCTGGTGGCCATGCTCGACTGGAGCCTGGATGCCCAGCAGGCCCTGAACCTGCCCCATGCCATTACCCTGGGCGGGCCGGCTTTCCTGGAGGAGGGACGCTTCCCCGAGGCGACCCTGGAGGGGCTCGCCGAGCGGGGCCACGAGGTGAGCGAGCGGGAACTGGTCAGTGGCCTGCAGGCGATCCAGGTGACGGAGACGGGCTTCTTCGGGGGGGCCGATCCCCGTCGGGAAGGCATCGTGATGGGGGATTGATTAGCTGCGTAGCCAGTTACGCAGCTTGATCAGCAGCAGCTCGCCGTCGCTGAGTTCGCGGCGCTCGGCCAGCAGGGTCGCCAGCAGGTCGGGGCGGTCGGTGATGATGGCGTCCACCCCCAGGTCGATCAGCTGCGACATCCGCGCCGGGTCATTGACCGTCCAGGCGTGGATCTCGTAGCCGTGGCCGCGGGCCAGGCGCACCTCCGCCTGGCTGATGCGATTGTGGCGCAGCCCCAGGGCGGCAAACCCCTGGCGCTCCAGGGTGCCGGGCAGGATCAGCTGGGCCAGCAGCGTGACGCGCAGCTCGGGCGCCCGCGCGGCGATGGCGCCCATCAGGGCCGGCGAGAGGGTCGCCAGGCGGGTCTCTGCCATGATCTCCGGATCGCCACAGGCCGCGGCCGCCTCGAGGGTGGCGGCGTCGTCATGGCAGCGGCGCCGCGCCTCGGCCTCGTCTTCGAGGGCTGTCAGTACCGCCTCCATCAGAGCCAGCTCCCGCCCGGGATCGGGCTTGAGGTCGATCATCAGGGCGCCCCGACCGCGGACCGTGGCCAGGGCCTCCTCCAGGGTGGCGATGGGCAGCCCCACGTAGGCGTCACCGAACCAGCCCCCTAGATCGAAGCTCAGAAGCTCCTCGAGGCTCAGCTCGCCGACCCGGCGGGGATCGCCGGCCAGACGCTGCAGGGTCTGGTCATGGTAGAGCACCACTCGCTCGTCGGCGGTCAGGCGCACGTCCAGCTCCACATAGTCGCTGCCATCGGCGATCGCTCGCTCGATGGCCGGCAGGCTGTTCTCCGGGGCGGCCATCGAGCTGCCCCGATGGGCGATGATCGCCACCTCGTCATGCAGCTCGACCCGGTTGAGGATCAGGGTGGCCTGCACCGCCAGGGCCAGGACCACCGCCACTTCCAGGGCCCAGGCCAGGCGTTCCGGATGGGCGCCGGGGCGCGGCAGGCGGAGGCGCTCGCGGCTCAGGCGCAGGAAGAGGGCGACCGAGAGCAGGCTATTGGCGGCCAGGCCCAGGAAGGTCAGGGCCAGGGTCAGCAGCAGGTAGCCCGCCAGGTAGAGCAGCATGGCCGGTACCAGCAGCGCCGGTCGTTCCGGCAGCCAGGCCACCAGAGGCGTGGCGATCAGGTCATAGGCCCAGGTGCTCAGCGGCGGCAAGGCCAGGATCAGACCCAGCAGGGCGAGCAGCACCAGGGCGATGCGCCCCAGATGGCCGCGGGTCAGCGACCAACTGCGCGCCAGGGCACGGCGGGGCCTGTCATCCTCCAGGATCAGGGCCGGCAGGGCCAGGCTCCAGCGCAGATAGAGTCCTGCGGCCAGGACCGCCCAGGTCAGGGTCGGTAACAGGGCGCTGGCGACGAAGGCCCAGAGTGCCGGGGGCCGGGTACGCTGCACATAGTAGGGGTCGAGCTCGCCGAGGAAGTGGCCATAGAGGAGCGCCACCGCCAGGGCGAAGGGGGCCAGCAACAGCAGATGGGTGCCGACCTGCAGGGTGGCCAGCCCCGCCAGGCGTGGCAACCGCCATAGCACCCTGCCGAGGGCGTCGAAGGCACGCCGGTAGCGATTGCCATGGGCGCTCGCCGCCACCAGGATCATCCCGGCCTGTTGCAAGTAGAGGACCAGGAAGGTCAGGGCCAGGGTGGCCAGCAGCCAGAGGCCACCGGTGGGGGTCAGCAGCACGCCGGCCAGGTCGGCGGTGGCGATCACCGGGCGACCCAGGCGCCCCAGCAGGGTCGCCAGGCTCCAGGCGATGGCCGGCAGCAGCACCAGGGAGGCGAGCAGGGTAAAGGCGAGGTGATAGGCGAGCAGGGGGCGCCAGTGATCGACCAGCGCGCGCAGCACATCCTTGGCGAGGGAGTGAATCCGCATAGGGCCTCATTAGCGCCATGATGTCCCGAGCCTGCCATCGAGTGGCCGCGTTTGGCAATGCCGACGGTCGACGATGGCTAAGCCGTTTCGGCCGGAGAGGGTAGTGATCCTTCGCTATAAAATTAGTGATTAATTCTGGTTTTTTATTCTTCGGTGGTCGTTATACCATGCGCGCTTCGTATTTCTAGACAATCCGAACAGGCGGAGCCTTATGACGAAGCGCATGTTGAGCAGTATCGGCGTCCAGGTGGTGATCGCCATGCTGGTGGGGGCCCTGGTGGGGGCGCTGATGGGGGAGTCGGCGGCGATCTTCGCCCCCCTGGGCAGCCTCTTCATTCATCTGATCATGATGCTGGTGGTACCGCTGATCGTGGTGGCCATCGTCTCCGGGGCCGCCGGCCTCGGCGCCAGTCCGGCCGCGGGGCGTATCGGTATCGCCACCTTCGCCTTCTTTATGCTCACCTCGGCGGTGGCGGTGGCCCTGGCGCTCTTCCTGGGGGCCCTGTTCCAGCCCGGCAGTGGCCTGGAACTGGGGGCCGTGGAGGCGATGTTCTCCACCGAGTATGCCGATCGCGGCGAGGTGCCCGGGGTCTTCGCCACCCTGCTGGGGATGATTCCCACCAATGTCTTCGCCGCCCTTGGCGACGGCAATATCCTGCAGATCCTGGTGTTCTGCCTGTTCCTGGGCCTGGCCCTTTCGCGCCTCGATAGCGAGCGGACCGCGCCGCTGATGAATGGCCTGTCGGTGCTGATCGACGCCCTGGTGTGGATGCTCAACATGGTGATGCGCATCGCGCCCATCGGCGTCTTTGGCCTGATGGCGGATGCGGTGGGTACCTTCGGCTTCGATGTGCTGATGCTGGTGTCGAAGCTGTTCGGCGTCTATGTGCTGGCCATCGCCCTCTACGGTTTCGTCTTCTATCCGCTGGTGGTGAAGAGCGCCACCGGGATGCCGGTACGCCATTTCCTGGGGCGCATGAAGAAGCCCCAGGTGGTGGCCCTCTCCACCGCCTCCTCCATGGCCACCCTGCCGGTGACCCTGGACGTGGTGCATCGGGAGCTGGGGGTGTCGCGGCCCACCTCCGCCTTCGTGCTGCCCCTGGGGGCGACCATCAACATGAGCGGCAACGCCATCTACTACGGCCTGGTGGCGATGTTCTTCGCCCAGCTGTTCGGTGTGGAGCTGGGCCTGGGCGCCTACCTGGCGATCATCTTCACCGCCACCCTGGGGGCCATCGGCCAGGCCGGGGTGCCGGGCCCCTCCTTCCTGGTGGTGGCGGTACTGCTCGCCGCGGGCATTCCGGTGGAAGGGCTGCCGCTGCTGTTCGCCCTCGACCGCCTCTTCGACATGATCCGTACCGCCCTGAATATCACCGGTGACGCCGCCTGCGCCACCGTGGTGGATCGGTTGGTGCCGGAGGCCGCCGAGGCCGACGAAGAGACGCGTCCGGTGTCGTCCCAGACCGTTTAAGCCGCCTCGGTTCCGACCATGAAAAAACCGCCGCGGTCTTCCGCGGCGGTTTTTTTGTGCTGGCCCGAGGGGGCCGGCTTCCGCTCAGGCCTGGGGCTCAGGCCTCCAGGGGCAGTTCGGCCTCGGCCACCAGGATGCCGTTGTTGTCGGCGTAGAGCCACTCGCCCGGGGAGAGGGTGACCCCGGCGAAGGTGACCGGGATGTCGCGAACGCCTTCGCCACGCTTCTCGCTCTTGCGCGGATGGGCCCCAAGGGCCTGGATGCCCAGCTCGGTTTCCGCCAGCACGTCCACGTCGCGCACGCAGCCGTACATCACCACGCCGGCCCAGCCGTTGTCGGCGGCCTGCTCGGCGAGCATGTCGCCGAGCATGGCGCAGCGGCTGGAGCCGCCGGCGTCGACCACCAGTACCGCGCCCTCGCCGGGCTCGGCCACCGCCTGCTTGACCAGTGAGTTGTCCTCGAAGCACTTGACGGTGCGGATGGGGCCGAAGAAGGCTTCCCGGCCGCCGAAATTGACGAACAGCGGATCCAGGACCCGAACCTCGGGGTGGGCGTCACAGATATCCGGGGTGACGATCTGGGGCATGGGGCGTCTCCTTGCGATGAAAGTCGAAATGGCATGATGCCAAAGAAAAACGCCCCGCACGAGGCGGGGCGTTTCGGTCATCGGCTCGGCCTCGAGGGCGCGCGATGTTGCGAGCATCGGAGTCGATGGGGCTCCGGTGCGGGCAGGCCTCGGCCTCCACGGCACCGGAGTCGCTTTCCGGGCGGGGGCCTTAGGCCTCCTGAGCCACCGGAATCACGTTCGAGGCGGCCTTCTGGTACTCCTCGATCTCGTGGAAGTTCATGTAACGATAGATCTCGCCGGAGAGGGCGTCGAACTCGCTCATGTAGCCCTGGTACTCCTCGACGCTGGGCAGGCGACCCACCACCGCGGCCACGGCGGCCAGCTCCGCGGAGGCCAGGAAGACGTTGGCGCCGTCGCCCAGGCGGTTGGGGAAGTTGCGGGTCGAGGTGGAGACCACGGTAGACTTCGGAGCCACCCGCGCCTGGTTACCCATGCACAGGGAGCAGCCCGGCATCTCCATGCGCGCCCCGGCGCGGCCATAGATGCCGTAGTAGCCTTCCTCGGTCAGCTGGTGCTGGTCCATCTTGGTGGGCGGGGCCAGCCACAGGCGGGTCTTCAGGCTGCCGGCCGGCTGCTTCTCGAGCAGCTTGCCCGCGGCGCGGAAGTGACCGATGTTGGTCATGCAGGAGCCGATGAAGACCTCGTCGATCTTCTCGCCGGCCACGTCAGACAGCAGGCGGGCGTCGTCCGGATCGTTCGGGGCGCAGAGGATCGGTTCCTTGATCTCGTCCAGGTCGATCTCGATCACCTCGGCGTACTCGGCGTCGGCGTCGGCACGCATCAGGCTCGGGTTGGCCAGCCACTCTTCCATGGCCTGGATGCGACGCTCGATGGTGCGTACGTCGCCGTAACCGTTGCCGATCATCCACTTGAGCAGGGTGATGTTGGACTTCAGGTACTCGCTCACGCTCTCTTCGGACAGCGTGATGGTACAGCCCGCGGCGGAGCGTTCGGCGGAGGCGTCGGAGAGCTCGAAGGCCTGCTCCACGGTGAGGTCCTCGAGGCCCTCGATCTCCAGCACGCGGCCGGAGAAGGCGTTCTTCTTGCCGGACTTCTCGACGGTCAGCAGGCCCTGCTGGATGCCGTAGTAGGGAATGGCGTGGACCAGGTCACGCAGGGTGACGCCGGGCTGACGCTTGCCCTTGAAGCGCACCAGCACCGATTCCGGCATATCCAGCGGCATCACCCCGGTGGCGGCGGCAAAGGCCACCAGGCCGGAGCCCGCCGGGAAGGAGATGCCCATCGGGAAGCGGGTGTGGGAGTCGCCGCCGGTGCCCACGGTGTCGGGCAGCAGCATGCGGTTGAGCCAGGAGTGGATGATGCCGTCGCCGGGACGCAGGGAGACGCCGCCGCGGTTCATGATGAAGTCGGGCAGGGTGTGGTGGGTCTCCACGTCGACCGGCTTCGGGTAGGCGCTGGTGTGGCAGAAGGACTGCATCACCAGGTCGGCCTGGAAGCCGAGGCAGGCGAGGTCCTTCAGCTCGTCGCGGGTCATCGGGCCGGTGGTGTCCTGGGAGCCCACGGTGGTCATCTTCGGCTCGCAGTACATGCCCGGGCGCACGCCCTCCATGCCGCAGGCCTTGCCGACCATCTTCTGGGCCAGGGTAAAGCCTTTACCGGTGTCCTTGGGCTGCTCGGGCAGGCGGAAGACGTCGGAGGCGGGCAGGCCGAGGGCCTCACGCGCCTTGCCGGTCAGGCCACGACCGATGATCAGCGGGATACGGCCGCCGGCACGCACCTCGTCGAGGATCACCTGGGTCTTGAGTTCGAAGGTGCTGACCACCTCGTCGGTGCCGTGCTTGCACACCTTGCCTTCGTAGGGGTAGACGTCGATGACGTCGCCCATCTCGAGCCGGGAGACGTCCATCTCCACGGGCAGGGCGCCGGCATCTTCCATGGTGTTGAAGAAGATGGGGGCGATCTTGCCGCCGAAGCAGAAGCCGCCGGCGCGCTTGTTGGGCACGTTGGGGATGTCGTCGCCGAAGAACCACAGCACCGAGTTGGTGGCGGACTTGCGCGAGGAGCCGGTGCCGACCACGTCACCCACGTAGGCGACCGGGAAGCCCTTGGCCTTCACGGCTTCGATCTGGGCCAGCGGGCCCTTGGTGCCGGGCACCTCCGGCTCGATGCCGTCGCGCTCGTTCTTGAGCATGGCATTGGCATGCAGGGGAATATCGGGGCGCGACCAGGCGTCCGGGGCCGGGGAGAGGTCGTCGGTGTTGGTCTCGCCGGGCACCTTGAAGACGCTGAGGGTGATCTTCTCTGCCAGGGCCGGCTTGGCCAGGAACCACTCGGCGTCGGCCCAGGACTGCAGGACCTCCTTGGCCACGGCGTTGCCCGCCTTGGCGCGCTCTTCCACGTCATGGAAGGCGTCGAACATCAGCAGGGTGTGCTTGAGCTGTTCGCCGACTTCCTTGGCCAGGTCGGCGTCGTCGAGCAGCTCCACCAGGGTGGCGATGTTGTAGCCGCCCTGCATGGTGCCCAGCAGCTTGACGGCGTGGGTCTTGTCGATCAGCGGGGACTCGGCCTCGCCCTTGGCGATGGCGGTCAGGAACCCGGCCTTGACGTAGGCGGCCTCATCGACGCCCGGGGGCACGCGATCGGTGATCAGTTCGAGGATGAACTCTTCTTCGCCGGCGGGCGGTGCCTTGAGCAGCTCCACCAGGGCAGCGACCTGCTCGGCGTTGAGCGGTTTGGGCGGGACGCCTTCCTGGGCGCGTTCCTCGACATGTTGGCGATATGCTTCAAGCACGATGGGGCCCTCATCAAGTTGCTTTGCCAGGGCGTTGAACCGGCCGTCCCGGGCCTTGGCGGCCTCTGGGGGAGTCGGCGACGGGTCAGGATGGGTCGCCCTGGAGCCTGTGGTAACCGTGGTTCAGGTGACGCGGATTCTACGGGAAACTGTCGACAATGTTAAGCGAGCCCCCCGTCGCGGGCCTCGTACTTTGGTCGGCGGTGGCCCTTGGCGTCGTCCGGGGAGTGTCCCGCGGCGTCCGGGACGGGTAAGATGCCGGGGCCCGACAGACTGCGAGAACGACCCATCGAGGAAGCGTATGTCTCAGCGAATCAGCACCCCCTGCGTGGGGGTCTGCTCCACCACCGTCGGCGATGACGTCTGCCGGGGCTGCCAGCGCCATCTGGACGAGATCCGCGACTGGTTCGGCTACGACGAGGCCGAGCGTCGGCGGCGTATCGAGGCGCTCGACGCCCTGAGGGAAAAGGCCGCCGCCACCCTCCTGGTGGTCGAGGACGAGGCGCTGCTGAATGCCCAGCTGGCCCGGCACCGCATTCGCGTGCGCCCGGAGCAGCCGCCGCTCTCCCGCGCCGTGGAGCTGCTGCGGGTGGGGCGCGAGCGCATCCAGGACCTCGCCCGCTATGGCCTGGCCCGGCACGGGGCCGGGCTGGGGCTTGCGCCGCCGCAGCTCTTCGCGCGGCTCAACGAGGCCCTCAGTCAAGCGGCCCGGGAGCGGGTCGACCTTATTACCACCGATAGCCATTCAGGATGACCATGCAAGACAGCCTCAGGGCCCTGCTGCCCCCGGACCTGCTCTCCTTCCTGCGCTGCCCCACGCCCCAGGCCTGGGTCGAGGCGGCGTTAGCCAATCAGGAGCTGCTGCTGATCGATCACGCCCAGTGCGAGAAGAAGGCGGCCTCCACCGCCATGAGCCTGATGTACCGCTACGTGGATCGCCCCCTGCTGCTGACCAAGATGTCGCAACTGGCCCGGGAAGAGCTGCTGCACTTCGAGCAGGTGGTCAAGCTGATGGAGTCCCGGGGCATCGTCTATCGCCACCTCAGTGCCTCCCGCTATGCCGAGGGGCTGCGCCGCCACCTGCGCCCCGAGGATCCGCTGCGCCTGGTGGACCTGCTGATCGTGGGGGCGCTGATCGAGGCGCGCAGCTGCGAGCGTTTCGCCTGCCTGATCCCGCGGCTGGACGAAGAGCTTGCCAAGTTCTACCGCAGTCTGGTTAAGTCGGAAGGGCGTCACTATGAGGATTACTTGATGTTGGCGCGGCTCGTTGCCGAAGAGGCAGGCGATGGAGAGGTGGAGGCGCGGATCGCCTTCCTCGCCGATCGCGAGGCGCGCCTGATCGAGGCTCCGGATGGCGATTTCCGCTTCCACAGCGGCGTCCCGGAAGCGGCCTGAGATCCAGGGAACAGACGGCAAGGCACTTGCCGATGACACAATAACGCGGGAACGAAGACGATGCGGGATCCTTCCGTCGATGAGCGATTGACACTGCTCGGCCATTTCTCACTGACCCTGGGGGAGGATAGTCTCACCCAGTTCAGCTATGACAAGGTCAAGGGGCTCTTGGTCTACCTGCTGCTTCATGAGCAGCCGGTCAATCGCTCCACCCTGGCCGAACTGTTATGGCCCGATCAGGGGCTCTCCTCCGGCCGCACCAACCTGCGTCATGCGCTGCATTGCCTGCGCCAGTCCCTGGGTGACCAGGCCGAGCGGGTCTTGGCGGTGTCGCGCCAGACCATCGCCTTCCAGTTTCCCGACGGGTGGACCTTCGACCTGCATGAGCTCCAGGGGCTGCTGCGCGAGCCGCCGGATATCGACACCCTGGAGGCGGTCCTGGGCCTCTATCAGGGCGACCTGGTGGAGGAGTTGCAGCTCTCGGCCTGTGCCGAATTCCAGCGCTGGCTGCTGCGGGTGCGCAACGAGTGGCGTCAGCGGGTGATCGCCTTCGCCGAGGCGGTGCTGGAGGCCCATGGCGAGCTGCCGGAGGCGCTGCTGCGCGACCTGGTCAGCCGCTTCTCCGGCTATGGCCCCTTTCACGAGCGGCTGGTGCGCCAACTGGCCGAGCAGGGGCAGGCGGCGGCGGCCCACGAACAGTACAACGCCTACCTGCAGCTGCTGGCGCTCTCCGGCCAGCAGCCGGAGCCGGCCTTCCTGCAACTGGCCCGCTACTGGTCCGATGGCCAGGCCGAGATTCAGCGCCTCTCGCCCCAGGGCGCCTTCTCCCGGGCCCTGGCCCTGGACAGCGCGCCGCTGCGCGACGACGAGATCGAGCAGCGCCAGCTCTCGGTGATGGCCATTCGCCTGAGCCTGGAGGAGGACCTCTCGGCCCGGGATGCCACCCATGCCAGTCTGGCCCTGCAGATCGAGCTGATGCGCTGGCTGGAGCAGCAGTGTCACCACCTGGGCGGCTTCTGGCTGCCCGGCGCCACGGGCGGCCTGGGCCTGGCCTGTTTCGGCACCCATGGCCCGGCCCACCAACTGGCCGAGCTGGTGGCCCTCTACGAACACTGCCGCAAGGCGCTGCCCGAGGAGAGCGCCCGCCACTGGAACGGGGAGGGGGCCGTGCCGCGCTTTACCCTGGCCGCGGGCCTCAACAGCGGCCGGGTGATCTACCTGCCCGAGCGTCAGCTGGCCGATCCCCTGGGCCAGGTGACCCAGACCTCCCTGGCGTTGATGAGTGCCGCCGAGGGGGGAGAGCTGGTGATCTCCCAGGAAGCCAGCCAGCACATGCCGCCGGCCCTGGACCTGCAGCCGCGGCTCTCCTCGCGGCTGGTCGCCTGCGACGGCAAGGTGCGCCTGCGTGCCCTGGTGCTGGGCACCAACGAAGGGGGGCGCGAGGCGCTGCCACCCAGCCTGGTGGGGCGCGAAGCGGCACTGCGCAAGTTGCGCGACGCCCTGGCCCGGGCCGGGATCGGCCTGCGGCAGAGCGTGCTGGTGCGTGGGGCCTCCGGGATGGGCAAGTCGGCGCTGCTGGTGGGGTTCCGCCAGCTCGAGCAGAGCCGTGATACCGCCATCTGCTGGCAGCCCACCACGCGACTGTCGGTGCACTCCCCCTATGGGGTGGCCCGCCAGCTGCTGCGCTGGCACCTGGGCGGGGAGCCCGACGAGGCGGGGCTGGGCCGGGTGCTGGAGCGCTATCCGGGACTGGCCGATTCCCAGGAGCGGCGTCAGCTGCTGGAGGAAGCGCTGGGTATTCGCGAGCCCGAGGAGGTGGCGGTGCTGGCCCAGAGCGGCGAAGCCCTGGAGCTGGTGGTGCAACTGCTCCAGGCCCTCGTCGAGACCCTCACCGTACAGCGCACCCTGGTGCTGATGATCGATGACATCCAGTGGCTGGACGAGCCCTCCTTCAAGGCGCTCTCCAACCTCCAGGCGCGCTTGCCGATCAACTGCCCCCTGCTGCTGGTGGCCAGCCACCACGGTCGCGAGGCGCTGCCCGCCCGTCTGCACTGGGATCAGCAGCTCAGCCTGGGACGCCTGGATGCGCTGCAGTCGTCGCGACTGCTGTCGCAACTGGCGCGCCGCTACCGCCTGCACCTGAGCCCGCGGCTGCGCAGCCAGTTGATCGAGCGCTGCGATGGCGTGCCCCTCTACCTGCAGGAGATCTGCCGACGCCTGGACATGGATCGCCGCGAGGGGCGCAGCGTGCAGCTCGACGACCTGCCCCAGGGCCTGCTGGGCCTGCTGGCCAGTCGCATCGACCAGCTCGATGCCGAGCGTGAGGTGGCCCATGTGGCCGCCGTGCTGGGGCGTCAGTTCCGCCTCGACCTGTTGACCGAATGCAGTGGCTGGTCCGGGGAGCGCCTCAAGCGGGCCATCGAGCAGATGATCCGCCTGGAGATCATCGAAGCCTGTCCGCACGGCAGCGAATACGAGTACCAGTTCAGTCATCAGCTGCTCCAGGAGGCCGCCTACCTCGCCTGTCCGCGGGACGTGCGGGTGGCGATCCATGGCCAGGTGGTGACCCTGATCGAGGAGCGCTTCCCGATGTGGATCAGTCGCCACCCCGGCGACTTCGCCACCCATCTGCGACGCAGCGGCCACTATGCCCGCGGCGCCCGCTATTTCGAGCTGGCGGCCCGGGAGGCCCTCAAGGTGAGCGCCAACCGCACCGCCCTGCGCATGGCGGATGCGGGCCTGGCCAGCCTGCGTCACGTGGAGGGGCAGGGGGAGCGGGAGATCAGCCTGCTGACGGTGCGTGGCCAGGCCGCCTTCGCCCTGGAAGGCCATGGCTCGCCCACCGCCCACGAGAGCTTCGTGCGCGCCCAGGAGTTGCTGCCGCCGCGCAGCTACGAGGAAGAGGCAGATGACCTGGAGCAACGCTTCCTGGTCAAGTGGGGGCTCTGGGTGGGCTGTAGCCAGCGCCATGCCCATGCCGATGCCTTCTCCCTGGCCGCCAAGCTGGCCGATCTGGCCGGCGAGCTGGAGGATCCGCGCTACCAACGCCTGGCGGACTATGCCCGGGCTCACTGCGAGTACTGGGCGGGGCGGATTCGCCAGGCCTACGACCACTTGGAGGAGATCGATCCGCTCCACTCGCCGATGCTGATCGAGTGGCTGCCGTTCTCCGACCACCCCCAGGTGGCGGCGGCCTGCTTCCAGGGCTGGGCGCTCTGTCTGCGCGGCGATTACCAGCGCGCCGAGCAGCAGGCGGAGGCGGCGATTCGCCTCGCCGAGGGGTTCAACCACCCCGGCTCCCTGGCCATGGCGCTGCTCTTCTCGGCGGCCATGTACCGTCAGCTGGGGCATGTGCACCTGGCCGGCATGCGCGCCCAGCGCGCCGCCGAGCTCACCGGCACGCCGGATCTGCACCTGTGGCAGATGTCGGCCCAGGGCATGCTCGGCTGGCAGCGGGCCCTGGCCGGCGACCGAGAGGGCCTGGCGCTGCTGGAGGCTGGCATGGAGGAGTTCGACGAGGTGACCGGCCGCGACCGCTACCAGCGGCCGGTGTTGTGGTTCGTGGATGCCTGCGTGGCCCTGGGTGAGCTGAGCCGTGCCGAGGACTACCTGGACCAGTGCCTGTTGATCGCCCAGGAGCGTACCTCCCTCTATGTGCCGGAGCTGGCCATCCAGCTGGCGCGGGTGCGCCACCAGCTGGGGCGCCCGGCCCAGGAGATCCGCCTGCTGGTGGAACAGGCCCTGCGCCAGGCCGCGGAGCACGAGAACCTGCATCAGCAGCTCAATGCCCTGGAGCTGTGGCTGACCCTGGTGGATCCCCAGGACGGCCAGGCCCGGGAGCGCTTCCGGCGCCTGCTCGGCGAGGTCTCGCCCAGCGATGCCCCGGTGCTGGTGCGCTGGGGGATGTTGCTGGACCAGCGCGAGGCCCAGACCGCGCGGCTGGAGTCCTGAGCGCATCGCTGCCAGAACGACACGGGCCCCGGCATTGCCGGGGCCCGTGTCGTTGGTCGCCCACTTCTTGGGTCAGGTGGCCATTTCCAGCTCACCGATTCGAACCAGCGCCTGATCGCGGTGCTCGCCGCACAGCTCGGCATCGAAGGCGAAGCGCTCGCAGACCGCCGGGCGTCGTGGGTCGCCGAAGAGTCGGCAGAGGTTATCGTCGTCGAGCTGGACGCAGCGCACCCCGGCGGGCTTGCCCTGGGGCATGCCGGGGATCGGCGAGCTGATGGAGGGGGCGATACAGCAGGCGCCGCAACCCGGCCGGCAACTGGGGGCGCTCGGCGCCCCGCTCATGGCTTGCCCGCCTCGGCGAAGGCCCCCTTGCCGATGCCCTCGAAGGCCTGTACCCGGATGCGTCCGCCCTCCGCGGCGGCGATCGTCTCGGCGAGCCACAGGGCGATGCGCTCCACCGTGGTCTGGCTGGGCAGCACCCGGCAGCGCTCGGTGGGCAGGCGCAGGCGGAACTCTCCCTGGGGGGCCCGGTAGGCGCAGGTCAGCTGGCGGGGATCGTCATCGGGGGCGTTGATCAGGTCGTCGGTATCCACCAGGTAGGCATCCGCCAGGTGTTCGGCCCAGCGAGCCTCGAGGGCCGGGTCGCGCCGGCCGTTGCGCCAGATATGCAGCCGCGAACGGTGCCCGTGGGCGATGCGCTGACAGTTGCCGGCGTGCTGGCGCAAGCCATGACTGTAGGTGTAGGCGGCACCGTCGATGGCTTCGTCACGCAGGGTGAGGCGAATCGCCGAGACCCGGGGCGGGGGGCGGCGCATCAGCTCGTCGGCCAGGTGCTCGGCCAGGGTCTCGCGGCGCACCTCGGCCCAGGGGAGGAGGGTAAAGGCCTGGCGGGGGGCGCGTAGCTCCAGGGGGTAGGGGGTACGGGTGATCAGGCGCAGCCCCTCGCGACACTCCTGGAGCTCCACCCCCGGAGCCCGGGCCGGTACCAGCAGGGTGTGGTCGGCGCCGGCATCGAGTCGCGACTTGATCCAGGGCTTCACCTCGCCGAAGTCGAAGAGCATGCCGTCCTCGCCCAGCTCGCCGTCCAGCTCAACATCTACCGCCCAGCTGACCCCGATCAGGCCGCGACGGGGGCACCAGAGGGAGGCATCCAGATGAGTCAGGTTGTCGACGAACAGGCTCATTGAGCCTTCCCCGCGATCATGCTGAGGGTCTGCAGTGTGTCATCGGTGTCACTGTCGAGTGGATTCATCAATCGATCCCCGCGATCTTGTGAGTCTGCAGCGACAGCTGCCACTGGGGGTGGCCCAGGCAGTAGTCGACGCAGGACCTGAGTGTGGTGCCGGATTCGCCCCGCGGGGCGAGGTCCATCGGCTGCAGGTAGAAGTGGCGAAAGTCCAGGGCCTGGAAGCGCTCCGGTGGGGCCTCGTCCTGGGGATAGACCAGCTTCAGCTCGTCGCCGCCGGTCACTGCCAGCACGGCGCTGCCCTTGGGGCTGACGCAGAGCCAGTCGATGCCCGGCGGCGGCACCAGGGTGCCGTTGGTCTCCACCGCCACCTCGAAGCCGCGGCATTGCATGGCCTGGATCAGGGCCGTGTCGAGTTGCAGCAGGGGTTCGCCACCGGTAAAGACCACATAGGGAGTGGCCACGCCGCGGCTGTCGGGCCAGAGGGCGCCGAGGTGTGCGGCCAGCGCCTCGGCATCGGCGAAGCGTCCGCCGTGCTGGCCATCGGTGCCGATAAAGTCGGTGTCGCAGAAACGGCAGACGCTGCTATCGCGATCTGCCTCGCGTCCCGACCAGAGGTTGCACCCGCTGAAGCGGCAGAAGACGCTGGCGCGGCCGGCCCGGGCGCCTTCCCCCTGCAGCGAGTAGAAGGCTTCCTTGACGTGGTACATCAGCGGCCTCCGGCCCGGTCGGGGCGCGCGATATCGGGGTCGTAGGCGAGGGGGTCGATGGCCCCATTGGCGGCGAAGGCGGCCAGGCGCTCGCGACAGCTGCCGCAGCGGCCGCAGGCCAGTTCCGCGCCACGGTAGCAGGTCCAGGTGTCGGCATAGTCGAGGCCCAGCGCCAGGCCCGCGGCGAGGATCTCGGCCTTGCTGTGGTGCAGGAAGGGCACCGTCAGACGCAGGGGGGCGAAGTTGCATACCTCGGCGGCGGCCTGCATGCGGCGCACGAATTCGGGGCGGCAGTCCGGGTAGAGGTCGTGGTCGCCACCATGGGCCCCGTAGCGCACCTCCTGCGCACCGATATTGATCGCCTTGGCCAGGGCCAGGGAGAGCAGGATCATGTTGCGGTTGGGCACCACGGTGGCGGCCAGGTTGTCGGCGGCGTAGTCGCCCTCCGGCAGCGACTGGCTGGCATCGGTGAGCGCCGAGGCATCCACCAGGCCATGGATGGCGCGCAGGTCGATCACCTGGTGTGGCACGCCGAGGCGTTGGCAGACATGCCGGGCGGTGTCGAGCTCGCGATGGTGGCGCTGGCCATAATCGACGGAGAGGGCATGGACCTCGAGGCCCTCGGCCAGGGCTTGGTGCAGCACGGTAAAGGAGTCCATGCCGCCGGAATAGATGATCACGGCGCGCCGGCCGTGGGGGGAGATCGTCATAGGGGGTTCCTGTCGGAGAATTTGTCCTGCTCCGCGCTGGGCGGAGGTCGTCCGGGATCCGGTCCGGTGGGCGCTAGTGTAGGGAAGGCTTGACCGTTTGGCCAGTGGGCTGGCCAAGGCGGGCAGGGGCCGTTACTCTCGAGTCACCTCTTCAGATGACGCAAGGAAACGTCATGGCCAGCATCCAACACAGCGCCATCCTGCCGGCTCCCCCGGAGCGGGTCTTCGCCCTGCTGGAGCGGGTCGAGGACTTCGCCGACTACTCCGACCTGATCGACTCCATCGAGGCCCTGGGGGAGGGACGCTACCGCTGGCACGTGCGTGCCGTGGGCATGGAGTGGGCCTTCCTGGTGATGATCACCGAACACGAAGCGCCCAGCCGGCTGGCCTGGGAGTCCATCGAAGGGGTGCGCAATCAGGGCTGTTATCGATTGCGGCCGGTGCCCGAGGGCACCGAGGTGACCCTGAGCCTCGACTACGAGATCAAGAATCGGCTGGTGGAGAAGGCGGTCAATCGCGCCGCGCGGCCCCTGGTGGCCAAGGTGAGCCGGCAGATCCTCGAGCGGGTGGAGGCGCGCCTCTAGGCTTGTTCGTTCGCTAACAAAATAGTGGCCGAGGCGTGGCGAGCGGGAGTAGACTCGCTTTCGATGGCGGGCGAGTCGCTCGCCTTGCGGAGAGAGGCGCCATGCTTAAAGGATTACTGCTCTGTTTCCTAGTATTATTTGCCCAGCTCGGGGTGCTCCACCTTGTGGATCAGCGCACCCTGTCGAGCGAGCAGGCGCGCCTTGGCGAGAGCCTGGAACGGGATATCCGGCGACCGCGTGAGGATGACGCCTCCTCGAGCTGAGGAGTCCAGGCCGGCCAGGCACTCGCCGGTGCATCGACACCGGGTGGAGGGAGTGCATGACCCGAAAGACGGACGAGAGGCGTAACGGCTCCTGGGGTCGTTACCTTGTATGGTTGCTGGCGGCGCTGCTGATGGGCCTGCTGCTATGGGTCTGGCAGTCGCCGGACCTGGGCGCCCTAAAGCTCTGGGCGGAGGAGACGGCCAGTCACCCCCTGACCATGCTGGCGGTGATGCTAGTGATGGCAGTCACCCTGGCCCTGGGTCTGCCCGGCAGTATCGGCCTATGGCTGATCGCCCCCTTTCATCATCCCGCGATCGCGGTGCCCATGTTGATTATCGGCAGCGTGGGGGGCGCCCTGGGCGCCTATTGGCTGGCGGAGCGTTTCAGGCGCCGTTTCAGACCGGGCAGGATGACCCTGCGCATGATGCGCCTGATGCAACGCCGTGGCGATGTCCTGACCCAGTGCGCCCTGCGGGTGCTGCCGGGCTTTCCCCATTCGGTGATCAACTATGCGGCTGGCCTGGTGCGCCTGCCGCTGCGTCCCTTTCTGGTGGCGGCCACTCTCGGGCTGGGCGCCAAGTGGGCGGTCTACGCCAGCGCCATCCATGGCGCCCTGGAGGCGGTGGAGCGGGGGGAGGGACTGAGCCCCGATGTGGTTTTGCCGCTGGCCCTGCTGACCCTGTTGCTGCTGCTGGGCGCCTGGGTGCGCCGGCGGATCGAGGCGCGCCAGGAGCTGGGGTAGGCGGCGAGCTCAGGGCTTGCGCAGTGAGGCATCTAGGTGGTCCACCACCTCGGCCCAGTCGGCATCATCCTCCAGGGCGTTACGCAACAGCTCGGCCTGGGCCGGGTTCCAGAAGCTCGCCTCATGGAGGGGTACGCTCTCCGGTAGCGGCGAGTGCCGCTTGATAAAGGCCTCGATGGCCCCGGCGTCCGAGGCCAGGCCGAGTTGTTCGAAGAGTTCACTGAAATGATGGACCGGCTGTTCCATGAGGGCCTCCACTGGGTGGGTTTCCCCCAACCATAGACCCTCGTGGCGGCCTTTGCCTGACCTCGTTCAGCGTTCCCCCACCAGGGCCTCGCGGAAGCGCTCGCGGCGCCGTGTTTCGTCGAGGGGCTGTGCCAGGAGGTGGACCAGCTTGGTGATCACCGCCTCGGGGGTCATGTCATCCGCGGAGAGGACCCCGGCCGCGGCCAGGCCCTGGCCTGCCGCATAGCTGCCGATGGCGATGGCGCCGACGGGACACTGGCTGATGGCCACCAGCAACTGGCCGCGTCCGCTGGCCTCGGCGAGAACCTCCAGCAGGGCCGGGTCCTCCGGCGCATTGCCGCCTCCCCAGACCTCCAGCAGGGCGCCCTTGACCCGGGGATCCTCCAGCCAGGCCGCCACCTGCCACGCCTGGATTCCCGGCCATAGCACGATGCGCACCACCGCAGAATCGCCCAGGGCCTGGTAGTCGGGCAGCTCGAAGCGCGGGGCGCCGCGCTGCTGCTGCTCCAGGCCCCGCCTCGGGTAGAGCACCGGCTCCCCCTCCACCAGTTCACCCAGCAGCGGATAGTTGGGGCTGACGAAGGCGTCCGCATCGCGGGTGTGCCACTTGCGGCTGCGCACGCCGCGCAACAGCTTGCCCGCGAAGGCGATGACCACCTCCTGCAGGTCCGGCTGGGCGGCGAAGCGCAGCGCGCTTTCCACGTTACCCAGGGCGTCGCTACCCGCCGCCTCCAGGGGCTGCATGGCCCCGGTGACCACCACCGGCTTGGCGATCCCCTGGAGCTGGTAGGCCAGGCTGCTGGCGGTCCAGGCCAGGGTGTCGGTGCCGTGCAGCACCACCAGGCCGGCGGCCTCGTCTTGGATCTGGCTCAGGCGTCGCCCCAGGGTCTGCCAGTCGGTGGGGGTGGCGGCACTGGAATCGATGGGCTCGGGCGTGGCTTCGAAGGTGAAGTCGGGCAGGCTGGCACGGCGCGCCGGGGGCAGGCTGTCCAGGGCGCGGCGCAGGCGCGCCTCGAAGTTGCGCCCCGGCGCCAGCCCCTGGGGGCCCGGCTCCATGCCCAGGGTGCCGCCGGTATAGATGACACGGATCGGGGATGGCATAAGGGACTCCTGTCGGGATGCAAGAGGCCGCATCATACCCTAATGGCTCAGTGGCTTCCCGCCTCCGACCTGGCCAGGGTGTCGCCGCCACGACGCTGTTCCGACAGGAAGGTGATGCCGTCATCGATGGCGGAACCGCGAGTCAGGAAGCTGGCGAAGTGGCCCCGCAGGGGCTGAAGGTGGAGTCGGCTGGACAGGCCGCGATCTTGCAGGGCGGCATGAAAGTCCTCGGCATGATCCCGGGGCACCAGGGTGTCGAGGCTGCCGTGGAAGAGAAAGAAGGGGGGCGCGCTGTCGCCGAGCTGGTGATAGGGGGAGGCAAGGCGGTAGCGCTCGGGTACCTGGGCGCGAGTGCCGCCGAGGAACTCCACCACCAGACGACCGTCATCGAATTTGAAGAGATCGGTGGGGGTGCCACCGGCCAGCACCCCGGCCAGGCGAGCATGCGGCCCCCCGTAAGGCCGATCCAGCGGGTGGTCGGTGCCGATCACCCCGAGCAGGCTCACCAGGTGGGCGCCGGAGGAGTAGCCCACGCCGATGATCTGGCGAGTGTCGATGCGCCAGGCATCGGCCTGGCGGTGTGTCCAGGCCATGGCCTGCTGGAGGTCGTGGAGCTGGGCCGGGAAGGGGTGGGCGGGGGCGAAGCGGTAGTCGATATTGATGGCCACATGGCCCGCCGCCGCCAGTTGGCGAGCGGTGGCCTCCATGTCGCTGCGGTCGCGACGCTGCCAGCCACCGCCATGGACCACCAGGGCCGCCGGCCGCAGGCGCGGGGTGGCGCTCGGTGGCGGTAGGTAAACGTCTGCATAGAGCGGCTGGGGCCAGTCGTCGGGGCTGTAGCGCAGGCCTTCCAGGCGTTGGATCTCGGCGCCGGGCTGGGTGGCGCAGGCACTCAGCAGCAGGCTGGCCAGGGCGGCAAAGAGGAGGCGAGGCATCTGGGACTCCGGTAGCGTCTTTCTATACAATCTATGTACAGCTTGAGAGTCTTGCAACGAAAACGCCGGGCGCGGGGCCCGGCGTTACCGTATCCAGATGGCCTGCGGTCAGGCCTCGGCGGGGGTTTCGGCGGGGGTGGCCAGGCGGCGCACCATGGCCTCCACCATCCGGGCCGAATGGGTGGCGGCCTGATCGATAAAGGCCGTGAAGCTCAGGTTGGACTCCTTGCCGGCGATGTCCGAGAGGGCGCGGATCACCACGAAGGGGCAGCCGTAGAGGTGGCAGGTCTGGGCGATGGCGGCGGCCTCCATCTCGGCGGCCAGCATGGTGGGGAAGCGCTCCCGGGTCTGGCTGACCGCGTCGGGGCAGGCCATGAAGCTGTCACCGGTGGCGATCAACCCCTCCGCCACGCGCAGTTCGCCCAGCTCTTCGATGCACTCCCGGGCCACCTGGACCAGTCGCGGGTCGGGCAGGTAGGCGGCGGGCATGCGCGGCACCTGGCCGGGCTCGTAGCCGAACACCTCGACGTTGACGTCATGGTGGCGCACCTCGGAGGAGATCACCACGTCGCCGACTTCCAGGTCGGCGCCGAAGCCGCCGGCGGAGCCGGTGTTGATGATCGCCTCCGGCTGGTAGCTGTCCAGCAGCAGGGTGGTGCCCACGGCGGCATTCACCTTGCCGATGCCGGATTGCAGGATCACTACCTCGGCGCCATGCAGGCGGCCGCGATAGAAGGTGCAACCCACCTGTTGGCGGCTCTCCATTCCCTCCAGGCGGGAGGCGAGGAGGGCGACTTCTTCCGGCATGGCGCCGATGATGCCGATACGTTTCATCTAGGCTCTGCTCTTCGCTGAATCGATGGGGGCGGATTCTACCTCAAGCGTCCTGGCGCTGCATGGCGTCATGCAATTCGGCGGCGAACAGGGTGTTCTCCAGCAGGGAGGCGACCGTCATGGGGCCTACGCCGCCGGGCACCGGGGTGATATGGCTGGCGCGCTCGGCGGCGGGGGCGAACTCCACGTCGCCGACCAGGGTGCCATCCTCCTGGCGGTTGATGCCCACGTCGATGACGATGGCCCCCGGCTTGACCCACTCGCCCTTGACCAGCCCTGGCTTGCCCACGGCCACCACCAGCAGGTCGGCGCGTCGTACATGGGCCTCCAGGTTCTGGGTGAAGCGATGGCAGATGGTGGTGGTGCAACCGGCCAGCATCAGCTCCAGGGCCATGGGGCGGCCGACGATATTGGAGGCGCCGACGATGGTAGCGTCCAGGCCGCGCACCTTGAGGCCACTCTCCTGGAGCAGGGTCATCACCCCCTTGGGCGTGCAGGGGCGCAACACCGGGAGGCGCTGGGCCAGGCGACCCAGGTTGTAGGGGTGGAAACCGTCCACGTCCTTGTGAGGCAGGATGCGCTCGAGGATGGGGCGCGGGTCCAGGTGCTCGGGCAGCGGCAACTGCACCAGGATGCCATCCACTTCAGGGTCGGCATTGAGGCGGTCGACCAGGGCCTCCAGGTCGGCCTGGGAGGTGTCCGCCGGGAGTTCGTGGCGCAGCGAGAGCAGCCCGGCCTCTTCGCAGGCACGATGCTTGTTGCGCACATAGACGGCCGAGGCCGGATCCTCGCCGACCAGGATCACGGCGAGGCCGGGAATGCGCTCCCCGGCCTGGCGGCGAGCCTCCACCTGGCGGGCGACTTGCTGGCGGACGTGAGCGGCAATGGCCTTGCCATCGATCGGTTGTGCGGTCATCGACGATTCCCCTGGAAGCTATGGACACCGCCGGCGGCGGCGACGAATCTGGGCGGTGATTTTCGCATGAGCCGGCCGCGAGTCAAAGCGTCTTGACCGAGTCGATTGCGACAGATGCTTGACCAAAAAGGAAAGATCCGTAGAATACGCCACGCACTGACGAGCTCACGGGGTCGTCAAGGCCGTGCGACAAGCCGGCGGGGTGTAGCGCAGTCTGGTAGCGCGCCTGCTTTGGGAGCAGGATGTCGGGGGTTCGAATCCCTCCACCCCGACCAATAGCAACTCATTGATTTTTATTGAAATATGGGTTGCAGGCAGGAGTGTGAGGCCGTACAATGCGCCCATAGCTCAACCGGATAGAGCAACGGCCTTCTAAGCCGTGGGTTGCAGGTTCGAGTCCTGCTGGGCGCGCCATCTTGTGAGTCGAGGCTGGCAGGATGGGTCCGGTGGGTCGCGATAGGCGAATATGGTGGATGTAGCTCAGTGGTAGAGCCCCGGATTGTGGCTCCGGTGGTCGTGGGTTCGATCCCCATCATCCACCCCA
>NZ_JADOTW010000046.1 GCF_015645095.1 Halomonas sp. 328
AAGTTCGCACGATGTCAAGGGTAGGTAAGGTTCTTCGCGTTGCATCGAATTAAACCACATGCTCCACCGCTTGTGCGGGCCCCCGTCAATTCATTTGAGTTTTAACCTTGCGGCCGTACTCCCCAGGCGGTCGACTTATCGCGTTAACTGCGCCACAAAGTTCTCAAGGAACCCAACGGCTAGTCGACATCGTTTACGGCGTGGACTACCAGGGTATCTAATCCTGTTTGCTACCCACGCTTTCGCACCTCAGTGTCAGTGTCAGTCCAGAAGGCCGCCTTCGCCACTGGTATTCCTCCCGATCTCTACGCATTTCACCGCTACACCGGGAATTCTACCTTCCTCTCCTGCACTCTAGCCTGACAGTTCCGGATGCCGTTCCCAGGTTGAGCCCGGGGCTTTCACAACCGGCTTATCAAGCCACCTACGCGCGCTTTACGCCCAGTAATTCCGATTAACGCTCGCACCCTCCGTATTACCGCGGCTGCTGGCACGGAGTTAGCCGGTGCTTCTTCTGCGAGTGATGTCCTTCCTGAAGGGTATTAGCCCTCAGGCCTTCTTCCTCGCTGAAAGTGCTTTACAACCCGAAGGCCTTCTTCACACACGCGGCATGGCTGGATCAGGGTTTCCCCCATTGTCCAATATTCCCCACTGCTGCCTCCCGTAGGAGTCTGGGCCGTGTCTCAGTCCCAGTGTGGCTGATCATCCTCTCAGACCAGCTACGGATCGTCGCCTTGGTGAGCCGTTACCTCACCAACTAGCTAATCCGACATAGGCTCATCCGATAGCGCAAGGTCCGAAGATCCCCTGCTTTCTCCCGTAGGACGTATGCGGTATTAGCGTGAGTTTCCCCACGTTATCCCCCACTATCGGGCAGATTCCTATGCATTACTCACCCGTCCGCCGCTCGACGCCTGGAAGCAAGCTTCCATCGTTTCCGCTCGACTTGCATGTGTTAGGCCTGCCGCCAGCGTTCAATCTGAGCCATGATCAAACTCTTCAGTTTAAAATCATTGCGGTTCTTGCTTGTCACCCGAAGGTAACAAAAGCGAACCAAACTTGGCTCAAGGTTCAAACGTTCTCAAAAAGATCCGTAGATCTTTGACGAATCGCTTGCCTTGATGATTTGGTGACTTCTCACCGCCTCACCGACAAGCGCCCACATGAATTACCTGATCGATTGTTAAAGAGCTGCTCGCTTTGGTCGCTGTTGCGACGCCGCTGCGAGGAAGCGACATTCTACCGATTCGACCGTGACTGTCAAGCCCTGCTCGGCGATCCTGAAGCGTGCCGCGAAGCGGCGACTTCTGATCTTCCGGGCCGGCGACTGGCCGGTCGGCGTGGCGATGCATTCTACTGCATCTGGCCGCCCTGTCAATCTCGTTTTTCTCGAGCGGGTTTCGAAAAACCCAACAGAAACAAGCACTTTTGCCACTCATTGCCGCCGGTGACGATGGCCGTCGCTGGCAGCGGATGCGTACTTTACGGATTACCCCGCCCCCTTGCAAGGACTTTGGTAAAAAACTTTCAGCCGGCCTCGACGTCGCCCTTCATCCGCGGACGACTGGCCCGATCCAGCAGCGACAGGATCGAGCGGTAGGGGATGCCCCCATGCTGACTCAGGCCGATCTCGCAGGTGCGCGAATTGGAATAGCCTGCCTCGCAGCCCGCGACCTGCGATGCCAGCCCGGCCAGTGCCGAGGCATTGAGCTCCGGTACCGTGAAGCCCTTGTCGCCGGCGAAGCCGCAGCAACTGATCCCTTCCGGCACCACCACCTCACTGGCACAGGCCCGGGCCAGGGCGGCGAACTTGTCGGCCAGGCCCATTCGGGTGCTGGAGCAGGTCACGTGGAGGGCGACTCGCTCGTCCAGCGGAACCAGGTCCAGCCGCGGCAACAGTCGATCATGGGCGAAGGCCACCGGCTCCAGCAGCTCGAGACGCTCGTCCAGGCTCTCCTGCATGCGCAGGGTGCAGGGGCTGGTATCGCAGAGCACCGGGTAGCGCCCATTCTGACTGGCGGCCAGCAGCTCCCGGTTGAGCTCCCGAGCCTTGTGGGCCGCCTCGTCGAACTGCCCCTTGGACTGAAAGGCCATCCCGCAGCAGAGATGGCCCGGAATCGCCGGAATGATCACCTCGAAGCCGGCCTTCTCCAGCAGCGCCAGGGTGATCTCCATCACCGAACGCGACTCCTCGTCACCATGGGCGGCGCCGAACACCCGGGTAGCGCAGGAGGGCAGATAGACCACCTTGTCCGCCCCCTGGCCAGGAGCCGCCTTGAGCACGCGAATCGGCGCCGCCCTGGGCAGGCTCGGCAGCCACAGCGGCAGGCGATCGCCGGAGGCCCGCCGCGCGGCACGACTGAAGGCGGCCATGGCGGCCTCGCCCAGGACGGCACGCCCGCCACCGGCCAGGTTGAGCAAGCCGCGGGCCACCCGGGTCGTGCCGGAGAAGTGGTGGCCAAGACGCCGCGCCAGCCGCGCCTGCCCCTGGCTATCCTCATGACGCAGCGCGCGCACCAGGTCGCCGGTATTGATCCCCACCGGGCACTGGGTGGCACAGAGGCCATCGGCGGCACAGGTCTCCACGCCGTCATACTGGTAGGCCTGGCGCAACGCCTCCAGGCGTGCCTCGTCGCGCTGCTCGCCCTGGGCCTCGAGACGCGCCAGCTCGCGACGGATCACGATGCGCTGGCGCGGCGTCAGGGTCAGGTTCTTCGACGGGCAGACCGATTCGCAGAAGCCACACTCGATGCACTTGTCGACCAGGGCATCCGCCGCCGGCAGCGGCTTGAGGTTCTGCAGGTGCAGTTCGGCGTTGCGGCTCAGGATCACCTCGGGGTTGAGCAGGTTGTCGGGATCGAAGAGCGCCTTGATCTCCCACATCAGCGCATAGGCATCGCTGCCCCACTCCAGCTCCACATAGGGCGCCATATTGCGTCCCGTACCGTGCTCCGCCTTGAGGGAACCGCCGTACTCCACCCCCACCAGTCGGGCCACCTCGTCCATCAGCGCCTGGTAGCGCTCCACCTCACCGGGCTTCTCGAAGCCCTGGGGGAAGACGAAGTGCAGGTTCCCCTCCAGGGCGTGGCCGAAGAGGATGGTGTCGCCATAGCCGTGGCGCCGGAAGGCATCGGTCAGCGCCGCCACCCCCTCGTCGAGGCGTTCGATGGGGAAGGCCACGTCCTCGATCACCACCGTGGTGCCGGTCTCGCGCACCGCCCCCACCGCCGGGAAGAGGCCCTTGCGGATCTTCCAGTAGCCGGCATAGGTCTCGGCGTCCCGGGTGAAGGTCAGCGGCTCCAGGGTACGAATGCCCTCGAGGGCACCCTGCACCGCCGCCAGCCGCGCCTGGAGCTCGGCTTCGGTGTCGCCACGCACATCGATCAACAGCGCCGCGGCCCCCTCCGGCAGGCCACGCAAGGACTCCGGCATGCCGGGTTGGTCCTGCACCGAGCGCAGGGCGGCGTGATCCATCAATTCCACCGCCGCCACCGGGGTGCGCTTCAGGGCGATGGTGGCGCGACAGGTGGTGGCCATATCGGGGAAGAAGGCCAGCGCCGCCGCCTTGTGCGCCTCGTCCACCACGCTGCGGTAGGTGATGGCGGCGATAAAGCCGAGGGTCCCCTCGGAGCCGATCATCAGGTGCTTGAGGATCTCGATGCCGTCGGCATGGTCCACCAGGCTATTGAGGGCATAACCGGTGGTGTTCTTGAGCCGATACTTGTGGCGGATCTTCTCGGCCAGCGCAGCATTGCCGCGGGTCTCGGTGGCCAGTGCCTCGAGGCTCGCCAGCAACTCGCCATGACTCTCGCGGAAGGTCGCCACGCTGGCCGCGTCGGCGGTATCCAGCAGGCTGCCGTCGGCCAGGATCACGCGGATATCGCGCACCGTGCGGTAGCTGTTCTGGGCGGTGCCGCAGCACATCCCCGAGGCATTGTTGGCGGCGATCCCCCCGATCATGCAGCTGTTGATGGAGGCCGGATCGGGACCGATCTTGCGCCCATAGGGCGCCAGCAGCCGATTGGCCCGGGCACCGATCACCCCGGGCTCGAGGCGGATCGCCGCCCCCTCCTCCAGCACCTCGGCGCCCTGCCAACCGCGCCCCAGCTGGATCAGCACCGAGTCGGTGATGGCCTGGCCGGAGAGGGAAGTGCCGGCGGCGCGGAAGGTCACCGGCAGGCGCCGGGTGCGACACTCGCCGAGCACCCGCTGCAGCTCGGGCTCGTCCTCCACCCGCACCACCAGTTGGGGAATCAACCGGTAGAAGCTGGCATCGGTGCCGTAGGCCAGGGTGCGCAGCGGGTCATGGATCAGCCGCGCCTCGGGGAAGTGAGGGCGCAGGGCCTCCAGCAGCTCCCGATAGGCCGGCGCCAGGGTCTCCACGGCTGTCGTCTGCATCGTCTCTCTCCTATCCGCCAATCAGGCCGCCCACCAGGGGATCCAGGCCACCCATCAGGCCCACGGCCAGCAGCGCCAGGATACCCGAGACAAGCAGATAATAGGCGGTGGGAATGACGGTCATGCGAATCACCTGCCCTTCCCGGCCCAGCAGTCCCACGGTGGCGGAGGCGGCCACCACATTATGGATGGCGATCATGTTGCCGGCGGCGGCGCCTACCGCCTGCATGGCCACCAGCAACACCCCGGAGACGCCCAGCAGCTCGCCGACGCTGAACTGGAACTGGGAGAGCATCAGGTTGGAGACGGTATTGGAGCCGGCGATAAAGGCCCCCAGGGCCCCGATGCTGGAGGCGAACAGCGGGTAGACCTGACCCACCGATTCGGAGACCAGTTCCGCCATGGCCACCGGCATGGAGGGCAGGTCGGCGGCGTTGACCCCGGAGTTGATCAGGATCCGCACCATGGGAATGGTGAAGACCAGCACGAAGCCGGCCCCCAGCAGGGTGCGCGACGATTCGCCCACGGCGGCACGCAGTTCGCTGACGCGCATGCGATGCAGCAGGAAGGTGGCCAGCACGACCACTACCATGATGCCACCGGGGAGGTAGAGGGGCTGAATGCTCCCGGAGACCCCCGCCTCGCCGAGAATATCGTTCCAGCCGAAGGCCAGGAAGCCGGTGAAGAAGGCCTTCACCTCGGGGAAGACGCGGGACACCACCAGCAACAGCGCCAGCAGCAGGTAGGGCAGCCAGGCCAGGGCCAGGGGCATCGGCGACTTGCCGGTCAGGTTGTCCAGCTTGATCTCGATATTGCCTAGCCAGGCGGCGGGCCACTCGCTGGCCGGGGCGAAGTCCCACTGGGTCTTGGGCAGCAGGAAGCCGGCCTTGGCGGCGGGCAGGACGATGGCCATGCCCACCAGGGCGCCGATCATCGACGGGAACTCCGGTCCCAGGAAGACCCCCGCGGCGGCATAGGGCACCACGAAGGCGAGGCCGGCGAAGAGCGCGAAGGGCGCCACCGCCAGCCCATCCTTCCAGGAGCGGTGTCGGCCGAAGAAGCGGGTCAGCATCATGCACATCAGCAGCGGCATCAGGATCCCGACCAGGGCGTGGGTGATCGCCACCCCGGAGGTGATCAACTGATAGAAGACCTCCCAGCTGGAGCCCTCGGCGACCAGGCGCTCGCTGATGGCGGCGCGATCCAGGCCACCGGTGACGCCCACCACGATGGGCGTGCCCACGGCGCCGAAGGAGACCGGCGTGGACTGGATCATCATGCCGATCATCACCGCCCCCATGGCCGGGAAGCCCAGCGCCACCAGCAGGGGCGCGGCCACCGCCGCCGGGGTGCCGAAGCCGGAGGCGCCCTCGATAAAGCAGCCGAACAGCCAGGCGACGATGATCGCCTGGACCCGGCGATCGGGGCTGATCGACGAGAAGCCGCCGCGGATGGCGGTGATCGCCCCGGAGTGCTTGAGGGTATTGAGCAGCAGGATGGCGCCGAAGATGATCCACAGGATCGCCGCCGTCAGGATCAGCCCCTGGAGCGCCGAGGCGGTGACCCGCAGCGGACTCATCTCCCAGGCGAACAGGGCGATGGCCACGGTGGCCAGCAGTACCACCGGCATGGCGCGCCGCGCCGGCCAGTTGAGCCCCACCAGCAGCACCCCGGCCAGGACCAGGGGGGCGAAGGCGAGTAGCGAGAGTAGCGTGTCGTTCATAGGGTCTCCCCGGGGCGCGGCGGCGAGCGGGGCACAGGGGACCCCGGGAAGCGCCGCCGGCGCCCCCTCTTTGTTATTGCTGTGGTTGATGTGTTCTCAGTGGCGCAGCAGCACCACCAGTTCCCGGGGGCCGTGCACCCCATAGGCCAGGGTCTGCTCGATATCCGCGGTCTTGCTGGGCCCGGAGATCAGCAGCGCATTGGTGGGCATTCCCTGGCCCCAGGCGTGGCGCTCCATGACGTCGAAGAGGGTCTCTTCGATCGCCTCGGCATCCAGCACGGCGATATGGATCGGCGGCACCAGGCTCAGCAGCCGCGGCTCGTCCGGGGTCGGCCAGAGCCACAGGCTGCCGGTCTCGGCGACGCCCCCGCCGGTGGAGGTCAGCCCCGCCTCCGTCCGGAAGAAGAGTTCCTCCCGCCAGGCGTCCACCGGGCGATCCGCATCGACCAGGGTGACCTCGGCCTCGGCCAGGGCGGCCCGGGCCTCGGCGGCGACCGGGTGCGCCCGCCCCAGGGCCAGGCGCCGGATGCCCTTGTCGGCCAGCACCCGGGCCAGGGCCTGGGTCCAGTCGGCTCGGGGGGTGTGAATCACCTCACCATGTACCGAGGTGATCCAGGCCGTGAAGCGGCGCAGGCGCTCCTCCCGGCTCCAGCCACGGCCGCTCATCACCGAGAAGTCGCTGACGGGGGGCGTCAGGGGGCCGTCGAGGCGCCGACGCAGCCGCCCCAGGATGGTCTCGCGGGCACTCATGATTCCTCCTCGATGGTCGAGCGATGACGCTTCACCAGGGCATGCAGGGAGTGCCGGGCCGGCTTGGGGGCGACCCGGTGGTCGCTCCAGGGGCCCAGCTTGCCGGGCGTCAGGGGCCCCAGCTTGCCGGCCACGCCGGCGGCGCCGCGCCAGGCACCGGGGTGCGTCGCCAGCCACTGCCAGGCCTTCCAGGCGGCGGCCTCCGTCTTGGTACGCTTGCTCCCGGCGCCGGGCACGTTACCGCGCCCCTCCCCCACCGCCTCCCGGCGCAGCCGGGTCAGCAGGGCGGGAATCGGGATCTTCACCGGGCACACCTCGCCGCAGGCGCCGCACAGGCTGGAGGCGGTGGGCAGGTCCTTGGTGGCCTCCAGGCCCATCAGGTGCGGCATCAGGATGCTGCCGATGGGGCCCGGGTAGGTGGTGCCATAGCTGTGGCCGCCGACCCGGGTATAGACCGGACAGTGGTTCATGCAGGCGCCGCAGCGGATGCAGCGCAGGGTGTCGAGGAGCTCGTCGTCCTGATAGATGGCGGAGCGGCCGTTATCGACCAGCACCAGGTGGACCTCCTCGGGCCCGCCCTGCTCGTCGCTCTTCCGCGGCCCGGAGATCATGTTGAGGTAGGTGGTGGCGTGCTGGCCGGTGGCGGAACGGGTCAGCAGCGCATAGAGGGGCGCCACGTCGCGCAGCTGCTCCACCACCTTCTCGATGCCGGTGACGGCGATATGCACCGGCGGCACCGTGGTGGTCATGCGCCCGTTGCCCTCGTTCTCCACCAGGCAGAGGGTGCCGGTCTCGGCCACCGCGAAGTTGACCCCGGTGATGCCCACGTCGGCGGCCATGAAACGTTCGCGCAGCTGGGCCCGGGCGGCGGCGGTCATGGCGTCCACGTCACGGGTGTGCGGGATGCCGGTCTTGTCGTGCATGACATCGGCGATCTCGTCGGTATTGAGATGGATCGCCGGCATGATGATATGCGAGGGGGTCTGGTCATTGAGCTGCACCAGGTACTCCCCCAGGTCCGACTCCAGGGCCTCGATCCCCGCCGTCTCCAGGTGGGCATTGAGGTGCATCTCCTCGGTGACCATCGACTTGCCCTTGATCACCGCCTTGGCACCGCGGGCCTCGCAGAGTTCACGGATCAGCCGGCAGGCGGCCTCGCCATCCTCGGCCCAGTGCACCCGAATGCCATTGGCCTGACAGTTGGCCTCGAGCCGCTCCAGCAGCGTCGGCAACTGGGCCAGGGCGCGCAGCCGCACGCTGGCCCCCAGCTCGCGCAGCGCCTCCAGCTCCCAGTCGGCGAAGGCCTCGCGGCGCTTGCCCATCAGGCCATCCATGGCGCTGCGGAAGTTGGCACGGATCTGCGGGTTGCCCAGGGCATCATGGGCCTGACGATGAAAGGCCTGGGGGGTGAAGGTTTGAACACCAGGGGTTTGCACGCCGGGGGTCTCGACACTCATTTGCCGACCCTCCGCCACAGGTAGGAGGCGATATGCTCGCCTTCGACCTCGGAGTCCCGATGAGCGAGCCGCCCGGCGATATTCATCAGGCAGCCGCAATCGGAGGTGACGAAGCGCTCGGCGCCCGCCGCCTCGATGGCGCGACTCTTGTCCTCGACCATGGCCGCCGAGACCTCCGGGTGGCGCACCGCGAAGGTACCGCCGAAACCGCAGCACTCGGCGGCGCGCGCCTGCTCCACCAGGGTCACCTGCCCCAACTGGGCGAGCAGTGCCGGCCCAGTCTCCGCCAGCCCCATCTCGCGACGAGCACTGCAGGAGGTGTGCATGGCCACCGTCTCCGGCTCACCGCGATCCTCGAGGGTCAGGTGACAGACATGCACCAGGAACTCGGTCAGCTCATAGACCCGCCCCGCCACCGCCTCGGCCTGGGCCTCGAGGGGCGTGCCGGCAAACAGCGTGGGGTAGTGGTGGCGCAACATGCCGCCACAGGAGCCGGAGGGCACCACGATGGGCCAGGGCTCGGGGAAGAGCTCGAGCTGGGCCGCGGCCACGGCACGGGCCTCGTCCTGATAGCCGGAGGTATAGGCGGGCTGTCCACAGCAGGTCTGATCCTCGGGGAAGACCACCGCGATGCCTTCCCGCTCCAGCAGGCGGATGGCGTCGAGGCCCGCCTCGGGGAAGAACAGATCGACCAGGCAGGTGCCGAAGAGGTAGACCCTCGGCGGCTTGGGGGGATAACACTTGATGGGGGTCATGGCGTCTCCTGGGGCAGGATGCATGGTCACCGCCCTCGACGGGTAAATTGGTAAAACCAATTTACAGCTAGCGTTGAGGCACCTTAAAAGGCCGCCAAATGCCGTGTCAAACCCTGCCGCCCAATTTACCACTTATTGATCACTAGACTTTAGTCTTGGTCGCGTCGACGACTCTGCAAGTCTCTGAAAACCGGCAAGAAGCCGCACCGCCTCGAGTTTGCCCCGGGTCGGTGACATGCCGTAGAATTGGTATTACCAATTGCATTATCGCAACGCAGGACGCCATGACCTACCAGACCGTCAAACAGCCCCGCCTCGCCGATGTGATCACCGAACGGCTGGAGTCGATGATCATCGAGGGCAGCCTCCAGCCCGGCCAGCGCCTGCCCCCGGAGCGGGAACTGGCGGAGCGCTTCGGCGTCTCGCGCCCCTCCCTGCGCGAGGCGATCCAGAAGCTGGCCGCCCGCGGCCTGCTGACCAGCCGCCAGGGCGGTGGCACCTTCGTCACCCAGGAGCTCAATACCCGCTACAGCGACCCGCTGCTGGAGATGCTGGCCCGCCACCAGGAATTTCACCTCGACCTGCTGGAGTTTCGCGACGCCATGGAGGGGCTCTCCGCCTACTATGCGGCGCTGCGTTCCACCCCCGCCGACAAGGCACTGCTGGTGCAGCGCTTCGAGGAGCTGGAGGCGAGCTTCGCCGGCCGCGACCCGGAGCAGGAGGCCAAGGCGGATGCCGCCTTCCACCTGGCCATTGCCGAGTCGGCCCATAACGTGCTGCTGCTGCACACCATTCGCGGCATCTTCCACCTGCTGGAGAAGAGCATCGTCGACAACCTGGCCTACCTGTTCGAGAAGCCCGACTCGCGCCCGCGACTGATGGAACAGCACCGCGCCCTGCTCGAGGCGATTCTCGCCGGCGACGCCGAACGGGCCCGGGAGCGCGCCCATGAGCACCTGGTGTTCGTGGAGGAGGGGCTGCTGGAGCTGGAGCGCGCCGAGACCCGTGCCCAGCGCGCCCTGCGCCGCGCCCAGGCCCATGGCACGCCATGAGTCGCCGCGCCCTGCGCCCGATTCTGGCGCTACTGCTCCTGCTGGGCCTGGCCCTGGTGATCTGGCCGGCCACCCAGGTGGCCCGGGAACAGGCCCTGAGTCGACTGCATGACGAGGCCGACAACGAACTGCGCCTCTCGGTGGCCGGGTTGCGGGGCCACCTTTCCCGCCACGAATACCTGCCCCAGCTGCTCGCCTCCCGGGAGCCGGTGCAGCGCTTCCTGGAGGCCCCCTCCCGGCACTCGGCGCAGTCCCTCAACCTGCTGCTGGACGGCTTCCGCGCCATCGCCGATGTCTCCGATGTCTACCTGCTGGATCGCCACGCGGACACCCTGGCGGCCAGCAACTGGCACCGGCCGGATACCTTTATCGGCCAGAACTACACCTTCCGCAGCTACTACAGCGATGCCATCGCCGGTCGCGAGGGACGCTTCTACGGCCTGGGCGTCCAGTCCCTGGAACGGGGCTACTACTTCTCGGCCCCGGTCTGGCTGCCCGATGACGAGCGGGAGCCCGCCGGCGTCATGGTGGTCAAGGTGCTGCTGGACGCCCAGGAGGCCGCCTGGGCCGAGCAGCAGGCGGAACTGCTGGTGGTGGATGGCCAGGGCATCATCTTCATGGCCAGCCAACCGGAGCTACGCCTGGCGGCCCTGAAGCCACTGAGCGACGCCGAGCGCCGCGACCTGCTGGCCACCCGCCGCTACGCCGACGAGTCCCTGGCCCCCTCGGGACTGCGACGGCTGGAGCCGCGCGGCGACCACAGTGACCTGGTGACCTTCGCCCACGGTCCCCTGCGCGACCAGACCTTCCTGCGCCAGGTGCGGCCGCTACCCGAGCTGGGCTGGGAGATGCATATCCTCAAGCCACTGACGGCGGTACAGGCCGCCCAGTGGCAGGCCGCGCTGCTGGCCGGTGGCCTCTACGGCATCCTGGTGCTGGGGGCCGGCGTGGGCTGGCAGCGCCTGCGCCTGCGCCGCCAGCGGGAGCACTTCGCCGAGCGGGAACGCCAGACCCTGGCCCAGGCCCGGGACGAACTGGAGCGCAACGTGGCACGCCGCACCCGCGACCTGGTGGAGAGCAACCGCCGCCTCTCCGATGAGATCGAGGAGCGCCGCCGCGCCGAGGCGACCCTGCGCCAGACCCAGGACGAGCTGATTCAGGCCGCCAAGCTGGCCCTGCTCGGCCAACTGGCCGCCGGCATCAACCACGAGCTCAACCAGCCCCTGGCGGCGGTTCGCTCCTACGCCGAGAACGCCCGCGCCTTCCTGGCCCGCCAGCAGGCCGAACGCGCCGATGCCAACCTGGCCGAGATCGTCGAGCTCACCGGGCGCATGGCGGAGATCAGCGCCCAGCTCAAGCAGTTCTCCCGCAAGAGCGGCGAGCAGCTGACCAGCGTCTCGGTGGGCGACTGCTTCGGCTATGCCCTGCGCCTCTATCGGGCCCGCCTCGACCAGGACGGGGTGAGGGTGGAGCGCCGCTGGCCCGAGGCGCCGGTCTGGGTGCGCGCCGACCTGGTGCGCCTGGAGCAGGTGCTGGTCAACCTGATCGGCAACGCCCTCCAGGCCATGGCCCAGACGCCCTCGCCGCGACTGATCCTGGGCATCGATACCCTGGACGATGAGGTACGCATCGAGGTAACGGACAACGGCCCCGGCATCCCGGAGAGTCAGCTATCGCGGATCTTCGAGCCCTTCTTCACCACCAAGTCGCCGGGCACCGGCCTGGGGCTGGGGCTATCGATCTCGTCGCGGATCATCGCCGACCTGAGCGGCCGCCTCGGTGCCGAGAACTTGCCCGAGGGCGGCGCCCGCTTCACCATTCGCCTGCCCCGGGATCGATCCCCGGAGGCATCCGAGCCCCCTTCGACCCAGGAGCGACACTCCCATGGATAGCGCCGATGTCCCGCCGGTCCTGATCATCGACGATGAGCCCCACCTGCGCATCACCACCGGCCAGACCCTGGAGCTGGCCGGCTACGCCCCCCAGGCCCACGAGAGCGCCGAGTCGGCCCTGGCCGCCCTGCCCGAGGACTTCCCCGGGGTGGTGATCAGCGATATCCGCATGCCCGGCATGGACGGCATGGCGCTGCTCGCCGAGATCCGCCAGCGCGACCCGGACCTGCCGGTGATCCTGATCACCGGCCATGGCGATATCTCCACCGCCGTGGAGGCGATGCGCCAGGGCGCCTGGGACTTCCTGGAGAAGCCCTTCGCCGGCGAGCGCCTGGTGGAGATGGTGCGCCGCGGCATCGACAAGCGCCGCCTGAGCCTGGAGAACCGACGCCTCAAGGCCGAGCTCGAGGCCCAGCAGGGCGCCCCCGGGCCGCGCCTGGTGGGACGCACCCCGGCCATGCAGCAACTGGCCGCCATGGTCCAGCGCATCAGCCGGGTCGAGGCGGACGTGCTGCTGTTCGGCGAGACCGGTACCGGCAAGGACCTGGTGGCCCGGGCCCTGCATGCCCGCAGCGCCCGGGGCGAGGGGCCCTTCGTGGCCATCAACTGCGGCGCGGTGCCGGAGAGCATCATCGAATCGGAGCTGTTCGGCCACGAGAAGGGCGCCTTCACCGGCGCCCTGGAGCGGCGCATCGGCAAGTTCGAGTACGCCAACGGCGGCACCGTCTTCCTCGACGAGATCGAGTCGATGCCCCTGGCGCTGCAGGTCAAGCTGCTGCGGGTGCTCCAGGAGCGCTGCATCGAGCGCCTCGGCGCCAACGAGCCGGTGGCCCTGGATATCCGCGTGATCGCCGCCACCAAGGTGGACCTCAAGGCCGCCGCCGAGGCCGGCGACTTCCGCGAGGACCTCTACTACCGGCTCAATGTGGTGACCCTGCCGATCCCGCCGCTGCGCGAGCGTCGCGAGGATATCCCGCTGCTCTTCCAGCACTTCGCCCTGGTGGCCGGCAACCGCAGCGACCTGGAGGCGCCGCCCCTGGATGCCGCCGGCATCTCGACCCTGCTGGCCCACGACTGGCCCGGCAATGTGCGCGAGCTGCGCAACCTGGCGGAGCGCTATGTGCTGCTGGGTGCCGCCTACGACTACCGTCTCGAGGCCCTGCTGGAGGGCGCCACCCCGGACAACGGCGGCCTGCCCCTGCCCCAGCAGGTCGAGCTGTTCGAGAAGAGCCTGATCAGCCAGGCGCTGATCAGCCAGCGAGGCAGCGTCCCCGGCGCCTGCGAACAGCTGGGCCTGCCCCGCAAAACGCTTTACGACAAGCTGAAGAAGTACGGGCTACGCGCCGAGGAGTACCGCCATTGAGGCTTCTCTCGAAGACGCCAGGTCGAGCGGCGCCGGGGGTGGGCTGCCGCGGGAGTCATTTGCCAGGGAAGGCAAATGTAGCGCCCAGGGAGGGGTTCACCGCGCCCCGCGAAGGCCTACCCCCGGGATAGCCGCGGGAGAAAACGGCCACTGGCATGAGCCGTCAATACCTACTGCCAGCGCGGTAGTAGATGGGCGCCCTGGCCCAGCAGTTCGATCAGCGGGGGCCAGGGGGGCAACCAAGGCAGCAGCCCCACCGCCAGCAGCAGCATCAGCGCCGAGTTGCCCGGCTCGCGCAGGTCACAGAGCTTCAGCGCCGAACCGAAGGAGCGCTTGATGCGCGCCCCCACCAGGTCGACGCTATAGAGTTCGTCCAGCAGCAGGTGAATGATGCAACCCAGCAGCAGCGCCAGCCCCTGGGCCCAGGCCAGGCCCGCCTCCTGGGCCAGCAGCCGGTAGCTCAGGGCGGTGGTCACCAGGCCGCACAGCCCCGCCGCCAGCAGCGAGTGCCAGATGCCGCGATGCACGGTAAAGCGCTTGAAGACGGCGCCGGCCAGGTGACGCACCCCCACATAGAGACCGCCGCAGGCCACCAGCAGCTCGCCGGGGGAGAGCCGTCCCTGCAGCAGCAGGGCACCGCCCACCACCGCCAGCACGGCAAACAGATTGAAGATCAGGCGAATTGCCCGGGAGTGATCGGAGTCGATGTCCGGCAGGATGCCGCCGAAGGCCACCAGACCCAGCAGCGGCCAGGCCTCCAGGCCCGACCAGAGCCCGACCTGCCAGCCGCCGTAGGCACCGACAGCGCCGATGGCGGTGGCCACGCCGAGATGGGTATGAAAATTCGCCATGCCGGCGAGGGACTCCCGATAACTGGACAAATAACCAGATTATCGCCCGGTATGGCCCGAGAAAACAATCAGTTGGAGATCCCTTTCAAGCATGACGGCCAAGCTCTCCGTGGCAAGCCCCACAAAAACCACCGACAGCTGTGACTTGGCTTACTCTTCCAGGTACTGATCCTTGAGCTTGACGTAGTTGCCGGCGCTGTAGGCGAAGAAGCGCCGCTCCGTCTCCTTGAGCGGGCGCAGCGCCTTGGCCGGGTTGCCGGCGTAGACATGGCCACTCTCCAGGCGCTTGCCCGGAGTCACCACGGCGCCGGCGGCGATGATCACTTCATCCTCCACCACGGCGCCATCCATGACGATGGCGCCCATGCCCACCAGGATACGGTCACCCAGGGTGCAGCCATGCAGCACCGCCTTGTGGCCGATGGTCACGTCGTCACCGATGGTCAGCGGATAGCCGCCGGGGTTGTAGTCGCTGGCATGGGTGATATGCAGCACGCTGCCGTCCTGGACGCTGGTGCGCGCACCGATGCGAATGCGGTGCATATCGCCGCGAATCACCGCCATGGGCCACACCGAGCTGTCGTCACCCAGCACCACATCGCCCACCACCACGCTAGCGGGATCCACATAGACCCGCTCGCCGAGGCGAGGGGTCAGGCCACGATGGCTACGCAGTGCCTCTTGCATCTTGTCGCTCCCGGGGCGTCATCGCCCTCGTTGTCAGATCAGGGTGGAAAACAACACCACCAGGGTCAGGGGAATGGAGACATAGCGTACCACCGTCCGCCACACCCGGTAGCCGGTGGGGCCCGCATCCAGGGCGCGCAGGGCGATATCCCTCGGCACCACCCAGGCGGCGAAGATGGCGATCAGCAGGCCCCCCACCGGCAGGAAGAACTCGGTGGGTACGGTGGTCACCAGCTCGAAGAAGTTCATCCCGGCGATCCAGTGCACCTCCGCCAGGCTGGAGAAGGAGAACACCGACAGCAGCCCCACCAGCCATACCGCCACCCCGACCAGGGCGGCGGCCTGGCCGCGCTTGAGCCCAACCCCCTGCAGGCCCGCCACCATAGGCTCGGCCAGGTTGATGGACGAGGTCCAGGTGGCCATCAGCAGCAGCAGGAAGAAGAGCCCCAGCCACAGCTGGCCCCAGGGCAGCTCGGCGAAGGCGATGGGCAGGGTAACGAACATCAGCCCGGGCCCCTCGCCCGGGTCGATGCCCTGGGAGAAGACCACCGAGAAGATGGCGATGCCCGCCAGCAGGGCCACGGCGACGTCCAGCGCCGCCACCGCCACCGCGGCCCGGGGCAGGCTCTGGTGATCGGGCATGTAGGCCCCATAGGCCATCAGCGCACAGGCCCCCACCGCCAGGGTGAAGAAGGCATGGCCCATGGCGTGCATCACCACCACCGGCGTCACCGCCGAGAGATCGGGCCGGAACAGCCAGACCAGGGCGGTGCCGAAGCCGTCGGTGGTGGCGGCATAGCCCACCAGCACCAGCAGCAGCAGGTAGAGCAGCGGCATCATCAGGTTATTGAGCTTCTCCAGGCCGTTGGCGACCCCGGCGGCCACCACCGACAGGGTCAGCAACAGGAAGAGGGTGTGGTTGAAGGTCATGCGCAGCGGATCGGCCAGGAAGGCCTCGAAGCTGGCCCCCACCTCCGCCGGGCTGCGCCCCACGAAGTCGCCGCGCACCGCCTCCACCAGGTACTCGATGGACCAGCCGGAGACCACCGAATAGAAGGAGAGGATCAGGAACACCGTCAGGCCGCCGAACCAGCCCAGCCAGCGCCAGTGGGGCGTGGCGCCGGCCTGGTTGGCCAGTTGCAGCAGCGACTGCATGGGGCTGCGCCGCCCGGCGCGACCGATCATGATCTCGGCCATCATCACCGGCAGGCCCAGCAGGGCCACGAAGCCCACATAGAGCAGCAGGAAGGCCGCGCCGCCGTTCTCGCCGGTGATATAGGGGAAACGCCAGATATTGCCCAATCCCACCGCGGCACCGGTCACGGCGAGAATAAAGGCGCGCTGGGAGCCCCAGCGCTCCAGGGTCTCGTGCATCATGGGAGCTGTCCTTGTGTCACGGGCCGGCCTGGGCCGACGATAAGGGCGCAAGCCTAGCAGGCCTGCCCAGGCCGGCCAATCCGCCCAGCGTCGATAGTCGGGCAGGCACAGCCGAATGGCTCAGGGGCGCCGGGGGCGGGACGGAGCGGGGGTCATTTGGCCATGGACGGCAAATGTAGCGCCCCGGGAGGGGTTTACCGCGCCCCGCGATGGCCTGCCCCCGGGGTAGCCCCGTGCCTCAACAGGAGACGACCGGTGAGTGAAAGAGTCCCAGCGTCGATAGTCGGGCGATTGAAACCCCGCCGCCGCATCCCCATCTAAGGGCTATTCACCGTTAGCGACGAGGCCCGCATGTCACATAACCCCCTGCTCGAAACCCATGAGCTGCCGCCCTTCGGCCAGATCCTGCCCGACCATGTCGTGCCGGCCATCGAGCAGCTGCTGAGCGAGAACCGCGAGGCCATCGAGCGACTGGTGGCCCGTGCCGAGCAGGAGCCGCCCACCTGGGAGAGCCTGGCCGCGCCCCTGGAGGGCCTCAACGACCGCCTCTCCCAGGCCTGGTCGCCGGTATCCCACCTCAATGCCACCATGAACTCCGAGGCCCTGCGTGAGGCCTACCAGGCCTGCCTGGCCAAGCTCTCCGACTACAGCACCTGGCTAGGCCAGCACGAGGGGCTGTTCCGGGCCTACCAGGCCCTCAAGGACTCCCCCGCCTTCACTCGCCTCGACCAGGCCCAGCAACGCAGCATCGACAATAGCCTGCGCGACTTCCGCCTCGCCGGCGTCGACCTGCCGCCGGCCCAGAAGCAGCGCTACGGCGAGATCCAGAGCCGCCTCTCGGAGCTGGCCAACCAGTTCTCCAACCAGGTGCTGGACGCCACCCAGGCCTGGCACAAGTCGCTGCCCGACGCCGCCACCCTGGGCGGCCTGCCCGCCAGCGCCCTGGAGACATTGCGCGCCAATGCCGAGGCCAAGGGCGAGGCGGGCTACCGCATCACCCTGGACTTCCCCAGCTTCTATCCGGTGATCAGCTATGCCGACGACCGGGCGCTGCGCCAGGAAGTCTATACCGCCTACGTGACCCGGGCCTCGGACCAGGGCCCCCAGGCGGGCCAGTTCGATAACGCCGCGGTGATCGAGGAGACCCTGGCCCTGCGCCAGGAGCTCGCCGAGCTGCTGGGCTTCACCACCTACGCCGACTACTCCCTGGCCACCAAGATGGCCGAGTCGCCCCGCCAGGTGCTCGACTTCCTCGAAGACCTGGCAAGCCGCGCCGTACCCCAAGCCCGCGAGGAGTTCGACGAGCTGGCCGCCTATGCCCGGGACGAGCTGGGCCTCGAGCGCCTCGAGCCCTGGGACATCGGCTACGCCAGCGAGAAGCTGCGCGAGGCCCGCTACGCCATCTCCCAGGAGCAGCTGCGCCCCTACTTCCCGGCGCCGCGAGTGATCGACGGCCTCTTCCAGGTGGTGGAGCGCCTCTATGGCCTGAGCTTCGCCGAAGACACCGAGGCCCCCCGCTACCATCCCGATGTACGCTTCTACCGCATCCTCGAGCAGGGTCAGCCCATCGCCGGCTTCTACCTGGACCTCTATGCCCGGGAGGGCAAGCGCGGCGGCGCCTGGATGGACGAATGCCGGGTGCGACGCCTCTGCGAGGACGGCGGCCTGCAGCTGCCGGTGGCCTACCTGACTTGCAACTTCACCCGCCCGGTGGGCGACAAGCCGGCCCTGCTGACCCACGACGAGGTCACCACCCTCTTCCACGAGTTCGGCCATGGCCTGCACCATATGCTCACCAAGCAGACGGTGGCCGACGTCTCCGGGATCAACGGCGTAGCCTGGGATGCGGTGGAGCTGCCCAGCCAGTTCATGGAGAACTTCTGCTGGGAACGCGAGGGCCTCGACCTGATCGCCGGCCATGTGGAGAGCGGCGAGCCGCTGCCCGAGGCGCTCTTCCAGCGCCTCCAGGCGGCCCGTAACTTCCAGTCCGCCATGGGCATGGTGCGCCAGCTGGAGTTCTCGCTGTTCGACTTCCGCCTCCATCACGAGCTGCGCGCGCCGAGTGCGGGCCAGGTGCAGGCGCTGCTGGACGAGGTGCGCGATGCCGTCTCGGTGGTGCCGAAGGCCACCTTCAACCGTTTCCAGAACGGCTTCAGTCATATCTTCGCCGGCGGCTATGCGGCGGGCTATTACAGCTACAAGTGGGCCGAGGTGCTCTCCGCCGACGCCTACAGCGCCTTCGAGGAGGCCGGCACCTTCGACGCCGCCACCGGGGCGCGCTTCCGCCGCGAGATCCTCGAGCAGGGCGGCGCCCGGGATGCCGCCGAGCTGTTCCGTGCCTTCCGCGGCCGCGAGCCCAGCATCGAACCGCTGCTGCGCCATAGCGGGATTCGCGCGGCCTGAGGACACCGCCATCACCTGAGGTAGAATGGCCTTGAACCCATGCCGCCGGGGCTCCCGGCGGCCCATCGAGAGAGGCCGTTATGGTCGTCCAGAAACGCTTTATCGCCGGCGCCATCTGTCCCCGCTGCGCGGCCATGGACCGGATCCGTGCCTGGGAACAGCACGGGGTGCGTTACCGGGAGTGCGTGAGCTGCGATTTCTTCGAGCAATTGCCCATCGAGGAGGAGACGGCCCAGGAGCTGGAGACTCGGGTCAACCGCATCCGCGAGAGCCAGGCCCGCGACACCCTCCAGACGGTGAAGATCCTCGACCCCAAGGACCGCTGATTCCGTGGGGGCCGATGCCAAGGCACGACGCCTGGGGCGCCTGGCCCTGTTTGGCCTGGTCGCCCTGGCGGCACTGCTGCTGGCGCGCCGCGACCTGGCCACCCTGGCCGCCGGCCTGGGCCTCTTCCTGTGGGGCATGAGCCACCTGGAGGAGGCGATCAAGCGCCTCTCCGGCGGCACCCTGGACCGCTGGCTGCATGCGGCCACCCGTCGCCCCCTGCGGGCCATCGGCGTCGGTGCCCTGGCCACCGCCCTGGTGCAATCCAGCTCCCTGGTCACCCTGCTGGCCCTTTCCTTCGTCGGCGCCGGCCTGGTGGCCCTGCCCGGGGCCATCGCCCTGCTGTTCGGCGCCAACCTGGGCACCACCACCGGTGCCTGGCTGATCGCCAGCCTCGGCCTGCGCTTCGACCTGGCCCAGTACGCCATGCCGCTGCTGGCCCTGGGCCTGCTCGGCGGACGCTGGCTCAAGGGCAACCAGGCCGGTATCGCCGGGGCGCTGCTGGGCATCGGCCTGCTGTTCCTGGGCATCGACTTCATGAAGCTGGGCTTCGCCGCCTGGCAGGATGGCCTGAGCCTGGAGGGGCTGGCCGGCGACCGGCTCTGGCACTGGCCGCTGTTCGTGCTCTTCGGCGTGCTGGCCACGGTGATCATGCAGTCCAGCCACGCCACCCTGTTGATCACCCTGGCGGCCCTGGCCGGCGGCCAGTTGCCCTACCTGCCGGCCCTGGCCATCGCCATCGGTGCCAATATCGGCACCACCGTCACCGCGGTGATTGGCGCCCTGGGGAGTGGCCCCCCGGCCCGGCGCCTGGCCGGCGCCCATGTGATCTTCAACCTGAGCACCGCCTGCGTGGCCCTGGGGCTGCTCGTGCCCCTGGCCGCCCTGGTGGACCTGCTGGGCCGCCTGCTGGGGCTCGCCGATGATGCCTGGCCGCTCAAGCTGGCGCTCTTCCACACCCTCTTCAACCTGCTCGGCATCGTCCTGATGCTGCCCTTGATCCCGCGCCTGGCCGCCTGGCTGGAGCGACGCTTCCCGGAACCGGCGCATCGCCCCAGCGCCGAGGCCCGCTACCTCAACCCCGCCGCCCGACTCCATGCCGATAGCGCCGTCACCGCCCTGGAACTGGAGTACCGGCGCCTCGACCGCCGCACCTATCACCTGCTCTGCTCGGCGATCCTGCTACCCAGCGCCGAGGTGATCGGCCACCCCCCCGCCCCAACGGCGGTCACCGCCCCCATCGACCCACGGGCCTGGCCCCCGGTGGAGGCCCGCTACCGGGAGCGTATCAAGCCGCTGCTGGCGGAGATCCTCGACTTCCACGCGCGCCTGGATGTCCCCCTGACCGAGGCCCAGGAGCAGCGCCTGGAAGAGTTGCGGGAGGCCAGCCTGCGCCTGGTGGAAGCGGTGCGCTTCGGCGAGGTGCTGCAGCGCAGCCTGCTCCACCATGCCGGCCCCCGGGATCCTCTGCGCGGGGCCCATGATGCCCTGCGCCAGGCCCTGGCCGAGGCCCTCAACCGCCTGGCCGCCGAGGCCCCCTCCCGGGCCATCGCCGCCCCGGTAGCGGCGGTACGCCGCCAGTTGCAACGGGAGCTAGCCCAACAACTGAAGGGGGGCGAACTCAGCGCCTGGCAGGCCAGCACCCTGATGAACGACCTGCACCAGGCCCAGCGATTGATCGCCGCCCTGAGCGAGCCCAGGAGCCGGGATGACGGCCTGCAAACGCCAGCGGACAGCCCAACCCCCGCCTGAGCTTGTGCGGATTCCCGCACAGAGAGCCGCGAAAAAGGTGCGAAACTTCGCACATCCACCGCCTCCAAGGATTCGACCAAGGTCGAAGACAGAATCAATAACTAACTGATATAGAAGGAGTAAATCTCGACTGGCGCGCATTTGGCTATAACCAGGAGGCAACGCTCACAATCATAACTGCCTCAGGAGAGACGCCATGCGCCTTACCTCACGCCCGCTCCTCACCCTCGCCCTCGGCGGCAGCCTGCTGGCCGCCGGTGCCGTCCAGGCCGATCGCAGCGACTGGCCCGAAAGCTTCACCATGGGCACCGCCAGCCAGGGCGGCACCTACTTCGTCTATGGTTCCGGCTGGGCCAATATGATCGCCGACGAACTGGGCCTCTCTGGCGGCGGCGAAGTGACCGGCGGGCCGGTGCAGAACCTGGCGCTGGTGCATACCGGCGATATCGCCTTCGGCATGACCACCATGGGTCCCGCCGCCGACGCCGTCGCCGGGCAGAGCCCGCTGGCCCCGGGCATGGTGCTGGACAACGTCTGCGCCATGTTCCCCATGTACGAGACGCCCTTCTCCATCACCGCCCTGGCCAGCAGCGGCATCACCAGCATCAGCGAGATTCCCGACGGCGCGCGCATCGGCTTCGGCCCGGCCGGCTCCACCTCCGACACCTACTTCCCGGCGATCCTCGAGACCCTGGGCGTCGACTTCCAGCGCCGCAACGGCGGCTGGACCGACCTGGGCGGCCAGCTCCAGGACGGCCTGCTGGACGTGATCGCCTTCGCCGCCGGTATCCCGATTCCCGCGGTCAGCCAGCTGGAAGTGCAGAGCGACGTGAACATCATCGAGTTCAATGAGGAG
>NZ_JADOTW010000047.1 GCF_015645095.1 Halomonas sp. 328
CTGCTCAACACCGCCGGCGGCGCCACCTGGGTCTCGCTGCACCATGGCGGCGGGGTGGGCATGGGCTACTCCCAGCACGCCGGGGTGGTGATCGTCGCCGACGGCAGCGACGACGCCCACGCCCGCCTGGGCCGGGTGCTGCGCAACGACCCGGGCACCGGGGTGATGCGTCATGCCGATGCCGGCTACGAGATCGCCAAGCAGTGCGCCCGGGACAACGGCCTCGACCTGCCGATGCTGGGCAAGTGACGCCCATTTTTCACGCCACGGGCGCCGCTATCGGCGCCCCCCATCGGGAGAAAGACCATGCAACCCCTCAAAGGTGTGACCGTAATCGACCTGTCGCGCTTCCTGGCCGGTCCCTACTGCACCGCCATGCTGGCCGACCTGGGCGCCGAGGTGATCAAGATCGAAACGCCCCAGGGCGATGACAGCCGCCAGGTCGGGCCCTTTATCGATGGCGAGAGCGTCTACTTCTCGCTGCTCAACCGTGGCAAGTACAGCCTGACCCTGGATCTCAAGAGCGACGAAGGCAAGGAGCGCTTCCGCACCCTCTGCGCGAGTGCCGATGTGCTGGTGGAGAATTTCCGCCCTGGCGTGGCGGCACGGCTGGGGATCGACGAGGCGAGTCTGAAGGCGATCAACCCCGGCCTTATCTACTGCTCGATTTCCGGCTTCGGCCAACAGGGACCGCTGAGCGCCAAGCCGGCCTACGACATCATTGCCCAGGCGCTCTCCGGGATCATGTCGGTCACCGGCGAGGAGGGCGGGGCACCGACCCGGGTCGGTGAGTCCCTGGGGGACATCTGTGCCGGCCTCTTCGCCAGCTGGTCGATCTGCGCGGCGCTGTTCGGCCGCGAGCGCGACCCGGAGCGTCAAGGGAGCAGCCTGGATGTATCGATGCTCGACTGCCTCTTCTCCATGCAGGTCACCAACCTCTCCCAGTTTCTGGCCAGTGGCGCGGCCCCGGGCCCGGTGGGCAATCGCCATCCGTTATCGGCGCCCTTCGATAGCTTCCGGGCCCAGGATGGGCAGGTGATCATCGCCGTGGCCAACAATGCCCTCTTCTCCAGGCTGGCGGGCTGCATGGGCGAGCCCGGGCTGGCGGAAGACGAGGCCTTTTGCAGCGACGAGCGGCGCAACGCCAACCAGGCGGCCCTCAAGGCGCGTATCGAGGCCTGGGCCGGGCAGTACAGCGTCGAGGAGGTCTGTGCGCGCCTCGATGCGGCCGGCGTGCCCGCCTCGCCGATCTGGGATATCGCGCAGGCCGCGGCCTCTCCCCATGCCGCCGAACGGCAACTGCTGCCGCGCATCGGCGACCGGACGGGCTCGCCCCAGCCGGTGTTCTTCAACGGCCACAAGGCGTACAGCCAGCGTCCCGCCCCCGCCCTGGGCCAGCACAATGCACTGTTCGATGAGGTGACCTGCCATGAACTTTGATCTGACCGCCGATGCCATTGCCTTCCAGGATGCCGCCCATCGCGTATCCGCCGAGGTGCTCAAGGCCAACGCCAAGCGCTACGACGAGACCGGCGACTTCTGTCGCGAGAGCCTCGATGCCCTGGGGGAGCTGGGTTTCTGGGGCATGAACCTGCCCGACGCCTATGGCGGCTTCGACCCGGGCAGCATCGCCATGTCCCTGGCGGTGGAGGAGGTGGCCTATCACTGTGCCGCCACCTGCTCCTCGCTGACCGCTCACTTCCTGGCCACCGATTCGGTGCTGCTGGGGGGTACCGAACAGCAGAAGCAGGAGCTGTTGCCACTGTGTGCCAGCGGGGAGAAGCTCGGCGCCTTCGCCCTGACCGAGCCCGGCGCCGGCTCCAACCCGGCCGAGATGCGCACCAAGGCGGTGCGGCGTGAGGGGGGCTGGCATCTCACCGGCACCAAGCACTACATCACCAACGGCGCCTACGCCGATTTCCTGGTGGTCTATGCCAAGACCGACGAGAGTCAGGGCCACAAGGGCATCTCGGCCTTCCTGGTGGATCGCCATACCCCGGGTATCCAGTTCTCGAGTCCCGAGAAGACCCTGGGGCTGCGTGGCAGCCATATCTATGAGATCAGCTTCGACTGCCAGCTTTCCGAAGCCGCGCTGCTGGGCGATGAGGGGCAGGGTTTCGCCACCGCCATGGCGGTACTGGATCGCGGGCGCGTCGAGGTGGCGGCCATGAGCGTGGGTATCGCCCGTGCCGCCTATGACGACTCCCTGGCCTGGGCCCAAGAGCGGGTGGTGGCCGGCAAGCCGCTGTGCCGGCACCAGGGCATTCAGTGGATGCTGGCCGAGATGCACACCCAGCTGGAGGCGGCCAAGCTGGTCACCTACCAGGCGGCGGCGGCCCGGGACTCCGGCGGACGCTTCAGCCTGGAGTCGGCGGTGGCCAAGCTGTTCGCCTCCGAGGCGGCGGCCAAGATCACCGATAGCGCGGTGCAGGTGCATGGCGGCTACGGCTATATCTGTGACCTACCCATCGAGCGTTACTACCGGGATGCACGCATCACGCGCATCTTCGAGGGCACCTCGGAGATCCAGAAGATTATTATCGGCCGAGCCATCACCGCCTGAGCCCGATTGCCACAGGAGTCGAACGATGAAGATCCTCGTCGCGGTCAAACGTGTCATCGATTACAACGTCAAGATCCGCGTCAAGGCGGATCACTCCGACGTCGACCTCACCAACGTCAAGATGGCCATGAACCCCTTCTGCGAGATCGCCGTGGAAGAGGCGGTGCGCCTGAAGGAGCGCGGCATCGCCACCGAGGTGGTGGCCGTGACCATCGGCCCCAAGGCGGCCCAGGAGCAGCTGCGTACCGCCCTGGCCCTGGGCGCCGATCGCGCCATTCATGTGGAAACCGAGGCCCCCGTCGAGTCTCTGGCCGCCGCCAAGGTGCTGGCCAAGGTGGTCGAGGCCGAGCAGCCGGGACTCATGATCCTCGGCAAGCAGGCCATCGACAGCGACAACAACCAGGTGGGCCAGATGCTGGCGGCGCTCGCCGGCCTGCCCCAGGCCACCTTCGCCTCCGAGGTGATCATCGAGAACGGCAAGGCCCAGGTGACCCGCGAGGTCGATGGCGGCCTGCAGACCGTCGAACTGTCGCTTCCGGCCATCGTCACCACCGACCTGCGCCTGAATGAGCCCCGCTACGCCAAGCTGCCGGACATCATGAAGGCCAAGAAGAAGCCGCTCATCGTCACGACTCCGGCGGAGCTGGGGGTGGAGATCACGAGTGGCGTGACGCTGCTCAAGGTCGAGCCGCCGGCCGAGCGCCAGGCCGGTATCAAGGTGAGCTCCGTGGACGAACTGGTCGATAAACTCAAGAACGAAGCCAAAGTTCTTTGAAAACAGTGCTTTGAAAGGAGCCGATCCCATGAGCATTCTGATCCTGGCCGACCATCAGGATGGCCAACTGAGCAGCGCCACCGCCCAGGTGGTCGCCGCCGCCCAGCAGGTGCAAGCCAGCACCGGTGGCGAGATCCACGTCCTGGTGGCCGGTGAAGGTGTCGCCGCCGTGGCCGAGGCCGCCGCCAGGCTCGATGGTGTGGCCAAGGTGCGCGTCGCCGATCACGCCGTCTATGCCCACCAGTTGGCCGAGCCCCTGGGCGCGCTGATCCATAAGCTCGCATCCGACTACACCCATGTGCTGGCGGCCGCCTCCACCACCGGCAAGAACGTGCTGCCCCGGGTCGCCGCCCTCAAGGATGTCAGCCAGCTCTCCGAGATTATCAGTGTGGAGAGCGCCGACACCTTCAAGCGTCCCATCTATGCCGGTAACGCCATCGCCACCGTGAAGAGCGACGACGCCCTTAAGGTGATCACCGTGCGTGGTACCGCCTTCGACGCGGCCGCCGTCTCTTCACAAGGTCAGGGCAGCGCCTCCATCGAGGCGGTGGACTTCGTCGCCGACAACGCCCAGTCCATCTTTATCAAGGAAGAGCTGGCCCAGTCCGACCGCCCCGAGCTGGGCGCTGCCAAGGTGGTCGTCTCCGGGGGCCGCGGCATGGGCAACGGCGAGAACTTCAGGCTGCTCGACGGCATCGCCGACAAGCTGGGCGCGGCCATCGGCGCGTCGCGCGCCGCGGTGGACGCCGGCTTCGTGCCCAACGACATGCAGGTGGGTCAGACCGGCAAGATCGTCGCCCCGGACCTCTACATCGCCGTGGGCATCAGTGGCGCCATCCAGCACCTGGCGGGGATGAAGGACTCCAAGGTGATCGTCGCCATCAACAAGGACGAGGAGGCGCCGATCTTCCAGATCGCGGATTACGGATTAGTCGCCGATCTCTTCCAGGCTCTGCCGGAACTCGAGCAGCGGCTCGGCTGACCCTAAGCGAGGGAGAAGACCCAGTGGAACAGGTAGCACGCGATTCGATGGCATTCGATGTGGTGATCGTCGGCGCCGGCCCCTCGGGCCTGTCGGCGGCCTGCCGGCTGATGCAGCAGGCCAATGACGCCGGTCAGGAACTGACGGTCTGCGTGGTGGAGAAGGGCTCGGAGGTGGGCGCCCATATCCTCTCCGGGGCGGTCTTCGAGCCTCGCGCCCTGGCCGAGCTCTTCCCCGACTGGGAGGAGCGCGGCGCGCCCCTGACCACCCCGGCCACCCGTGACGAGGTCTACCTGCTCAAGGATGCCGAGAAGGCATTGAGGCTGCCCAATGCCCTGGTGCCCAAGTCGATGCATAACACCGGCGGCGACCTGACGAGTGGCGACTCCCGGCGCTATGTGATCAGCGCCGGCAACCTCTGCCGCTGGCTGGCCGAGCAGGCCGAGGGGCTGGGTGTGGAGATCTTCCCCGGCTTCGCCGCCCAGGAGGCGATCGTCGAGGACGGCGTGGTCAAGGGCATCCTGATCGGCGACATGGGCGTCGGCGCCGATGGCCAGCCCAAGGACGGCCATATGCCGGGCATGGAGCTGCGCGCCAAGTACACCCTCTTCGCCGAGGGCGCCCGGGGCCATATCGGCAAGCGCCTGATCCAGGAATATGACCTGGCGGCCGGTCGCGATCCCCAGCACTACGGCATCGGCTTGAAGGAGCTGTGGGACGTGCCCGCCGAACAGCACGAGCCCGGCCTGGTGCTGCACGGCTCCGGCTGGCCCCTGGACAAGTCCACCCATGGCGGTTGGTTCCTCTATCACGCCGAGAACCACCAGGTGGTGGTCGGCCTGATCATGGACCTCTCCTACCAGAATCCCTGGCTCTCGCCCTTCGACGAGTTCCAGCGCATGAAGCACCACCCGGTGCTGGCCAAGCACCTCTCCGGCGGCAAGCGGGTCGCCTACGGTGCCCGGGCCATCACCAAGGGCGGCCTCAACTGCCTGCCGAAGATGACCTTCCCCGGGGGCCTCTTGATCGGTTGCGACGCCGGCACCCTCAACTTCGCCAAGATCAAGGGGTTGCACACCGCCATGAAGTCGGGCCTGGTGGCCGCCGAGGCGGTCTTCGAGGCCATCAACAATCGTGACGCACGAGCCAAGGGCGACGAGGGCGGCCAGGAGCTCACCGCCTTCACCGAGAAATGGGAAGCCAGCTGGGCCTACGCCGAGCTCAAGGAATCCGCCAGCTTCGGTCCGGCGATCCACAAGTACGGTACCGTCGGCGGCGGCGCCTACAACGTCGTCAACCAGCTGCTCGGCGGCAAGCTGCCCAATGTCCACGACACCAGCGCGGACCACGCCCAGCTCAAGCCGGCCGGCGAGTTCGAGAAGATCGACTACCCCAAGCCGGACGGCAAGCTCTCCTTCGACAAGCTCTCCTCGGTGTTCCTGTCGAACACCAACCACGAGGAGGATCAGCCCTGTCACCTGCGGCTGACCGATGCGGAGCTGCCGATCCGCGACAACCTGCCCGAATACGCGGAGCCCGCCCAGCGCTACTGCCCGGCGGGGGTCTATGAAGTGGTCGAGGACGACGCCGGCCAGCCGCAGTTCCAGATCAACTTCCAGAACTGCGTGCACTGCAAGACCTGCGATATCAAGGAACCGGCCCAGAACATCACCTGGGTGGCGCCGGAAGGCGGCGGCGGGCCCAACTACCCGAACATGTAAGGCCATTGTCTTTACGAGCGTTGAAGCGCCCGGGCGTCCGTTTATGCCAGTATGGCTAGATACATAGATAGATAACCTTGCCAGGGACTCGGCGCGACGCGGGGGAAAGGCGCATGGGAGAGCCGAGTGATCGGTATCCGTTGCGAGCAGACGCCGTCTATCGTCGCCTCTTCGAGGCCGCGGCGGATGCCCAGTTTCTGGTGGCGGTGGAGGGGGAGGGCTTTCGCTACCTCCGGGTCAACGAGGCCCTGATCCAGGGCAGTGGCATTGCCCGCTCGGCGATAGAGGGCCACACCCCTACCGAGGCGCTACCCGAGGCCCTGGCGCCCCTAATCGAGGAGCAGTACCGGCTCTGCCGGCTGGCGCGCCAGACTCGCCTCTTCGAACAGCAGTTTCCGCTTCCCGGGGGGCTGCGTTGCTGGCAGACCCGCCTGACGCCCTTGCTCGACGAGCGGGGTCGGGTGGCGCTGATCCTGGGCTGTGCCCGGGATATCACGCCGCTGCGCGATTTCACCCAGACCCTGGTGTCGGTGGCCGATACCCTGCCGGGCTTTATCTACCAGCTGCGTCGTGATGTCGACGGCCATTGGTCTTACCCCTACGTGGGCAAGCGGGTCGCCGAGATGTTCGGCGTCAGCGTCGCCGAGGCGGAGGCCGATGCGGAGGCGCTGATTGGCTTGATCCACCCGGACGACCGAGAGCGGGTGATCCGCGAGAGTCTGGAGTGCGCCGAGCGCCTGGCGCCCTGGCATAGCGAGTTTCGCATGTATCACCGGGATGGTCGGCTATTGTGGCTGGAGGCCAACGATATCGCCCAGCGGCTCGAGGATGGCAGCCTGGTGTGGACTGGCTATGTCAATGACATCACCGCCCAGAAGCGGCTCGAGGAGCGCAATGCGGTCAATGACCGACGCTTCCAGCTGCTGGTGGAGAACGCCAACGACATCATCTACTCCCTGACCCGGGAGGGACGCCTGGACTATGTCTCCCCCAACTGGACCGAGATGCTGGGGCTCGACGCCGAGGCGGCCCTGGGGCGGCCGCTGAGCGAGTTCATCCACCCCGAGGATCGTCCCGGGCTGGAGGCCTTCCTCCACGAGCTCTTTCACACCGGCACCAAGCAGCAGGGGGTGGAGTATCGCATGCGTCACGCCGATGGGAACTGGCGCTGGCACACCTCCAATGCTTCGCCGATGTTCGACGAGGATGGCAACCTGGCCACCTGCATGGGCATCGCCCGGGATATCACCGAGCGCCGGGCCATGGAGGAGAAGATTCGCCATATGGCCCAGCATGACCCCCTCACCGGGTTGCCCAACCGGGCGCTGTTCTTCTCCCACCTGGACAAGGCCATTCGCCTGGCCCTGCGCCAGGGCCAGCCCCTGGCACTGATGTTTATTGACCTGGACAAGTTCAAGCCGGTCAATGACACCCATGGCCATGGGGTCGGCGATCGCCTGTTGATTGCCGTGGCGCGGCGCATGGAGGCGCGGCTGCGAGCCTCGGACGTGATCGGGCGCATCGGCGGCGACGAGTTCGTGGTGCTGCTGCCGCTGATCCGCGATCGGGACGACGCTCACGGGGTGGCCGAGGCGCTCTGCGCGGCCCTGCGTGAGCCCTTCGCGGTGGATCACCTGACCCTTGGCGTCTCCGCCAGTATCGGCCTGGCCCTGTGCCCGGATCATGCCGAGGAGAGCCAGGCCCTGGCTCACTACGCCGACCAGGCCATGTACCTGGCCAAGGAGCGGGGTCGCGACCGGGTGGTGGTCTATGGGGAAGGGCGCCGCCGCCGCTGAGTCGCCTCAGGGCGCCGCCTCTTCGCGATGCGAGGCGCGGTGGGGCGGGCGGCGTCGCCATAGCCACTTCTCCAGCTCCACCACCAGGAAGATGCCCAGGCTGGCGGCGAGGATTACCGCCCAGTGAACCAGGCCCAGGGCGTCGCTGCCGAACACCAGTTGCATCGGCGGCAGGTAGGTCCAGGCCAGTTGCAGGGCGGCCACCAGGCCGATGGCCAGCCACACCGGGCGGCTGCCGAAGAGGCCCTGCCAGGAGAGGGCGCTGGCGGTGAGGAAGCGGCTATTGATCAGGTAGGCGGCGCTGCCCATCACCAGCATGTTGACCGCCCCGGCCCGGGCCAGCGCCTCGCCGCCCCCCTGGCCATGCAGGATCCAGGCGAAAACGCCGAAGACCCCGGCCAGCAGCAGCAGCGAGACGAACACCACCCGCCATAGCAGGAAGAGATCGAGCAGCGGCGCCTGTGGGTCCCGGGGCGGGCGGGCCATAAGGTTCGGCTCGGCCCGCTCGAAGGCCAGCGCCAGGCCCAGGGTCACCGCCACCACCATGTTCACCCAGAGCGCCTGGAGGGGCGTGACCGGCAACCGGCTGCCGGCCAGCACCGCCAGCAGGATGGCCAGCCCCTGGCCGCCATTGGTGGGTAGCAGGAAGGTGATGGTCTTGCGGATATTGTCGTAGACCTTGCGTCCCTCCTCGATGGCGGCGGCGATGGTGGCGAAGTTGTCGTCCGCCAGCACCATCTCGGCGGCCTCCTTGGCCGCCTCGGTGCCCTGGATGCCCATGGCCACCCCCACGTCGGCGCGCTTCAGGGCCGGGCCGTCGTTGACGCCATCGCCGGTCATGGCGCAGATGCCGCCCCGGGCCTGCATTGCCTGGACCAGGCGCAGCTTGTGTTCCGGCGCGGCCCGGGCGAAGACATCCACCTCGAGGATCACTTGCTCCAGCTCGGCATCCGACATGGCTTCCACCTCGCGGCCGGTGAGGGCGCGCTCGGTATGGGCGAAGCCCAGCTCCCGGGCGATGGCCAGGGCGGTCACCGCATGGTCGCCGGTGACCATCACCGGGCGAATGCCCGCCGCCAGACACTGGGCCACCGCGGCGATCGCCTCCTCCCGGGGCGGGTCGAGCAGGCCCACCAGTCCCAGCAGCACCAGGCCCTCCTCGGCGTGCTCGTCGCCGAGCTCATCGATGCCGGGTACGGCTTTCTCGGCCAGGGCGAGCACCCGCAGGCCCCGGGAGGAGAGAGCATGGATGCGCGCCTCCCAGGCCTCGGTGCCCAGCGGCGCCTCGCCGCCGTCCGGGGTGCGTTCGAGATGACACATCTCCAGCAGACGATCCGGGGCGCCCTTGACCAGCAGGCGCGGCTCACCCTCCAGCTCATGCAGGGTGGCCATGTACTTGCGTTCGGACTCGAAGGGAATGGCATCCTGGCGGCCGTGGTCGCCGCGCAGCTCGCCGGCGGTGAGCCCCGCCTTGGCGGCGGCCACCACCAGGGCGCCCTCGGTGGGGTCGCCATGAATCTGCCACTGGCCCTCGACCTCGGCCAGCTCGGCGTCGTTGCACAGTACTCCCACCTTGAGAAAGTGCAGGAGGGCGGGGTCGGTATCGGGGCTCACCGCCTGGGGGTGGCCCTGGGCATCCAGAACCTGGAAGTCACCCCGGGGGGCAAAGCCGATGCCCTCGATGCGGTACTCCCCCTCGGGGAGCCAGATCGCCTGGGCGGTCATCTCGTTGCGGGTCAGGGTGCCGGTCTTGTCGGAGAAGATGGTGGAGATGGCGCCCAGGGTCTCCACCGCCGGCAGGCGGCGAATGATGGCGCGCCGCCGCGCCATGCTCTGCACCCCCAGCGCCAGGGTGATGGTGACCACCGCGGGCAGCCCCTCGGGAATCGCCGCCACCGCCAGGCCCACCGCCGCCATAAACATCTCGCCCAGGGGCTGGCCATGAACCAGGACGCCGAAGGCGGCGGTGAGGCCGGCGGCCATCAGGATCACCAGGGCCAGCACCCGGCCGGCCCGGTCGAGCTGTTGCAGCAGTGGCGTCTTGAGCTTGTCCACCTCCCGCAGCAGCTCGGAGATGCGCCCCAGCTCGGTCTGGGCCGCGGTGGCCACCACCAGCCCCAGGCCGGTGCCCTGTACCACCAGGGTGCCGGCGAAGGCCATGCTGGTGCGGTCGCCCAGCTCGGCGTCGGTCGCCACCGGCGAGAGGGTCTTGTCCACCGCCGTGGATTCGCCGGTCAGCGCCGCTTCCTGGGTGCGTAGCCGCTTGGTCTCCAAGAGGCGCAGGTCGGCGGGCACCCGGTCGCCGCTCTCCACCCACACCAGATCCCCGGGCACCAGCTCTCGGGCATCCAGGGTCTGTCGGCGCCCATCACGTACCACTCGGGCCTGGGGCGAGAGCATCTGGCGGATGCTCTCCAGGGCCTGCTCCGCCTTACCCTCCTGGATAAAGCCGATCAGGGCGATGATCACCACCACCCCGAGGATCGCCGCCGCGTCCAGGCGATGGCCCAGCATCAGGCTGGCCAGGGCCGCCACCAGCAGGATGCCCATCAGCAGGTTGTTGAACTGGGCCAGCAGCCGCCGCCAGGCGGGGCGAGGCTTGGCCTGGCGCAGGTGGTTGGGGCCATGTTCGTCCAGGCGCCGGGCGGCCTCCGCGCCGCTCAGGCCTGCTTCGGGGGTGTCGAGATGTGCCAAGGCCTCCGTGGCCTCCAGGGCGTGCCATGGTGTGTCGGGGTCGTGCATACCGGTTCTCTCCTTGCCGGTGGGCCGGATGACAGGTGTAGCATAGCCCTTGCTGCAACGCAGTGATCCCGGTCAAGGGATCACGGCAAGAGTGAACGAGGGGCGCTGTTAGCCCCGGACCGTAAAGCCCATCACGACAACCCTATGACCCGGTCAAGGTCGGGGACAGCCGCAACGCGCCATGGCACACTGGCGCGCCGACCCCAAGGAGAGCCAAGAGATGGACGAGCGAGCCTGTCCCTGCGGCAGCGGCGCCGCCTATGCGGATTGCTGTGGCCCCTATCACGCCGGGGCGCCGGCGCCGACCCCGGAGGCCTTGATGCGCTCTCGCTATAGCGCCTTCGCCCTGAACCTGACCGACTATTTGCTGGCCAGCTGGCACGCCTCGACCCGGCCCGCCACCCTGGCCGCGGATGACCAGACCCGCTGGATACGCCTGGAGGTGCTGGATAGCGAGGCCCAGGGCGAGCAGGGACGGGTGCACTTTCGCGCCACCTTCCGGGAGGGGCGGCGCTGGGCGGTACTGGAGGAGAGATCCCGTTTCCTGCGCGAGGGCGAGCACTGGTTCTACTGCGATGGCCAGACGTCCTGGCAACGCCTCAAGCCGGGTCGCAATGACCCCTGCCTTTGCGGCAGCGGGCGCAAGTTCAAGGCCTGCTGCGGGGCGGCTTGAAACGCGGGGCGGTCCTCAACGCTTCTGTGCCAGGCGCCCCAGGGTCTCCTTCAGCTCAGCCAGTAGCGAGCGAGTCAGCTCCACCCCGTGACGCACCTTGCCCGCCGAACCGGAAGAGCGCTCGGCCAGTTGGCGCACCTCCTGGGCCACCACCGCGAAGCCACGGCCGGCCTCTCCGGCCCGAGCCGCCTCGATGGCGGCATTGAGCGAGAGCAGGTTGGTTTGGCTGGCGATGCCATCGATCGATTCCACCAGAGCGCTGATACGCTGGCTCGCCTCGTCCACCCGGGTCATCTTTTCGTCCATCTCGGCGCGCAGGGCCACCTCGTCGGTGACGTCCCGGAAGAAGGCGGTGTAGTGGGTCTCGCCCCCTAGCTTGACCTTGGAGAGGGTGACGCTACCCCAGCGGGTCTCGCCATCCTTGCGGGGAATGGGCACCTCTCGGGTGAAGCCGACGATCTTGTTCTCGCCCCCCTCCCGGTTGGCATTGACGTAGTCATCGTGGCGGGGGCGAATCGCCGCCGGCACCAGCATCTTGACATTTTGTCCGAGCACTTCGTCCCGGGCATAGCCCCACAGGCGTTCCGCCGCCCCATTGAAGAAGGTGACCCGGTTGTGGTGGTCGATGGTGACCACCGCGTCGAGTGCCTGCTCCAGGGTTTGATTGAGCCGCTCCCTGAGCTCCTGTTGAGCCCCGATGTCCTTGGCGAAGGCCGTGTAGCAGGTTTCACCATCGACCTCCACCTGGGAGATGGAGAGATTGACCCAGCGGGGCTCGCCATTGCGGTGCTGCATCTGCACATCGCGGCTGCTGCCGACGATGCGATTCTGGCCGCCGTGACGGTGACGCTGGATAAACCCATCGTGTTGATGCCGATAGGCCTCCGGCACCAGCCGCTTGACGTTCTCTCCCAGCACTTCCTCCCGGCGATAGCCCCACAGGCGCTCGGCGGCGGCATTGAAAAAGCGAATGCGATTGTCGGCGTCGATGGTGACCACCGCATCCAGGGCTTGCTCCAGGGCCTGTTCCGCGTGATTCACCGCCGGGGCTTCCAGGGGGCGTACCGTGACCAGGCGTCCCTCGGCGTGGCGTCCCAGGGTCACGCCGGCCAGAAAGGGCGTACCCCGACCATCCACTCCCTCCAGGCGCTGCTCCTGATCCAGGAGCGCCGGGTTCAGCTCGGGGAAGAGGGTGCGACATGGGGTTCCGCGCAGGGGCTCATCGCCCCAGAGCCGCTGGGCGGCGCCAATGCTGGTAAGGATCTCGCCGTGGTGATCCACCAGCAGGGCCGCGACCGGCAGGGCATGGAAAAGCGCCTCATAGCGCCCGTCTTGGGTGCAATCCGGGGCCTCGGGGGCGGCGGGGAAGAAGGACACAGTGAGTCGCTGAAGCAGGGATGGCATCGACACTCTCGCACCAGGGAAGTTGGCTCGAGCATAGCGATGCAAAAGTTGTACATCAAATATAATTTGAATAGGTTTCTGCCGGGCGGCCGCCTGACGGTGGCGCAACCGCCGTTAGATCCTGCTGGCGGCGGCCAGCAGTAGGGCCACCACCCCTAGGCTGACGCCGAAGGCGGGCCAGGGCATTAGCCAGGCCTCGGCGCGGCGCAGCCGGCGGTGCCAGTCCCGTGCCATCCGCTGCAGCCCCTGGTGCCGGGCACGCTGGCGCACTTTCTGGCGGACTCCTGTGACCCTTAGCCAGGCATGAAGGGGCCTTGCCGCCAGCAGCCCGGCGCCCAGGGCGAGGGCCAGAAGCCAGGGCAGCCCCAGGGTCAGCAGCACCGATAGTCCCTCGGCCGGCAGTGCCATCGGGGCCGGGGCCAGCCACCAGGGCAGCAGGGCGGCCAGGGCGCCGAGCCCGGCCAGCCCAGCCAGCAGCCAGGGGGCGTCGGGCGCCGGTTCTGGCGCATTCTGCTGCCGGTGCAACAGCAGGAAGAGCCGCAGCATCAGCAGGGCGCTGCCGACACCGCTCAGGGTGGCGAGGCCGCCGGGCAGGCCGCCGGCGACGAGGCTTTCGGTCAGGCCCTGCTTGAGGAGCAGGCCGCCGCTGGGCGGGAGCCCGGCCAGGGTCAGGGCGGGCAGCAGCAGCGCCGCCAGCACCAGGCGCCGGCTGGCGGGGCTGGCGTTCCCGGCGATACCGGCCCCGGTGAAGAGGGCCGCCTTGGCCAGGGCATGGGTGGCAACCAGCAGCAGCAGGGCGGGTCGGGCCGCCTCGACGCCCTGCATCAGTAGCCCCAGCAGGGTGGCCATCAACCCCAGCTGGCTGACGCTGGACCAGGCCAGCAGCCGCTTGGGGGAGGCGCTGAGCAGGCCCCGTAGCACCCCGTAGCCGGCCCCGGCCAGGCCCAGGGCCACCAGGGCGACGGCCAGGGGGGGCGCCGCCTCGGCGCCGGGCAGCAGGCGCAGCGCTCCCAGCACTCCCACCTTGACGATCAGCCCCGAGAGCACGGCGCTGGCCAGCGGCGGGGCCGCCGGGTGGGCCAGGGGCAGCCAGGCGTGGAGGCCGGGCAGCCCCGCCTTGAGGGCAAGCCCCAGGGTCAGGGCGGCGAGGGTGGTCGGCGACAGCCCGGCCTTGGCCAGGGCGTCGAAGCGCAGCGAGGGCGCCTCCTGCCAGGCCAGAACCAGGCCCACCAGCAGCGCCAGCTCGGCCAGCAGCATCATCGCCAGGTAGCCCGCGGCGGCCCGTCGCGAGGCGAGGCGCCCATCGAGCCGCACCAGGGCCCAGCCCGCCAGGCTCAGCAGGGTCACCCCCACCAGAAAGCTCAGCAGGTCGTCGGCCAGCAGCGCCAGCAGATGGGCCGCCGCGGCGGTGGCCAGCAGGGGCACGAGCCCTCGGGGCGAGGCGGTGGCCAGTGGCCACCGCCAGGCCGCCAGGAGCGCCAGGGGCCAGATCACCATGGCCGCCAGCGCGAGCGTCCGGGCCTCGTCGGCGAGGGTGAGGCGCGGCAGCGGTGAGGCAGGCAGCCCCGCCAGGGCAACGAGCCCCACCACCCAGGCCAGCAGGGCCAGGGTCAGGGCCGCGGCCAGGGTAACGCCGCAGGGAGAGTGAGTGGGGGCTTGGGTATCGGCCGGCTCGATCGGTCGCAGGGCCAGCTCGGCGAGACGCCAGAGCCAGGCGGCGGTAAGCAGGGTGCCCAGCAGCAGTAGGGCGGCGAGCCCGAGTCGCTGGCTGGCAAGGCTCGCCTCGAGCAGCCACCACTTGGCCACGAAGCCGCCGCCGGGGGGCAGCCCCACCAGGCCGAGTCCGGCGAGTGCGATGATGCCCCATGCCAGGGGGGCGTGCCGGGCACCGCCGGCGAGCCCCGATAGGCGGTCATGGCCATGGGCCCGGTACAGGGCGCCGGCGGCGAGAAAGAGCGCTCCCTTGGCCAGGCCATGGGCCACCAGCAGCAGCACCGCCCCCCGGGCCGCCGGGCCATGCCAGCTGCCGCCGGCGAGGGTCGGCAGCAGTAGGGCATAGCCGCTCTGGGAGAGGGTCGACCAGGCGATCACCAACTTCAGGCGCCGCTGCAGCATCGCCTGGAGGCCGCCCCAGATCAACGCCGTGGCGCCCAGCAGCGCCAGGGCCGGACGCAGGCTGCCATCGAGCCGCGCCAGGGGCCCCAGCCAGAGCCGCCACAGCACCATCAGCGCCGCGGCCACCACGGCGCCGGAGAGCAGGGCGCTGACCGGCGCCCGGGCCCGGGAGTGAGCCGCCGGCAACCAGAGGTGCAGGGGCACTAGGGCCGCCTTGATGGCGAGCCCCAGGGTCAGGGTCACCGCCGCCAGTTGGGATGCCGGGGTGGTGGTCAAGGCCTCGCTCAGCAGCACCAGGTCGAGGTGGCCGGTCTGGCCGTAGAGCAGGGCCACGCCGAGCAGGTAGAGCAGGGAGCCGAGCAGGGAGGCGAGCAGGTAGCGTAGGGCCGCCCGATGGCCGGGATCCTCCTTGCTGCGGGCCACCAGGCCCACGGCGGCCAGGCTCATCAGCTCCAGCACCACATAGAGGTTGAAGAGATCCCGGGAGAGCAGCAGGGCGTTGAGGGAGGCCCATAGCAGCCACCAGAGGCTCCACAGGAAGCGGTCGTCGCGGCTTTCGGGGTCGGCCAGTTGGGCGAGGCTGGCCAGACCCATCAGCAGGGCGGTCATGCCCAGCAGAGCGGCGGCGGGCGGGTCGAGCCACCAGGCGATGCCCAGGGGAGGCGCCCAGCCGCCCACCGGCAGCATTAGAGGCAGGCCCGAGCTGCCCGCCAGGAGCCCCAAGGCACCGGCGACGATGCCGGCCAGGGCGAGGGCGACCTGGGTGCGGGGGGCGGCCAGGCCCAGGAAGGCGGCCAGGGCCAGCCCCAGGGGCAGCAGCAGGGCGCCGGGTAGCCACCAGGCGACGAGGCTCAAGGCTCTTTCCCGTCGCCGGGCGGTTCCGTGGCACGAAGTATCAGCGCCAGGGCCGCGGCGGTGGTGCTGACCGCCACCACGATGCCGGTGAGCACCATGGCGTGGGGCACCGGGTCGAGGCCCGCCTCGGTGCGGGCCAGGGTCACCAGCAACAGGAAGAGCGCGCTGGCCAGCACATTGAGCGCCAGGATGCGCCGCAGCAGGGTGCGGGCCCGGAACAGCCCGACCAGCGAGAGGCCAGCCAGGAGCGCGGCAAGCAGGGGAAAGAGCCCGCTCATCGTCCCGGCTCTCCGAAGAGGTAGCAGGCCATCAGCATCAGGGCGATGGAGAGGGCAATCGCCACCTCCACGGCGAGGATCGCCAGGCCGGCGATGGCCAGGGGAATGGCGAAGAAGGTGCCGGTGAGCAGCAGGCCACCGAGGGCCAGGCCCAGGAAGAGCACCAGGCCCGCGGCCAGCAGCAGGCGCAGCAAAGGCTGATGCTCGGGGCGCTGCATCCAGGGCACGCCATCGGCCAGCAGCAGCAGGATGCCGCCGGCGCCCAGCACGGCGCCGGCGGGGAAGGCGCCTCCTGGGGCATGGCTGCCCCGCCATAGCAGGTAGGCCGGCACCATCAGAAAGAGCGGATGCAGCAGCCGGGTCAGGGCGGGCAACCCCGGCAGGGCCGTGACCGGGGCATAGGGCCGCAGCTCGGGGCCCAGCGACCAGACCAGCCAGACGGCGCCGAGCATCACCGCCACCTCCAGCAGGGTATCGAGGGCGCGCAGATTGAGCAGTACCGCGGTGACCGGATGGCGCACGCCGCTCTCCGGCAGGGCCGCGGTCACCTCGGCGGCGAGCCCGGGCCGGGGCAGCTGCCAGGCTACCCAAACCAGCCAGAGGCTCAGCAGCAGGACACTGCCCAGGGCCAGGGCCACCGGAGGGCGCTGCCAGGCCCGCAGGAGACGCCGTGGTGTCGGGCCATCGGGCAGGCGCCCCAGCGCCGCCAGCAGCAGGGCGCCAGTGACCCCGGCGCCGATGGCGGCCTCGGCCAGGGCGATGTCCAGGGCCTCGAGTCGTACCCAGGCCAGGGCCATCATCAGGCCGAAGGCCATGAAGTGCACCACGGCGGCGAAGGGTTGGGGGTGGAAGAGGGCCTGCCAGGCCAGCCACAGCAGGCCGGCCCCCAGCAGCAGGTCGAAGCCGATGACGAAGGCGCTCACGAATCCCGCGACCCCCGCCGCGCCCCCCGCCGCGCCCCCCGCCGCGACCCCCGCCGCGTCACGGGACGCAGCCCCCGGGCGAGGGCGGTGGAGGCGATCAGGGTGGCGCCGATGCTCGAGGCCACCAGCACCAGCCCCCAGACCAGCAACAGCTTGAGGGCCGCCGAGAGGCTGGCCGCCTGACAGGCCAGCCCCAGGCAGAGCAGGCCGAGCCCCAGGTTGTCGGCCTTGGTCAGGGCGTGTAGCCGCGCATAGGCATCGGGAAAGCGCCATAGCCCCAGGGCGCCGGTCAGGAAGAAGCCCACCCCGGCGGCGATCAGCCAGGGGGCGATCAAGGCGAGTCCCTCAGTCACCCTCGGCCTCCTCCGGACGGCGCTGCGCCTCGTGCAGTCGTGTCCAGGTGCGGGTCACGAAGGTGGCGATGGCTACCGCGGCCAGCAGCGCGAAGAGCAGGGCGACATCCCCCAGGGCCGGCTGGTCGAGGAAGGCACCGAGCAGCAGCAGGATGGCGATGGCCAGGGTGCTGAGCTGTTCGGCCCCCAGCATCCGGTCGGCCCCGCTGGGGCCACGCCAGATCCGCCACAGGCCGACGCCCGCGCAACTCAGTAGCAGCATGACGGCAAGGGGGAGCGGCATCAGTCGAGTTCCTTCTCGGTGACATGGAGGCGGGCGATGCGCCGCTCCAGGGTTGCCAGGTGGCGGGGCGTCGCCGGGGTCAGGTGCAGCACATGCACCACCAGTCTATCGGGCGCCAGGCGCACTGTCAGGGTGCCCGGGATCAGGTTGATCAGGCTGGCCATGAACAGGCGCCCCGGCCCCTCCGGCAGGCAGTGCCAGGGGTGGTCGATCAGCGCGGTGTTGAGGGTCAGGCGAGGCCGGCAGGCGAGCAGGGCCACCTGCACGCCGCCGCGCAGGGCCAGCCAGAGTGCCAGGGGGCAGAAGGCCAGGAAGGCCAGGAAGGCCAGGGGGCGCAGTCGCGACAGGCCACTGCGGGGCATGGTCAGGGCGGTGACCAGGATCACCGGCACCCCCCAGGCCCAGGCGTTGCCACCGGCGAGCGCCCACCAAAGCAGCGCGAGCCCCGCCAGGCGCAGGGGCGAGAGCCGAGTTGCGGCCCAGGCGACGTTGCTCATGATGCCCCCCAGTGCCGGGCGCAGCGGTCACCCCGGGGGGCGAGGGGTCGAGGCGGGGGTGGGGGCATCCCTGTCTCCACGGCTGAGATTGTCCCCTAGGTGTAACACACTCCTTGCTGCGTTGCAGCGCCCCCGCCAGAAGGCTTAGAGGATCATGGCGGCGACCCAGCCGAAGGCGATCAGCGGGATGTTGTAGTGCAGGAAGGTGGGCACCACGCTGTCCCAGATATGGTCGTGCTGGCCGTCGGCGTTCAAGCCGGCGGTGGGGCCGAGCGTCGAGTCGGAGGCCGGCGAGCCGGCATCACCCAGGGCCGCGGCGGTGCCGACCAGGGCCACGGTGGCCAGCGGCGAGAAGCCGAAGCTCAGCGCCAGGGGCACATAGAGGGAGGCGATGATGGGAATGGTCGAGAAGGAAGAACCAATGCCCATGGTGATAAAGAGTCCCACCAGCAGCATGATCAGCGCCGCCAGCCCCTTGTTGTTGCCGATCAGCTCGGTGGAGCCCTCCACCAGGCCCTGCACCTCGCCGCTGGCCTGCATCACGCTGGCGAAGCCCGCCGCCGCGATCATGATGAAGCCGACCAGGGCCATCATGCGCATGCCCTCGGTGAAGATGCCGTCCTGCTCGTGCCAGTGGAAGACGCCGCTCAGCGACAGCAGGGCGAAGCCGAAGATGCCCCCCAGCACCATGGAGCCGGTCAGCAGCTGCACCGCCACCGTGCCGACCAGGGCGATCCCCAGGACCGCCTTCTGCCAGCCGGCCAGGTGACGGGCCGCCTGGGCCGGGGTCTCGTCACCGTGGGCCAGGTCGCGGTCCTCGTAGTCGCGGCCCTTGCGGTAACTGAACAGCACCGCCACCGCCAGCCCCAGCGCCATGCCGCCGATGGGAATGACCATGGCCAGGGGGACCATCTGGCGAGTGACTTCCAGCCCCAGCTCGGCGCCGCTCTCGTTGAGATTGGCGAGCAGGATATCGTTGAGGAAGATGGCGCCGAAGCCCACCGGCAGCAGCATATAGGGCGCGGTGATGCCGAAGGTGATCACGCAGGCGGCCAGGCGCCGGTCGAGGCGCAGGTGGTTCATCAGCTTGAGCAGCGGCGGCACCAGCACCGGGATAAAGGCGATATGCACCGGGATCAGGTTCTGCGAGCTGACCGCCGCGGCCAGCAGTGCCGCCAGCAGGGTATAGGTGACCAGGCGGCGATTGTCGCTGGGGGTGTCCAGGTTGAGCCCGGCGATGGCCCGGTTGGCCAGCAGCTCGGTGACCCCCGAGCGGGACAGGGCCACGGCGAAGGCCCCCAGTACCGCATAGGAGAGGGCGATGGTGGCGCCGTTGCCGAGGCCGTCATTGAAGGCGTCGAGGATCTCCCCGATGGGCATGCCCGCATAGAGGCCCCCCACCAGGGTGGCGACGATCAGGGCGAAGACCACGGAGACCCGAGCCAGACTCAGGCCGACCATCACCAGGATGGCGAGAACGATAGCATTCATGGGTAGCTCTTATCGTTGGAAACGAATGCACTGACGCCCCCGCGGCCGGCGCCGTGGGGGCACGGAGATGCCGGGCGGCTCAGTGGCAGCTGGGCAGCATACCGGCGGGTACCAGGGGGCTCAAGGCGCGGCTGGCCAGCAGCTCGGTGGCGGCCTCGATATCCGGGGCGAAGAAGCGGTCCTTGTCGTAGTGGCCGACGCGTTCGCGCAGGGTGGTACGGGCCCCTTCCAGGGACTCGGAGGTGGTCAGGCGCCGGCCATCGGCGTCGGTCCGCAGGTCCAGCCCCTGGCAGGCGGCCAGCCACTCGATGGCGAGGATGCCACGTACGTTGGCGGCCATCTCCCAGAGGCGCTTGCCGGCGGCCGGGGCCATGGAGACATGGTCCTCCTGGTTGGCGGAGGTGGGCAGGCTGTCGACGCTATGCGGGTGGGCCAGGGCCTTGTTCTCGCTGGCTAAGGCAGCCGCCGTGACTTGCGCGATCATAAAGCCGGAATTGACCCCGCCTTTCTCCACCAGGAAGGGCGGCAACTGGGACATGTGCTTGTCCATCATCAGCGAGATGCGCCGCTCGGTGAGGGAGCCGATCTCGGCGATGGCCAGCGCCAGGTTGTCCGCGGCCATGGCCACCGGCTCGGCGTGGAAGTTGCCGCCGGAGATGATGTCGTCCTCTTCGGCGAACACCAGCGGGTTGTCGGAGACCGCATTGAGCTCCACGGCCAGCACCTCGGCGGCCTGGCGCAGCTGGGTCAGGGCGGCGCCCATCACCTGAGGCTGGCAGCGCAGGGAGTAGGGGTCCTGCACCCGGTCGCACTGGGCGTGGGAGTCGCCGATGGCACTGCGTTCCCCGAGCAGGTGGCGGTAGGCGGCGGCGGCATCGATCTGGCCCTGCTGGCCGCGGACCTCGTGAATCCGCGCATCGAAGGGCGAACGGGAGCCGAGGGTCGCCTCCACGGTGAGGGCGCCGCAGACGGTGGCGGCGGCATGCAGGTCTTCCGCCTCGAAGAGGCCGCGCAGGGCGTAGGCGGTGGAGACCTGGGTGCCGTTGAGTAGCGCCAGGCCCTCCTTGGGCGCGAGGTTCAGGGGCTCGAGGCCGGCCACCGCCAGGGCTTCCCGGGCGGGGAGCCATTCGCCCCGGTAACGGGCCTTGCCCTCGCCGAGCAGCACCACGCTCATATGGGCCAGCGGGGCCAGGTCGCCGGAGGCGCCCACCGAGCCCTTGAGGGGAATATGCGGGTAGACCTCGGCGTTGATCAGTGCCACCAGGGCATCGAGTACCTCGCGGCGGATGCCGGAGAAGCCTCGGGCCAGGCTGTTGACCTTGAGCACCATGATCAGGCGGACCAGGGCATCCTCCATGGGCTCGCCGACCCCGGTGGAGTGGGACAGCACCAGGGAGCGCTGCAGGTCCTCCAGCTCGTCGCTGGCGATGCGGGTCTGGGCCAGCAGGCCGAAACCGGTGTTGATACCGTAGACGGTGCGGTTCTCGGCGACGACGCGATTGACGCAGTCGACACTGCGCTGGATGGCGGCATCGGCGCTGGCCGGCAGGCTGACCGACAGCGGCGCCTCATAGACCTGGCGGGCCTGGGCCAGGGTCATCTTGCCGGGGTGAATCTCGAGATGGGTCATAATATGGCTCTCCTGAGAGGATACGGCGAGGGCGATGCGCGCCGAGGCTTGTTCCCGGATCAGCGCATCGCCGAATTCGAGTCAGGGCGCTTACTTATCCAGCATCGGCAGGTCGAGGCCGTTGTCCCGGGCGCACTGCTTGGCGATCTCGTAGCCGGCGTCGGCGTGGCGCATCACCCCGGTACCCGGGTCGTTGCGCAGCACCCGGCCCAGGCGGGCGTGGGCGTCATCGCTGCCGTCGGCGACGATCACCACCCCGGCATGCTGGGAGTAGCCCATGCCCACCCCGCCGCCATGGTGCAGCGAGACCCAGGTGGCGCCGCCGGCGGTGTTGAGCAG
>NZ_JADOTW010000048.1 GCF_015645095.1 Halomonas sp. 328
TGCCGCCGGTGACGATGGCCGTCGCTGGCAGCGGATGCGTACTTTACGGATTACCCCGCCCCCTTGCAAGGACTTTGCTGAAAAACTTCTCACTCCGAGGAGCGGGCCTGGCCGCTCACCTACGCCTGCTGTCATCGAAAGCCGACGGCACTCTTCTCCCTCCTGGCATAGGCTGACTCAGTGGGGCAATGCCCCCAACCTACTCATGGAGGAGCCTGACCATGCCCTTGATCGATAGCCTGAGCCCCAGGCAGCGCTTCCTGGCAGCCACCCCGGACCACAGCGGTGACAACAAGGCCCTGAAAGCGGCACAGCATCGACAGTGGCTACAGGAGATCCAGACCTGGGCCGGCCACGAGGGCGCATCGGCACGCCTGGCTCGCCACCTCACACCGGTTCCGATACTCGATGATCGGCTCGACACGGTGACCACCGATGGCCGCCACCTTTTCTTCAATGCCCGTTTTACCGCCACCTTGAGGCCGGTGGAGCGTCACTTTATTACCGCTCACCTGGTATGGCACTGCGTCTGCGGTCATATCGTGGCCCAGTCACACCGGGATAACCTGCGCTGGAACCTGGCCTGCGAGCATGAGGCCAATTATCTGGTACTGCTGGAAGGCTTGCGCCTCCCCAGGGATGCCGTCTTCTACTTTTCCCAGGCCGGCCGCAGCAACGGCCAAGTCTACGACTGGCTGGCCGCCCACCCTCACCCTCAGTACGACCACCACTTCGATCAGCATCCCCTGGACCCACCCCGAGACTACGACGAGGTGACTCTCGTGGACCCGGACTATACCCCCCTGGATGCCGACGACGCCCTGGCCAACCTGTGGCTGGAGCTGGCACAGAGGGAAAGGCTGGCTACGCCACTGCGTGCCTATCTGATCAAGCGTCAAGGATAACGAGCAAGAGGAGAGCCGTTCGGCAGGCAGCCGCTGGGGCTCGGAGAACACCGGGGACAGGATCGGGCCATGGGGCCGAAATGGAGGCGGCCCCGACAGCCACATCCCGGCACACGCATCCACCACTACCGTTGCTCCCTTCCGGGCCTGGCGGGGTTTGCAGCTTCGCGTTGCGGGAGGACCGACGGGGCCACCATAGCGGAGGACGTCTTGGTACCTCGAGACGAGCCAAGCAGGACACCCGCTTGAATCGACGCCGCGCACTATAACAGCGCCCCAGCGGCCTCGCAAGGCCGGTGGCAATTCCCCGCCTAAGCGTCCAAGGTTAGGGGGTAGTCACCCACCGATGCAGAGGCACTTCCCCATGAAGACGAATCCTGACAAGGGTTATATCGCACTGCTTGGCTGGAGCCTGAATGCCATCGAGGCCGCCGAGGACTTCGACCGTCGCTATGTGGTCGTCGCCCCGGACTGGGCCGAGCCTTACTGCCAGGAACATGATATCCCCTACGTTCCCTGGAACTTCGAGCGCCTCAACGACCGCTCCCTGGAAATTGCCGAAACCCTGAAGCACATGGGCGTCAATGTCGCGATTCCCCTCTTCGAGGAGACCGTGGAGTGGGCCGGCGCCATCAACTCGGTGCTGCTCGACAACCCTCGCCTGCTGGGGCAATCGATGCTGATGCGCGATAAATCCCTGATGAAGCGTCGTGCCCAGTTGGGCGGCATTCGCGTAGGCATCTTCGAAGAGGCCCACGACCGCGACGACGTGATGCGCTTCCTGCGCCGCGTCAACCAGACCCTGCTCAAGCTCGACGGCGACCCCAATGACCCGATTCATCTCAAGGCCTTCGACAAGGCCGGCTGCCTGGGGCACCGGATGATCCGCACCCCCGACGACGTGGATGCCATTCCCGACGAGGAATTCCCCGCGCTGATGGAGTCCCACCTGGATGGCTGGGAATTCGCCGTCGAGGCCTGGATCCATAATGGCAAGATCCGTTTCCTCAATATCTCGGAGTACGTGACCCTGGGCTATTCGGTCTTCGTGCCCGCCTCACCGGCCCTGGAGAAGTATCGCGCCCAGATCACCGCCCAGATCGAGAAACTGATCAAGACCTTCGATATCGAGTTCGGCCTGATCCACCCCGAGTACTTCGTCACCAGCGACGGCGAGATGTATTTCGGCGAGGTGGCCTATCGGCCGCCGGGCTTCAAGGTCTTCGAGTTGCTGGAGCGGGTCTACGGCTTCAACGCCTACCAGGCCAGCATGCTGGTCTTCGACCCCAAGAGCACCGAGGCAGAGGTCGAGGCCTTCTTCCCCCGAGAAGTGGTCGATGCCAAGGGCTATGCCGGCTGCTTCGGGGTCTATCCCCGTCGCCGGGTGGTCAGCCGCCTGGAGATCCCCGAGGAGACCGAGGATCACCCCTACTTCGAGTCCCACGAACTGACCCCGCCGCTCCAGGAGACGGTGACCAAGCGCTCCGCCTTCGGCACGCATTGGGGGCTGATCTACTTCACCGGGGAGGACCCCGAGACGCTGCGTGACCTGCTCAAACGCCAGGAGGAAGTGGACTTCTATGTATAATCATCGACCGTCCCACGATTAAGGAAACGGCGTGCCTCCTGAGACCCCTTCCCTTCGAGGAGACACCAGCAGGCTCGAGAGCCTGCTGGTGAAACTGGACAGCGCCATCGAGCTGCTGGCCAAGGCTCGACCCTTCGCCAAGCCCGCCAAGCTACCTCGAGTGTTCGACAGCGCGCGTCGCGTCCTGCTTCAGCCGGGCGGGGCCGCGGCCCTACAGGCCCGCGCCCAACGCCTGGAAGAGGCCGGCGTCTTCGCCGGCAGCGACTGGGCCTGCCCCCAGATCCTGATCCCCTCGCTGACCGCCGGCATCCTCGAGAGCCCCCAGGCCGATACCCTGGTCATCGAGGCACTGAGCGAGTTACGCCTGCTGGCCGTGGCCCAGGGTGAGTACCGCCACCCCCAGGTCTCCGCCGAGCAGGCCCACCACTTCCTGACCCAGGTGCTGGCCATCAACCTGGGGCGCCTGTTCACGCCGCCTTCCGAGGCGCAGCGCGAGACCCAGGGGCGCCTCTGTGAGCTGCCCCAGCGGCTGCTCCAGCACCTGGCGGAGCATATCGGCTATGAACGGGTCATCGACCCGCTGATCGACGAGATCTGGCGCATCCTGCAGCAGCGTCCCATCCAGGTGGAGGCGGCCAAGCGCATGATCACCCAGATCGCCATCTGTCGGGCCGACCCGGGCATCGAGCTAGGCGCCAGCGGTCAGGGCGCCGACCGCCTGATCAGCAGCCTCTATGGCCCCACCCAGGGCTGCCGCGAGGATCCCGGGCTCGAGGCCTATGCCCAGCGCCTAGCCAGCATGGACGATGGCACCCTGCAGTACGAGGCCTCCGGCTTCGCCCGGGCGATGCACGACACCGGCCTGGTCTCTCCCTATCACCCCCTGCTGCTGCGCCATCTCTTGCAACGGGGCGACCACCTTGTGGCCGAAGCCTTGGGGCTCTCGGCCACCGGCCGCGATTGCCTGCTCTGTTACCGCCAACTGGTGCATGCCCTGATCGAGGAGGCGGTGCATCCGGCCACCGCCCAGGCCATCTATGGCCTGGCGCTGATGCTGGAGCGCGGCATCCTCTACCAGCCACCGGTGGCCCCGGCCCTGTGGCGCCAGCTGGGCCTGACGCTGAGCGAGACGAACACTCAACACCTGGCGCAGGTCTTCGGTGACTCACCGTCGCCCCGGGCCCGCCTCCTGGAAGGGGTGCTGTGCATGCTGGGCCAGCCCCTGGGCGTGGGCCAGGGCAACAACCCCACCTGCCAGTCGGCCCGCGCCCTCTCCATGTGGGCCTACAATGACCCAGACTACCTGCTGCAGATGGTGGCCTGGGCGGCCCGGGACGACGAGGTGGTGATGCACTTCGAGGGAGAGGCCATCTCCTCCCGGGAGAGCCAGGCCGGCCTGGCCGAGACCCCGCCGCTGGATCTCGACCCGGTCTCGCTGATCGTGGTGCCTCACCTGGATCGCATCTACGTGGAGATGGGGCGTCGCTGCCTCGGCCGCGAGGGCGACCCCCACCGCTGGGTCAACCCGGAATTCCATGGCTGGTGGGCCGGGCGCGGTTTCCGCATCAACGTGGACGTGGCCAGCGGGCAACTGCTGGAACCCGAGGCCTTCCTGCGCCACTTCTATGCCGCCTACCACCCCTACTACAACGGCAATCAACCGCTGATCCACCCCCAGCCCGCCGGTATCGCCGTGACCGACAGCGCCGCCCGCTTCATCGGCTGGCATGCCATCACCATCCTGCGGGTCGTCCTCGACCCCGAGGAGGTGATGCGGGTCTACTTCTTCAATCCCAACAATGACAGCGGCCAGGACTGGGGCGACGAGGTCCGGGTCAGCACCGCTGGTCACGGCGAGCGCTTCGGCGAGGGCTCCCTGCCGGTGGAGCAGTTCGCCTCACGACTCTATATCTTCCACTTCGACCCCCAGGAACAGGGCGATGTGGATAGCGTGCCCCAGGAGAGCCTGGATAGCGCCCTGGGCTACCTGATGCGCAGTTGGGGGGCCGAGCGCCTGCCCGCCAACGAGCTTCAGGCCCATCCGGCCCCCAGGGCGCCGGATGCCTGAGCCATCGCCTCGGGCCCCGGGGCGACGCTATACTGCGCGCCCGATTCACTCGTCACGATAAACGCCATGCCGATGCAACGCCTCGACCAGCTGCTCGTCACCCAGGGCCTGGCCCGCTCCCGGGCCCGCGCCCAGCGCCTGATCCGCCACGGCCGCGTCACTCTCATTGACTCCGGCCGGGTGCTCGACAAGCCCAGCGAGAAGCTGCCCCTGGAGTGCCGCCTCGCGGTGGCCGAGGACCCGGAGGAGCGCTATGTGTCGCGGGCCGGCCTCAAGCTGGAGGCTCTGCTCGAGGCCCTGGCGATCGACCTGAGCGCGCGCCTGGTCCTGGACGTGGGGCAGTCCACCGGCGGCTTCAGCGACTGCGCCCTGCGCCACGGCGCTCGCCATGTGATCGGCGTGGAGGTGGGACACGATCAGCTCGATCCCAGCCTGCGTGGCGATCACCGCCTCACCTGCCTGGAGGGGCTCAATGCCCGCCATATGGACGCCTCCCCTGAGCTGGCGTCGGCCTTCGCGGCCCAGGGCGCCAGCGGCCCCGACCTGGCGGTCATGGACGTCTCCTTTATTTCCCAGACGCTGATCCTGCCGGCCCTGGCACGCCTGCTGCCCCCCGGGGGCGAGCTGCTGAGCCTGGTGAAACCACAATTCGAGGTGGGGCCGGGGCGGGTCAATGCCCGGGGCATCGTCGAGGACCCGGCCCTGCATCGCCAGGTGGAGGAGCGCCTGCGGGCGTGCTGCGCCGAGCTAGGCCTCGAGGTGCATTATTGGGGGGACAGTCCCATTCTCGGCGGCGATGGCAACCGGGAGTTCCTGCTCTACGCGCGCCGCGGTTGAGCCGGTCCTCAGCCAAGCCGACTTAGCAAACATCGCCTGGCGTTGACTTGCCCGGGGAGCATGGTAGAAACCCCTGATGATCCCCGCTATGGATAGCCACCATGACTGCTTCGTTCCGATTGGCCTCGCTGTGTGCCCTCGGGCTGTTGGCTCCGGCCGGCCTGGCCTTTGCCGATAGCCCGACGCCTATCGAGCGACAGGCCATCGAGGCGCGCATCCAGGCCCTGGAGAGCGAACTCGACATCCTGCGCCGACAGCTCGTCGAAGAGGAGACCCGGGAAGTGCCATCGCGCCCCTCCCTGCTCGAGGAGCCGGACGAGGCGGTGCTGGCGGAGATTCGCCAGCGCCGCGCCTTCGAGCGGGAATCGACCCGCAACCCCCTGGCGATCACCGCCTACCGCCGCAACTACCTGCTACCGGTCAGCTTCAACAACCGCCCCAATCGCGACGCCTTTGGTGCCATCACCGATGCCAATGGCCCCAGCGATATGGAGGTCAAGTTCCAGTTCAGCGTCAAGGTCAACCTGCTGGAGGACCTGTTCGGCGACAACGGCGACCTCTTCTTCGCCTATACCCAGCGCAGCTGGTGGCAGGCCTACAATACCGACGCCTCCTCCCCCTTCCGGGAGACCAACTACGAGCCCGAGGTCTTCCTCAGCTTCGACAATGCCTGGACGCTGTTCGGCTGGACCAATACCCGCAATCGCCTGGGTTTCAACCACCAGTCCAACGGTCGCTCCGAGCCACTGTCACGCAGCTGGAACCGGCTCTATGTCGACCTGCTCTTCCAGCACGGCGACTGGGCGGTGAGCCTCGCCCCCCACTGGCGCATCCCGGAGTCGGACGGCGACGACGACAACCCGGACATCGACCGCTTCATGGGCTATGGCGATATCGGCGTGGCGCGCCGCTTCAATGGCGACCACGAGGCCAGCCTGGTGGTGCGCGGCAATCCCAGCGCCGGCAACCTGGGTAGCCAGATCGATTACTCCTGGCCGCTGTTCGGCAATATCCGCGGCCACCTCCAGTACTACTACGGCTATGGCGAGAGCATGATCGACTACGATCACCGGGTACACCGCCTGAGCCTCGGCTTCAGCCTCAACCCCCTGTTCAGCAGCCATCCGGAGTAAGCCCCGATTGCAGCGCCGATGGCGGCTGCTATGCTGAGCCTGTCATTCACCGTCAGAGGAAGACCCGATGGCCAGTCGTACCCCCCGCACCGATGCCAGCACCGACCAGCTCAAGGCCGATCTCGAGCACCTGACCCAAACGCTCGAAGAGCTGGTGGGCGCCACCGCCGATGACTCCCGCAGCAATATCAAGCAGCTACGCGAGAAAGCCGAGCAGCGTCTGCAGGAGACCCGCCACCGCCTCGAGGCTCGCGGCGAGCACCTCTACGAGGAGGCCCGCGACAGCGTCCGCGAACAGGTGGACGCCTGCGATCGCTACGTTCACAGCAACCCCTGGACCAGCGTCGGTATTGGCGCCGCCGTGGGGGTGGTCATCGGCATGCTGATCGGGCGGCGTTGATGGCCGACAGCCAGGGACCGGCCAGTCGCCTCTTCGCGGCCGCCAAGCAACTGCTCAAGAGCCTGGTGGGCGTAGGCGAGACTCGCCTGCGCCTGCTGGTGGTGGAACTCGAGGAGGAGCGCGCCCGCCTGGTGACCCTGCTGCTGCTCTGCGGGCTCAGCCTGCTCCTGCTGCTGCTGGGCCTGGTGGTGCTGGTGCTGCTCGTCGTCGTGGTGTTCTGGGAGAGCCACCGCCTGCTGGCGCTGGGTGCCTGCGCCCTGGCCCTGCTGGGCGCCGGCCTCGGCATGGCGCTCTGGGTCCGCCGCCTGGCGCGCCGTCCCAGCCTGCTGAAGAGCACCCTGCGCCACCTGGCCACCGACCGGGAGCTACTGGAAAAAGAGAGCGAGCGCCATGACACGCGATGAGCGGGCGGCACGCAAGGCGGCCCTGGAAGCGCGGATCGAACAGCAACGTATCGATTTGCTGCGTAGGGAGGCGGAGCGCCATGACACGCGATGAACGAGCGGCACATAAGGCGGCTCTGGAAGCGCGGATCGAACAGCAGCGTATCGATATACTGGTCGCCGCGGAGCGCTGGCAGGGTGCCGGCCGCGAGGTCGATAGCCGCTGGCAGGAGTTGATGCGCTGGAAGGCCGCCCTCTATGGCGTCGGCGGCCTGCTGATATGGCGCAGTGCCAAACGCCCCGCCTCCCTGGTGCGCGTCGCCAAGCGGGTCGCCGCCGGGGCGCTGCTGCTGCGCCGCGCCCGACGCCTGCTAAGATGAAAGAATCGCCAGCTAAAGCTAGCAGCTCCTACAAGGTAGGTGGGGGTCTTGCGCCGGGGTGGTTGGCGCCTGCTTCAGCAGCGGTCCGGCGTCTCGGCGATGGGGATGCCTAGGTCCCGGGTTCCTGAGCTTTGTCGCCCCCGGCGGCACTCTGGGCCGGTGGGCAAGCCACGCTGCCGTAGGAGCAGAACACGCAGCAATCCCCTGGCAAGGGATGCAACAAGCGTCCGCAGCCACGGCATTCGTAGAACCACAGGCAGGCGTCGCTGGGCATGGTCTCCCGCTCCTGGTGACCACAGTCCGGACAGCGCAGCGTCGACTGTAACAGCACCCCCAAACTCATGAGCCCCTCCCCCGGCGATCTACCTTGAGTCTAAGCAAGGTTGGCGCTTCTGGCCCACCGCTTTCTCAACGTCGGGAAAAGAGGGCCCTAAAAGGCCCCTTAAAGGGCATTGCCGCAGGCCACCCCACTGGCCCAGGCCCACTGAAAGTTGTAGCCGCCCAGCTCGCCGGTCACATCCAGCACCTCGCCGATAAAGCGCAGCTGGGGTAGCCCCTCCACGGCGAAGGTCTTGGAGGAGATGGCCCGGGTATCGACGCCGCCCATCGTCACCTCGGCGGTGCGCCAGCCCTCGGTGCCGGCGGGCTTGAGGCGCCAATCATTGAGGCGCCGGGCCCAGGCCTCGAGCTCCGCATTGCCGCGCTCCGCCAGGATGCCATCGCCGCCGTGCCAGTCGATGAGCGCCTGGGCCAGGCGCTTGGGCAACCGCTCGGCGAGCCAGGTGCCGAGCTGACGCCTGGGGCTCTCGCGACGCGCCGTCACCAGGGCGTCGAAGGCATCGACGCCGGGCAGCAGCTCGATGGCCAGCTCGTCGCCGGGCTGCCAGTAACTGGAGATCTGCAGCATGGCGGGGCCGGAGAGCCCGCGGTGGGTAAACAGCAGCGGCTCGCGATAGTGACCGTCCCGGCAGCGAACCGCCACCTCGCTGGCCACCCCGGCCAGGGCCTCGGCCCGTGCCTTCCACTGGGAAGTGAGGGTAAAGGGCACCAGGGCCGGTCGCGTCTCGGTCACCGCCAGGCCGAATTGGCGGGCCAGGTCGTAACCGAAGCCGCTGGCGCCCAGGGTGGGAATCGACAGGCCCCCGGTGGCCACCACCAGGGCGCCGGTATCGATGACCCCATCGGAGGTGCGCAGGCGCATCCCCTCGCCCTGGCGCTCCACGCCCTCGATGGCGGTCTTGAGGCGGATCTCCACCCCGGCCCAGTCACACTCGGTGAGCAGGATCGCCAACAGCTCCTTGGCGGAGTGGGCACAGAACAGCTGCCCCGGGGCCTTCTCCACATACTCCAGGCCATGGCGCTCCACCAGCTCGACGAAATGCTCCGGCCGATAGCGCTTGAGCGCCGAGATGCAGAAGTGGGGGTTGGCGGAGAAGAAGTTGGCCGGGGTGGTGGCCAGGTTGGTGAAGTTGCAGCGCCCGCCCCCGGACATCAGGATCTTCTTGCCGGCCTTGTTGGCGTGGTCGAGCACCAGCACCCGCCGCCCGGCATAGCCGGCGGTGAGGGCACACATCAGGCCGGCGGCACCGGCGCCGATGACCACCACATCGGGGGAGGACGGCATGGGAGGCTCCTGGGCTGGAATGGGTCGCGGATTCTACCCGGGGCCGGGGAACTTTCCCACCCCGTACAACCTCTGTATAACATAGTGAGGGGCTTGCCGATTTTTGTCATACTCTTCCCTCCAGGGTTCCATTAGCCTGATAAGAGAACCCCAGCCCGGCGCGGGATGCGCCGGCCTCGTCTCATCCACCGTGACTCGACTCCATGACCTCGATGCCTGACGCCTGCCTGGCCCGCCGCCTATGGCCCACCCTGCTGCTGCTGCTGCTTCTGCTTCTGCTGTTGCTGCCCGCCCTTGCCCTGGCCCAGACGGCGCCCGGGGTAATCGCCAGCCGCGCCGAACTGCGGCCCTGGGCCGATCCCCTGGAAGCCCTCGGCACCCTCTCCGCCAGCGAGAGCGTGACCCTCTCGGCCACCGTGACCGACACCGTGGCCGAGGTGAATTTCCGCGATGGCGAGCGGGTCGAGGCGGGTCGGCTGCTGGTGCGTCTGGGCGATAACGAGACCCAGGCCGAGTTGCGCGCCGCCCAGGCCCAGCGCGACGAGCGCCGCGCCGCGGTGAACCGCCTGGCCCAGCTGCAGAACCGTAACCTGGCCCCCCGGGCCGACGTGGAGGATGCCCAGGCCCAGTTGCGCCGGGTCGAGGCGGAGATCGAGGCGATCCAGGCACGCCTCGACAATCGCCGCATCCGCGCCCCCTTCGATGGGGTGGTGGGCTTTCGCGATATCAGCGTCGGCGCCCTGGTCACCCCGGGCACCGAGCTGGTGACCCTCGACAAGCTGGACGTGATGAAACTCGACTTCCCGGTGCCGGAAGTGCATCTGGCCAGCCTCAGCCCGGGGCTGCGCCTCAGCGCCCGCAGTGCCGCCTACCCGGACGAGCGCTTCGAGGGCGAGGTGGCGAGCCTCGGCGCCCGGGTCGACCCGGTCAGCCGCAGCCTGCCGGTGCGCGCCGAGCTGGCCAACCCCGAGCTGAAGTTGCGCCCCGGCATGCTGATGACGGTGACCCTGCAGCGCCAGCCGCGCCAGGCCCTGGTGATTCCCGAGGCGGCCCTGGTGCCGGAGGGCGAGCGCCATTACGTGATGGTGCTGGACGAGGCCGACGACTATCGCGTGGAGCGCCGCCGGGTGACCATCGGCGAGCGCGGCGACGGCCTGGTGGAGATCCGCGAGGGACTCGAGCCCCAGGCCCTGGTGGTCAGCCACGGCACCCAGCGCATCCGCCACGGCCAGCAGGTCGCCCTGCTGGGCATCGCCGATGAACACACCTCGATCCGCGAGATCCTCGAGCAGGGCCGCCGCCACGCCGGGGAGGGCGCCTGATGCGGCTCTCCGATCTCTCCATCCAGCGCCCTGTCTTCGCCACCGTTATCGCCGCCCTGATCATCGCCTTCGGCGTCCTCTCCCTGGAGCGCCTGGCGCTCCAGGAGTACCCGGCCATCGACCCGCCCATCGTCAGCATCGACACCCGCTACCCCGGTGCTTCGGCCAGCGTGGTGGAGACCCGCATCACCCAGGTGCTGGAGGATCGCATCGCCGGCATCGAGGGCATCCAGGTGATCACCTCCAGCAGCAGCGACGGCCGCTCGCGAATCAGCCTGGAGTTTGCCCTGGACATGGATATCGACGCCGCCGCCAATGACGTGCGCGACCGCATCTCCGGGGCCGCCCGCAACCTCCCCGACGAGGCCGATCCGCCGGAGGTCACCAAGGCCGACTCCAGCGAGGACGTGGTGCTGTGGTTGAGCCTGACCGGCGACGACTACTCCCTGGCGGAGCTCACCGACTACGCCAACCGCTACCTGGTGGACCGCTTCTCGGTGCAGCCCGGCGTCGCCCGGGTGCGGGTCGGTGGCGGTCGCGACTACGCCATGCGGGTGTGGCTCGACCGCAACGCCCTGGCGGCCCGCAACCTCACCGTCAATGACGTGGCCGACGCCCTGCGCGCCGAAAACGTCGAGCTGCCCGCCGGCGCCATCGAGTCCCGGGACCGTCAGTTCATGGTGCGCCTGCCGCGCAGCTTCGCCGAGCCCGACGACTTCCGCCGCCTGGCCCTGGCCCGGGGCAGCGACGGCTATGTGGTGCGCCTGGACGACGTGGCCCGGGTCGAGCTGGGCGTGGTGGAGGAGCGCTCCGTCTTCCGGGGCAACGGCGTGCCCATGGTGGGCCTGGGCATCCTCAAGCAGTCCACCGCCAATGTGCTGGAGATCTCCGAGGGCGTGATCGCCGAGATGGAGCGCCTGCAGCCGACCCTGCCCCAGGGCATGGCGCTGAGCCTCAACTACGACTCCTCGGTGTTCGTGGCGGACGCCATCAAGCAGGTGGTGATCACCCTGTTTATCGCCATGGGCCTGGTGGTGGTGGTGATCTTTATGTTCCTGGGTAACGTGCGCACCACCCTGGTACCCGCGGTCACCGTGCCCATCGCCGTGATCGGCGCCTTTATCGCCCTGGCCCTGCTGGGTTTCTCCATCAACCTGCTGACCCTGCTGGCCCTGGTGCTGGCCATCGGCCTGATCGTCGACGACGCCATCGTGGTGCTGGAGAACATCAACCGGCGCATGCACGAGTATGGCGAGACGCCCCTGGTGGCCGCCTATCGCGGCACCCGCCAGATCGCCTTCGCGGTAATCGCCACCACCCTGGTGCTGATCGCGGTTTTCGTGCCCCTGAGCCTGCTGCAGGGCAATATCGGCCGGCTGTTCTCCGAGTTCGCCCTGACCCTGGCCGCGGCGGTGGCCATCTCCAGCCTGCTGGCGCTGAGCCTGACGCCGATGATGGCCTCCAAGATACTCAGCCCGCGCATGCAGGAGGGGCGCCTGGCCCATGCCGTCCAGACGCTGCTGGAGTTCAGCCAGCGCCTCTATCGGCGCGCCCTGATCCGCGTGCTCAAGCTGCGCCTGCTGGTGCTGGCGCTGTTCCTGGGCCTGGTCGGCGGCACCCTGTGGCTGGCCCAGCACCTGCCCAGCGAATACACCCCCCAGGAGGACCGCGGCAGCTTCTTCATCCTGGTCAATGGCCCCGAGGGCGCCACCTACGACTATATGCTCGACTACATGGACGAGATCGAGGCGCGGCTGATGCCGATGGTCGAGGAGGGCGAGCTGGAGCGCCTGGTGGTGCGGGCGCCGCGGGGCTTCGGCAATATCGAGAACTTCAATGGCGGCTTCGCCATCGTCAGCCTCACCGACTGGAGCCAGCGCCGCAGCGCCTGGGAGATCCTCGCCGACGTGCGCGCCGAGCTGGCCACCCTGCCCGGGGTCACCGCGGTGCCGATCATGCGCCAGGGCTTCGGCCAGCGGGTCCAGAAGCCGGTGCAGTTCGTGCTGGGCGGCGGCACCTACGAGCAGCTCGCCGAATGGCGCGACACCCTCTTCGCGCATATCCGCGAGGACAACCCGCGCCTCACCGCCCTGGACAGCGACTACCAGGAGACCCAGCCCCAGCTGCGCATCGATATCGACTACCAGCGGGCCGCCGACCTGGGGGTCACGGTCACCGAGATCGGTCGCACCCTGGAGACCCTGCTGGGCGGGCGCAACGTGACGCGCTTCGTCGACGGCGGCGAGGAGTACGACGTCATCCTCAAGGGCGAGCGGGAGACCCAGCGCAGCGCCCGCAGCCTGGAGAACATCCAGGTGCGCTCGTCACGCAGCGGCGAGCTGGTGCCCCTGGGCAGCCTGGTGACCCTCACCGACTTCGCCGGGGCCAACACCCTCAACCGTTACAACCGGCTGCGCGCCATTACCCTGGAGGCCAACCTGGCCGACGGCTACGCCCTGGGCGATGCCCTGGACTACCTGGAGCGCAGCGCCGCCGAGCTGCTGCCCGCCGAGGCCCAGACCGACGTGGCCGGCGCCTCCCGGGACTTCCGCGAGGCCAGCGGCGCCACCACCTTCCTGCTGGTGCTGGGCGCCCTGGTGGTCTTCCTGGTGCTGGCCGCTCAGTTCGAGAGCTTCGTCCACCCCTTCGTGATCATGCTCACCGTGCCCCTGGCCATGGGTGGCGCCCTGCTCGGGCTCTTCGTCACCGGCCAGTCGCTGAACATCTACAGCCAGGTGGGGCTGGTGATGCTGGTGGGGCTGGCGGCCAAGAACGGCATCCTGATCGTCGAGTTCGCCAACCAGCTGCGCGACCAGGGACGGCGCTTCCACGCCGCCCTGGTGGAGGCCTCGGTGACCCGACTGCGGCCGATCCTGATGACCGCGGTGACCACCATGGCCGGCGCCATTCCGCTGATCATCGGCAGCGGCGCCGGTGCCGAGACCCGGTTGGTGATCGGCACCGTGATCCTCTGCGGCGTGGCGGCGGCGACCCTCTTCACGCTCTTCGTGATTCCCGTGGCCTACGACCTGCTGGCCCGCAAGACCGGCGCCCCCGGCGACGTCAAGCGGCGCCTGGAGGCGGAGATGGCGGCCGAGGCGAGATAACCGCCAAAAAACACGGGGCCGGATCCTGGATCCGGCCCCGTGGGCATGACGAGAGACGAGAGACGGCGGCTCAGCAGTCGCCCAGGCGCTCGGCCTGAATCTCGGTATTCATCACCATCTCGCCCATGGGCGTGGTCATCTCCACCCGCATGCTGCCTTCGGCGCGATCCTGCAGGTAGCTCATGTTGCCGACGATAGAAGCCTCGCCGCCCTCCCCCGCACAGCGCATGCGGTAGTCCATGCCGGAGGCGCTGACGTTCTGCTCCAGCAGCTCGCAGCCCTCCTCCTCCTCGATCATGGTCATCGGTGCCTCATCGATCTCGGCCTGGGTCAGGCACTCCTGATGGGTCTCGTGCTGATCGGGAATCGGCATGTCGCCTTCCACGGTGGTGGTGCTGGTGAACTCCCACTGCCCGGGCAGCAGGTCGGGCGCCTCGGCCTGGGCGGCCAGGGGCAGGGCCAGGGCGGCGGAAACGAGCAGAACGCGCGGCAGCATGGGAGACTCCAGATTTAATGAATGTACATCGCAGCTTACGTCATGACCCTGAGGATGGGAAATGGCACGTCCCGCCCCCTTCCCGGGACGCCTCGACCAGCCGCTCCAGCTCCTCCAGGTAGCTCTCCAGCACCAGGTTGGGAGGCGCGCCCTTGCGGGTGATGGCGCTGTAGTGGGTCAGGTAGTGCCAGGCCTCGGGGTTCAGGGCGCGCATTCGCCCCTCGCGCACCCAGCGCTCGGCGTAGTGGGTCGGCAGGTAGCCGATATAACAGCCGGAGAGGATCAGGAAGGCGATGCCCTCGCGATCGGTGGCGGTGGCCGCGGCCTTGAGGGGATCATGGCACGCCTTGATCTCCGCGGTCTGGGCATAGGCCGGCACCACCGCATCGCACCCGGCAAGCTGCGCCTCGGTGACCGACTCGGCCGCGAACAGCGGATGCCCCGTCGCGCAGTAGAGCCGCGAGCGCTCCTCGTAGAGCGCCAGGTAGTCGAGCCCCGGCAGGCGCTTGAGGGCCGGAATCACCCCGGTATGCAGGCGACCGTCGAGCACCCCCAGCTCGATCTCGCTGGGCGGGATCATGCGGATATTGATGCGCACCTCCGGCCCCCGGGCCTTCAGGGCACTCAGGGCATGGGTGATATGCATCTCCGGCATGGTCACCAGGTTATCGGTGATGCCGATATTGAGCTCCCCCTTGAGCCAGGCGTGCAGGCCATTGACCCGGGTGCGGAAGCCCTCCACCGCCGCCAACAGCTGCTGGGCGGCCTCGTACACCTCGGCCCCCTCGTCGGTCAGCGAGAAGCCGCTGCGCCCCCGCTGGCAGAGCCGCAGGCCGAGCCGGGTCTCCAGGTCGTTCATGGCCATGCTGATGGCGGCGCGGCTGATGTTCAGTTCCACCTCGGCGGCGGAGAAACCGCCGCACTCCACCACCTTGCGATAGATACGCAGCAGGCGCAGGTCGGCATCGCTGACCTGGCCGCTCAGGGCCGCCTTACGGCGTGACATGGCGCCTCCTTCTGCTCTCGACCCAGCCGGAATAAGTTAAGCAAATGCTTTCACAAGATTAAAAAACCCTGGATTTAACTTATCACCGATCGGGACTAGCCTGCGACTCATACCACCAATGGCAACGCCAACCGAGGATGCGGCCATGTCAGAGCGTGATCTCCCCCAGACCGCGGGCCTGAGCCCCGAACAGCTGGATGCCTACTGGATGCCCTACACCGGCAACCGCCAGTTCAAGCGCGACCCACGGATCATCGTCGGCGCCCGGGGCAGCTACTTCACCGATGCCGACGGCCGCCAGGTCTTCGATGGCCTCTCGGGCCTGTGGACCTGCGGCGCCGGCCACGGTCGGCCGGAGATCACCGAGGCGGTGAGCCGCCAGCTCGCCGAGCTCGACTATGCGCCGGCCTTCCAGTTCGGCCACCCCAAGGCCTTCGAGCTGGCCCACCGTCTGCGCGAGCTGACCCCCGAGGGCCTCGATCACGCCTTCTTCACCGGCTCCGGCTCGGAGAGCGCCGACACCGCCCTGAAGATCGCCCGGGCCTACTGGCGCAAGAAGGGCCGGCCCACCAAGACCAAGCTGATCGGCCGCGCCAAGGGCTATCATGGCGTCAATTTCGGCGGCATCAGCCTGGGCGGCATCGGCGCCAACCGCGCCCTCTTCGGCCAGGGCATCGATGCCGACCACCTGCCCCACACTCTGCTGGCGGAGAACGCCTTCACCCGCGGCCTGCCCGAGCGTGGCGCCGACAAGGCCGAGGAGCTGCTGGAGCTGATCGCCCTGCACGACGCCTCCAATATCGCCGCGGTGATCGTCGAGCCCCTGGCCGGCTCCGCCGGGGTGATTCCGCCGCCGGTGGGCTACCTCCAGCGGCTGCGGGAGATCTGCGATGCGCATGAGATCCTGCTGATCTTCGACGAGGTGATCACCGGCTTCGGGCGCATGGGCGCCATGACCGGGGCCGACGCCTTCGGCGTGGTGCCGGACATCATGAACGTCGCCAAGCAGCTCACCAATGGCGCGGTGCCCATGGGCGCGGTGATCGTCCAGGGCGAGATCTACCGGACCTTTATGGAGCAAGGCGGCCCCGACTATATGCTCGAACTGCCCCACGGCTACACCTACTCCGGCCACCCGGTGGCCTGTGCCGCGGCGCTGGCCACCCTGGAGGTGCTCGAGAACGACCGCCTGATCGAGCGAGTGCGCGAGATGAGCCCCCGCTTCGAGGCCGCCCTGCACTCCTTCAAGGGCAGCCGCTACGTCAGCGATATCCGCAACTACGGCCTGGCCGGCGCCCTGCAGATCGAGCCCTACCCCGGTGAGCCGGCCCGCCGCCCCTTCGAGATCGCCATGAAGTGCTGGGAAAAGGGGGTCTATGTGCGCTACGGCGGCGACACCATCCAGCTCGGCCTGCCCTTTATCGTCGAGCCCGAGGAGATCGACCGTCTGATCAATGTGCTGGGCGACGCCCTCGGCGAACTGGACTGAACACGACCGACCCACTGTTTAGCTAGAGGTACTGCAATGACCACTCTCGGCCACCTGATCAACGGCGTTCGCGTCGACGACGCTACCCGCACCCAGGCCGTCTACAACCCCTCCACCGGCGAGGTGGCAAGCCAGGTCAGCCTGGCGAGCCAGGCCACCGTGGAGGCCGCCATCGAAGCCGCCCAGGCCGCCTTCCCGGCCTGGCGCAACACCCCGCCCGCCAAGCGCGCCCGGGTCATGTACCGCTTCAAGCAGCTGCTGGAGGAGCACGCCGAGGAGATCTGCCGGCTGATCGGCCTCGAGCACGGCAAGATCACCCATGACGCCAAGGGCGAGCTGCAGCGCGGCATCGAGAACGTGGAGTACGCCTGCGGCGTACCGGAGCTGCTCAAGGGCGAGCACAGCAAGAACGTGGGCCCCAATATCGACTCCTGGAGCGAGTTCCAGCCGCTGGGGGTGGTGGCCGGCATCACCCCCTTCAACTTCCCGGCCATGGTGCCGCTGTGGATGTACCCCATGGCCATCGCCTGCGGCAACACCTTCGTGCTCAAGCCCTCCGAGCGCGACCCCACCTCGACCCTCTATATCGCCGAACTGGCCCTGGAGGCGGGCCTGCCCCCCGGGGTGCTCAACGTGGTCAATGGCGACAAGGAGGCCGTGGACACCCTGCTCGACGACCCGCGGGTGCAGGCCGTGAGCTTCGTCGGCTCCACCCCCATCGCCGAGACCATCTACGGCCGCGCCAGCGCCAACGGCAAGCGCTGCCAGGCCCTGGGCGGCGCCAAGAACCACGCCATCGTCATGCCCGACGCCGATATGGACAACGTGGTCGACTCCCTAACCGGCGCCGCCTTCGGCTCCTCCGGCGAGCGCTGCATGGCGCTGTCTGTCGCCGTGGCGGTGGGCGACGCCGCCGCCGACACCCTGGTTTCCACCATGAGCGAGCGCCTGGCGACCCTCAAGGTGGGCCCCCACTTCGACGGGAGCAACGACTTCGGCCCGGTGATCACCCAAGCCCACCAGGAGAAGGTCTGCGGCTATATCGACAGCGCCGAGGCCCAGGGCGCCGAGATCGTCGTCGATGGCCGCGGCGTGCAAGTGCCGGGCTTCGAGAACGGCTTCTACGTGGGTGGCACCCTGATCGACCGGGTGACCCCCGAGATGACCTGCTACCTGGAAGAGATCTTCGGCCCGGTGCTGCTGGTGGTGCGCGTCGACACCATGCAGGAGGCCATGCGGCTGATCGACGACCACGAGTACGGCAACGGCACCTGCATCTACACCCGCGACGGCGAGGCGGCCCGCTACTTCAGCGATCACATCCAGGTCGGCATGGTGGGCATCAATGTGCCGCTGCCGGTGCCGGTTTCCTACCACAGCTTCGGCGGCTGGAAGCGCTCGCTGTTCGGCGACCTGGCCGCCTACGGCCCGGACGCGGTGCGCTTCTACACCAAGCGCAAGACCATCACCCAGCGCTGGCCCTCCGCCGGAGTACGCGAAGGAGCGCAGTTCTCCTTCCCCTCCTGAGAAGCAGGACGCTCGGGGCATTGAAAGGCCGGATCGGGGCGACCCGATCCGGCCTTTTTGATTGTTTCGAGAGACCAAAGCAGGAGGCCGCTCCTTCGATGCAGTCAGCATAGCAGCCTGCACGATATGGTTCTTCGTCACTTCATGTGGATTTGGCCTGATCGGACAAGCGGCCCACGGGGCTGCCAATCAGGTAGATCATCGC
>NZ_JADOTW010000049.1 GCF_015645095.1 Halomonas sp. 328
TGGCCGCTTGGCCGCTTGGCCGCTTGGCCGCTTGGCCGCTTGGCCGCTTGGCCGCTTGGCCGCTTGGCCGCTTGGCCCCTTGCCCCTTGCCCCTTGCCCCTTGCCCCTTGCCCCTCCCAGAAAATTTTTCCAACCAACCCTAAAGTCCCCCCTTCATCCGCCGTTAAAGATTACAACGGCCAACGGCGCCGTTGTGGCAGGCCCCACCGATGCATGGCTCGGGGCGGTCAATGGAGCCCTCAACGCAAGAAGGAAGATCTCATGTCTGTGATCAATACCAACATTACCTCCATGATTGGCCAGTCCAATCTGAACAAGAGCCAGAACGCGCTGCAGACCTCCATGGAGCGTCTCTCCTCCGGCCTGCGTATCAACAGCGCCAAGGATGATGCGGCCGGTCAGGCCATCGCCAACCGCATGACCGCCCAGGTCAATGGCCTGGCTCAGGCCCAGCGTAACGCCAACGACGGCATCTCCCTGGCCCAGACCGCCGAAGGCTCTCTCAATCAGGTCAACGACAACCTGCAGCGTATTCGTGAGCTGAGCGTTCAGGCCCAGAACGGCACTAACTCCGCCAATGACCTCAAGTCCATCCAGGACGAGATCGGTCAGCGTCTGGCCGAGATCGACCGCATCTCTGAAGAGACCAGCTTCAACGGTGTTAGTGTGCTGGCAAGCGACCAAGGGGTTAAAATCCAGGTCGGGGCTAATGACGGTGAGACCATCACTGTTAACCTTCAGGAAATCAACTCCGAAACTCTCAGTCTTGGTACGTTCAATGTGGACGGTGTCAATACCGACAACCTCCAAGCAGCAGTGTTGACCGATGACGATGATAATACTGTTGGGGGGGCAATAACCCTGCAAGACGAAGATGGAAATACCATCACCGCTTCAGGTGATGGCTTTCAAGAGATTACAGATGAAGATGGCAATGGCACTGGCCAGTATGTGATCGAGACTCTTAACGATGCTGGTGAAACTGTATACCTGAACGTCACCAATGTAGATATTACAACTGGTACGGCTGGTGATGGTACTGATTCAACAGCAGTGGTCACTGCAGATGCCACTTATGAGCGTGGAGAGCTGTCTGAATCACCGCTGGCTTCTCTGGATACTGCTCTGAATCAGGTCGATACCCTGCGCTCCGAACTGGGTGCCGTGCAGAACCGCTTCGAAGATGCCATTACCAACCTGAGCACCAACGAAACCAACCTGGCTGCCGCTCGTTCGCGCATCGAAGATGCCGACTACGCGGTGGAAGTGGCCAATATGACCCGCGCGCAGATTCTGCAGCAGGCTGGTACTTCCGTACTGGCACAGGCCAACCAGATCCCGCAGAACGTGCTGTCTCTGCTGGGTTAATCTGAAGCTTGGCCGCAAGGCTGAAGTGGTAAGAAATGACGGGGCCGAAAGGCCCCGTTTTTATTAGGGGGCAAGGTGAAGAGAGAAATTCAAAATGAAATCAACTTTCAAGATGGTGATGTGGATGTGGTGGAGGTCGTTAAAATTTGCGTCGCCCAGCTAATTGATAATGACTTTTTTATTCTAGAGTCGGATTTGAATGAGAGGACAATTTCCAGTCAGCTTTCTCGTTATCTTCAGATAAGTTTTAGTGAGTGGCATGTCGACTGTGAATACAATAGAGACCATGATGATCCTAAGCGATTGAAGGTGCGTGCCCAAGGCCTTGTGCGTGAAGAGCTCTCCAGAGATACGATTGGTAGGACCGTTTTTCCAGACATCATTGTTCATGAGAGAGGCAGGTCGAGAAATTTTATTGTTATTGAGATTAAAAAAACGACAAGTGCTGTGGATAGGGGGTTCGACGTGAAAAAGCTGCATGCATTCAAAAGCCAGCTTGGCTACCAATATGCAATTTTTTTGGAAATAGGTACAGGGAACTCGGCAGGATGCTACGAATTGATCTGTATTGAGTGATCGGACAATAGGGGGAAGACCCTCATTTCTTCAAGTGGTGAACGGAGCGGATGATGATCGGGGACAGACCCTCACTTCTGACCCGGAAAAATAAAAAATGGATATTGGATATCGGGGACATGGATATCGGGGACAGACCCTCATTTTTCATTTCTCCTTTTGGATATCGGGGACAGACCCTCATTTTTCATTTCTCCTTTGGTCGAGAATGTCTAGAGAGGGTGGGGCGGACTGGCTGCCAGGGTGGTCGGTATATTTTTTGATTAAGTCAAGGGCGGTATGTCGTGACATATTTAGGGCTATTTAGGGCTATCGGGGACAGACCCTCATTTCTCAGGGATGAGGCGTCGTTACTTCTGATCTCTGATGAGGTTGTTGCTTTGGCCGATGATTTCTAGAGAGGGGCAGCCGATACCCCAGCGGGCTATCGGGGACAGACCCTCATTTCTGACCCGCATTTCTCAAGCGACTGTTGTTCCGGTCGATGATTTCTAGAGATGGTCGGTTCGCCAGGGAACCAGTCCATCCCCCAGTGCATCCGGCTGCGAATAGCGATAAATATTATCCAACTAGGAGGAAGTATGTCATCCAGGGAAGAAATGCATTCCGAGGAGCTTAATGACGAGATTCCCGCTCGTTGGCTCACCCTGGCCATGGCGTTTCGGGTGGCCGCGGTGCTATGCCTGGTCATGGGGGGCTACCTGTTCTTCGAAGCGCTCCAGTATGCCTCGGTGGCGGGCCAGCAGGCTTATATCATGTCGATGCTGCGCCTGGGTATTGCGGTCGTGATTGCACTGTTTTTGCTGCTGGGCGAGAAGGTTTGCCGTTTCCTGGATGGTGAGTAATGGATGTTTCACGTCTTCGTCTGGGTTACCAGGAAAACGGGAGCAGAGACAGACCCCTTATTGCTCGGTCGGGTGTGCGAGTAGCGGGGGTAGGCTGGATGATGTTTTTTATTAATTGATGAAGTCAAGGGTGGTATATCGTGGCGTATTTACTTGCGTTGTTGCTGGGTAGCCTGGCGCCTTTCGTGGCGCGGCTTCGCGTCGTTCGTGGCGGGTGGAGCTTCGCTCAGGCCTTCCTGGGGCTGGGCGTGATGGGCTCGATCGTGTTAGTGGCCATCCTGTTTTTCCTCTTCGGTGACCGGCTGGCTGAGTTGATGAATGCCGATGCCGGTAATGCCTATTTCTCGAGAAGCGTGCGTGCCTGGATGGGACTGATGGCGCTTCCCCTGGGGTTCTACTGGTTCTTTACCTTCCTGGCGATGTGGCGTTCGGCCGGCAGGTTTTCCGCGGGCCGGCGGCTGCTGGCGCGCTATCTGTCCCTGTTCGCCCTGTCGTCGGCGGCCGCCTGTGTCTTCGCTGCGCCGCTGCCGATTGGCATCATGCTGCTGACGGGAGTCGTGATGGTGCGTCGCCAGAGACGAGCGGTAGTCAGTGCTCAGGTATCTTCTTAGCCAAAAGGGAAGGGGAAGCGGGAACCTCGACTGCCCCCTCATTCCCCTCCTCCGGTATATCAGCGAGACACGACATGGAATCCGGAATCTTTTTCCTGATCGACGCCAGGCACCTGCCGCGGCCCGAGTACGAGTACATTCGCACCATGGCCATCAAGGCGCTCACCGGTGACAGGACCTACCCACCGCTGTTTTCTGGCTGCGCCTATTCCGGTGAGGAGGAGGGGACCGGTGGGGTAACCTTCACCTTCTGGTGGGAGGAAGGCAAGGTTGCTCAGCACGAGGTCTTCGAGGCATTCCGGACTTCGGGGATGGAGGATAGCACCCTGTGCAAGATCTGCTGGGATCTGGCCCGCACGGCCGATTTTGTCGGCGCCGCTTACCGCTGCTCGCCGATGCGACCCAAGCTGAACCCATCCGCACCCGATGGCTTCGAGTACCTGGTCGTCAAGGTGGCGCTGGATCAGCCGCCCGCGCTTATGGGCTATCCGCTTCATGACTGGTAAAGCACCAGGCCGCCAGGGCTGGAAGCGCTGCTACTTAATTCTCCCGGGAGCGAACGCATGTCGCCTGACCAGCACCAGGAAGTGATCGAGCGCCTCGAGGCGGTGATTCGCGAGACCCAGGAGACCCTGGCGCGCTTCGAGGCGACCGGCATGGAGACCGAACTGCCGGAAGACTACGACAAGCTGCTGGAGATTCTCGACAGCGCCATCAAGGCGCAGCGGGAGCACACTCTGGCGATGCTGCTGGAAGCAGGGCCGAGAGGATAGCAGCGCCGAATAAAGCGACTACCCGCAGGAAGGGTTGCGGCCAGGTCATAATCGCTCCCTTGTCCCTTGTCCCTGGTCGTGAGTCAGAGAACCCCGGCAGGGCGATATCTTCATTGCGGGGGACCAGCTCGGTCGAGGATCGCTACTCAAGATCTTGCCGATATGGCCGATAGGGCGTGGTGTCTGCCCGTCTCCATCTCCGTCCCCGTCGCTCGAGGTACCTCATGAGCCTGACCGCCCGCCATTTCCTCGAACATATCCTGCCCAACCTGGGGCATATCGAGACCTACGCTTCCCTGACCCTGGATCGACAGATTCAGGATGCCCTGGATGAGCGTGTACGGGCGAAGCGTCGCCAGCAGCGCCAGGCCCTGACGTTACAGTTGCTGCCGATCCGCATGAACTTCGAAAGCCTGACCCGCCGTTATGCCGTCGATCTGCGTCGTGCCGAGGAGGGCAAGGGGGATGCGATCCTCGAGCCGGATGCCAGCGAACGGGAGGCGATTGCCACCCTGGAAGCCATGCATCGGCAACTGGGGTTGGGGGAATCCGGCAGGGGATGATGGGGCGCCTGGCGGCGTCAATCGCCGAGGTCCCGGTGATTAAAAGGGGGCTGAGATATCAAATCGCCAGCTAAAGCTAGCTCCCACTGGGTTAGGGGGCCAGTTCCCACTGGGTTAGGGGGCCAGTTCCCACTGGGTTGGGGGGCCAGTTCCCACTGAGTCAGGACCGGCCAGCTCCCACGATATAGATAGCCCCCTCTAGGGGCTGGGGGTTGGCTGTGCCTGATCGGTAAGTCGGGCCTGGAAGGCTTCGGGGGCGATCTCTTCCCGATCGGTGGTGAGGATGCAGCCGCCCAGGGCGTGCGCCGCCATCACCAGGTCGATAAAGGTGCTGGGGTTTCTGACCACGCTCTGCTTGTTGATGAACTTGATCAGTACCGAGATGCCGTCCACCGGGGCATGGTCGTCGCCCTGATGCAGAGGCGGCAGCCGTCCGGGGGAGCTCGAATGAGCGATGGTCAGCTGGTAGCTGGCGCTCTGGGAGGTGACGTAGTAGACGCCGAGTTCCGCATCATAGAAGGCGTTGCGGGCCTTCAGCAGTTCGGCGAGCCCGTGGTTGGTCTGTGCCGAGGGGGTGTCGAAGACCACGAACCAGCACTGTTTCAGGGCCTGGGTCTGCTCACGGGAGGGGCGTCGGCCGTGGCGCTTCGAAACGGTGACTGGCGTGCTGGGTGGGGGCATCGGGGCCGCTGTGGCAGGGGCCGTCTCGCGGCTTTCGGAAGAGGCCTTCTGGTGCCGATGGCTACGGTAGTAGGCCAGGGCGATCCAGAGTGCCACCGCTAGCGCGGTGGTACTGAACGCTAGTGTTCCCCATATCTTGAGTTCCATGGTGTTGCCGACTCCTGTCTGCGGTTGTCCGACGCATCCGGTCGTTTATTGTAATGAGCCATCCTGGCATAGATCTTCGTCTGGAAGCCTGATCGATATCAAGTCAAAGGGCCCTCAAGTCTCTGCGGTGATGGCCGATAAGTCGCCTTAACGGAAGTGGCGTGGTGTGAGCGTGCCACCCAGGGACGCAACCGAGGGATTTCATGCAACGACGAGAGGTCATCAAGGCCCTGGGGTGCCTTGCCGCCATGCCTGTGATGCTCGGCGGCTGCCATGGACAGCAATCCCTGCGCCTGGGGATTCACCCCTGGCCCGGCTACGAGCCGCTCTATCTCGCCGAGGCCTTCGGCTGGTTGCCGTTGCGTGTGGAATTGGCCGAATCGAGCAATGCCGGAGGTTCCCTGGCGGCCCTGCTGCGGGGGGAGCTGGATGGCGCCGCCCTGACCCTGGATGAAGTGCTCCAGGCCCGTGCCGCCGGTCTGCCGCTTACCTGCGTGGCGGTGCTTAATGAGTCGGTGGGGGCCGATATGGTGGTGGCACGCGCCCCGCTGGCCTCGCTCGCGGCGCTGGCCGGGAAACGCCTGGCGGTGGAGCGCTCGGCCCTCGGCGAGCTGGTGCTCTCTCAACTGTTGGAGACCTCGGGCCTCGAGCGCGATCAGTTGACGCTGATCGATCTGCCACCGGATCGCCAGCCGGCGGCCTGGCGGGCGGGACACATTGATGCCGCCATCACCTACGAGCCCAGCGCCAGCCGGTTGTTGCGTGACGGGGCGGTACGTGTCTTCGATAGCAGTCAGTTCCCGGATCTGATCCTCGATGTACTGGCGCTGCGCCTCGATCGTTTACCCTGGCGCGGGGCGGTCGCCTCGGCCCTGGTGGAGGGGCACTTTCGTGGCTTGAAGCACCTGAAACAGAGCCCGGGGGATGCCCTGCGCCGTATCGGCGCTTGGCGTGATCTCAGTCTGGAAGAGGCCCAGGGCACCTTTGCCGGCCTTGAACTGCCGGGTGTGGTCGCCAACCGGGCTTATCTGGCGCCCAGCGGGGCGGTGATGGAGGCCGCCGACCATCTCAATCGCCTGATGGTAGCCCGCGGCCTGCTGACATCGCCCGCTGATCTGGAGGCCCTGGTCACCTCCCGTTATCTGCCCGTGAGGGAGGAGTGATGAAGGGGTTGCTTTGCCGTTGGCTGCTGAGCTGTGTGGTTCTGTTGTGTGGCATGCCCCAGGGGCTGGCCGATCAGGAGGGTGGCGCCTACTCTGCTGCCGACGAGACGCTGACGCTGGGGGTCTTCGCCTACCGTCCCCCCGAGGTGATGGAGGCTCGCTATCGCCCCCTGGCCGACTACCTGAGCGAGCAGCTGGGGGATGCCCGGGTGGCGCTGGAGGTTCTCGGCCTGGATGAGATCGAGTCGGCCATCGCCCAGCGCCGGCTCGACCTGCTGATGACCAACCCCAGCCACTACCTCCAGGTGCGCAGCCGCAGCAGCCTGACCGGTGCCCTGGCCACCATGATCAATGCGGAGCAGGGTGAGGCGGTCACGCACTTGGGCGGGGTGATGATTCGGGCAGCGCATGCCAATGAGATTCAGGCCCTGAGCGACCTGCGCGGGCGGCGTATCGCCATCCCTGGCGAGCGCTTCCTGGGCGGCTTTCAGGCCCATGTGTTCGAGCTGCATCAGGCCGGTATCGAGCTGGGGCGAGATACCCAGCTGATGGAACTGGGCAGCCATGACGCCGTTGTACAGGCGGTGCTGAGCGGACGCGCCGAGGTGGGCCTGATTCGCACCGGCATCCTCGAGCGCCTGATCGCCAGCGGCGAGCTGGAGGCCGGGCGCCTGGCGGTGATCAATCCCCAGCGGCTGGTCGACTTTCCCTACCAGGTCTCGACACGACTCTATCCCGAGTGGCCCTTTATCGCCTTGCCCCAGGTGGCGCCGGAGCGGGTTCGCCAGGTGGCAGTGGCGCTCTTCTCCCTCTCGCCCGAGCACCCGGCGGCCCGGGCGGCCCATATCGCCGGCTTCGCGCCTCCTCAGGACTACCTGCCGGTGGAGCAACTGGCCCGCACCCTGCGTCTGGCACCCTTCGATGCGGCGCCCCAGTTCACCTGGGGGGATATCTGGGCCCGCTACTGGATGGGGCTCCTGGGGGCCGGGGTGGGCCTGGTGCTGGTGGCCGGTCTGCTGCTGTTGCTGTGGCACCGTAACCGGCTGATGCGTCATCAGCAGGATCGACTGCGCCTGCTGGCCAGCGTGTTCAGCCACTCCCATGAGGGCATCATGATCACCAGCCCCGCCGGGGAGATCCTCGAGGTGAACGAGGCCTTTACGCGCATCACCGGCTACTCTCGCGACGAAGCGGTGGGCCACAATGCGCGGCTGCTCAGCGCCGGGCGTCACGAGCCGGAGTTCTATGCCTCCCTGTGGCGGCAGCTGCTGGAACGGGGCAACTGGGAAGGCGAGGTGTGGAACCGCCGCAAGGGCGGTCAGGCCTATCCCCAGCGCCTGACCATCAGCGCGGTGAATGATGAGGCAGGACAGCTGCAGCGTTATGTGGGCCTGATGTCGGACATCACCGAGTTCAAGGCGCATCAGCAGGCCCTGGAGCACGCGGCCCAGCATGATGTACTGACCGACCTGCCCAATCGCCTGCTGCTGGCCGACCGGCTGCGCCAGGGCATCCACCAGGCGAGCCGCGATGGCCGCCATCTGGCGGTGATCTTCATTGACCTGGATGGTTTCAAGGCGGTCAACGACCGCCATGGCCACGCGGCGGGGGATCAGCTGTTGGTCACCCTGGCGCGGCGCATGGGGCAGGAGCTGCGCGATAGCGATACCCTGGCGCGGCTCGGCGGCGATGAGTTCGTGGCCGTGGTCACCCATCTGGCGAGCCCGGCGGCGGGGCAGGCGATCATCGATCGCCTGCTGGCGGCCGCCTCGGCGCCGGTGCCTCTGGCCGCTGGCCTCGAGGTGCGGGTGTCGGGGAGCCTGGGGGTCGCCTACTACGCCCCGGGTCAGGAAATCGATGCCGATACCCTGCTGCGCCAGGCGGATCAGGCGATGTATCGGGCCAAGAGCGAGGGCAAGAACCGGGTTCGCCTGTCATCAGAATGATACGTTCGATGACAAAAGCGGCGTCAAGTTTTGCCACGCCGAGTCGATAGCCTATGTATGAAAGCGAGCATGCTCTCGACCCCTTCCCGCCGTGGCAAGGGGCCCATCTATGCAGTCAAGGAATCGCGGTGAAAATAACCACACAATTTGCTGTTTCCCATGACAAGCGCGGCGCCGGCCATGGTCTCTGGCGGCTGCACTGCGCCAGCCGGCCCGAGATGACCTTTTCGTACCACCGCAGCCCGGAGGCGGCCCATCTGGCCCATCGGCGGCTGGAGGCCTTGCCGGAGTCGCTGATCGAGCTGATCTGCCGCAAGGCCAGCCGGCTTGGCCTGGAGCAACGCCTGAGCATGGCCCGGGAGGTGGGGCAGGTGCTGGAGACCTGGCCCGCCGATGACCTGGAGCATGAACTGCGCCTGCTGGCCTTCAACTACTGTGCCTCCCTGGTGGATACCGCCGAGGCGGCGTTGCAGTTGCTGGATCAGCGGCGCCAGGCGGCCCGCTGACGGCCCTCTGCCCTCGATCCACTCTCAAGTCTGGTGCGCCTTGGCCGATACCTTCTGCTAACCCAGTGGATGGCGAGGAAGGCGCTTCCCGGATGCCGAGCATCGATATTCGTCTTGCCATGTCCCCGGAGGCCTGCTTGGCCTATTATCAGGGGCGCGCCGATCAGGTGATCACCCATAGCCTGGATGGGCGGCGCGTGGTCTTCCCGGCGGCGGCCCTGCGTCGCATCGTGGGGCGCGATGGGGCGCATGGCTGTTTTCGCCTCTACTTCAGCGCCACGGGGAAATTCGAGGATATTCAGCCGGTCGGCCAAGGAGGCCCATGAGCGACGCCAGTCACGAATCCGGCGGTACCACCGCCCGGGGCTGCACCATCGATGCCCTGACGGCATTTCGCCGCCTGGCCGATAGCCTCGAGGCCCATGGCGATTTCTTCGATCGCCTGAGCCGTTGCCTGGCCGAGACCCTCGGCGTCGATCACCTGCTGGTGGCTCGCACCGAGGCGGGGTGGGCCCATCCGCTGAGTTTCTGGTCCCGGGGGCGGCACCTCGAGGCGCCTTCCTATCCCCTGGTCGGTACACCCTGCGAGGGGGTAGTGGGGCCGTCCTTGTGTCACTACTCCGCCGGCGTGGCCGAGCGCTTTCCCGAGGACCTCCTGCTCGCCGAACTGGAGGTGCAGAGCTATATCGGTGTGCCGATGTTTGCCCCGGATGGCCGTGCCCTGGGGCTGGTGGCGGCCCTGCACTCCCGGATCATGCCTTCCTCGCCGCTGGTCGAGGAACTGCTGCGCCTGGCGGCGGCCCGGGCGGGGGCCGAGCTGGCGCGGCAGACGGCGGAGCGGGCGCGGCACGTTACCACCCGGCGCCTGGAGACCCTGCTGCGTCATCTGCCGGGCATGGTCTATCGCTGCCACGACGACCCCGACTGGACCATGGCCTATGTCAGCCCCGGCGCCGAGGCCATCACCGGCTACCCCCCCGAAGCATTGCTCGGCGAGCATGCCCGACGCTTCGCCGGCCTGGTTCACCCCGACGACCGGCCATGGTTGCTGCAGGCCACTCACCAGGCCCAGGAAAGGCACCGCCCCTTCGCCGTGAACTACCGGCTGGTGACCGCCACGGGTGAGGAGCGCTGGGTTCGCGAGCAGGGTCAGGCGGTGGTCGATGAAGAGACCGGCGAGACCATGCTGGAAGGGGTGATCAGCGATATCACCGAACACAAGCGGCGCGAGCAGCGCCTGGAGGCGAGCAACCGCGCCCTGCGGCTGCTGAGCCGCTGCAATGCCGCCCTGATCCATGCCTCGCAAGAGACCCAACTGCTCGAGGCGATCTGCCGCCTGGCGGTGGAGGTGGGCGGCTATCGCTTCGCCTGGGTGGGGGAGGCGCGCCACGATGATGCCCGTTCGATTCGCCCCCTGGCCCATGCCGGCCTCGGGGCCGGTTACCTGGCCCGGCTCTCCTTGAGCTGGTCCGAACAGGATCCCAGCGGTCACGGCCCGGCGGGGCGGGCCCTGCGCAGCGGCGAACCCCAGGTGGTGCGGGACATCGACGCCGATCCGGGTTTCGTCTGGCGCCAGGCGGCCCGGGAGCACGGCTACCATGGCGTCGTTGCCCTGCCACTGAGGCGCGAGGGGCAGACCTTCGGCCTGTTGCTGCTCTACCAGGGGTGTCCCGAACCGATCAACGACGACGAACTGCGGCTGCTCGGCGAGCTGGCCGACAACCTTGCCTTCGGCATCACTACCCTGCGCAATCGTCGCGAACAGCAGCGCATCCAGCAGGCGGTGATGACCATCGCCGGCGCGGTCTCGGCGCGCAGCGGCGCCGAGTGGCTCGATCAACTGGCCCGCCAGATGGCCAAGGCCATGGGCGGCCAGCTGGGCTTTGTCGCCCGGGTCGATCCCGACACCCCGGGGCAGGCCATGACCCTGGCTGCGGTGGTGGAGGGGGAGACCCTGGAGAACTTCGCCTATTGGCTGGCCGGCACCCCCTGCGAGCATGTCCTCACCTGGGGCGAGTGCGTGGTGCATGATCATGCCGCCGAGCGCTTGCCGGAGGCGTCCCGGGAGGCGCTCGGCTGGGTACGCGGCTATGCCGGGCGACGCCTGGAAGACGGCGACGGCGAGGTGATCGGCCTGCTGGGGGTGATGTTCGCCGAGCCGCTGGAGGAGACCACCTTCATTACCAGCCTGCTGCAGATCTTCGCTTCCCGGGTCGCCGCGGAGCTGACCCGCCAGGCCGACGAGGCCAATATCCGCCGCCTGGCCTACGAGGACCCCGCCACCGGGCTGCCCAACCGCACCGCCTTTACCCAGCGCCTCGAGAGCGCCCTGGCCGCCCCGGGAGAGCACTCCTTGGCGCTGCTGTTCCTGGATCTCGACCGCTTCAAGGAGATCAACGATACCCAGGGCCATGATGTCGGGGATCGGGTGCTGGTGGCGGTGGCCGAGCGCTTCTCGGCGGTGCTGGCGCCGGGCGAGTACCTGGCCCGGCTGGGGGGCGACGAGTTCGTGGTGATGGTCGATCCCGCCGAGCGGGCCGGTGCCTGCGCCACCGCCCGGCGGCTGCACCGGGCCCTGGAGGCGTCCATCGTCATCGAGCCCCAGGCCTTTGCGGTGGAGGTAAGCATCGGTATCGCCCTCTACCCGGAGCATGCCGACGGTGCCCGGGAGCTGCTCAAGCACACCGATATCGCCATGTACCATGCCAAGCAGCGTGGTGAGCCCTACAGCGTCTTCGAGCCGCACCTGGGGGCGCGGGTCGGCGAGCGGCTGCGCATGGCGGTGCGTCTGGCTCGGGCCCTGGAGGAGGACGGGCTCAGCCTCTACTTCCAGCCCCAGGTCGACCTGGCCAGCGGCCGGCTGGTCGGGGCCGAGGCCCTGTGCCGCTGGTTCGATGCCGAGCTCGGCGCGGTGAGTCCCGCCGACTTCATTCCCCTGGCCGAGGAGCGCGGCCTGATCAATCGTCTGGGGGCCTGGGTCATCGACGCCGGCTGCCGACAGCTGGCCGAATGGCAGGCTCAGGGGCTGGACTTTCCCGGGCGCCTGGCACTGAATGTCTCCTCGGCGCAGTTCGAGGACGACCATCTCCTGGATGTCGTGCAGGGCGCCCTGCACCAACACGGGGTGGCGGCGGAGCAGCTGGCGCTGGAGTTGACGGAAAGCGGCTTCATGAGTGACCCGGATCATGCCGTGGCCATGACGCGACGGCTCAAGGCGGCGGGGCTGGCGTTGCATATCGATGACTTCGGCACCGGCTACTCCTCCCTGGCCTATCTCAAGCGCTTCGCCGCCGACAAGATCAAGATCGATATCTCCTTCGTGCGCGAGATGCTCGGCGACCCCAACGATCGCGCCATCGTCACCACCATCATCGCCATGGCCGAGAGCCTGGGCCTGTCGGCCCTGGCCGAGGGGGTGGAGTCGTCGGCCCAGGCCGAGGCCCTGCTGGCCCTGGGCTGCCCCGAGGGGCAAGGCTACCGTTATGCGCCACCGCTGCCGGCAGCGGCCTTTACCCGTGACTGGCTGGCGCCCGGCGCCGAGTGATTTTTCCCTCAAGCCCGGGCGCCGGCGGCCGATAGACTCGTTATCCCCTTACGGGGCCCGGACTCCCGGGCTCTCCTGCTGAGATACGAGGACACGGATGGCGCAGCACGAGACTGGCTACCAACGAGTGGCGAACCCCCTGGAACTCCGCGACCTGCTCGAGACCCTGACCGAGCCCGGCGGGGCCTCGCTGCGTCTGGAGGGGGAGGGCCAGTCGCCCCTGCCGGTGCTGGTGCTGGACGCCCGCCTGGACGAGTCGCTGTTGCTGGATATCACCGCCATTCGCGAGATCCTCGGTGCCCTGCGCCGGGGACAGCGCTTCCGGCTGGAGGGCCAGGTCCATGGCAAGCAACTGCGTAGCCCCTGGTTGACCCTGGAGGAGTGTCACGAGGTGGAGGGGCGGTTGCAGGCCGGTTGCGCCTGCCCGGAGTGGCTCGAGGTGCTGCAGCGGCGTGCCAGCTATCGTGCCGAGCTGCGCCTGAGCATGGAGGTGGGAGTGATCCTGCGCGCCCTGCAGGGCGAGCTGGGCGGGGCCTCCAGCCTGCAGGGGGACCTGCGCGATCTCTCCGTGGAGGGCTGTCGGGTGGAGCTGCCGGCCATGGCCTCCGGGGTCCTGCCCCGGGCTCCCGAACGCCTCGAGCTGGAGCTCTGTTTCCCCAGTGGTCAACGCCTCTCGCTGCTGGCCGAGGTGCGGCACGTCAAGCCGGAGCCGGAGCGTTACCTGGTTCAGGTGGGCTTCCAGTTCGCCGATATCACCCCCGAGCAGGAACGCCTGCTGTGGTTCTATGTGCGCGAGATCGAGCGGGAGGCGGCTCGCCACGCCAGCGATGGTGATACCACGCGCACGCCGTCGTCGCTGTTCCAGGCCGCCGAGTCGGTGCCGGCGGTGGGGCGACGGCGCGCCGAGAGCTACCCCACCGCCATGGCGCGTCGCCTGGCGCGCCTGGCCGCCTACCTGGATGCCCAGCTCCTCGACCTTCAGCAGGGCCATGGCCTGGATGGCATCGAGCTGTCGCGCAACGCCGATCGCCTGCTGGCGCTGCTGGACGAGGATCGCGAGGAGTTGCTCTTCGCCCTTGGCTGCCTGGCCCATGAGGCCCACCTGGTGCAGCACGGCCTGGCGGTGGCGGTGCGCCTGGTGGACCTGGTGGCCACCCAGCAGTTGCCCTCGGGGCTGCGCAAGAGCCTGGCGGCGGCGGCGATGATCCATGACCTGGGCAAGGGGATGTTGCCCGCCGAGCTGCAGCAGGCCCGGGCGCTCAACGAGGCCCAGTATCGTCAGTTGCAGGGCCATGTGGCGCTGATGCTGGATCAGGCGGCTCCCTGCCACTGGCTGTCGCGCAGCGTGGTGGCGGCGGTGGTGGGGGGCATCAACGAGCGCCTGGACGGCAGCGGCTATCCCCAGGGCAAGCGCGGGGGCGACCTGCCGGAGCTGGCGCGCCTGGCGGCGGTGGTCGACGTGGTGGACGCCATGGGCCGCCCTCGAGCGGATCGCCCGGCCTGGAACGTCGAGGCTATCTATCGCCACCTGCTGGCGCATCCGGAGCACTTCGAATCGCGCTGGGTCAAACGCTATATCGCTCACTTCGGGCGTTTTCCGGTGGGCAGCCTGGTGCGCTATGCCGGGGGTGAGCTGGCCTGGGTACGGCGCCTGGATCGCCAGGGATTGCCCAGCCTGGTCAGTCGGGTCGAGGAAGCGCGGCGACCCAATGCGGGGCTGGGGGCGCTGTTACATGATGGGCTGCTGATTGCCCTGGGCGAGCCGGTGGAAACCCTGCCGCTACCGCCGGCCTGAGGCGTGAGAAAAGTCGTGCTGCCTCTCTCAAGTCCCCTCCGGTGGGGCCGATAAGGGAAATTAGCGACGAAGAGCATGGTTTATCGTCCCCTGCGGCTGGGGGGCCATCGGTCACAATAGGTAAATCGAGAGTCACTGCCGGTATCCAGGGGAGATCGGCCGATAACGAGGGAGCCAGATGATGAGTGCCAGACGCGGCGCAGCCGCCTATGCCAAGGGCCATGCCAAGAGCCAGGCCAAGGGCGCCGGGGCCTATGCCCGGGTCGGTGTCGAGAGCGGGGTAATGGCGGCCAGTCCCCATCAATTGATCGTGATGCTGTTCGATGGCGCCCAGGCCTCGATCCGTGCCGCTCGTCTGCATCTCGAGCAGGGCAATGCCGCCGGCAAGGGGCAGGCGATCTCCAAGGCCCTGGATATCGTCAATAATGGCCTGGCGGCGGCCCTGGATGATGACCAGGGGGGCGAGATCGCCGGCCGCCTGGCCTCGCTCTATGATTATATTGCCCGGCTGCTGTTGCGGGCCAACCTGCATAATGATGCCGACGCCCTCGACGAGGCCGAGCGCCTGCTGGAGGATATCGGCTCGGCTTGGCGCGAGATCGGTCGCGCCGGTCAAGGGGGATAAGATGATACAGCACCCTGAGTCAGGCGAGGCCGAGCGCCTGCTGGCTTGCTATGAGGCCCTGCTGGAACGCTCCACGCGGATGCTGGCCATGGCTCGAGAGGAGGCCTGGGAGGCGTTGATCGAGGAGGAGTCCCGCTATGTGCAGGAGGTGGAACGGCTCGCCCGGGAGGACCAGGGGCAGGCCCTCGATACGGCCCAGCGCGAACGCAAGGCCGACTTGCTCGAGCGGATCCTCGAGCAGGACATGGAGGTGCGCCGCCACCTGGTGGCGCGCCGCGACGAGCTGGGCGAGCTGATCGGCAACTCCCGGCGCAAGCGTGATCTGGAGCGCGCCTACCGCCAGCCCCAGAGTGCCGTGATCGAGGCCAGGAAGCGCTTTCCCGAAGGCACCCCGTGAGTGGCATCACCCCGATTCTCGATACCCTGCTGCACCAGGTGCTGGGCAAGCGGGTGGACCATGCGCCGCCCCGGGACCTCAACGAGCCGGTGCGGCCCCTCAATGCCTCTGACGCCACCCGGGCCCTGCATAGCGACTCCCGTCTCGATGGGCGTCGCCCGCCCATCGCCGACCTGGCGCCGACGGCGCAGCGTGGCGAGGGGCGACCGGCCGCTTCCCAGGCCGCGCCAGCGCCCGCCGCGGGCTCCTTCCAGACCCACTTCAGTCCTACCGCCCGTACCATCGCCGACCTGCTGATCAAGTTTCCGGCACCGCCCTCGGCGGTGCGTCCCGCGGCCCCCCTGATGCCCCAGGGAGAGTCGCCGACGGCGGATAGCCTGGCCCAGCGGCTGGAGGGCTCCATTCGCCATAGCGGCCTCTTCCATGAGTCCCACCTGGCGCGCTGGTATCGCGGTGAGCTGCCCCGGGCCGCCCTGGCCCAGGAGCCCCAGCAGTGGCGGACCCTCAGTTATCGTCCCGCCGAGGGGGGGCAGCCCCCGGCACCCTGGCGGCCCACCGGGGCGGTTCTCCCCTTGGCCCTCTCGGCCGCTCGTGGCGCGGTGCCCACGCCCATGGCGCCTGGCGCGGGTACGGTGGCGTCGCCTGTCGCCACGCCGGGGGAGCCGAGGCCCATGATGCCGGGCGCGGCGTCGTCGGCATCGGAGTCGGCGCGATCCCAGCGCTTGGTGGAGATTCAGTCCCTGCAGCCGGCCAAGGCCAGTGGGGCTGTGTCATCGTCCGCTGCCCCGGCGTCGCGGCCTGCCCCGCTGGCCCTGCCGGCCGCCGCCCAGGGCGAGGTCGCCGCCCAGGGAGAGGCCACCGAGAGGGCGCGCGAGCTCTCCCGTGCCAACGAGCCGATCGCCGAGTCGCTGCAGGGGGTGCTGCGCCATCAGCTGGAGCTGCTGGTCAATCCGGTGGTTCGCTGGGAGGGGGATGTCTGGTCGGGGATCTTCATGGCCCTGGTGATCCAGCTGCCGGCGGGGTATGAGGAGCGGGCTCGTCAGGAAGCGGAGGGGGAGGAGGGGACGGACGAGGCCTGGGCCTCGGAACTGACCCTGGTGCTGCCTGGGCTGGGCGAAGTCGCCGTGCAACTGCGCCTGGTGGCGCGGCGCCTCAACCTGACCCTGGATAGCGGCGACGCCTCGGTGGTGGGGCGCCTCGAAGCGGGCCTGCCCGACCTGGCCGGGCGTCTCGAGGCGCTCGGCTTCGAGGCGCGCCTGGCGGTACGCCACCGGCCGGACGAGGAGCGTCCCGAGGAGACCCGTCGATGAGTGACACCCAGCAGCGCCGACGTCGCCGCCAGGCAGTGGCCCTGGCTTATCGGGCCGGAGGAGCGTTCCGAGGAGACCCGTCGATGAGTGACACCCAGCAGCGTCGACGTCGCCGCCAGGCGGTGGCCCTGGCTTATCGGGCCGGAGGAGAGTGAGCGATGAGTGACACCCAGCAGCGTCGACGTCGCCGCCAGGCGGTGGCCCTGGCTTATCGCGAGGGGGATGAGGCCCCCCGGGTGCTGGCCAAGGGCTACGGCGAGCTGGCCGAGCGGATTATCGCTGCGGCCCGGGAGAGCGGCCTGCAGGTGCATGATTCGCCGGAGCTGGTGGCGCTGCTGATGCAGCTCGACCTGGACGAGCGCATCCCGCCGGCCCTCTATCAGGTAATTGCGGAGTTGTTGATCTGGGTCAGGGATATCGAGCGTGGCGAGGGGCGATAATCGCCGGCGTCGGCGTGAGCATGACCACACTTTATCCCTGCTTATTCATGAGGCCAGCCTGAAAACGAAGATAGCGGATGGTATTCTCTTGAGAAATCAGAACGTTCCGGCA
>NZ_JADOTW010000004.1 GCF_015645095.1 Halomonas sp. 328
GTGGATGTAGCTCAGTGGTAGAGCCCCGGATTGTGGCTCCGGTGGTCGTGGGTTCGATCCCCATCATCCACCCCATTTCGTCTTTGGTTGTGCTAAGTGGTTGTTTCTTTGGCAGTGGTGGATGTAGCTCAGTGGTAGAGCCCCGGATTGTGGCTCCGGTGGTCGTGGGTTCGATCCCCATCATCCACCCCATTGCCTCAGTTTTCCTGTTGAAGCGCCGGCATTCCTGCCGGCGTTTCTGCGTTTCCGTCTGTTGCCGTTCGGCGGTTCCGCCATTTTTCCCCTTGTGATCCGCGACTAACGCCCCCATCTTACGGGCATGGCGCTTGCCAGCGCGCAGTGGGCTTCTTAAAATCAGCCCTTTGATCTTCCAACGCATTCGTAACGAACGCCCCCAGTCGGTAGAGGACAATTCATGCAAGTTTCCGTCGAGACGACCTCCAGCATCGAACGCCGCGTCAAGGTTCAGGTTCCCGCGGCCGAGGTCGACCAGGCCGTGGCGGCCCGTCTTCAGGACACCGCCAAGAATGTGCGCCTCAACGGCTTCCGCCAGGGCAAGGTGCCGATGTCCGTGGTGCGCCAGCGCTTCGGCGGCCAGGTGCGCAATGAGGTGGTGGGCGAGCTGATGCGCGAGCGCTATGTGCAGGCCATCACCCAGGAGAGCCTGAACCCGGCTGGCTTCCCGCAGATCGAGCCTACCGTCAACGAGTCCGGCAAGGATCTGGAGTTCGTGGCGACCCTGGAGATCTATCCGCAAATCGAGCTCAAGGGCATCGAAGGGGCCGAGGTGGAGCGCCCCCAGGTCGAGATCAGCGACGCCGACGTCGAGCAGATGATCGAGACCCTGCGCAAGCAGAACGCCACCTGGGCCGAGGTGGAGCGCGCCGCCGCCGATGGCGATCAGGTCACCATCGACTTTCAGGGCTTCCTGGGCGACGAGCCCTTCGAGGGCGGTAGCGCCGAGGGCCACCAGCTGGTGCTGGGCTCCAACAGCTTCATCCCCGGCTTCGAGGCGCAGCTCGAGGGCGCCAAGGCCGGTGAGGAGAAGGAGATCAAGGTCACCTTCCCCGAGGACTACCAGGCCGAGCATCTGGCCGGCCAGGAAGCCACCTTCAAGGTCAAGGTGCATGCCGTCAGCGCCCAGGAGCTGGCCGAGCTGAACGATGAATTCATCAAGCAGTTCGGTGTCGAGGAGGGGGGCGTCGAGGCCTTCCAGGCCGAGGTGCGCAAGAACATGAGCCGCGAGGCCAAGCAGGCCGTCGAGAATCGCGTCAAGCAGCAGGTGCTGGAAGCCCTCAAGCAGGCCAATGAGGTCGAGGTGCCCCAGGCGCTGATCCAGCAGGAGACCGATGGTCTCAAGCGCCAGGCCGCCCAGCAGTTCGGCCTGGGCGAGGACTTCGACGTCTCCCAGCTGCCCAACGAGCTGTTCGCCGACCAGGCCAAGAGCCGCGTCCAGGTGGGCCTGCTGCTGGCCGAGGTGGTCAAGGTCAATGAGCTCGACGCCAGCGACGACGAGATCAAGGCCAAGGTCGAGGAACTGGCCCAGCAGTACCAGGACCCGCAGCAGGTGGTCGACTACTACCTGGGCAACGACCAGCTCAAGAACCAGATCAAGTCCGGCCTGCTGGAAGAGAAGGCCGTCGACCTGCTGCTCGCTCAGGCCAGCGTCAAGGACGTGGAGATGTCCTACGAGCAGGCCCTTGCCGCCGCTAACCAGCAGCCCGGCGGCGAGGCCGAGGAAGAAGAGGACGCCGACGCCAAGGCGTAAGGCCAGCGCCGCCGGCCCCCTCGGGTCGGCGGCCATAGGGATGGGACCCGGCATGGGCCGGGGGCACTTACCGGAAGAAGGACGCCACACAGATGGGCAACGACTTCGAGATCAAGAATGCCGGCGGCCTGGTGCCGATGGTGGTCGAGCAGAGCGCACGGGGCGAGCGCGCCTACGATATCTACTCGCGTCTGCTCAAGGAACGCGTGATCTTCCTGGTCGGCCCGGTGGAAGACTACATGGCCAACCTGGTGGTGGCGCAGCTGCTGTTCCTGGAGTCCGAGAACCCCGATAAGGACATCCACCTCTACATCAACTCGCCGGGCGGCTCGGTGACCGCGGGGATGTCGATCTACGACACCATGCAGTTCGTCAAGCCCGATGTCTCTACCGTCTGCATCGGTCAGGCCGCCAGCATGGGCGCCCTGCTGCTTGCCGGCGGGGCCGCCGGCAAGCGCTACTGCCTGCCCAACTCGCGGATGATGATCCACCAGCCGCTGGGGGGCTATCAGGGCCAGGCCTCGGATATCGAGATCCATACCAAGGAGATCCTCAGTATCCGTCACAAGCTCAACCAGATCCTCGCTCATCACACCGGCCAGGACATCGAGACCATTGCCCGGGATACCGATCGTGATAACTTCATGAACGGCGCCCAGGCGGCGGAGTATGGCCTGATCGATGCCGTGCTGGATAAGCGTCCGGACTCCTGATAGCTTGAGCTGAGCCGCATCCACGACATGCAATTTCCGGCGGCCTGCGGGCCGCCGTTCATCAAGAGGTACGCGAATGGCCGACGGCAAAGGCAAGGACGAGGGCAGCAAGCTGCTTTATTGCTCGTTCTGCGGCAAGAATCAGAACGAAGTGCGTAAGCTGATCGCGGGCCCATCCGTCTACATCTGCGACGAGTGTGTCGACCTGTGCAACGACATCATTCGTGAAGAGGTTCTCGAGGCCGATGCGGAGAGCGAGGAGGACCGCCTGCCGGTCCCTCGCGAGATCCGGCATACCCTCGATGATTACGTGATCGGCCAGGATCGCGCCAAGATGGTGCTGTCGGTGGCGGTCTACAACCACTACAAGCGCCTGCGCGCCGGGGTGAAGAGCGACGACGTCGAACTCGGCAAGTCCAACATCCTGCTGATCGGCCCCACCGGCAGCGGCAAGACCCTGCTCGCCGAGACCCTGGCGCGGCTGCTCAATGTGCCCTTCACCATCGCCGATGCCACCACCCTCACCGAGGCGGGCTATGTGGGCGAGGATGTGGAGAACATCATCCAGAAGCTGTTGCAGAAGTGCGACTACGATGTGGAGAAGGCCCAGCGCGGCATCGTCTACATCGACGAGATCGACAAGATCTCGCGCAAGTCGGACAACCCCTCGATTACCCGGGACGTCTCCGGCGAGGGCGTGCAGCAGGCCCTGCTCAAGCTGATCGAGGGCACCACCGCCTCGGTACCGCCCCAGGGCGGGCGCAAGCATCCCCAGCAGGAGTTCCTGCAGGTGGATACCGGCAATATCCTGTTTATCGTCGGCGGTGCCTTCGCCGGCCTCGACAAGGTGATCCGTGATCGCGCCGAGAAGGGTGGCATCGGCTTCAATGCCCAGGTCAAGAGCAAGGACGAGAACAAGGGCGTCGGCGACGTGCTGATGGACGTGGAGCCGGAGGACCTGGTCAAGTTCGGCCTGATTCCGGAGTTCGTCGGCCGACTGCCGGTGATCGCCACCCTCACCGAGCTCAACGAGGATGCGCTGATCCAGATCCTGACCGAGCCCAAGAACTCCCTGATCAAGCAGTACGCCAAGCTGTTCGAGATGGAAGGCGTGGAGCTGGAGTTCCGTGAGGACGCCCTGCGGGCGGTGGCCGCCAAGGCCATGGCGCGCAAGACCGGTGCCCGTGGCCTGCGCTCGATCCTCGAGTCGGTGCTGCTCGATACCATGTACGAGATCCCCTCCCTGGAGGGGGTGACCCAGGTGGTGATCGACGCCTCGGTGATCGCCGGTGAGAGCGAGCCGCTGTTGATCTACTCTCAGCAGGATGAGGGCAAGGTGGCCGGCAAGGACGGCTAGGCGCCTTCCCCGTCTCATGGGGCCGCCCCGGCGGCCCTTTTTTGTGTGCCCCGCTTGCAAAGGGGACGGGTCGCCCCCATCACCTGACCAATCCCTTCGAGTTTTGAGGAACGTCTGCGATGCAGCAGAACGCCGAACAGACCCAGAGTCTGCCCCTGTTGCCCCTGCGCGATGTGGTCGTCTACCCGCAGATGGTCATCCCGCTGTTCGTGGGCCGCGAGAAATCGATCCTGGCCCTGGAAGCCGCCATGGCCGCCGACAAGCGGGTGCTGCTGGTGGCTCAGCGCGAGGCCGGCCAGGACGACCCCGAGCGAAGCGATCTCTTCGCCGTGGGTACCGTGGCGGAGATCATGCAGCTGCTGAAGCTCCCCGATGGTACCGTCAAGGTGCTGATCGAAGGCGAATCCCGGGCCGATGTGGTGAGCCTCGACGAGGTCGATGGCTATACCCGCGGCGCGGTGCGCCTGCGCGAGAGCGAGCCGTTGAGCGCCCGGGAGCAGGACTCCCTGGTGCGGGTGCTGCTCAACCAGTTCGAGCAGTACGTCAAGCTCTCCAAGAAGGTGCCCAATGAGGTGCTCAATTCCCTGGCCGGCATCGAGGATCCGAGTCGCCTGGTGGATACCATCTGTGCCCACCTGTCGCTGAAGATCGGCGACAAGCAGGAGCTGCTGGAGATGGACCGGGTGCGTGATCGCATCGAGCACCTGATGGCCCTGATCGAGGCGGAGATTGACCTGCTGCAGGTGGAAAAGCGCATCCGCTCGCGGGTCAAGGATCAGATGGAGAAGTCCCAGCGGGAGTACTACCTCAACGAGCAGATGAAGGCCATCCAGAAGGAGATGGGCGAGCTCGAGAACGTCCCCAACGAGGCGGAGAAGTACGAGCAGGCGATCCAGGAGTCCGGGATGCCCAAGGAGGCCGCCGAGAAGGCGACCCAGGAGCTGGGCAAACTGAAGATGATGGCGCCCAACTCCGCCGAGGCCACGGTGGTGCGCTCCTACCTGGACTGGTTGATCTCGGTGCCCTGGAAGAAGCGTACCCGGGTCAAGCACGACCTGGCCCGGGCCGCCGAGGTGCTGGACACCGATCATTACGGCCTGGAGGAGGTCAAGGAGCGCATCCTCGAGTACCTGGCGGTACAGAAGCGCGTCAAGAAACTCAAGGGGCCGGTGCTCTGCCTGGTGGGTCCCCCGGGGGTCGGCAAGACCTCCCTGGGCCAGTCCATCGCTCGAGCCACCAACCGCAAGTACGTGCGCCTGGCGCTGGGTGGGGTCCGCGACGAGTCCGAGATTCGCGGCCATCGCCGCACCTATATCGGTTCCCTGCCGGGCAAGCTGATCCAGCGCATGAGCAAGGCCGGGGTCAAGAACCCGCTCTTCCTCTTCGACGAGGTGGACAAGATCGGCATGGATCACCGTGGCGATCCCGCCTCGGCGCTGCTCGAGGTGCTCGATCCGGAGCAGAACGACACCTTCAGCGATCACTACCTGGAGCTGGACTACGACCTCTCCGAGGTGATGTTCATCTGCACCGCCAACTCCATGAATATCCCGGGGCCGCTGCTGGATCGCATGGAGATCATTCGTCTGCCCGGCTACACCGAGGACGAGAAGCTGGCGATCGCCAGGCGTTACCTGGTGCCCAAGCAGCTCAAGGCCAACGGTTTCAAGGAAGACGAGCTGAGTCTCGCCGATGACGCCATCCTCGAGTTGATCCGCTACTACAGCCGCGAGGCCGGGGTGCGGGAGCTGGAGCGGCAGATCGCCAAGGTGTGCCGCAAGGTGCTGCGCGAGCGCCTCGAGGCGGAGGCCAAGGAGGGGGCCCAGGCGGCCCGGGAGCTCAAGGCCGCCGATATCGAGCGCTATGCCGGGGTGCGTCGCTACAGCTATGGCCTGGCCGATCAGGAGAACCAGGTGGGGCGGGTCACCGGCCTGGCCTGGACCTCGGTGGGCGGCGAACTGCTCAATATCGAGTCGGTGGTTACCCCCGGCAAGGGGCGGCTCAACAAGACCGGTTCCCTGGGCGACGTGATGAAGGAGTCGGTGAGCGCCGCCCTGACGGTGGTGCGCTCCCGGGCCCAGGCCCTGGGCATCGATCCCGAGCGCTTCGAGAAGGAGGATCTGCATATCCACGTGCCGGAGGGGGCGACCCCCAAGGACGGGCCCAGTGCCGGTATCGCCATGGTCACCGCCATGGTCTCCGCCTTCAGCGAGCGCCCGGTGCGTTGCGATGTGGCCATGACCGGTGAGGTCAACCTGCGCGGCGAGGTGTTGCCCATCGGTGGCCTCAAGGAGAAATTGCTGGCCGCCCGGCGCGGTGGTATAAAGATTGTGCTAATACCAGAAGAGAATCGGCGCGACCTCAAGGAGGTCCCCGAGAATATCAAGGAAGCCCTGGACATCAGGCCCGTGCGTTGGATCGACGAGGTTCTCGATACGGCGCTGGTGGAAAAGGCCGACGTCGACGGCGAAAAAAAGCGGCCCGACGATCCGGCATCTTCTCGTTCGGTGGTTAGTACTCATTAAGATGGTTTTTTGCATCATGGTGGGCAGAAAAGCCCGCCATATGCGCGTTAGCGCTAGAGGTTGCTTGACAGGACTTTCATGGCATTGCTATAAAAAGCGCCTTGCTGTGATCGCGTAAGCCGCCTCAAGCCAGCGCTGCCACATGTCAATTTTTGCAATATTCAAGGGGTGAAGTGTGAACAAGTCCGAGCTGATCGAAGCCATTGCCGCGTCTGCCGATATTCCCAAGGCAGCGGCCACCCGTGCACTGGATGCCATGGTTGAGGCCGTCACCGACAGCCTGAAGAAGGGTGACAGCGTTTCCCTCGTTGGTTTCGGCACCTTTGCCGTCAAGGAGCGTGCCGCCCGTACCGGTCGCAACCCGCAGACCGGCCAGCCCATCGAGATCAGCGCCGCCAAGGTGCCCAGCTTCAAGGCCGGCAAGGCGCTCAAGGATTCGGTCAACTAAGGGCAGACACGCCTGCGGTCGACTCCGTGAAAGGCGCATCGTCTCGGCGATGCGCCTTTTTGTTGTCCGTTGATGCCGCCTGGCCCACCGGCCCGGGAGGCGGCTATCATCGTCTGCGCACCTTCTTGCCATACTCTTTGCCGAGGGCATCATGCTGCAAAGTATTCGCGATCGCTCCAAGAGCTGGGGCGCCAAGATCATCATCGGCGCCATCGTCGTCACCATGGCCCTGTTCGGGGCCGATGCCCTGATCGGGCTCTTTACCGGGGGCGCCAACGACGTCGCCAAGGTCAATGGTGAGCCGATCACCCGTCAAGAGGTGGAGTTGCAGGTGCAACGGGCCCTGCGCAGCGGTCAGGTGCCGCCTGAGCAGGAGCGTGCCCTGCGCGGCCAGGTGCTCGATGAGCTGATCACCCTGCGCCTGCTGGATCAGTATGCCGCCGACGGTGGCCTGCACCTCTCCGAGGAGCAGCTCGATCGCCTCCTCCTGACCCTCCCGGAGTTCCACGACCAGCAAGGTCGTTTCGATCGGGAGATCTTCCGTAACCGCCTGGCCAGTGCGGGCTATACGCCGCTCGGCTTCCGCGAGCAGCTGCGTAGCGACCTGCGCCGCGAGCAGTTGCAGAATGGCCTGGTGCTGAGCGATTTCACCCTGGCGAGCGAACAGGAGCGCCTGGCGGCCCTGCAGCGTCAGGTGCGCAGCTTCCGCTATCACCGCCTCGTCCCCGCCGATCTGGAGGCCCCGATCGAGCTGACGGAGGCGGAGATCGTCGATTACTACGAGGCCAATGCCGAGCGTTTCCAGCGCCCCGAGCAGGTGCGCCTGGCGTATGTGCTGCTGGATCGCCAGCAGTTGGCCGAGGCCCTGGCGGTGGACGAGGGTCAGCTCCAGGCGGCCTATGAGCAGCGTGGCCAGGATGCCGAGCGTCGGGTGGCACATATCATGGCCAGCTTTGGCGACGCGCGTGACCGCGAGGAGGCCCTGGCGCGCCTCGAAGAGGTGCGCAGCCGTCTCGCCGCTGGCGAGGACTTCGCCGCCCTGGCCGCCCGTTACTCCGATGACACCAGTTCCGCGGAACAGGGCGGTGACCTGGGCTTTATCAGCCGCGGTTTCTTCGGCGAGGCCTTCGAGGACGCCGCCTTCGCCCTGGCCCCCGGCCAGGTCTCGGGGATTGTCGAGACCGATAATGGCCTGCACCTGGTCACCGTGACCGAGCTGGATCTGCCGCCCTTCGAGCAGCTGCGCGAGGAGCTGCGCGAGGAGGTGGCCCTGGCCGAGGTGGGGGACGAGTTCAACCGTCTGGCCCAGCGCCTGATCGAGGAGAGCTTTGCCGCCGAGGACCTGGAGAGCGTCGCGAATGATCTCGGCCTGCCCCTGCAGGAGAGCGACTGGCTGACCCGTGACCATGGTCAGGGAGTCCTCGGCGAGCCGGGCGTGATGAGTGAAGCCTTTAGTGATGAGGTATTGGTCGAGGGCTTTAACAGCGAGGTGATCGAGCTCGACGAGGAGCGGCGCCTGGTGGTGCGGGTCGCCGAGCATCGTCCGGCCGCGACGCCGGAGCTCGAAGAGGTTCGCGACCGCGTCGTCGCCGAGCTGAGTGCCCAGCGCGAGCGCGAGGCCCTGGGGGAACTGGCCGAGGCGCGCCTGGCGGCGCTGCGTGACGGCGAGTCCGTCGACTGGGCCTGGAGCCGGGTCGAGGAGGCGAGCCGTAATCGCGCCGAGGGCGTCGCCCCGGCGATCCTCGCCGAGGCCTTCCGGCTGGCGCGCCCCGACAACGGTCCCAGCTACGGCATGGCCATGACCGATCAGGGCGTGGCGGTGCTGGCCCTGGATGCGGTGGGCGAGGGCGAGGCCGATGCGCAGCTGGAGGCCCTGGTGGCCCAGATGGCGGAGCGCCTGCGGGCCCAGTCGGCGCTGACTGGCCTGCTGGAGCGGCTGCGCGCCGAGGCCAAGATCGAACGCCTCTAAACCAGCCAAAGAGCGCACGGCCCGGGCCGTGCGTTTTTTTCGTCGTATAATGTTACTAAATAACAAGCGTGGGGGTGTCATGCGGATCGTCACACCGATCCCGGTGCATGTGGTCACCGGCTTCCTGGGCAGCGGCAAGAGCACCCTGATCCACGAGCTCCTCAAGCTCAAGCCCGCCGGCGAGCGTTGGGCAGTGGTGGTCAACGAGTTCGGCCAGGTGGGCATCGACCAGGCGATGTTCGAGGCCGGCGACGAAGTCGTCGTCAAGGGGGTGCCCGGGGGTTGTCTCTGCTGCCAGCTGGCCTTCGTGCTCCAGGCCTCGCTGGTCAACCTGCTGCACCGTCATCGCCCCGATCGCCTGCTGATCGAGCCCTCGGGGCTGGGCCATCCCGCCGGTCTGCTGGACCTGCTGCGCGGCGAGGCCTTTGCCGGGGTGCTGGAGGTGAAGGAGGTGATCGCGGTGCTCGATCCACGGCGGCTCGAGGAGCCGCGGGCCCAGGCCAATGCCACCTTCCACGATCAACTGGCCCTGGCCGACGGGGTGGCCCTGACCCTGGTGGATCAGGCCAGCGAGGCGCAGCGGCTCGCGGCTCGGCGTCACCTGGAGGGGCTCTGGCCGCCCAAGCGCTGGATCTGCGAAGCGCCCTTCGGCCGCCTGCCGGCCGCGCTGCTCTTCGACAGCCTGCCCCGGGATGAGGGCCATGACGAGCGGCCGGTGGCGCACCAGGCATTGCGTCCCCCGGCCGGCCGCCTGGAGGAGCCGGAAGCCGTGGCAGAGCCCGAGCCCGGGCGGCCGCTCTTTCGGCGCGGCGAGTCCTTGGGCCATGGCAGCCTGGGCTGGCGATGGCACCCGGCCGAGACTTTCGATCTGGATCGCCTCAGTCATGGCCTCGGCGAGTTGGCCGGCGAGCTGCGTATCAAGGCGGTGATTCATGCCGAGGGCGGCTGGTGGCTCTATAACCGCGCCGAGGGACGGGTCAGCCTGACCGAGAGCGCCTGGCGCAGGGATTCTCGTCTCGAGGTTATCGGCGAGAGCGGTCGCCTGCCCGAGGCCGAGGCGATAGAGCGCTTGCTGGAAGCGTGTCGGTTGTCGGCGCTGCCGGACGATTAGGCCCTCTGGCGCCGACTCTTCATTCGGCCGCCTGGAGGTTATCGGCGAATCGGATCGCCTGCCCGAGGCCGAGGCGATAGAGCGCTTGCTGGAGGGGTGTCGGCTTAAGGAGAGTGGAGGCTAGGCGGCCCCCTTGCGGAGGCCCACCTGGTCGTCAGTTATCGAGGGGAAAGTCCCTGAGCTTGGGCGGCTGCCCCGCCTCCAGGCGAATCTCCCAGCCCTTGGTGGGTTGCCAGTCGCCTAGCACCAGGCGCCGGGCGGGCTGGCCATCCAGTTCCATGGGGTGCAGTGCCGGGCGATGGGTATGCCCATGGATCAGGGTGGTGACGCCCTGTTCGCGCATCACTCGGACCACTTCGTCCGGGGTCACGTCCATGATGTCCTCGGCCTTGTTGGAGTTGGCCTCACCGGAGCGATCCCGCAGTTGCCGGGCCAGGGCCAGGCGCTCGGGGATCGGCATGGCGAGGATCTGGGCCTGCCAGCGGGGATCCCGGGCCTGGGCGCGGAAGGCCATATAGGCCTCGTCCCGGGTGCACAGGCTGTCGCCGTGCATCAGCAGGATACGCTGGCCGTCGATCTCCACCACGCTGGGGTCGGGCAGAAGGGTGGCGCCGCAGGCGGCGGCATAGTCGTCGCCGAGCAGGAAGTCGCGGTTGCCGTGCATCAGGTAGATGGCGGTGCCGCTCTCGGCCAGGCGCCTGAGGGCCTGGGCCACCTCGGCGGCGAGGGCGGCGTGGCCACTGGGGTCGGCATCGCCCAGGGCCAGCAGGTCGTCGCCGATCCAGGCCTCGAAGAAGTCACCGAGGATATAGAGGGCCTCGGCCCCCCTGGCGGCTTCCAGGTAGGCGAGGAAGCCCGCGGTGATCTCGGGGGCCTGGGGCTGTAGATGCAGATCGGAAATCAGCAGGGTGCTCATGGCTAGTCTCGGGTCGAAAGGGCAAGAGGCTAGAGCAAAACGCCCGCACGGGGCGGGCGTCATGGGGCGAGGTGGAATCAGGCGTCCTGCAGGTAGGCGCGCTGGATCACCACGTCCTCGGCGGGCACGTCGGCGTGCATGCCGCGACGGGTGGTCTCTACCGCCTTGATGCGTTCCACCACGTCCATGCCTTCTACCACGCGGCCGAAGACGCAGTAACCCCAGCCCTGCAGGTTCTTGCCGCTGTGATTGAGGAAGTCGTTGTCGGCGACGTTGATAAAGAACTGGGCGGTGGCGGAGTGGGGGTCCTGGGTGCGCGCCATGGCGACGGTGCCGGTGACATTGGTCAAGCCGTTGTCCGCCTCGTTCTGGATGGGCTCGCGGGTCGGCTTCTGGTTGAAGTCGGTATCGAAGCCGCCGCCCTGGACCATGAAACCGTTGATGACCCGGTGGAAGAGGGTGCCGTCATAGTGGCCGTCGCGCACATACTGCTCGAAGTTGGCCGCGGTTGCGGGCGCCTTGTCGTGGTCGAGCTCGAGGGTGATGTCGCCGAAATTGGTCTGCAGAATGATCATCGATCCGTTCCTATTTTCCATAAAGGGGTGCCTTGGCGTGGCGCCACCGCGTCACGCTATAATAGCGCTTTTGCCACGATGCGCGAAGCGCCGGCATGGCACCTTGTCCTGGTGTGCCGTGTATCGTCAGGCCCGCCGTCCAATCGAGAGGTCCCCGCACCCCTATGAGCACAGAGAGTAGCAGCGCGCCGAATTTCATTCGCAATCAGATCCGCGACGAGATCGATGCCGGGCGCACCGGCAAGATCGTCACGCGGTTCCCGCCGGAGCCCAACGGCTTCCTGCATATCGGGCACGCCAAGTCGATCTGTCTCAACTTCGGCCTCGCCGAACAGTTCGGTGGCGATTGTCACCTGCGCTTCGATGACACCAACCCGGCCAAGGAGGAGCAGGCCTATATCGACGCCATCAAGGCGGACGTGGAGTGGTTGGGCTTCGAGTGGGCGGGGGCGGTGCGTTTCGCCTCCGACTATTTCGACCAGCTCTATGCCTGGGCTCAGCACCTGATTCGCGAGGGCAAGGCCTATGTGGACGATCTCTCCGCCGACGAGATCCGCGAGTATCGCGGTACCCTGACCGAGCCGGGCCGGCCGAGCCCCTATCGGGAGCGGGCCGCGGAGGAGAACCTGGACCTGCTGGAGCGCATGCGCGTCGGCGAGTTCGCCGAGGGCGAAAAAGTGCTGCGGGCCAAGATCGACATGGCCTCGCCCAATATCAACCTGCGCGATCCGATTCTCTACCGGATTCGCCACGCCCACCATCACCAGACCGGCGATGCCTGGAAGATCTACCCCTCCTACGACTTCACCCACGGCCAGTCCGACGCCATCGAGGGGATCACCCACTCCATCTGTACCCTTGAGTTCGAGGATCATCGTCCCCTCTACGAGTGGTTCCTGGAGAACCTGCCGGTGCCGGCGAAGCCGCGCCAGATCGAGTTCGCCCGGCTCAACCTCAACTACACCCTGACCTCCAAGCGCAAGCTCAAGCTGCTGGTGGACGAGGGCATCGTCGACGGCTGGGACGACCCGCGCCTGCCGACCATCTCCGGCATGCGCCGGCGCGGCTACACGCCGGCGTCGATCCGCAAGTTCTGCGAGATGATCGGGGTCACCCGCGCCGATGGCGGGCTGGTGGATATCGCCATGCTCTATCACGCCATCCGTTCGGACCTCGAGGACAATGCTCCGCGGGCCATGTGCGTGCTCAAGCCGTTGAAGGTGGTGCTGACCAACGTGCCCGAGGATCATCAAGAGGTCTATGAGGTGCCCGGCCACCCGGCCCGGGACGACCTGGGCGTGCGCAAGATCCCCTTTACCCGGGAGCTCTATATCGACCAGGACGACTTCATGGAGGAGCCGCCGAAGAAGTTCTTCCGCCTGGCCCCGGGCAAGGAGGTGCGGCTGCGTAACAGCTATGTGATTCGCTGCGACGAGGTGATCAAGGATGCCGCCGGCGAGATCAGCGAGCTGCGCTGCTCGGTCGATTTCGACACCCTGGGCAAGAACCCGGAGGGGCGCAAGGTCAAGGGAGTGATCCACTGGGTCAGCGCCGCCCAGGGGGTGCCCATGGAGGTACGCCTCTACGACAACCTCTTCCAGGTGGAGCAGCCCGACAAGGACAAGGACGCCGATTTCCTCGACCACCTCAATCCCGAGTCCCTGGTGGTCTGTCAGGCCATCGGCGAGCCGAGCCTGGCCGAGGTGGCGCCGGAGAGTCGCTTCCAGTTCGAGCGGGTCGGCTATTTCTGCGCCGACCGCCACGCCGTGACCGAGGGCCGGCTGGTCTTCAACCGCACCGTGGGCCTCAAGGACAGCTGGGCCAAAATCCAGAAGAAAGATGGCCAGAAGAAGGGCTGATATGCAGATCTACAACACCCTGACGCGTCGCAAGGAAGCCTTTACCCCCATCGAGCCGGGCAAGGTGAGCATGTATGTCTGCGGCATGACCGTCTACGACTACTGCCACCTGGGCCATGCCCGGGTGATGGTGGCCTTCGATGTGATTACCCGCTACCTGCGTCACCGTGGCTATGACGTCACCTATGTGCGCAATATCACCGATATTGACGACAAGATCCTGCGTCGTGCCGAGGAGAACGGCGAGAGCATCGACGCCCTCACCGAGCGCATGATCGCCGCCATGCATGAGGACGAGGCGCGCCTGTTCGTGCTGCGGCCCGACGCCGAGCCCCGGGCCACCGGTCATATCGGCGAGATCCTCGCCATGATCGAGACCCTGATCGACAAGGGCTACGCCTACGCCGCGGATAACGGTGACGTCTACTACCGGGTGCGCAAGTTCGCCGGCTACGGCAAGCTCAATAACCGGGACCTCGACGAGATGCGTTCCGGGGCGCGCATCGAGGTGGACGAGCACAAGGAGGACCCGCTGGACTTCGTGCTGTGGAAGGCCGCCAAGCCCGGCGAGGCGAGCTGGCCGTCACCCTGGGGCGAGGGACGTCCCGGCTGGCATATCGAGTGCTCGGCCATGTCCACCTGCTGCCTGGGGGAGACCTTCGATATCCATGGCGGCGGCCCGGATCTGACCTTCCCCCACCACGAGAACGAGATCGCCCAGTCCGAGGCGGCCACCGGCAAGCGCTACGTCAACACCTGGATGCACGCCGGGGCCGTGCGGGTCGACCAGGAGAAGATGTCCAAGTCGCTGGGCAACTTCTTCACCATTCGCGAGGTGCTCGAGCACCATGACCCGGAGGTGGTGCGCTATCTGCTGGTGGCCAGTCACTATCGCAGCCCCATCAACTACGCCCCGGAGTCGCTCTCCGAGGCGCGCAAGTCCCTGGAGCGTTTCTACAATGCGCTCGAGGGACTGACCCTGGATGGGCAGGCCGGGGCAGGCGAGGTGGACTCCCGGTTCGCCGAGCGCTTCGCGTCGGCCATGGACGATGACTTCAACACCCCCGAAGCGGTCTCGGTGCTCTTCGACCTGGCCCGGGAGCTCAATCGGGCCAAGAAGGAGGCCCCCGCCGAGGCCCCGGCCCTGGCCGTGGAGCTCAAGCGACTGGGAGGCGTGCTGGGCCTGCTCCAGCAGGCGCCGGAGGCCTTCCTCAAGGGCGGTGACGGGGAGCTGCCGCTCGCCGAGGCGGAGATCCAGGCGCGCATCGTTGCCCGGGCCGAGGCGAAGAAGGCCAAGGACTTCGCCGCCGCCGACGCCATCCGCGACGAACTCGCCGCGCTCGGGATCATCCTCAAGGACTCCCGGGAAGGCACCACCTGGGTTCTCGACAAGGGAAGCGAGAGCGTCGGCGGTTGATGTCGCGGCCGCCGTGACACACGCCCGCTCCTGCTTCGCAGGGGCGGGCATTTTCGTCAGGGACGCGTCCGGGCCATGCAAGACCAGGCTGAACTGAGCACTATACCGCACGTTTTTTTGCTCTTGTTGTCTATGTCGTGCACTATACTGCGCATAGTGGTTAGTGTATGGATATTCTTGAGCATCATTCTGCGCAGAGGCGTGACTTGGAACTGACGGTACAGATTCACTTCGATCAGGCCTGGCATGACGCGGCCGTCTTGTCACTGCCGAGCCCCGAGCATGGGGTCGGTGGCGCGTCCCGCCTCTGCTATACGACGGAGCATGCTGTCGACTGGATGTTTCACGACGCTCGGCACGCCTGTAGCCTGTTGCTGCCCGTGGAGCTGATGCTGACCCATGAGGCGTCGCGCTGGTTCGGTTTCCTGGAAGATATCATGCCCGCCGGCGCCAGCCGCCGGTTCTGGGTGGATTACCTGGGCCTGCATGACCTCCCGGCGGGGCATCAGGATACGCAGCTGCTGGCCAGGGGAACCATCGCCCCGGTGGGCAACCTGCGCATCAAGGAAGCGGTGCCCGACGGTGCGACCCGGGACGCCCTGGGCGAGCGGCGTTTCCCCGTGCAGAGCGTGGTGGAGCGGGATACGGACTTCCTCGAGTATGCCCAGCAGATGGGGGCCGCCAGCGGGGGGGCCACGGGGGCCGGTGGCGAAGCGCCCAAGCTGTTGCTGCGGCTGTCCGCGGATGACCAGGTGTGGATCGATACCTGGCAGGATGATCCTCACCAGCCGGATCGCCCCATGCTGGTGAAATTTCCCCGTGGCAGCCGCGGCGCCGACGACTGTGACATCCTGCGGGCCGAGTATCACTACTATCAGGAGCTGGGGGCGTTGAGTATCGATACCATCGAGGGCGAGGGGATGCGCCTGATCGAGGGGGGGCGGTATCCCTCCCTCTGGCTGCCGCGCTTCGACATGCAGTACCGCGACGGCGCCTGGATACGCCATGGGCTGGAGTCGGTCTATTCGCTGATGGGCGTCGCCCCCGGAAGCTTCCTTCGCCACGGGGAGGTCCTGCGTCGCTTGGTGACCCTGCTGAAGGCACAGTATCGGGTGCGCGAACAGGGCGCGGGGTTCGACACCCCGGCCTTCGCCATCGAGTGGGTGCGGCGGGACCTGCTCAATGTCGCCTTCGGTAACTCCGACAATCATGGCCGCAATATGGCGCTGCTCAAGCGCCCTGACGCTCTCTGGCTCTCGCCGGTCTATGACTTCGCCCCGATGAAGGCCGACCCCGAAGGCGTGACGCGGACGACGCAGTGGGGCCCGCCGCTGGAGGTGGGCGGCGAGTTCGATTGGCCGGGCATCGCCGCCTCCCTGGCGGATCTGGTGGCGCCCGAGCGCTTGATGGGAGAGCTCCGGCGGCTCGCCGCCGGCCTGGAGGGGCTGGACGAGCGCCTGGCCGCCCGTGGGGTGCCTGCGCGGATTCTCGATCTGCCGGCGGTGGGGTTGCGTACCCTGGACACCCGTCTCAAGCGCTGGGGGCTGCTTTGAAACCTCGTGCCCCCGATGATCGTGAGGCGGCGCTGGTGGCGCTCCTCGGCCGGTTCTATGCCGGCGAGCTCAGCGAGGGCCAGTTGCTGCGCGCCCTGAGGCGCGATGTGCTGGGGCTCTCCCAGGACCGCTATGCGACCCTGGTCGGGATCAGTCGTCGTACCCTTTCCGACCTGGAGGGCGACAAGGGCAATGCCACCCTGGAGGTGATCAACCGGGCCTTCCGGCCGCTGGGGCTCGAGGTCGGCCTGCTGCCGCGCAAGCGGCGTCTGCTGGTGCAGGCGCTGGAGATGTCCTGAACCAACGGGAGCCACCGTGGATTACACCCCCTTCAGCTATGTCACGGCCGAGAAGGCCGGGATCTATCGGGAGATCATGCGGGTCTTCGTCGAGGCCAAGTCCCACTTTCTGGTGCACCTACGCCCCGAGGAGGTCCAGCAGCAGCTCGGCGAACCTGAGCTTGCCACCGTCCAGGCGGCGCTGACCCAGCTGGTGAACTGGGGCAACCTGGGCGCCGAGCGTGATAACGCCCGAGTGTCCAGCGTGGAGGACTACTATCGCGCCCTCTACGTCTACCAGATCACTCGCCGGGGCGAGGCGGTGGAGGCGGCACTCGACACCTTCGATCGCGAGCTGGGGCGGCGTGGTGCCCTGCAGAGTGTGGCGCTCGAAGACATCCGCACGCGCCTTCGCGCGCTCTTGGCCCTGGCTCAGAGTGAATCCCCCGACGCCACCGAGAGTCAGTTGCTGCTGCGCGACCTGGCGAGTGTCTTCACTGACCTGGCCGAGAACGCACGCGCCTTTATGGCCGGGCTAAACCGCACCCTGGAGAGCGAGGGCAGTGACGCCGACGCCTTCCTGGTCTACAAGGAGCGGGTGATCGGCTATATCGAGCGCTTCCTGGGCGACCTGACCACTGCCTCCGGCGAGATCGCCGAGCTGATCCGTACGCTGGATGGCGAAGGCGCCGAATCAGGGGGAGCCCCGGATCAGGCGCCGGTGGCCCGCCTGCTGCGTCAAGCGGCCGAGCGCGAGCTGGCCGACCTGGCGCCTGGAGAGTGGCGCGACGAAGGTGCCGAACGAGCCCGTGCCTTCGCGGAGGCCTGGCGCCACTGGCATGGGCATTGGGCCGGGCTGCGCGCCTGGTTCCTCGACCGGCCGGGGCGTCAGGCCCAGGCTCGGCTGCTGCGCAACAGCGCGCGTCGCGCGGTCACCCAACTGCTGGAGATGGTGAGTCGGTTGAACGAGCGGCGCATGGCGCGCAGCGACCGCTCCGCCGACTTCCGGACCCTGGCGCGCTGGTTCCTCGAGTGTGAGGATGACGCCTCGGCCCACCGACTATGGCGCACCGCCTTCGGCCTGGCGCCGTCACGGCATCTGCTGGTGGACCGCGAGACCAGCGAACGCTGGCAGCACGAGCCGGTCTCCGCGACCACGCCCTGGGCCGAGGCACCGGGCATGCAGATTCAGGCCCGGCTGCGCGCCACCGGCAGCTACCAGAAGGCCGGTGCGCCGGCGAAACTGCGTAGCCGGCGGCGCGAGCGCGAGCTGCTGGCGCGTCGGCTGGCCGAGGAGGCCAGTGCGACACGCGCCGCACGCCGCCAGCTGGTGGAGCGTCGTGCCGAGCGACTCTCCGACCTGGGAGAACTCGATGAGGGAGCCTTTCGCCTGTTGCTGAACCTATTGGGGGATGCCCTGGCGGCCAGTCGCGGCGATGGCGAGACGGTCGCCACCACCACGGCGGACGGCAGCCTGCGTATTACGCTCAGCCCCCTGGGGGCGGAGACCCGGGCGGAGATCCGCACCGCCGCGGGAAGACTCATCGGGCGTGACTATCGCATCGAGATCCACGACCTGGAGGAGGGCACATGGATGACCTGACCGATGCCCTGGGACGCCAGCGCCAGGAAGAGCAGCGACGTGCCCTGCGCGCGCTGCTGGCCCGACCGCTGCTGCGCGCCGAGGATGCCGCTTTCGCTCTGGTGCGCCGCCATGCCCCAGGGCTGCGCGACTGGCTGACCCGGGAGACCGGCTGGTACTTGCAGACCGAGCGCGATTTCGTGCGCCTGCACAAGCGTCCCGCCGACCACGCCGATGCCACGCGCCCGGCACGCGTTGGCAAGGGCACCCAGCGCAAGACCTTCAATCGCCGCCGCTACGCCCTGTTCTGCCTGCTGCTGGCCGATCTGGAGCGCGGTGAGGCACAGATCACCCTGGGCCGCTTGGGAGAAGGGCTGGGACAGGCGGTCGCCGAACCGGCGCTGGCCGAGCGAGGCCTGGCGTTCAGCCTGGACAACCAGGAGGCGCGACGGGACCTGGTGGTCGTGGTGCGCCTGCTGCTGGAGCTGGGCGTGCTGGTGCGCGTGGCCGGCGACGAGGAGGCCTTCCTGCGTCGCGGGGTCGATGGCGACGTGCTCTATGACGTGGACCGCCGGGTCCTCTCGGCGCTGCTGGTGACTTCCCGGGGCCCTTCGCTGGTGGCCCTTGGCGGCGCCGATGGCACGCTGGACCTGGAGGCCCGGCTGAAGGCCCTGGCCGAGAGTTTCGTTCCCGATACGCCGGAGGGCCGCAATCGGGCACTGCGCCATCGGCTGGCACGGCGCCTGCTGGATGACCCGGTGATCTACTGGGAGGCACTCGACGAGGATGAAGCCGCCTACCTGACGAACCAGCGCGGCGCCATGGCCCGGCGCCTCCAGCAGGCCACCGGCCTGGTGCCCGAGGTGCGTGCCGAGGGGCTGGCCATGGTGGATCCCGAGGGAGAGCTAACCGACGAGCGGGTGCCGGCCGAAGGCACTGAGGGGCACCTGGCCCTGCTGATGGCCGAGCGGCTGGCCGAGATCGGTCCCGAAGGCGCGACCCTGGCGGAGGCGGAGGCCTGGATCGGCGCCTGGCAGACGCAGTATCGCCGTTACTGGCGCAAGGCCGCCTGCGAGCCCGGTGCCGCCGGCGGACTCTGCCGCCAGGCCCTGGCGCGTCTGGCGTCGCTGCGCCTGGTGGAACGTCGCGATCAGCGGGTCTATCCTCTGCCGGCCCTGGGGCGCTTCCGCGTCCAGGCGGCGGCACTGCCCGACGACGAGGCCCCCCGACAACCCGACCTGGCGAACGGCGAGACCCCATGAGCACACTACCCGAACCCGTCAGCCAACGCTGGCAGCCGCTGCGCTGTGGCCTGGTGGAGATCTTCTACTACGACGAGGAGACTTTCCACTTTCACGACGGCCGCCTGCTGTTGCGCGGCAACAACGGCACCGGCAAGTCCAAGGTGATGGCGCTGACCCTGCCGTTCCTGCTGGATGGCCAGCTGCATCCCTCGCGGGTGGAGCCCGACGGCGACAGCGCCAAGCGCATGGAGTGGAACCTGCTGGTTGGCGAGTACCAGGAGCGCCTGGGCTACACCTGGTTGGAGTTCGGCCGTCGCGGCGAGGCGGGCCCCGAGACCTTCACCCTGGGCTGTGGGCTCAAGGCGGTGGCCGGGCGCCCGGTGAAGCCCTGGTTCTTTACCACGCCCCAGCGCATCGGCCGCGACCTGTTCCTGGTAGAGAATGGCCGCAGCCTGAGTCGCGACCGGCTGATCCAGGCGCTGGGCAGCCAGGGCCAGTTTCATGAGCGGGCGACGGACTATCGGCGGGCCATCGACGAGGCGCTCTTCCAGCTCGGTGAGCAGCGCTACACGGCGCTGCTCGATCTGCTGCTGCAGTTGCGCCAGCCTCAGTTGGCCAAGCGTCCCGATCCCGGTCGTCTCTCCCAGGCGCTCAGCGATGCCCTGGCGCCGCTGGGGCGCAGCGTGGTGAGCGATGTGGCCGAGGCCTATCGTAGCCTGGATACCTACCGCGAGGAGATCCAGGGCCTGGAGGAGACCGCTCGGGCGGTGGAGGCCTTCCTGGATCACTACCGGCAGTACGCCGGCGTCGCCGTGCGCCGCCGCGCCGAGGTCCTGACTGGCACCAACTCAGAGTATGAGCGGGTTCGCCTTCAGTTGGGCCGCGACCGTCAGGCTCATGAGCAGGCGCAGGCCGAGCGTGACGTCCTGGTAGGAGATCGCGAGACCCTGGAGGGCCGCCAACTCGACCTGGCCGCGCGGCAGCGCGCCCTGGAAGCCAGCGATGCCATGCGTTCGGCGGAGGCGCTGCGTAACGCCGATGAACAGGCACACCAGCGTACCCGTTACGCCGAGAATCAGGCGAAGCTGCTGAAGCAGCAGGGGGCGCATCACCAGCGCGCCGAGGCGCGCCTCGCCGAGGCCGAGCAGGCCCTCGAGGCCAGCAGCTCATCACTGGCGCGGCGGCGTGAGGAGAGCGCCGAGCTGGCCGAGGCGGTCGGCCTGGGCTTGGCTCATCACCGACAGCTGGCCGAGTCGCTACCGGAACAATCGCCTGAACTCCCCAACGATACTGACGCCTTGCAGCAGGCGCTGCGCGACCTGCAGCGTCGACGCCAGGAGGGCGTCGCGCATCTGAACAAGCGGCTCGATGAGGTGGAGCGTGGCGAGCGCCGCTTCCGGCGGGTCGAGCACGAGGCGCGTCGCGAGGAGGAGACCCTGGCGAGCCGTGAGGAGGAGTTGCAGGAAACGGTGGAGGCCCGTGTCGAGGCCGCCGAGGCCCTGCAGGCGAGCTGGCGTGACCACATCGAGGCCCTGCGCGAGCTTGCCCCCGAGGATCCGGAGGCGCTGCTCGCCGAGCTGGCCCAGTGGTGCGATCACCTGGGCGGTGACGATCCTGCCCAGGTGGGTCTCTCGGTGGCCCGCGACGTCCTGCGCGAACGCCTGGGCCAGCAGCGCCATGCGTTGGTTCTGTCTCGCCGGGAGCTCGACGCCGAGCGCGACGAGCTGGAGGAGGAGCGCCGGCGCCTGGAGGCCGGCGAGGAGAGCGTGCCGCCCGCTCCCTACACCCGCGCCGAGGGCGTCCGGGAAGGGCGCCCCGGCGCCCCGCTCTGGCAACTGGTGGATTTCCAGCCGTCCCTCACCGAAGAACATCGTGCCGGGCTGGAGGCGGCCCTGGAGGCCGCCGGCCTGCTCGATGCCTGGGTACTGCCGGAGGGCGAGCTGCTGGCCCCCGATACCTGGGACACCCTGCTGGCGCCGCTGGCAGGTACCGCATCGCCCGCTCAGGACGCCAGCCTCAGCACCGCACTGCGTGCCGATCCACCGGCGAACTCCCCGGTCGCCGGCGAAGTGGTCGACCGGCTGCTGACCGGTATCGGCCTGGGGGAGTCAGAGGCCTTTGCCTGGGTCAGCGCCGAGGGGGCCTGGCAGCTGGGCCAGCTCCACGGCCGCTGGGGCAAGACGGCGGCGGTGTATATCGGTCATGCGGCGCGTGAGGACGCCCGGCAGCGGCGGCTGGCGGAGATCCGCCAGTCGCTGGACGCACTCGCACGCCAGGCCGCCGATATTGAGGCGAAGCTCGAAGCGCTGCAGACGCACCTCAGCGCTGCCGAGCAGGAGTGGCAGCGACGCCCCGGCGCCCAGGCGCTGCGCGATGCTCATGCCAATGAGGCGGCGGCTCGCCGTGCCCGCGACACCCAGGTCGATCGCCTGGAGCAGGCCCGCGAGGCGCTGGAAGAGGCCCGGGGTGTCCTCGAGTCGCTGCGCGGCGAGCTCTATCAGGCCGCCGAGGATCTGCGTCTGCCCGCGGAGCGCGAGGCGCTCTCCTGTATACAGACGGCATTGGATGACTATCGGCTGGCTATCGCCGAGCTGGTACAGGCGGTCAAGGCGTATCAGGGGGCGCGGCGACGCCACGCCGAACAGCAGGACGAGGCCAGGCTGGCAGCGGAAGCCCTTCAGCAGGCGGAGTGGGATCACGCCGAGGCCACGGAGCAGGCCCGCGAGGCCGTGGTGCGCAGGGATACCCTGCGCGAGACCATGGGCGCCGAGGTTCAGGAGCTGGAACGGCAGCTGGAGGCGATTCAGCAGGAGGGTGAGGCGCTGGGTCGTGAGCGGCGCGAACTGGCCACACGCTACGAAGCGCTGCTCGGCGAGGTGGCGCGCCTGGCCGAGAAGGTAGCCTACGGCAAGCAGCATCTGGCCGAGTTGGATCACCGCCGTGGCGAGGCCATCGAGGCCTTTCGCCTGCTGGTGGATGAGGAGCTGCTGCGCGTCGCCGCCCCCGATACGTTCTCCGATATCGCGCCGCCCGCCTCCTGGGCGCCGGACCCGGCGGTGCGCCTGGCACGCTCGGCCGCCCAGGCCACGACGGGATTGAGCGCGGATGATGACAGCTGGCATCGTCACCAGGGCAATCTGCACGAGCACATCAAGCACCTCACCGACGTGCTCTCCCGTGGCGGGCATGACTGTCCGGTGGAGGCCCGCGACGACCTGCTGCTGGTGCGCATCGTCTTCCAGGGGCGGCGCCAGGATCCCGATGCCCTGGAACGGCAGCTGGCCGATGAGATCGCCCAGCGGCAGGCGTTGCTCAACGCCAGTGAGCGGGAGCTGCTGGAGAACTATCTGATCGACGAGGTGGCCAGCCATATCCAGGAGCGTATCACCGCCACCGAGCGTGACGTGGCCACCATGAACCGCGAGCTCGAGCAGCGCCCCACCAGTACCGGCATGCGGCTGCGCATTCGTTGGCAGCCGCTGGCGGAGGGGGAGAGCGCCGGCGGGCTGACGGCCCCCGCGGGGCTCGCCGATGTCTGCCAACGGTTGCGTCGCCAGGCGCTGGACGCCTGGTCAGCGGATGATCGACAGGTCGTGGGCGACTTCCTGCGCCGGCGTATCGAAGAGGCCCGGGCCAGCGACGAGGTCGGTGCCCTGCAGGAGATCCTCGAGCGCGCCCTGGATTATCGCTTCTGGCATCGCTTCGTGATCGATCGCCATCAGAACGGCCAGTGGCGTCCGGCCTACGGGCCGGCCTCCGGCGGCGAACGCGCCCTGGTGATCACCCTGCCGCTGTTCGCCGCCGCTGCCAGCCACTACAGCAGTGCCCACCCCCAGGCACCCCGCCTGGTGATGCTCGACGAGGTGTTCGCCGGCATCGACGACGATGCCCGCGCCAAGAGCATGGGCCTGCTCGCCCAATTCGACCTGGACGCCATCATGACCTCGGAGCGTGAGTGGGGCTGCTATCCCGACGTGCCCGGCCTGGCCATCGCCCAACTGGTGCGCCGTGAGGGCGTGGATGCGGTCCATGTCACCCGCTGGAAGTGGGACGGTTTACGACGCCAGCGTGACGAGACGCCGGTCTCCCAGGTGCGCGAGTCGGTCACCCAGGCGGCTGAGGCGCCGCTACAGGGTGACATGGATAGCCTGTTCTAGGAGCGTGAGAGTGGTGGATAAGGTTGACGCGCCTCGCCTGCAGCGCCTGCTGGGTGGCCCGGAGCTGGCCGGGTTGCGGAGGCGCCTGGCACGCAAGTTGCTGCGTGACGGTGGGGGACGACTGACCCTGCGCCAGGCCAGCGACGTCGAACGAGACGCCGTGCAACGGCTGACCGGGCGTCCTCCTCGCCAGGGGAAGTCGCTCTCCATCGACCTCGAGGCCATGACTCTTGCCCTGACCCGTGCCGGCGTGGCTCCCAGCCTGCATGCCGCCCTGGAGGCCCTGGATGGCCCGCTGGTCGATAAGCGTGTCGAACGCGAGGCCGACCGCCGCCGCTGGACGGCACTGGTAGCGGAGCACCGCGACCGGGCCGAGCGTCTGGGCCTCGGTGACTGGCTGGATGCCCTGCAGGCCGACGGCCTGCTCAAGCGCCTGGCGGGTCGCCATGAGCGGCGTGGCCGGGCGCTGCTGGAACAGGCCCTGGGCGTCATGGAGCGACTGCCCGTCCAGGGCATGACCCTGAGTGCCCTGGCGGCCGAGTGCCTGGGCGATGCCCATGCCTTGGATACCGGCCAGCCGGTGGCCGCCCTGGTGCGTCGTGCCCTGGCTCGCCACTGGCGCGGTGGGGTGGCGCTTGCCGATCCCGACGAGCGCAGTGTCTGGGCGCATGCCGGGGTGCTGGTAGGCGGCGACATCACCAGCGCCGTGCTGACCTATCGGCTGCCTACGAGGGGGCGCCAGCCCCTGGACGAGGCGCTGGCGTGGCATCACCGGGCTGCCGAGCCGACCTGGTTGACGTTGCGGCAGCTGCTGCGCCACCCACCGGGGTGGGACTGCGCCGGTCGGGATGTCTTCGTCTGCGAGAATCCCGCCGTACTGGCCGAAGCCGCCGAGCGCCTGGGGACATCCGGGGCGCCGCTGGTGTCCACCTGGGGGCGCCCCGGCGCAGCCGTGCTCACGCTGCTGGAACAGCTCGAGGCCGCGGGGGCCGTGTTGCACTACCATGGCGACTTCGACTGGCCCGGTATCGGCATCGCCAATGCCCTTATGACTCGCTTCGCCGTGCGCCCCTGGCGCATGAGCGCCGCCGACCTGGCCGCTTGTGGGCACCTCGCCGGCAAGCCCCTGGAAGGGCGCCCCCTGGATGCCCACTGGGACCCCGGGTTACGCGGTGTGCTGGAGAGGCGCGGTGCCGCGGTGCACGAAGAGCAACTGATCGATTCGTTGCTCGATGACCTGCACCGCGCTTCGGGTTGACGCTTGGTCGGCGCCGGGCGAAGGTCAAGGAGGAAAGGGCGGCAGGGGCAGCTTGCGGGGCCAGTCGTCGCCAACGATAAAGAGCCGCTGCCAGGCCCCTTGATGATAGAGCGCCAGAGGCTGAGGCATCACCGCCGGACGGGCGAAATGCGCGGCCAGGTGGGGCTGTATCGTGGCCAGGGGCACCAGCTGGTCCGGGTCGGGCAGGGCCATCCAGTGGGGCTTGTGCAGTCGCGAGGCCAGCGCCCCCGACGGCAGGGTGTCGCGCAGCGTCGGCCACTCCCGCCAGGGCAGCCAGAGGCCGCACAGGTGCGTGGGGCTGGCCTCCCGGGGTGGCGGCAGTGAATCACGCCACGGATAGAAGAGCACCCCGGGCATGGCCAGGCGCTGTTCGAGGTCGCCGGTCGCCGCGCCGAGCAGAGGCGCCAGGGCCTCCCGGGCCTCGGAGCGTTGCGCCATGGGAAGTTGATGGCGAACCAGGTGCTCGCGCTTGTTGGCCAGGCTATCCACACAGCCCGGTCCCACCCAGCGCCCCTGATGGGTCTGGGGGCCGGGGCCCTCGGGCAGGCCCAGGTAGAACTTGATCGCCACCTCCAGATGGACCGGCCTGGGATCGTCCCGGCGGCGATAGAGCAGGTCCAGCTCGCCCAGGGTGCGTCCCTGACGATGGATCGCCAGGTTATGGGCCAGCAGTTCGGTGTTCGGGGCCCGGGCCAGCAGGAATTGCCAGAGGCGCTCATGATAGAGGCCCAGGCGCAGGCCCCGGGGATCGCCCAGGGCGGCCTCCAGGGCGCCGGGCTCGGCTTCCCAGCCCTCCAGCCAGGCGACTAGTCGGTCGGGGGCGTCCAGGCCGAGCTCCTCGAGGCTGGGGCGCCCGGGACGGGTCGCGCCGGGGGTTTCGCTCAGGGCGAGCAGGTCCGGGGCCAGGCAGAGCCAGGCCAGGTCGCGTACCAGGGGGTGCCGGTAGTGGCCGGCCAGGGCCATGGCATCCCGTTGATCCAGGGTCTGACAGGGTTTCATCGTTTCCTTATACTGGAATGACATTTGCCCTGCACGGAAATCGCGCCATGAACAAGCCGCTGATCGGACTCGTCACCCTCGCCACCCTGCTGGGGGCGAGTCTCGCCCAGGCCCAGGTCGTCGTCTCCTCCAAGATCGATACCGAGGGCTCGGTACTCGGCGAGATGATCGCCCAGACCCTGGAGAATGGCGGGGTCGAGGTGCAGCGCCGCCTGCAGCTGGGCGGCACCAGCATCGTGCGCGAGGCGATTCGTGCCGGCGAGATCGATATCTATCCCGAGTACACCGGCAATGGCGCCTTCTTCTTCGACATGGCCGACAGCCCGGTGTGGAAGGACGCCGAGGCGGCTTACGAGACGGTGCGCGAGCGCGACCGCCAGGCCAACGACCTGGTGTGGCTCGCCCCGGCCTCGGCCAACAACACCTGGGCGATCAGCGTGCGCGGCGACCTGGCCCGGGAGGCGGGCCTGACCACCCTCGAGGAGCTGGCGGACTACCTGGCCGAGGGCGGGAACTTCATCTTCGCCGGCAGCGCCGAGTTCGTGGAGTCGGAGGCGGCCCTGCCGGCCTTCCAGGCCGCCTACGGTTTCACCCTCGACTCCGACCAACTGGTGGTGCTCTCCGGCGGCAATACCGCCGCCACCATGCGCGCCGCCGCGCTCGGCACCAACGGTGTTAATGCGGCCATGACCTATGGCACCGATGGTGGCCTCCAGGCCCTGGACCTGGTGGTACTGGAGGACACCCTGGGGGTGCAGCCGGTCTACCAGCCGGCGCCGGTGGTGCGCGCCGAGGTGCTGGCGAACCATCCCGAGATCGAGACCCTGTTGGGGCCGGTCTTCGAGGCCCTGGATCTCGAGACCCTGCAACGCCTCAATGGCGAGGTGGCGGTCAATGGCGCCGATCCGGCCGCCGTGGCCGGTGACTTCCTGGACGGCCTCGCCGACTAAGCGGCCTGGTGGTGCAGAGTCCCTCCGCGAGGCCCAACCGGGTCCTGCTGGTGCTTGGCCTGGCCCTGGTGGCGGCGCTGCTGGGCCTCGACCTGGCCAGCGTGGCTCCCAACCGTATCCTGCCCGGGGAAGGCGTCAGCCTCTGGGTCTGGCTGGGTCCCGGCTCGGCGCTGGTCTGGGCCTTCCCGTTGCTATTGATGGCGCTCGCCTGGCGAGGCACGCCGCGAGCCCTGCACCTGTCCCGGGGCCTGGTGGTGGTGGCCCTGGCGTCGTTGCCCTGGGTCCTGGCCGCCTTTGCGGCGAGTCGAGTGCCGGACGCCTTGCCCCAGGCCCGGGTGACCCTGGGCGCCGGCTTCTGGAGCCTGCTCTTCGTGCTGCTGATGATCTGGGTGGAGCTGCAGGCGCGGCTGAAGGGCGCGACCTGGCTGCTCCTGTTGCCCCTGCTCTCGCTAGCCCTGGCCCTGGTCGGGGGGCACCTGGAGAGCCTGGCGCTGATGCGCGAGTACGCCAGCCGCAGCGGCGCCTTCCACGAGGCGGTTCGTTACCACCTGCTTCTGGTCTCGGCGGCGGTGGGCCTGAGCCTGCTGCTGGCCTTCACCCTGGCCCTGGCCATGCGCCGCTTCCCGAGCCTGCGGCGCGGTGGCTTCGCCCTGCTCAGCCTGATCCAGACCATTCCCAGCCTGGCCCTCTTCGGCCTGTTGCTGGCGCCCCTGGCCTGGCTCGCCGCCCGTTATGCCTGGCTCGGTGAGCTCGGCGTGCAGGGCATCGGCTGGGCACCGGCGCTGATCGCCCTGGTGGGCTATAGCCTGCTGCCCATGACCCGCAACAGCGTGGTGGCCCTCGACGGGGTGGATCCTCGCGTCGTCGAGGCGGCCCGGGGCATGGGCATGAGCCCGGGCCAGGTCTTCTGGCGGGTACGCCTGCCACTCGCCGCCCCGGTGATCCTCGAGGGCATTCGCATCACCACCGTCCAGGCGGTGGGGCTGGCCGCCGTGGCCGCCTTGATCGGTGCCGGTGGCCTGGGCACCTTTATCTTCCAGGGGCTGGGCCAGGCCGCCATGGACCTGGTGCTGCTGGGGGCCTTGCCGATTCTGGCCCTGGCGGTGGCCGCCGATGGCCTGCTCAGTGCCCTGGCGCGACTTACCGCTTCTCAATCCAGCCGGGAGGCCCGATGACCGAGACGCCCCGTATCGCCCTCAAGGGTGTCACCAAACGCTTCGGTGCCGAGACCGCCGTGGACGCCATCTCCCTGAACATCGCCGCGGGGGAGTTCTGCGTGCTGGTGGGGACCTCCGGTTGTGGCAAGTCCACGACCCTGCGCATGATCAACCGGCTGATCGAGCACAGCGACGGCGAGATCCATATCGACGGCCAACCGATCCGCGAGATCGACCCCCAGCGGCTGCGTCGGCGCATCGGCTACGCCATCCAGAGCACCGGGCTTTTCCCCCATTGGACGGTGGCGCGCAATATCGCCCTGGTGCCGGGGTTACTGAAGTGGCCCCGGGCCCGCACCCTGGAGCGGGTCGAGGAACTGATGACCCTGCTGGGGCTGGCGCCTTCGGAGTTCGCCGACAAGTACCCGGCCCAGCTCTCCGGCGGCCAGGCCCAGCGGGTGGGGGTAGCCCGGGCCCTGGCCGCCGACCCGGAGATCCTGCTGATGGACGAGCCCTTCGGGGCCCTGGACCCCATCACCCGGGAGAGCCTCCAGGAGGAGTTGCGGCGCCTGCAGGGGCGAATCCGCAAGACCATCGTCTTCGTGACCCATGACATGGACGAGGCCCTGAAGCTGGCCGACCGCCTGGTGGTGATGCGCGCTGGGCGCATCGTCCAGCAGGGTAGCCCGGCCGAGCTGCTGGCGGCACCGGCGGATGAGTTCGTGGCCTCGCTGCTGGGGGGGCGTGATCGTGGTCTCAAGCGCGCCGCCCTGACCCCGGTGGCACGGCTGATGCGCCCCGTCGATGCTCGCCTGCCGATGGAGCCCGCCGTCGCTCCCGACGAGGACCTGCGCCTGGCCCTGTCGGTGATGCTCTGGCATCGGGTCGAGACCCTGGCGGTGGTGGATGGCGAGGGACGGGCCTGCGGCAGCCTGCACCTGAGTGACCTGATGGGGGGCGGCATATGAGTGCCGTGGCAATCTGGCATCGCTACGGTCGCGGCCTGGCGCCGCTGTTATGGGGGGCGGGTCTGGTGGGGCTGCTGGCCTGGCTGCCCCGGGCCGAGGGCTTCTTCCGTTGGCTGGCGCCCGGGGCCCGGGTGGTGATCTACCCCCGGGACGACTTCACCGCCCTGTTGCTCAATCACCTGGCCCTGGTGGGGGTGGCCTCGGGGCTGGCGATCCTGCTCGGGGTGGGGGCGGCCCTGGTGGTGACGCGCCCCTGGGGACGCGACTTCCTGCCCCTGGCCAGCCAGCTCGCTGCCATGGGGCAGACCTTCCCGCCGGTGGCCGTGCTGGCCCTGGCGGTGCCGAGCCTCGGCTTCGGCGCCCTGCCCACGGTGGTGGCCCTGGTGCTCTACGGGTTGCTGCCGATCCTGCGCAACGGCCTGGCCGGCATCGAAGGGATCGACCCCGCGGTGCGCGAGGCGGCCCGGGGCATGGGCATGTCCCCTGGACAGGTCCTCTGGCGACTGGAACTGCCCCTGGCGGCACCGGTGATGCTGGCCGGCATCCGCACCTCGGTGACGGTGGGCATCGCCACCGCCGCCATCGGCTCCACCATCGGCGCCAAGACCCTGGGTGACCCCATCATCGCCGGCATCGTCAACGGCAACAGCGCCTATATCCTCCAGGGGGCGCTGCTGATCGGCGTCCTGGCCCTGACCCTCGATAGTCTCTTCGAGGCCCTGACGCCGCGGCGCCGCTGAATCTTCTGATCTTTGGTCGATAACCCGGAAAATTCTCTTGGCAGGGGCGGCTTTGGCTGGTTATCTTAACGTTAACGTCAACTGCGGCGTCGTTGATCCAGCGCTGGAGCGAATCGCTGGCGGCTGACTAGAGTAAAGATGACACTTGCCCCCACAAGGGGCGAGAGATTCCTCACCACTACCCAAGGAAGAGGATCATGACCACAACAACAGCTTCCCAGGTCATCCATGAGCCGCGCTTCATGGCCGGCGATGAATTCCATATCGCCACCTTCGCGCTGCTCCAGCAGGACGGCACCCTCTTCGAGGGCGCCCAGGCCCCGGAGCTCGACCGCGAGACCGCCCGGCGCATCTACCACACCATGGTGCTGACTCGGGTGCTCGACGAGCGCATGCTGGCGGCCCAGCGCCAGGGGCGGCTCTCCTTCTACATGCAGTGCACCGGGGAGGAGGCGGCGGTGATCGGCAGCGCCGCGGCCCTCGACGATGACGACATGATCATGGCCCAGTACCGGGAGCAGGGCGCCCTGGCCTACCGCGGCTTCAGCATCGACGAGTTCATGAACCAGCTGTTCGGCAACGCCGAGGACTACGGCAAGGGGCGCCAGATGCCGATCCACTACGGCAGCGCCAAGCTCCACTACATGACCATCTCCTCGCCCCTGGCCACCCAGATTCCCCAGGCCGCCGGCTACGCCTATGGTCAGAAACTCGACGGCCAGGGCCGCTGCACCATCACCTACTTCGGTGAGGGGGCCGCCTCCGAGGGGGACTTCCACGCCGCCCTCAACATGGCCGCGGTGCACCGGGCGCCGGTGATCTTCTTCTGTCGCAACAACGGCTACGCCATCTCCACCCCCTCGGTGGAGCAGTTCGCCGCCGACGGGGTCGCCCCCCGGGCCTTCGGCTACAAGATGCACGTGATCCGCGTCGACGGTAACGATGTCCTGGCGGTCTACGCCGCCACCCGGGAGGCGCGGCGCATCGCCGTGGAGCACAACCAGCCGGTGCTGATCGAGGCCATGACCTATCGCCTGGCGGCCCACTCCTCCTCGGACGACCCCTCCGGCTACCGCAGCAAGAAGGAGGAGGCGCTATGGCGGGAGAAGGACCCGGTCAATCGCATGCGCCTGTGGATGCTGGCCCGGGAGTGGTGGAGCGATGACGAGGAGAAGGCGCTCCAGGAGACGCTGCGTCGCGAGGTACTGGAGACCATGAAACGCGCCGAGAAGCGCCCGCCGCCGCCCCTGGCGAGCCTGGTGGAGGACGTCTACGCCGAGGTGCCGAGGCACCTCAAGGAACAGCTCGACGCCCTGGAGGCCCATGTGCGCCGCCATCCGGAGGCCTACCCCAAGAGTGCCCCGGGCCTCGACCAGGGAGGAGCCTGAGATGTCGACGACGATGACTCTGTTGCAGGCGATCAATCACGCCCTGATGGCCTGTGTACGCCGCCATCCGGAGGCCTATCCCAAGCGTGCCCCTGACGTCACCGCCGACCAGGGAGGTGCCTGAGATGCCGACGACGATGACTCTGCTGCAGGCGACCAATCACGCCCTGATGGCCAATATGCGCCGCCATCCGGAGGCCTATCCCAAGAGTGCCCCGGACCTCGACCAGGGAGGTGTCTGAGATGCCGACCATGAATCTGTTGCAGGCGATCAACAATGCCCTGGATATCGCCATGGAGAGTGACCCGCGGGTACTCTGCTTCGGCGAGGACGTGGGCGGCTTCGGCGGCGTCTTCCGCGCCACCAGCCACCTCCAGGAGAAGTATGGCCGCGAGCGCTGCTTCAATACCCCCCTGGTGGAGCAGGGCATCATCGGCTTCGCCAACGGCCTGGCGGCCCAGGGCCACAAGCCGGTGGCGGAGATCCAGTTCGCCGACTACATCTTCCCGGCCTTCGACCAGATCGTTAACGAGTCCGCCAAGTTCCGCTACCGCTCCGGCAGCCTCTTCGAGGTGGGCGGCCTGACCATACGCACCCCCTATGGGGGCGGCATCTCGGGGGGGCTCTACCACTCCCAGTCGCCGGAGGCCTATTTCGCCCATACCCCGGGCCTGAAGATCGTCGTGCCGCGCAACCCCCATCAGGCCAAGGGCCTGCTGCTGGCGGCGATCCGCGATCCCGACCCGGTACTCTTCTTCGAGCCCAAGCGACTCTATCGCGCCTCCACCGGCGAGGTGCCCGAGGCGGATTACCAGTTGCCCCTGGGCGAGGCCGAGGTGATCAAGGAGGGCAGCGACGTGACCCTGCTGGCCTGGGGGGCCCAGATGGAGGTCACCGAGAAGGCCGCCGAGCTGGCCGAGAAGGAGGGCATCTCCTGCGAGGTGATCGACCTGCGCAGCATCCTGCCCTGGGACGTGGAGACCGTGGCCCAGTCGGTGCTCAAGACCGGCCGCCTGGTGATCAGCCACGAGGCGCCGCTGACCGGCGGCTTCGCCGGCGAGATCGCCGCCACCATCGCCGAGCGCTGTTTCCTCTACCTGGAGTCGCCGATCCAGCGGGTGACCGGCCTGGATACCCCCTTCCCCCTGACCCTGGAGAAGGAGTACCTGCCGAACCACCTGAAGATCGTCGAGGCCATCAAGGCCAGCATCGAGTTCTAGGCCGATAGTCGAGGAGAGCGACAATGAGCGATTTTATGCTGCCCGATATCGGCGAAGGTATCGTGGAGTGCGAAGTGGTCAAGTGGCTGGTCAGCGAGGGCGAGACCATCAGCGAGGACCAGCCGGTGGCCGAGGTGATGACCGACAAGGCCCTGGTGGAGATTCCCGCCCCCTATGCGGGCAAGGTGACCCGCCTCTATTACCGGGAGGGAGAGATCGCCAAGGTGCATGCGCCGCTGTTCGCCCTGGTTGCCGAGGGCGAGGCGGAGGGCGAGGCCCAGGACCCATCGCCCACCCAGACCGAGCGCCAGGCCGATAGCCAACCCCGCAGCGACGCGGCATCGGGCGTGGCGGCCCCCGAGGCGAGCCCGGCCGGCAAGGACTTTATCCTGCCGGATATCGGCGAAGGCATCGTCGAGTGCGAGATCGTCGAGTGGCGCATCGCCGAGGGCGAGACGGTGGCCGAGGATCAGCCGGTGGTGGACGTGATGACCGACAAGGCGATGGTCGAGATCACCGCCCCGGAGGCGGGGCGGGTGACCCGGCTCCACTACGCCCAGGGCGAGAGTGCCCGGGTGCATACGCCGCTGTTTGCCTATCTCCCGGAGGGGGCAGAGGCCGAGACGGCGTCTCCCCAGCCGGCCCAGGGCGTCGCCGCCCAGCGCCAGGCCGTGGCTCCTGCTCAGGGGGCAGCCCCGGCGCAGTCGACGCCCGCCAAGGAGGCCCAGACGGCAGCGAAAGGAGAGGGCCCCTATGGGCGGACCCCTGCCAGTCCCGCGGTGCGTCGCCTGGTGCGCGAGCATGGCCTGACGCTGGCGGCGATTCCCGGCTCCGGCAAGGAGGGGCGGGTGCTCAAGGAGGATGTGCTGCGCTACCTGGAGGCGCCCCAGGCCGGCGATGCGGACGAGTCGGCGGCCTCCCGGACGCCCCCCGCGCCGGCCCCGACCGGTTCGCAGGCCGCTGCGCAGGCCGAGGTCCGGGTGGAGCCGCTGCGCGGCGTCCAGGCGGCCATGGCCAAGCGCATGGTCGCCTCGGCCCAGTCGATTCCCCATTTCGCCTATGGCGACGAGTTCGATGTCACCGAGCTGGTGACCCTGCGCGAGCGCCTCAAGGTCAAGGCCGAGGCCCGGGGCGTGCGCCTGACCCTGATGCCCTTCTTTATGAAGGCACTGGCCCTGGCCGCGCTCGAGTACCCGATCGTCAATAGCCGCCTGGACGAGGCGGCGGGGGAGATCCACTACCTGCCCCGGGTCAACGTGGGCATGGCGGTGGATGGTAAGGCGGGCCTGATCGTGCCCAACGTCAAGGGCGTGGAGGAACTGAGCCTGCTGGAGATCGCCGCCGAGGTGAGTCGCCTGACCGAGGCGGCCCGGGAGGGGCGCGTGGCCCAGGCGGACCTCACCGGTGGCACCGTGACCATCTCCAATATCGGCGCCCTGGGCGGCACCTATGCGGTGCCCATCATCAATGCCCCGGAGGCGGCCATCGTCGCCATCGGCAAGACCCAGTGGCTGCCGCGCTTCGATGCCGATGGCCAGGTGGCACGCCGGGCGATCATGACCGCCACCTGGTGCGGCGATCACCGGCTGATCGATGGCGGTACCATCGCCCGCTTCGCCAATGCCTGGAAGGGCTATCTGGAGGACCCCGAGAGCCTGCTATTGGCGTTGTAGGTATCTCTTGGGTCAACTCCGAGGCAAAGGCAGAGTGATCTCCGCTGGAAGGGCGTAGGGGCGCTGGGGGCAGGTCAGAGCGGGGGTCCTATGCCAGGGAGGGCATCGGTAGCGCCCAGGGATGGGTTTACAGCGCCCCGCGAAGGCCTGTCCCCAGAGTAGCCCCGAGCCTCGGCAGAGAGGTCGCGAACTGCGAGTGCCTCGGCAATTAGGAGAGTCGATGAGCCAGGCGCCCCTGCAGCAGTTCTATATTCCCGAAGAGCAGTCCATCTACCTGCTCAGCCAGGACGATGCCCGCAAGCTGCGCGAGTGGGTGGCCCTGTGTCGCACCCAGCTCGAGCAGCTCGGCTACCGGGAGATCGAGCTGGTGGGCAAGGGCGCCTACGGCTTCGTCTTCGCCGGGGTCACCGCCCTCGGCCAGCAGTATGTCTTCAAGTTCAGCCGCGTGACCCTGCCGGCTCACCTCCAGGAGCGCCTCGAGGAAGAGGCCTTTATGCTCGAGCAGGTGGAGCACCCCCGGGTGCCCCGGCTGATCGCCTACCAGCGGGTGCGCAACCAGTCGATCCTGGTGATGGAGCGGGCCCCGGGGCTCAACCTGGAGGAGGTGTCACTCAGGGAGGGGCGATTGTCACCGCGCCTGGTGGTGCGCATCGCCGATCAACTGGCGGACATCCTGCGCCACCTGCGCCGGGAATCCGGCGTCACCGGCAAGCCGGTGATCCACGGCGATATCAAGCCCTCCAACCTAGTCTTCGATGCTGCCCGGGAGGAGGTGGCGCTGATCGACTGGGGCTCCTCGGTGTTCGCCCAGCTGGACGCCAATGGCCAGTTCGTGGCGTCCAACGTCATGGAGCTGATGTCCGACAACCTCCAGCAGACCAATGCCCGGCTGGGGGACGTCTACTTTATCGGCGAGGAGCAACTGAACGGGGCCCTCTCCTCGCCACGCTTCGACGAGCAGGGGGCCGCCGCCACCCTCTATGCCCTGGCCTCGGCCCAGTCCTGCCGCTTCGGCCACCGGGTGATCCCCGCCACCTCCCTGGGCCTGCCCATGGAGTTCGCCCGCCTGCTGGACGCCATGCTCGACCCCGAGCCGGGCCGGCGGGCCCGGGCCGGGGACTACTTCCTGCGCGAGATGCCACGCCTGGCCCGGGTGGTGATGGTCGACCTGCCGACGCCCGCCGAGAGCGCCCTGGTGCCGGTCTGGGCCCGTCCCGCCGGCCGCGAGATCGACACCGTGGTCTACTCCTCCCGCAAGGCCTTCCTGCGCGAGGAGCATGCCGAGGAGACCCTCAACGACGTCAACGACGTCCAGCTGGATCGCTACTACAAGAATTTCATGCAGGGCATGGGCGAGACCGAGAAGGCCTTCCTGGCGGCGGTGAGCCGGCTCGGCAAGTACCCGGTGGTGGGGGGGCTGGCGGTGCGCTGGGAGGCCGATGGCGTCTATATCGATACCTCCCTCAACCTGCACGCTCCGGATCTCAAGCCCGCCTTCGTGGCGGCGGTCAACAACCTGGTCAACCTGGCGCGGGGCATCTATCGCCAGGGCATCTTCAAGAGCTGCCTGTTCAATGCCCGGGACACCCTGCATATCGACCGCCACGGCCCGGAGCAGCCGTTTCGTCTCGCCCCGGACATGCGCCTGCCCTACGAGGTGAGCGCCGCCCCGGAGCTTGAGGACCGCAGCCGGGTCCACTCCTATTTCGAGGATGGCCCCGACCCGGAGGAGTTCCTGGTGCTCCCCGACGAGATCATCCTCTCCCTGGAGGCCCTCAACCAGATCCACCACACCGGCATGATCATCTTCGAGGCGCTGCCCACCCACCTCAAGATCCACAGCTACTACCGGCTGCTGGACCCGGCCCGGGAGGCGGAGTTCTGCCGCTACCTGGACGATATCTTGAGCGCCGTGGGACTGATCGAGGGGCTCGGCGTCTCCGGGTTCATGAAGATGCCCTACAAGGACACCCGCTTCTTCTCGCATATCGAGCAGATGCCGGAGCGCTACTATCCCAAGAACCCCCGCCGCGTGGAGGCATGAACGACGGCGCCGCCCGAAGGCGGCGCAGGTGTCAGGTTACAGCGAGGCGGCGGAGCGGGCCGCCTGATCGTAGAGCCCCGACATGGCCCTGAGCATGCCGGCGATCTGGTGCATCTCCTCGCGACCGATGCCCATGGAGGAGAGTGACTCCACCAGACAGGCCTCGCGAATCTCCGCATACTTCATGCAGGCCGCCCGGCCCGCCTCGCTGGTCCGGAAGAAGGTCTCCTTGCCGTGCTTCTCGCCGCTGACCAGGCCCAGCTTGGTGAGCTTCTTCAGCGCATAGGTCACCGTATGGGTGTCCTCCACGTTGAGCACCAGGCAGATATCCGCCTGGCGCTTGGCGCGCTCCCGGTGATTGACGCTATGCAGCACCAGCACGTCCAGGGCGCCCAGCTCCGGAAAGCCGCTGGCGGTCATGCAGCGCACCATCCAACGGTTGAAGGCGTGGCTGGAGATGATCAGGCCGAATTCGAATTCCGAGAGCTCCTGGGCGCTGCGCGACAGGTGCTCGGAGGAGACGATGGGCCCGCGCGGATCGGCGGCCCTGCTAGGTGCTTGACTCATTTAGCGGTTCCCCATGGCATCGGGCAGATAGGTGACGATCTGCGGGAAGAGGGTGATGAGGATAACACCCAGCAGCATCAGCCCGAAGAAGGGCAGGGCGGCCCTGGCGATATGCAGGATGTTCTTGCCGGTCATGCCCTGGAGGACGAAGAGGTTGAAGCCCACCGGGGGCGTGATCTGCGACATCTCCACCACGATCACCAGGAAGATGCCGAACCAGATCAGGTCGATGCCGGCGGCCTCCACCATCGGCAGCATGATGGAGGTGGTCAGTACCACCACCGAGATGCCGTCGAGGAAGCAGCCCAGCACGATAAAGAACAGGGTCAGCGCCAGCAGCAACATCAGCGGCGACAGCTCCAGGGTGGCGATCCAGGCGGCCAGCTCGCTGGGCAGCCGGGTGAAGCCCATGGCCACGGTGAGGAAGGAAGCGCCGGCGAGGATAAAGGCGATCATGCAGGAGGTCTTCACCGCGCCGAGCAGGGCATCGCGGAAGATCTCCCGGTTCATGGCGCCCTGCAGCCGGGCCAGGAGCAGGGAGAGGGCCACCCCCACCGCGGCCGCCTCGGTGGGCGAGGCCAGGCCGGCGTAGATGGAGCCGATCACCCCGACGATCAGCCCCATCATCGGGATCAGGCGCTTCGAGCGGCGCAGCTTCTCCCCCAGGCTGGTGCGTTCGTCGGCGGGGGGAATCCGTTCGGGGTAGCGCCAGGCCCAGAGCATCAGGTAGGCGGCGAACAGCGAGATCAGCATCAGCCCGGGAAAGACCCCGGCCATGAACAGCCGGGCGATGGACTGGTCGGTGGCCACGGCGAAGACGATCAGGATGATCGAGGGGGGGATCAGCAGCCCCAGGGTGGCGGAGCCGGCCAGGGTACCCAGTACCAGGCGGTCGTCATAGCCGCGGCGGCCGAGCTCCGGAATGGTCATCTTGCCCATGGTGGCACAGGTGGCGGCGGAGGAGCCGGAGACCGCGGCGAACAGGCCACAGCCCACCACATTGGAGTGCAGCAGGCGTCCCGGCACCCGCTGCATCCAGGGCGAGAGACCGCTGAACATGTCCTCGGCGAGGCGTGAACGAAAGAGGATCTCGCCCATCCAGATGAACATTGGCAGGGCGGTCAGCTCCCAGCTGTAGCTGGCGCTCCAGATGGTGCTGGCCATGACGTCGCCGGTGGGCACCTGGGTGAAGGCGGTGATACCCAGCCAGCCCATGCCCAGCAGGGCGAAGGCCACCCAGACGCCACTGCCCAGCATGATCAGCAGGGCGGCGAAGAGAAGGGTCATCATCAACAGCATGGTGGACTCCGGGCTTATTCGTGGCCGGCGTCGTCGATGCGGAAGCTCGACGGGCGGGTCAGGGCGATAACGAGGGTGGTGAGCCAGGCCTCCAGCAGGGCCAGGCAGAACAGCCCCACGCCGGCCAGCATCGCCGACTGGGGGATCCACAGCGGGATGCGCAAGAGCCCATAGGAGGTCTCGCCGAAGGCGATGCTGTCCTCCAGCAGCCAGAAGAGGTTCCAGGCCAGGTAGCCGGCCAGGAGAAGTGCCAGGCTAAGGCAGAGCAGTTCCACATGGGCCCGGGCCCCCGGGGGCAGGCGGCCGATCAGCAGGGTCACGCGGATATGGCCCCCATGGATAAAGGTGTAGGCCAGCCCCAGGAAGCTGGCGCCCACCAGCAGGAAGCCGGAGATCTCGGAGAGGCCGGGAATCGCCAGGCCGATGCGATCGAAGCCGAGCTGGATGGCGAATCGGTCGACGATGCGGCCGAGGATCTGGGCGGTGATCAGGCCGCAGATCAGGCACAGGCAGGCGGCGGCCAGGTAGCCCCCCAGGGTATAGAGAGGGCGGAGTCGATAGCGCATGGGAGTCACCGTATGGTGGGCGGCAAGGGCAAGCCGGGCCCCGCGGGGCCCGGAACCCCGCTAGCGAGCGTTGAGGTAGTTGCCGAGGATGGCGGCGCCCTGGTCGCCGGCGCGCTCGACCCACTCCTCGGTCATGGTGGCGCCGACCTGCTCGAGCAGCTCGGCGAGCTCGGCACTCGGCTCGCTGACCTGGATGCCGTTCTCGGCGAGCACGGCCAGGGCCTCCTCGGTCTCCTGGCGGCTCATTTCCCAGCCGCGCCGCTCGGCCTCGGCGGCGGCCTCGAGCAACGCCTCCTGGCTGGCCTCGTCGAGCCGCGAGAAGGCCTGCTCGTTGACGATCACCATGTTCTTGGGCAGCCACAGCTGAGCGTGGTTGAAATGGCTAAGGTAATCCCAGGCCTTGGTGTCGGCGCCGGTGGCCGGCGAGGTGACCATGGCCTCGACTCGACCGGTGCTGAAGGCGGTGGGGATATCCGGCACCTCCACCTGGGTCGGCACGGCGCCGGTCAACTGGGCCAGGCGCTCGCTGGCGGTGTTGTAGGCACGCATGCTGAGGTTGCGCAGGTCATCCGGCGACTCGATGGCCTGCTGGGTGAAGATCCCCTGGGGCGGCCAGGGCACCGCGAAGAGCAGTCGCAGGCGCTGGCTGGCCAGCTCCTCGGCGATGATCTCGCGGGAGGCCTCCCACAGGGTCCAGGCGTCCTCGTAGTTGGCCGCCAGGTAGGGCACCGAATCGACCTCGTAGATGGGGTTCTCGTTGGCCAGCCGCGACATGATCAGCTCGCCCATGGGCACGATGCCACGGCGCACCGAGTTCTTGATCTCGGGGTGACCGATCAGCGAGCCGTTGGAGTGAACGGTGATATCCAGCTCGCCGTCGGTGCGCTCGCGCACCTCGTCGGCGAATTCGCGAATGTTGACGGTATGGAAGGTGCGATCGCCATAGGGGGTGGGCATGTCCCACTGTGTCGCGGCCTGGGCGCCGGCACCCAGGGTGGTGAGGCCGAGGCCCAGGGCGGTGGAGGTCAGCCCTGCCAGTAGACGGGTCTTCATCGAATCTTCCTCGTGGTTGGGTCGCTATTGTTGTTTCGGTCGCCGAAGCGCCGGGGCACAGTCGCAGCTTAGTCGCTGGTGTGATGGGAGGTTAGGTCTCAGGAAGACGATACGTCAACGTTTCTAAGACTATTTGATGATGAAATGACATCAATTTATCGATAAATTATTTTCAAAGCACAATGATACCGTCGCCATGACAAGGAGCCTGGACATGACCCGACTACGACTCAACGCCGACATGGGCGAAAGCCTGGGGCCCTGGGTGATGGGCCGCGACGACGAGCTGATGCCCCATGTGGACCTGGCCAACGTGGCCTGCGGTTTCCACGCGTCCGACCCGGACACCATGCGCGCCACGGTCCGCCTGGCGGTGGCCCACGGCGTCACCGTGGGCGCTCATCCCGCCTATCCGGACCTGGTGGGTTTCGGGCGACGCTCGCTCGCCTGTCGCCCCGAGGAGGTGGAGAACCTGCTGCTCTATCAGCTGGGGGCCCTGGCGGGCGTCTGCCGTGCCGAGGGCACCCCGCTGGGGTATGTGAAGCCCCATGGCGCCCTCTATAACGACATGATGCGCGATCCCGCGATCCTCGCGGCGGTGATGCGGGCGGTGGCGGCCTATGATGCCGGCTTGCCGCTGATGGTGATGGCCACCCGCGACAATGCCCCGGCGCGGCGCCTGGCTTCGAGCCATGGCCTGACCCTGTGGTTCGAGGCCTTCGCCGATCGCGCCTACGACGGCGAGGGGCGCCTGGTCTCGCGGCGCGAGCCCGGCGCCGTACACCATGATCCGGCGCTGATCGTCGACCAGGCCCGGCGCATCGCCCGGGGCGAGCCCTTGACCGCCAGCGACGGCAGCGAGCTGGTGCTCGAGGCCGAGACCCTCTGCGTGCATGGCGACAACCCCGAGTCGATCGCCGCCGTGGTGGCCATTCGCCAGGCCCTGAACTCCTTATGAGCCGCCCTATGAATCGCCCCAATCCGCGCCTGGAGTCGGCGGGCCTGGATGGCTGGCTGGTGCGCCTCTTCGACGAGATCGACGAGGCCAACCTGGCCTGGCTGGAGGCCCTGATGGCGGCCTGCGAGGCGCGCCTCGGCGAGTCCCTGATCGACCTGGTGCCCTCCTATACCACCCTGCTGGTCTGTTTCGATCCGCTGCGCCTGGAGGGGGGCGAGGCGCGTCGCCGTCTGCTGGCCATCCTCGCCGAGCTGCGGCCGCGGGAGAATGACGCCGAGTCAGCGCCGCTCAAGACGCTGCCGGTCTGGTATGACGAGGCCGTGGGGCCGGAGCTTGTGCGCCTCGCCGAGGGGTTCGATGGCGATATCGCCGCCGTGGTTCGTGCCCATACCCAGGCGGAGTATCGGGTCTTCGCCCTGGGCTTCGCCCCCGGCTTCGCCTTTATGGGAGGGCTACCGGCGAGCCTCGAGGCACCACGCCTGGCCACGCCGCGCCGCCGGGTGCCGGCGGGTAGCGTGGCGGTGGCGGGGCGTCAGACCGCCGCCTATCCCACGGCGTCCCCCGGGGGCTGGAACCTGCTGGGACGCACGCCGGTGACGCTCTTCGATCGCCAGCGGGAGCACCCTAGCCTGCTGGCGGTGGGGGACCGGGTGCGTTTCGAGGCGGTGGATCGGGAGACCTTTATCGAGCTGGGGGGTGACCCCACGCTCATGGCGGAGGAGGGCGCATGAGCGAGCTGGCGAGTCTGCGGGTGGAGCGCGCCGGGCCCCTGGCCCTGCTCCAGGACGCCGGACGCTTCGGCGTTCGACGCCTCGGCGTCACTCAAGGGGGGCCGGTGGACCTGCACGCCTGGGCCTGGGCCAATCGCCTGGCGGGCAATCCCTGGGGCGCCGCCGCCCTGGAGATAACCCTGGGGGGCCTGACCCTGGTGGCACGGCGGGACGCCTGGCTGGCCCTGGCCGGGGCCGACCTGGGCGCGACCCTCGATGGCGAGCCCCTGCCACCCTGGCGACGCTTTCGCCTGGGCGCCGGCCAGCGCCTCGCCTTCGCCACGCCCCAAGCCGGACTGCGCGCCTACCTGGCGGTGGCCGGCGGCTTCAACGCCGAGCCGGAGCTGGGTAGCCTGGCCTGCGTGGTGCGCGAGGGGCTGGGGGGGCATCGCGGCCAGGGCAGGGCGCTGGCGGCGGGGGATGCCCTGGCGTTTCGGCCGGGTGGACCCGCCGAAGGCCCCGCCGAGGCCCCGCTAGCGGTACGACCCGACTATAGGGCCGAGCCCCGGCTGGCGCTGATTCCCGGCGCCCAGATCGCGGCCTTTCGTGGTTCGAGCCTGTTCGCTGCCTTCCATCATCCCTGGCGGGTCGATGCCCGAGCCGATCGCATGGGGGTGCGCCTGACCGGCCCGAGGCTCGAGTGCGCCATCGACTCCCTGGTCTCGGAGGGCATCGGCCTGGGGGCGGTGCAGGTGCCGCCGGATGGCCAGCCCATCGTGTTGCTCAACGACCGCCAGACCATCGGCGGCTATCCGCGCCTGGGCAGCCTGACGCCCCTGGCCTGTGCGCGCCTGGCCCAGTGTCAGCCCGGGCAGCGGCTCTGGCTGCGGCCACAAGGCCGGGAGGCGGCCCAGGCCGAGTTCGTACGCTGGCGCCGGGAGTTCGAGTAGCCTCCAGCCCCTTGACCGGGTAGGGGGCTTTGCTAGGATGGTGTCGCGGCGGGACGACCCGCCGTTATTGCACTCACCGGGGACGGCCCCGACCGCCTCGGAAGCTTCTCCATGACTACCGCCTGGATCCTTCTCGTCATCGCCGGCCTGCTCGAAGTCGCCTGGGCCCTGGGGCTCAAGGCCTCGGCGGGCTTTACCCGGCTCTGGCCCAGCCTCTTTACCCTGGCCGCCATGATCGCCAGCTTCTATCTGCTCGCCCAGGCCATGAAGGTGCTGCCGGTGGGCACCGCCTATGCCATCTGGGTGGGCATCGGTGCCCTGGGCACGGTGCTGCTCGGCATCCTGATCTATGGCGACAGCGCCAGCCCCCTGCGCCTGGTCAGCCTGGTACTGGTGCTGGCCGGCCTGGTGGGCCTGAAGCTCGCCGGCTAGCCATTTCCCGACGACAAAACCACAAGGCCCGCGGCGTTTGCCGCGGGCCTTGTGGTTTTCGGGCATCCGATGGCGTGCCTAGAGCAGGCCGCGTCGCTCCAGCACCCCGGCGATGATCGGCACCGGGGTCATCAGATGCTCGCGCATCATGGCGCAGGCCTTGGGGCTGTCCCGGTTGAGGATCACCTCCACCAGGGCCGCGTGCTCCTCGCGCTTGGTGGCCAGGGCCGCCTCCGAGAAGACCGTCTCCCGCAGCCACAGGTGGCGATAGCGCTCCGCCTGGTCGAAGAGGCTCTCGCGCACCCGCAGCAGGTGCTCGGAGCCGCAGCCGGCGACGATCGCCTGGTGGAAGGCCTTGTGGCGGGCATCCCAGATATCCAGCACCTCGTCGGGGCCATTCACCTCCACCACCTTGGAGAGGGTATGGGCATGGGCGAGGATCTCCGCCTCCCAGTCGTCGTCGCCCCGCTCGATGGCCAGGCGCAAGAGTAGCCCTTCGAGCTGCGAGCGGGCGTCGTAGAGGTCGTGCAGTTCGGCCAGGGACATGGTGGCGACCCGGTAACCGCGCTGGCTGATGGCCACCACCATGCGCTCTGCCACCAGCTGGGACAGGGCCTCTCGGAGCGGGCCGACCCCCAGGTCGTAGCGCTCCTTGAGGTGGCTCATCAGCAGCTTCTCGCCGGGGGGGAAGACGCCGCGAATGATGTCCTTCTTGAGCCAGGTGTAGGCGCTGATGCCCTGATTCTGCCGAGGGGGGGTATCCATGGGTGTACTCCTTGTCTTGTCGACATGATACCCAATCCATCGATGAGCCACCTAATGGGATAGACGATTGGATAATGCCTATTTTGCAGTGCCTGGTTGACGGAAGTTAGAAATGTCGATATTTTTGTATTGTGTCGTCAATAAGGGCGCCCCAGGGGCCCACTACGCCAGCCAGGAGCCAACCATGACCGTCTTGACTCAGCTTCCCGCCGCCGCCATGCCGCTGCCCGAGGCCATCCAGGGCTTCACCCTGGAGCCGAGCAGCCATTCACCGCGCCTGCTCAACCTGACCCTCTCCCGCGAGGTGGTCGAGGCCTTCCTGGCCGCCGTGGCCGATACCCCGGTGCAGGCCCTGGAGTACAAGTCGATGCTGCGCTTCCGGGTCGCCAAGGTGCTCGACGACCTGTGCGGCAACACCCTGCAGCCGGTGCTGATCAACACCCTGGTGGATCGCGCCACCGGTGGCCTGCAGGTGACCCCGGAAGGTCTCGATGAGGTGGCCCAGGCCGAAGAGATGGTCAAGGTAGCCACCGCCGTGGCTCACCTGATGGGGCGCTCCAACTACGACGCCATGAGCGGCCAGTACTATGCTCGCTTCGTGGTCAAGAACGTCGACGATTCCGACAGCTACCTGCGTCAGCCGCACCGGGTGATGGAGCTGCACAACGACGGCACCTTCGTCGAGCAGGACACCGATTATGTGCTGATGATGAAGATCGACGAGCAGAACATGGAAGGCGGCAACTCCCTGTTGCTGCACCTGGACGACTGGGCCGACCTGGAGCGCTTCTACGGCCATCCGATGGCGCGTCGCGAGATGCGCTGGAGCGCACCGCCCAGCAAGAACGTCGCCAAGGACATCTACCATGCGGTCTTCGATGTGGATCGCGGCGGCCGACCGATCATGGCCTATATCGATCAGTTCGTGCAGCCGAAGGACTTCGAAGAGGGCAACTGGCTCACCGATCTTTCCGAGTCCCTGGAGACCAGCCCGGCGATCCTTTCGGTGCCCAACCCGGTGGGGAGCTTCCTGCTGATCAACAACCATTTCTGGCTGCATGGTCGCGATCGCTTCACCCCGCATCCCGACCTGCGTCGCGAGCTGATGCGCCAGCGTGGCTACTTCACCCATGCCAAGACCCTGCGCAATCCGCGTCAGAAGTAAGTAGACTTTCCGTGGCCGCGCCCGACGCGGCCACGGTATTTGACGTTCCTCCCGGTGCAGGAGGGACGCGCCCCTGACGAGACGACGAGGCCTGCGGTGTACGACTTTATTATTATCGGCGGCGGCATCATCGGCATGTCCACCGCCATGCAGCTGATTCGAACCTATCCCGACCGCAAGATGCTGGTGGTGGAGAAGGAGTCGGGGCCGGCCCATCACCAGACCGGCCATAACAGCGGCGTGATTCATGCCGGGGTCTACTACACCCCGGGCAGCCTCAAGGCGCGTTTCTGCCTGGAGGGCAACCGCGCCACCAAGGCGTTCTGCGACACCCATGGCATCGCCTATGACGAATGCGGCAAGCTGCTGGTGGCCACCAACGACATCGAGATGCAGCGCATGCAGGCGCTGTGGGAGCGCACCGAAGCCAATGGTCTGGAGCGTCACTGGTTGTCGGGCGCCGAGCTCAAGGAGCGCGAGCCCAATATCACCGGCGTGGGGGGGATCTTCGTGCCCTCCAGCGGTATCGTCAATTACGCCCAGGTGACCGAGGCCATGGCCGGCGAATTCCAGCGCCTGGGCGGCGAGATTCGCTACGCCACCGAAGTGACTGGCCTGGAGGAGCGCGCCCAGGAGGTGGTGGTCAAGACCACCCAGGGTGACCTGACCAGCCGCTATCTGCTCTCCTGTTCGGGACTGATGGCCGACCGGGTGGTGCGCATGCTGGGGCTCGATCCCGGCTTCACCATCTGCCCCTTCCGCGGCGAATACTACCTGCTGCCGGAAAAACACAACCAGATCGTCAATCACCTGATCTATCCGATTCCCGATCCCTCCATGCCGTTTCTCGGCGTGCACCTGACCCGCATGATCGACGGCACCGTGACCGTCGGCCCCAATGCGGTGCTGGCGTTCAAGCGCGAGGGCTACCGCAAGACGGATATCTCGGTGATGGACATGGCCAGGATGTTCACCAACCCGGGCATCCTCAAGGTACTCAAGGCGAACCTCAAGCCGGGCCTCCACGAGATGAAGAACTCCCTGTTCAAGGGGGGGTACCTGGAGGAGGTGCGCAAGTACTGCCCCAGCATCACCAAGGCCGATCTCGGCGCCTATCCCGCCGGGGTGCGAGCCCAGGCGGTCTCCAAGGACGGCAAGCTGGTGGACGACTTCCTCTTCGTCAACACCAGGCGCACCATCAATGTCTGCAATGCGCCGTCCCCGGCGGCCACCTCGGCGATTCCCATCGGCGCCCATATCGTCGAGAAGGTGCAGGCCCAGGTGGCCTGAGCCCTGGCGAGGGATCGCCGATCCCTCGCGCCTGATGTGACTCTCGGTCTTGCCGTGGCCCTGGGCCCGGTAGCCATTTTGCCCACGCCTCGGCGTGGGTTTTTTTATTTATCCGCGATTTCTTCTATAGAGGCGTCACGGCCTCTCGTGAGCCGGAGTGGGCCGGGCTAGGGTGGGCACGGGACGCCATAACAACCCCAATCACTCAAGGAAGCGAAGATGAAATTGACGCCTACCCTGCTGGCGGCGGCCATCGCCACGGCTCTCACTGGTACCACCCAGGCCGCCCCGCTGCTCGACGACCGGCCCCTGCTGGTCGGCAGTCCCGAACACCAGAGCGCCAATGCCTGGGTCGAGATCTCCCAGGCTGCCTTCGAGGGCAATGTGCGCGGGGTACAACAATTGCTCGACGGTGAATCGGAGCTGTGCGCCATCATGAAGGCGGACGCCTATGGCCACGGCATCGCCAACCTGATGCCCTCGGTGATCGCCCTCGGCATTCCCTGCATCGGCGTGGCCAGCAACGAGGAGGCCCGAGTGGTGCGGGCCAGTGGCTTCGAGGGGCGCCTGATGCGGGTGCGCAGCGCCACCCCGGAGGAGGTCCGCGGTGCCTTCGACTATGAGATGGAGGAGCTGTTCGGCGACGTCACGGCGGCGCGCCTGGCGTCCGAGGCGGCCGCCGAGGCGGGAGTGACCCTGCGCTATCACCTGGGGCTCAATGCCGGCGGCATGGGGCGCAACGGTTTGGCGATGGAGAGCGAGGCGGGGCGCCAGGAGGCGCTGGCGCTGCTGGCGCTGCCGCAGCTGGAGCTCGCAGGGATCATGACCCACTTCGCCTTCGAGGAGGCCGACTTCGTGCGCCAGGGGCTCGAGGCCTTTCACGAGCAGAGTGACTGGCTGATCGCGGAAGCGGGGCTCGATCGCGATGCCCTGATCCTGCATGCCGCCAACTCCTTTGCCACCATGGAGGTGCCCGAGGCGCGGCTCGACATGGTGCGCCCCGGCGGCCTGCTCTACGGGGACCTGCCTCACTATGCCCAGTTCCAGCCGGTGATGTCGTTCCGCACCCGGGTCGCCTCGGTGAACGACTATGTGGCGGGCAGTGGCGTCGGCTACGACAACGTGCGGATCCTCGAGCGGGATAGCCTGCTGGCCAACCTGCCGGTGGGCTACTCGGATGGCTATCGCCGGATCTTTACCGATGCTGCCCATGTGCTGATCAACGGCGAGCGGGTGCCGGTGGTGGGTCGGATCTCGATGAACACCACCATGGTGGATGTCACCGACCTGCCCGGGGTGGCCCCCGGCGACGAGGTGGTGCTCTACGGGGTTCAGGGCGAAGGGCAGATCACCATCGATGAGCTGGAGGAGCTGAATGGCGCCCTGCTGGCGGATCTCTACACCGTCTGGGGCAACTCCAATCCCAAGCTGCTGCGGCCCCGCGACGACTGAACCGCACCGGAGTCGAGAATACACGACGCCGCCCCTCGGGGCGGCGTCGTGCTGATTGGCCCAGCAGTCTTCTAGTGGCCCAGCATCCAGGGTCGGCCGCGCCCAGCCCGGGGGCGGGTATCCCGCTCCCGGGGGGCATGGCCGCAGCCATGCCGCTGTTTCGGCTCATGGGCACTGCGCTCGTTGGTGACATGGGCCTGCCGCCGGGCGTGGGGCATCAGTGCCAGGCGGGGCGCACTGAGGCGCCGTGGGGCCGGGGTGCCACAGCCTGGACAGGGCCTGGGCGCCTCGCGCTCACGCATCGGCAGCAAGGCGTCGAAGCTCCCGCAACGGGGGCAGTCGAACTCATAGATGGGCATGGCGTCATCCTCTCCAGGGGGCCTTGGGGAGATCGCCGGCCTGGATGCCGGGGTGGGGGCCCGAGGCCTGGGGCTGGATATCGAAGTCGAAGATCTCGGTGGGCAGCCAGAGGGTGGCGCACACATTGGGAATGTCGACGATGCCGCTGATATGCCCCTGCACCGGGGCCGTGCCGAGGATGGCATAAGCCTGGGCGCCGCTGTAGCCGAAGGTCTTGAGGTACTCGATGGCGTTGAGGCAGGCCTGGCGATAGGCCACATGGGCATCCAGGTAGTGCTGCTTGCCGCGCTCGTCCACCGAGATGCCCTCGAAGATCAGGTGATTCTGATACTTGGGCTGCATCACGCTGGGTTGGAAGATCGGGTTCTTGACCGCATAGCGGCGCATGCCGTCCTTGATCAGCTTGACGCGCAGGTGAATCCAGCCGGCCATCTCGATGGCTCCGCAGAAGGTGATTTCGCCATCCCCCTGGGAGAAGTGCAGGTCCCCCACCGAGAGTCCGCCCTCCTTCACATAGACCGGGAAGAAGACCCGGGAGCCCTTGGTCAGGTCCTTGATATCGCAGTTGCCGCCATGCTCCCGGGGCGGCACCGTGCGCGCTCCCTCGGTGGCCGCCTGGGTAGCGCTTGCCTTGTCCATCCGTCCCATATGGGCGGTATCCGCATAGGGCGGGTTGGCCAGGGGCGGCACCCGCTGCGGATCGGTATCGATCAGCGCCTGTTCGCGGCGGTTCCACTCGTCGAGCAGTTCCCGGGAGGGCAGGCAGCCGATCAGGCCCGGGTGCATCAGGCCGGTGAACTCGACGCCGGGGAGGTGGCGGGAGCGGGTGGTAATGCCATGGAAGTCCCAGATCGACTTGCGCGCCTCGGGGAAGTGCTCGGTGAGGAAGCCGCCGCCGTTCTCGCGGGCGAAGATGCCGTTGAAGCCCCAGGTCTGCTCGGGGAAGGCGCCGATATCGAGGATCTCCACCACCAGCAGATCCCCGGGTTCGGCCCCTCTGACCCCGATGGGGCCGCTTAGATAGTGCACCCGGCTCAGGTCGGCATCGCGGATATCCTCGGCGCTATCATTGTTGCTCACCTGGCCGCCGGTCCAGTCCATGCACTCGACGATGAAATCATCGCCGGGATCGACCCTTGCCACCATGGGGATGTCCGGGTGCCAGCGGTTGTGGATGCTGTCGTGCTCGGCGGGAGACTTGCTGAGGTCGATGCGAATCAGGGTGTCGGTCATGGCTGACGTCGCTCCATTGACGTGGATGATCCTGCTTATGCGTAGCCATTCTTAAGTTAGTAGAAAATTATTTAACTGCCAGGGCGGGAGCAGGAACGCAGGAACAGAGCGGGACGGGCCACCGGCGTGGCCCGTTGAGAAAGACGCGGTGGCTAGAAGCGCAGGGTGGCGCCGCGCACCGGAGTCAGGCGGCCATGATCGACGATGGGGCCGGTGGGTTGGCCCTGGGGGGCGCCCCCTTCGGGCTCGATACTCACCGCCAGGTCCGCCTGCAGCAGCAGGGCACGCAGCTCGGGGCCCGGGGCCAGGCGCTCGCGGCCCTGGCTGGGCAGCAGGCCCAGGGAGACCGGCGTGCCGTCGGCGATCAACCACAGCTCGCCGGTCTGGGCCTCGCCCACCTGGGTGGGTTGTACCGCCTGGACCAGCAGCTCGCCGGCCTCGGTGGCGCGGATGATCCAGCCGGGGGTGCGCTGTTCGTCGAGGACCACGAAGACCGCCTGCTCGGCAACGGGGAGGGCCTGTTCGGCCTGCTGCCACAGCAGGCCCAGGGCGAGGGCCAGGGCGGCGACCCCGGCGGTCAGGGCCTGCCAGGCGCCCAGGCGCTGCCACCAGGGCGTCGGTGCGAGGCCGGTGGCGGCGGTGATGCGTCGCCACACCTCGGCCGGTGGCGTGCGCGGGTCGAGGCGCTCGTTGAACAGCTGCAGGTGCTCCTGCCAGCGGGCCACGTCGTTCTGCAGGTCGTGACTCACCGCCAGCAGGGCCTCGAAGCGGGCCTTCTGGTCGACATCCAGCACGCCCAGAACATACTCGCCGGCGGCCAGATGGCGCTCCTTCGGATCACTCAGGTCCCATGGCTCAGGCATGTCTTCAATTTCTCCAGTCCGCGTCGAATCCAGCTCTTGATGCTGCCCAGGGGTTGCGCCAGGGACTCGGCGAGTTCGCTATGGGTCAGTCCCTGGAAATAGGCCAGCTCCATGGCCTGGCGCTGGGTCCCGGTCAGCGTATCGAGACAGTCGCGAAGCTCATGCTGCAGCTGAGCCTGGATGCTGTGCGTCTCCGGGTCGTCGTCGCCACTCAAACCGTCCAGCAGGGCATCCCCATCGGTGCTGTCCTGGGGTTTCTGGCGCCGCAGCCAGTCGATGCCGATATTGCGTGCCAGGGTGGCCAGCCAGGTCATCGGCCTGGCACGGCTCGGGTCATACTGCCCCGCGACGTGCCAGAGGCGCACATAGAGCTGCTGCAGGCAGTCCTGGGCGGCGCTCTCGTCTCTGACGATACGCAGCAGGATCGCATACAGATGCGAACTGCTGGCGCGATAGAGGCGCTCGAAGGCGAGGGCATCGCCCCGGGCACAGGCGGCGAGTTGATCGATCAGGTAGTGCTGGGAGGCGTCGGGCATCACGCGTCCTTGCAGGTCCAGCCAAGGGGAGTGGCCAGTCTTGGGCAGGCAGTCGCTAATGTAAAGCGGCGGCGATCAACGCCATCGAGTGAATTGCATCCAGGCGGCGGGGTGCTGCGTAACTCCCGATGACACCCCGCTGCGGGGTGACCTCGACCCGAGAGACAGGAGAGATCGCCATGACACTCAAGCTTCTTACCGCCAGCCTCTGTGCCGCCGCCCTGAGCCTCGGCATGGCCCAGGCCGATCATGGTCCCACCGAGGTGGGCGGGGCCGCCATGCTGCCGGAGCGCAATATCATCCAGAATGCCGTCCATTCCGGGGACCACGAGACCCTGGTGGCGGCGGTGCAGGCCGCCGGCCTGGCGGAGGTGCTGCAGGGAGAGGGGCCCTTCACCGTCTTCGCGCCGGTGGATGCGGCCTTCCAGCGGCTACCCGAGGGCACGGTGGAGACCCTGCTGCGGCCGGAGAATCAGGGCCAGCTGCAGACGGTGCTGACCTATCATGTGGTGCCCGGCAACCTGACCCGGGACGACCTCTGGGAGGCGGTGATGGCCCGGGACGGGGCGGCGAGTTTTGCCACCGTTCAGGGCGAGCGACTCACCGTGATGCGCAACGGCAACAACCTCAAGGTGATGGATCGCAGCGGCAACTCGGCCAATCTCAGCGTGGTGGACGTGGCCCAGGCCAATGGGGTGATCCATGTGGTCGATCGGGTACTGCTGCCGTAATGGCGTAGCCCGAAGGACGACGCCGGAAGGCGCTGTCTGACAGCGCCCCGTGACGCCGCCGCCGGCCTAGCCGGCGGCGGCGTCCTGGTGTTCGGCACCGCGTCCCTTGAGTTCGCTCCAGGCGGCGTAGGTGCTGAGAAAGACCCGACCGCCGAGCTCGTCGAGGAAATCGCTCTGCTTGAGACGGTCCATCACCGGCCCCTTGACCTCGGCCAGGTGCAGGGTGACCTCGGCCTCCTTGAGGCGGGCATTGATGGCGTCCAGGCTCTCCAGGGCGGAGGCGTCGATCAGGTTGACCGCCGAGCAGATCAACACCACATGCTCGAGCCCGGGGCGTGCCGCCACCAGCTCCAGGAGGGTGTCCTCCAGGTAGCGGGCATTGGCGAAGTAGAGACTCTCGTCGACCCGCAGGAAGGCCACATGGCCGAGGGTCTCCACCTCGTGACGCTCCGGGTTGCGGAAATGCTCGGTGCCCGGGACCCGCCCCACCAGGGCGCAGTGGGGGCGGCTGGTGCGATAGAGAAAGAGGCCGATGGAGAGGGCCACTCCGGCGAGGATGCCCAGCTCCACGCCCTCGGTGAGGGTCAGCAGGATGGTCACCGCCATGGCGGCGAAATCGCTGCGTGAGTAGCGCCAGGTCTGGCGCAGCATGGGCAGATCCACCAGGGTGAGGATGGCCACGGTGATGGTGGCGGCCAGGGTGGCGATGGGCAGGTAGTGGAGCCAGGGGGTCAGGGCCAGGGTCACCAGGCCGATGCCGAGGGCGGCGAAGACCCCCGCCATGGGGGTCCGGGCCCCGGCGTCATAGTTGATCACGGTGCGTGACAGGCCCCCGGTCACCGGCATGCCGGCGGAAAAGGCGGCGGTCAGGTTGGCGCCGCCCAGCCCCAGCAGCTCCTGATTGGGCGAAAGCCGCTCGCGACGCTTGGCGGCGAGCATCTGGGCCATGGAGACCGACTCCACGAAGCCCACCACGCTGATCAGCAGGGCCGGCACCAGCAGGGCTCGCCACAGCGCGCTGTCGAAGCCGGGCAGGGTCAGCGGCGGCAGACCCCGGGGGATCTCGCCGATCACCGCGACCCCGGCCTGATCGAGGCCGAGCCGCCAGGTCACCAGGGTGGTGACCACGACCGCCAGCACCGGGCCGCTGCGGGTCAGCAGCCCCGCCAGGTTGGCCGGCAGGCCGAGGCGCTGCAGGGTCGCCTTGCCATGGCGGCGCACCGCCACCAGGAAGAGCAGGCTGCCGCCGCCGATGGCCAGGGTCGGCCAGTGGGTCTGGTCGAGGTTGCCGGCCAGGGCCAGCAGCTGCGCCAGCAGGGTGTAGCCGCCTCCCTCGATACCCAGCAGGTGTCCCGCCTGGCCGGCGGCGATCAGCAGCCCAGAGGCGGTCAGAAAGCCCGAGATCACCGGGTGGCTGAGGAAGTTGGCCAGGAACCCCAGGCGCGCCAGGCCCATGGCCACCAGCATCAGCCCCGAGAGCAGCGACAGCACCAGGGCCGCCTGCAGGTATTCCGGGGTACCCGGCGTGGCCACCCCGGCCAGGGCGGCGCCGGTCATCAGGGCGACGATGGCCACCGGCCCCACCGCCAGGGTGCGGCTGGTGCCGAGCAGGGTGTAGGCCAGCAACGGCAGGATGCTGGCGTAGAGGCCCACCACCGCCGGCAGGCCGGCGAGGATCGCATAGGCCAGCGACTGGGGGATCACCATGATGGTGACGATCACCCCGGCCAGCAGATCGGCGGCACAGAGGCGACGGTTGTAGTGAGGCAACCAGGTGAGGATCGGCAGGTAGCGCTTGAGCATCCGGTCTCGTCTTGCGGGAAAGCGGCCCTACAGCCTAACCGAAAAGTGGCCGTGGCGAGAGGGGCGCATGCCACCAGGTGAAACGCCTGGTCCAAAAAAAGACTATCGGCCGGTGTCGCGGTGGCTTGAGGGCTTCCTTGGTCGTGCCGCCAAAGTCCCACAGCCGTCCCCGCCGACCCCGGGTAAGCTGGCGTCAGATCAACAATAACGGGGGAATGGCATGGCGATGATCATCATGGCCCTGGGCGTCGGGGGGGTGTTGGGCCTGGCGCTGGGGCTCTGGGCGCCTTGGCGCATCTACCGGGCCCGGGACGAGGCGTTGACGGCGTCCGGGGGGCTCTGGGCACCCCACCGGGACTACGCTTCCCTGCGGCGCATGGCCCAGGGGCTGCTGGGGCGGGCCAGCCAGACCGCCATCGCCTCGGCGGAGGTCTCCCATCATGCCGATCGTCTGGATGGGCAGCTGGCGCAGCAGGAGGTGGCCATGCAGGAGGCGGTGTCGCGGATGGCCTCAATCAGCGCGGCGGTGGCCCGGGTCGCCGAGGAGGCCGCCCGGGCGGCGAGCCTGGCCGGTCACTCCCGGGAGCTGGGGCACCAGGGGCGCGATGCCCTCACCCAGGTGATCGAGGAGATGCAGGCCCTGGCGGGGCGCTCCGAGCAGGCCCTGGCGCTGCTTGGGGCCCTGGGCGAGAAGGCCGATAGCATTCGCGAGGTGACCGCCATGATCGATGCCATCGCCGAGCAGACCAACCTGCTGTCGCTGAACGCCTCCATCGAGGCGGCCCGGGCCGGCGAGCAGGGCCGGGGCTTCGCGGTGGTGGCCGGGGAGGTGCGGGCCCTGGCCGCGCGCACCGCCGAGGCCACCCGGCATGTGGAGGCCCTGGTGGGGGATATCGGCGACAGCAGCGAGCGGGTGGTGGATACCCTGGGTCATCTGATGTGCCGGGTCGGCGAGCGGGCGGATCAGGTGGCCCAGGTGGGCGGCCACCTGGTCGAGATGACCGGCGACCTGGACCGGGTCGAGGCCTCGGTGAGGGGAATCGCCGAAGAGATGGCCGAGACCCAGGACCATGCCCGCCAGGTCACCGAAGGGATCGGCGACCTGGCCGAGGCGACCCGCCAGGGCAAGGCCGACATGCATGACCTGGCCGCTCAGGCCCATGCCCTGCTGGTGGCGGCGGAGGGCATCGACGGGGCCCTGGCCCAGCAGCGCCTGGCGGGGCGCCACCAGGCCGTCTATGCCGCGGCCCGGGAAGCCGCCGAGCGGATCGGTCGGGTACTCGAGCAAGGGGATCGCCCAGGGGGAGCTCGATGCCTCCGGCCTCTTCGAGGGAGGCTACGAGCCGATTCCCGAGACCGACCCGCCCCTCTACCGCAGCGCCTTCGATGCCTACACCGACCGGTATCTGCCGGAGATCCAGGAGCCCCTGCTCGAGCGGCTCGGCGTGGCCTATGCCATCGCCTGCGACCGGCGCGGCTATGTGCCGACCCATAATCGGGCGGTGAGTCGCGCCCCCACCGGCGACCGCGCCCACGACCTCCAGTACTGCCGCAGCAAGCGGATCTTCGATGATCCCACCGGGCGGCGCTGCGGGGCGCACCAGGAGCCCCTGCTGGTGCAGACCTACAAGCGCGACACCGGCGAGGTGATGCATGACCTCTCGGTGCCGATCCATGTTCGGGGCCGCCACTGGGGCGGCCTGCGCATCGGCTATGCCCCGGAGCGCGATGCCGGCTCGACAGCGGCCCCGCGGGAGGGACTGGCGAGGCTTCGCCAGCAAGCGCAGGGGGAAACCACGCCCCCGCTGGTCGCCAGTGAGGGGCTGGGGTAGCATCGACTGGCTGGATTCACCTACAAGGAAGCCCCCATGAAACCCGAAACGCTGGCCCTCCACCACGGCTATGCCCCGGACAACCAGAAGTCGGTGGCCGTGCCGATTCACCAGACCACTTCCTTCGCCTTCGACAGCGCCCAGCATGCGGCAGACCTGTTCGATCTCAAGGAAGAGGGCAATATCTACTCGCGGATCATGAACCCCACCTGCGCGGTGCTGGAGCAGCGCATCGCCGCCCTGGAGGGGGGCATCGCCGGCCTGGCGGTGGCCTCGGGAATGGCCGCCATCACCTATACCATCCAGACCCTGGCCGAGACGGGCGATAATATCGTCTCCATCAGCGAGCTGTATGGCGGTACCTACAACCTCTTCGCCCATACCCTGCCGCGCCAGGGCATCGAGGTGCGCTTCGTCGACAAGGATGACCTGGCGGGTATCGCCAAGCGTATCGATGGCCACACCAAGGCGCTCTTCTGCGAGAGCATCGGCAATCCCTCCGGCAGCGTGGTGGACATGGCGGCCCTGGCCGAGCTGGCCCACGAGCACGGCATCCCGCTGGTCGTCGACAATACCGTGGCCACGCCCTTCCTGTGGCGTCCCATCGAGCATGGCGCCGATATCGTCATCCACTCGGCGACCAAGTACATCGGTGGCCACGGTACCACCGTGGGCGGGGTGATCGTCGATTCCGGCAAGTTCCCCTGGGCCGAGCATGCCGAGCGCTTCCCGCTGCTCAATGAGCCGGACGTCTCCTACCACGGCATCAGTTATACCCGGGACGTGGGCGAGGCGGCCTTTATCGCCCGGGCACGGGTGGTGCCGCTGCGCAACATGGGCGCGGCCCTGTCGGCCCAGGCGGCCTGGAACCTGCTCCAGGGGCTGGAGACCCTGGCCCTGCGCATCGAGCGGGTCTGCGCCAATGCCCAGCGGGTCGCCGAGTACCTGGAAGGCCATGAGGCGGTGACCTGGGTGCAGTTCGCCGGCCTGCCGAGCCACAAGGATCACGCCCTGGCCGAGCGCTACATGCAGGGGCGTGCCTCGGGGATCCTCAGCTTCGGCATTCGTGGCGGCCGGGAGGCCGGGGTGCGTTTCTACGATGCCCTGGGGTTGATCCTGCGTCTGGTCAATATCGGCGATGCCAAGAGCTGTGCCTCGATTCCCGCCGCCACCACCCACCGCCAGCTCAACGATGAGGAGCTCGCCAGCGCCGGGGTCAGCGCCGACATGGTTCGACTGTCGATCGGCATCGAGCATGTGGATGACCTGCTCGCCGACCTGGATCAGGCCCTGGCCGCCAGCCAGGCCTGAGCCGCCCGGCAAGGTATCGCCCCGCGAGCCCGGCTCGCGGGGCGATTTTATTGCTGGGCCGTCCCGGGAGGGTGTCGGTGCTGCTGCCAGGCGGCTATTGCCAGGCGTCGAGCGCCATGGTGCGAATGCGACCGGAGGTTAGCCCACTCGTTTGCGCTGCGGCTGGCGGTGTTGCTGCCAGGCGGAGTAGGAGTAGCACACCAGGCCGACCCAGATCAGGGCGAAGGTGGTCAACTGCACCGACGACAGGGGTTCGTGAAAGACCAGCAGGGCGATGGCGAACTGCACGCTCGGGTTGATATACATCAGAAAGCCCAGGGTGGTGAGGCGCAGGCGACGGGCGGCACCGGCGAAGGCCAGCAGGGGCAGGGCGGTGATCACGCCGCTGGCGACCAGCAAGCCAGTGACCCAGGCCCCCTCGCCGAAGTGGGAGGCATCGATGGCGCTCAGCCAGGCCAGCGCCAGCAGGCCCAGGGGCAGCAGCAGGAGGGTCTCGACGAAGAGCCCGGAGAGGCCATCCAGGGGCACCTGCTTGCGCAGCAGGCCATAGGTGCCAAAGCTCAACGCCAGGGTCAGGCTGATCCAGGGCAGCTCGCCCAGCAGCAGCAGCTGCAGGGCGATGGCCGCCACCGCGAGCGCCACCGCCGTGCCCTGCAGCCGCGACATCGATTCCCGCAGCACCAGCAGGCCGAGGGCCACGTTGACCAGGGGCGTCATGAAGTAGCCGAGGCTCGCCTGGAGCACCTGACGGCTCTCCACCGCGTAGATATAGAGTCCCCAGTTGATGCCGATCAGCACCGCGCAGCCGAGCACGCGGCCCAGGCGCCGCGGCTCGGCCAGGGCCGCGCGGATCGGCGCCCAGCGTCCCAGCAGGGTCACCAGGCCGACCAGGAAGAAACACGACCAGAGGATCCGGTGAATCAGGATCTCCCAGGCCGGTACCCCCTCGAAGAGGGCGAAGAAGAGGGGAAAGCAGCCCCACATCAGGTAGGCGGCCAGGCCGAACCCGACCCCGGTCTGGGCCTCCCTCGCCGGGTTCGACGGTATCACCGTCTGCTCCACTTCCTGGCTCATGGTTATCTCGCTATCAAAAACGTCAATCTAGGAGTCTGCCGGATTTGACCGATCGTCGCGAGAAAGACGGATTTCGAGACAAGTTTATCGATCGGATGAGGCGAATAGCGCGCTATTTAACGAATCTGATCGAATGAAATTGGCCGAAAGCCCGGGTTTCGCAGTCGATCAGCGTTAGGTCCGGCAGGCTCCTGGCACAGTCGATGCTGGGCGTCGGCGGTTTCAGCGGGTAGCCTAGTCGGCATCACGACCAACCGAGGAGCCGAGCGTGAGCGAGCTGCGTGTGACCCTGGTGCAGTGTGACCTGCGCTGGGAGGATCCGGCGGAGAACTGCCGCCGACTGGAAGAGACGTTGGGTGAGCTGGGCGGCGAGCAGACCGACCTGATCGTGCTGCCGGAGATGTTCGCCACCGGCTTCACCATGAACTCCCGGGAGATGGCCGAGCCCATGGCCGAGAGCCGCACCCTGGCCTGGCTGACGGCGCAGGCCCGGCAACGGGGCTGTGTGATGACCGGCAGCGTGGCCATCGTCGAGGGCGGCGAGTACTACAACCGCCTGCTCTGGGTGACCCCCGAGGGCGAGGTCACCCACTACGACAAGCGCCACCTCTTTCGCATGGCCGGCGAGCACGAGCGCTATGGCATGGGCGATGAGCGGGTGATCGTCGAGCTCAAGGGCTTCCGGCTGCTGCTCAGCGTCTGCTATGACCTGCGCTTCCCGGTCTGGCTGCGTCAGCAGCCCACCGAAAGCGTGCACTTCGAGTATGACGCCCTGCTCTGCGTGGCCAACTGGCCGGCGCCGCGGCGCCACCCCTGGCGTACCCTGCTCCAGGCCCGGGCCATCGAGAACCTTTGCTACGTGATCGGCGTCAACCGGGTCGGCGAGGATGCCAAGGGGCTGGCCTATGCGGGCGACTCCCTGCTGGTCGACTTCAAGGGCGAGGCACTGATCGACCGCCCCCGAGACGAGGCCTTTATCGCCACCGGCACCCTCTCTCGGGAGGCGCTGCGCGAGTTTCGCGACAAGTTTCCCGCCTGGCAGGACGCCGACGACTTCACCCTCTCCCTGGAGGCGCCCCGCTGATGCGTCTGGACCGTTTTCTCGGCGAGACCACCGAGCTGACCCGCAGCCTGGCCAAGCGTGCCCTCAAGCGCGGCGAGGTCACCGTCAATGGCGAGGTGGTGCGCAGTGCCGCCATCCAAGTGGGGGAGGGGGACAGGGTCAGCTGGCTGGGCCAGCCCCTGGCCCTGGTGGGGCTGCGCTATGTGATGCTCAACAAGCCCGCCGGGGTGGAGTGCAGTGCCCGGCGCGGCCTCTACCCGCTGGTCTCGGAGTTGATCGAGCTACCCCAGGCGGAGCGGCTGCAGGCAGTGGGGCGCCTGGACGTGGACACCACCGGCCTGGTGCTGCTCAGCGACGATGGCCAGTGGCAGCACCGGGTGACGTCCCCGGCCCGGCGCTGCGGCAAGGTCTACCGGGTGAGCCTGGCCGAAGCGCTGGAAGGCGAGGCCCTGGCGGCGGTGGTCGAGCGCTTCGCCGAGGGCCTCCTGCTCGATGGCGAGGAGAAGCCCACCCGGCCCGCCGAGCTGCGCATGCGCGAACCCAGGGTCGCCGAGCTGACCCTCTATGAGGGCAAGTACCATCAGGTCAAGCGGATGTTCGCCGCCGTGGGCAACCATGTGGAGGCGCTGCACCGGGAGGCGATCGGCGAGCTGTGTCTGGGCGATCTGGCCCCCGGCGAGTGGCGGGAGCTCAGCGAGGCCGAGATCGCGCTGTTCTGAGGGCGTTCCCTCGATTTATACCGTTATCTTCCCTGGCTCTCGGAGGCAATCGCCGGGCTGCCTCGTGGGCCCGGGCCGTCGGTCTAGCCGGCGGAGCTCGCGGTCGTCGTCGGCTAGGAGGCCGTCGGGTTTGACCGATCGTGACGAGAATCACGGATTTCGAGTCAAATGGTTCGATCGATTGAGGCGAATAGCGAGCTATTTAACGAAATGGATCGAATGACGTTGGCCGAAAGCCCGGGATTCGCCGTAGATCAGCGTTACGTCCGACAGCCTCCTAGCCCGGCGGCTTCCACCAGGGCCCGGGTATAGGCGCTGCGGGGCTGGCTCAGCACCGTCTCGCAGTCGCCGGCCTCTACCAGCTCTCCCTCCTTGAGCACCATCACCCGGTGGGCCATGGCGCGCACTACCGCCAGGTCGTGGCTGATAAAGAGGTAGCTGAGCCCGCGCCTCGCCTGGAGGTCGCGCAGCAGCGTCACCAGCTGCTTCTGCACGGCGCGATCCAGCGCCGAGGTGGGCTCGTCGAGCACCACCAGTTCCGGTTCCAGGATCAGCGCCCGGGCGATGCTGATGCGCTGGCGCTGGCCGCCGGAGAATTCGTGGGGGTAGCGGGCGGCGCAGTCGGCGGGCAGGCCCACCTCGGCCAGGGCCGCGGCGACCCGTTCGGCCACCTCCGCCTCGCCGAGGGCCGGGTGGTGGAAGCGCAGGCCTTCACTGACGATCTCCGCCACCGGCAGCCGCGGCGAGAGCGAGCCATAGGGGTCCTGGAAGACCACCTGGAAGCGCCGCCGCTGGCGGCGCAGGGCATCGCCCCTCAGGCGGTCGAGTCGCTCGCCGGCGAAGTCGATCTCGCCGAAGCTCGCCGTCAGGCGCAGCAGGGCCAGGGCAAGGGTGGTCTTGCCGGAGCCGGACTCGCCGACGATGCCCAGGGTTTCCCCCTGGTTGAGGTGCAGCGACAGCGGCTTGACCGCCTCGAAGGGCGGGGGACGGCGGCTGAAGAGGCGCTTGGGGCGCTGGAAGCTCACCGCCAGGCCCCGGGCCCGCAGCAGAGGCGCGTCGCCGCCGGGGGCGGGGCGTCCCTCCGGCTCGGCGGCCAGCAACGCCCGGGTGTAGTCGCTCTGGGGGGCGGTGAAGACCCGGTCGACCGGCCCCGACTCCTGCTCCCGGCCGCGATAGAGCACGCAGACCCGGTCGGCATGGCGGCGCACCAGGTTGAGGTCATGGGTGATAAACAGCATGGCCATGCCGTGGCGATCGCGCAGCTCCGCCAGCAGCGCCAGGATCTCCTGCTGCACGGTGACGTCGAGGGCCGTGGTGGGCTCATCGGCGATCAACAGTTCCGGCTCGTTGGCGATGGCCATGGCGATCATCACCCGCTGGCGCTGGCCCCCGGAGAGCTGGTGGGGCCAGGCATCGATCAGCCGCTCGGGGTCGGGCAGCCTGACCTGGGCCAGCAGGGCCAGGGTGCGGCGTCGGGCGGCGGCCCCGGAGAGCCCCTGGTGCAGGCGCAGGCTCTCGCCGATCTGGCGGCCGATGCGCTGCAGGGGGTTGAGCGAGGTCATCGGCTCCTGAAAGATCACCCCGACACGGCTGCCGCGCACCCCTTGCCACTGGCGGGGGGAGAGGCGAGCCAGGTCGGTGTCGCCGAGTCGGCGCTCGCCCTCGATTCGGGCGCTGTCGGGCAGCAGGCCCAGGGCGCCGAGGGCCGACACCGACTTGCCGGAGCCGGATTCCCCCACCAGGGCCAGGGTCTCGCCCCGTCCCACGCTAAGGCTCAGGTGCTCCACCACCGGCTGGCCGTCGAAGCGGATACTCAGGTCGTCGAGGCGAAGGACGGCATCAGGCATGGTCGGCGCTCCGGGGCGTGTGGCGGGGATCGAAGGCGTCGCGCAGTCCCTCGCCGATGAAGACCAGCAGGGAGAGCATCAGCGACAGGCTGACGAAGGCGGTGATGCCGAGCCAGGGCGCCTGGAGGTTGTTCTTGCCCTGGGCCACCAGCTCGCCCAGCGACGGCGAGCCCGGCGGCAGGCCGAAGCCGAGGAAGTCCAGGGCGGTGAGGGTGGTAATGGCGCCGGTGAACAGGAAGGGCACGAAGGTCAGGGTGGCGACCATGGCGTTGGGCAGCACATGGCGCCACATCACCAGCCGCGAGGGCAGGCCCAGGGCCTTGGCGGCGCGCACGTACTCCAGGTTGCGGGCGCGCAGGAACTCGGCGCGCACCACGTCGACGATGCCTAGCCAGGAGAACAGCAGCATGATGCCCAGCAGCCACCAGATATTGGGCTGCACCAGGCTGGCCAGGATGATCAGCAGGAAGAGCATCGGCAGCCCCGACCAGATCTCGGTGAGGCGCTGACCGAAGAGGTCCACCTTGCCACCGAAGTAGCCCTGGATGCCGCCGATCAGCACCCCCAGCACCAGGGAGCCGGCGGTGAGCACCAGGGCGAAGGCCACCGAGAGGCGAAAGCCGTAGATCACCCGGGCCAGGACGTCGCGGCCCTGGTCGTCGGTGCCCAGCCAGTGACGGCCGTCCGGCGGCGCCGGTGAGGGGCGGCGCATCTGCATGTCCAGGGTCTGGTAAGAGAAGGGAATCGGTGGCCACAGCGCCCAGCCATGGTCGTCGATCTGCGCCTGGATAAAGGGGTCGTGGTAGTCGGTGCCGGTGGGCAGGAAGCCGCCGAACTCGGTCTCCGGGTAGTCCACCAGCAGCGGCACATACCACTGGCCGTCATAGCGCATCACCAGGGGCTTGTCGTTGGCGATCAGCTCCGCGGCCAGGCTGACCAGGAAGAGCCCGGTGAAGAGCCACAGGGAGAACCAGGCGCGCCGGTTGCCGCGGAACACCACCAGTCGGCGGCGGGCGATGGGGGAGAGGTCGAACAGGGCCATCGGCTCAGGACTCCCTTGTCTCGAAGTCGATGCGCGGGTCCACCCACACATAGGTGAGGTCGGAGATCAGCTTGAGGATCAGGCCGATCAGGGTATAGAGGAAGAGGGTGCCGAAGATCACCGGGTAGTCGCGCTGCATCACCGCCTCGAAGCCGAGCAGCCCCAGTCCCTCCAGGGAGAAGATCACCTCGATCAAGAGTGACCCGGTGAAGAAGATCCCCACCAGGGCCGCCGGCAGGCCGGCGATGATGATCAGCATGGCGTTGCGGAACACATGGCCGTAGAGCACCTGGCGGTCGCTGGCCCCCTTGGCCCGGGCGGTCAGCACGTACTGCTTGTGGATCTCGTCGAGGAAGCTGTTCTTGGTGAGCATGGTCAGGGTGGCGAAGCTGCCGATGGTCAGGGCGGTGACCGGCAGCGCCAGGTGCCAGAAGTAGTCCACCACCTTGCCCCAGGCGGAGAGCTGATCGAAGTCCGGGGAGGTCAGCCCGCGCAGCGGGAAGAGGTCCCAGTAGCTGCCGCCGGCGAAGAGCACGATCAGCAGGATGGCGAACAGGAAGCCGGGGATGGCGTAGCCGATGATCACCAGCGACGAGCTCCAGATATCGAAGCGCGAGCCGTGGCGCAGGGCCTTGCGGATGCCCAGCGGAATCGAGATCAGATAGACCAGCAGGGTCGACCAGAGGCCGAGGGAGATCGACACCGGCAGCCGCTCGATGATCAGCTCCACCACCGGGCGGTCGCGGAAGAAACTGTCGCCGAAATCGAAGCGGGCGTAGTCGCCGACCAGCTGGAAGAAGCGCTCGTGGGCGGGGCGGTCGAAGCCGAACTGGGCCTCCAGCTGCTCGATGAACTGGGGGTCGATGCCCCGGGAGCCCCGGGACTCGTCCCGGGTGACGATCTCGGCGCCACCCATGTCGAGGCGGGTGCTGGCGCCGGCATCCAGCCCTTCGAAGCGCGCCATCAGCTGATCGATGGGGCCGCCCGGGGCGGCCTGCACGATCACGAAGTTGAGCAGCAGGATGCCCAGCAGGGTGGGAATCATCAGCAGCAGGCGACGCAGGACGTAACTGGCCATGGGGGCTCCTTAGCGGCCACGCTGGCGGCGGGTGATCTCGGCGGACTTTTCCGGGTCGACCCACCAGGCGGCGAAGTCGTTGCCGTAGCGGGGGAAGGGGTCGGGGTGGCCGAACTTGTCCCATAGCGCCAAGCGGGTCTCGCCGGAGTGGTAGTGGGGGATCACCGCGAAGCTCAGGCGCAGCACCCGATCCAGGGCCCGGGTATAGGCGATCAGTGCCTCGCGGCTCTCGGCGCGGATCAGTCCCTCCACCAGGGCGTCCACCGCCGGGTCGGCCAGCCCCATCAGGTTGCGGGCCAGGGGAATCTCCGCCGCCTCGCTGGTCCAGTAGCTGCGCTGCTCGTTGCCCGGGTTGTTGGACTGGGGGAACTGGGCGGTGACCATGTCGAAGTCGAAGCTGCGCAGCCGGTTGAGGTACTGGTTGACGTCGACGATGCGGATGCTGGTCTCCACCCCCAGGCGCGCCATATTGCGCAGCATCGGCTGGGCGACCCGCTCCATGCCGGTATCGAAGAGCAGCATCTCCAGGCGCAGCGGCTCGCCGCTCTCGCCATGCACCAGGCGCCGGTCGCGATAGACATAGCCCGCCTCCAGCAGGAGGTCATGGGCCCGGCGCAGCCGCTCGCGCAGCGCCTCGGGCTCGGCCAGCGGCATCGGCTCGCTGAAGACCCGCGGATCCAGGTGCTCGCGCAGCGGCTCCAGCAGGACCAGCTCCGCCGCGGAGGGCAGGCCGTCGGCGGCCAGCTCCGAGTTCTGGAAGGCGCTCTGGGTGCGTGCATAGCTGTCGTAGAAGAGGTTGGCGTTGAGCCAGGGGAAGTCGAAGGTGAGCGACAGGGCCTCGCGCACCCGCGGATCCTGGAAGCGCGCCTGGCGCAGGTTGAAGACATAGCCCTGGAGGGTGGCCGGGGTGCCGTCGGGGATGGTCAGGCGGCGCACCGAGCCGTCCCGGTAGGCGGGGAAGTCGTAGCCGGTGGCCCAGGTGGCGGCCCGGGCGTCGATGCGCAGGTCCAGGAGCCCCGCCTTGAAGGCCTCCATGGCGATGTCCCGGTCGCGGAAGTAGTCGTAGACCAGGCGATCGATATTGTGGCGACCGCGATTGACCGGGAGATCCGCCCCCCAGTACGCCTCGACCCGCTCATAGACGATGCGCCGCCCGGGATCGACCCGGGCGATGCGGTAGGGGCCGGAACCCGGGTGGGGGGCCAGGTCGGGGCGGGTGAAGTCGCGCTGCTCCCAGTAATGCTGGGGGAGGATGGGCAGCTCGCCGATGATCAGCGGCAGCTCCCGGGAGGCGTTCTCCACGAAGGTGAAGCGTACCCGATGGGTGTCGAGCACCTCGACGCCGCTCACCTCGGCGTAGTAGCTGCGGTAGCTGGGCGTGCCTTCCTCCATCAGCAGGGTGAAGCTGAAGGCCACGTCCTCGGCGGTGATCGGCTCGCCGTCGTGAAAGCGCGCCTCGGGGCGCAACTGGTACTCGATCCAGCGTCGCTCCGGGTCGAGGGTCAGGCTTTCGGCAATCAGGCCATAGACGCTGAAGGGCTCGTCCGGGTTGGCGGTGGTCAGGCTGTCGTAGGTCTGGCCGAGGCCCGCCGCCGGGGTGCCGCGCAGGATAAAGGGGTTGGTGGAGTCGAAGCTGTCGCCCACGGCGGCGCGGGTCAGGCTGCCGCCCCGGGGGGCGTTCGGGTTCACATAACCGAAGTGCGAGAAGTCCGCCGGCAGCGCCGGCTCCCCATAGAGGGCCAGGCCGTGCGCCGCAGTGGGGCGCGGCTCCTGGGCCGCCAGGGCCGAGGCAAGCGTAAGACACAGCAGGCCGAGCAAGCCGGCGCGCAGCGTGGATATCCCTAACATGATGACTCCCGAAAATGCGACCGGGGCTAGTCTACCCGGAAGCGCGGCTCGGGGTCAGGGGGAAGGGTTAACGAAACCCCACACGGGTCGGGGGGCTGGTCGCAAAAAAGCCCCGGCGAAATCGCCGGGGCTTTGGGGAGGCGCTTAGCTACGCGAGTGGTGCCCTCGCGCAGGCGCTTAGCTGCGGTTGGCGGCCAGCTGCCGGGCCGGGACCCGCAGGGTCTGGCCGATCTGCAGGGTATCGCCGTTCAGGCCATTGCGGCTGCGCAGGGTCGAGACCGAGGTGGCATAGCGGGCGGCGATGGCGGAGAGGCTGTCGCCGCTGCGCACCACGTACTGCTGCCAGCCGCCGCTGCCGGCCAGGGCCGGTTCGCTGGGGGCCGGGCGAGTGAGTCGCGCCACCAGGCGCTCGGCGTTGTCGCTGGGGACCAGCAGCACCGGGCTATAGGCGGGATTGAGGCTGCCGTTGAGGACCCCGGGATTGAGGGCCGCCAGGGTCTCCTGGCTGACGCCGGCCAGGCGCGCGGCCTCGTTCAGTGCCAGGGGGCGCTCGACTTCGACCTTGGCGAAGGCCGGGGCATCGTCGATCTCCGGCAGGGCGACATGATAGCGCTCCGGATCATCGATGATGGCGGCGATGGCCAGCAGCTTGGGCACGTAGTTCATGGTCTCGTTGGGCAGGCGCAGTTGCCAGTAGTCGCTGCTGGCCCCGGCGTTGCGGCGGGCGCGATTGACCGTGCCGGCGCCGGCGTTGTAGGCGGCCAACGAGAGGAAGAGGTCGCCGGCGTACCACTGCTCGGCCTGCTGCTCGATATAGTCCAGGGCGGCCCGGGTCGAGGCGACCACGTCCAGACGGCCGTCATACTGGCGGTTGCGGCGCAGCCCCAGGGAGTCGCCGGTGCGCGGCATGAACTGCCACAGCCCGCGGGCCCCGCGATGGCTGCGGGCGCTGGGGTCGAAGGAGCTCTCGACGAAGGGGATCAGGGCGATCTCCGCGGGCAGGTCGCGATCCTGGAGCTGGTCGAGGATCCAGCTCAGCCAGGGGCGGGCTCGTTCGGTGATCTCCTCGATATTGTGGGGACTGGCACTGTAGTGGGTGATCCACTCCTGGACCCGGGGGTGGTCGATATGCTCCTGCCAGGCCAATTGGCTACGCAGGCGTTCCCAGGCATCGCTGGGCTGCGGCTGCAGGGCCAGGGCGTCCCAGAAGTGGCGGCCGTCCAGGGAGCGACTTTGGGTCTCTTCCGGCGCGGCCGACTGGCGCTTGGTCTGTTGGGTCTGGGCGCCGGCGGCGGCCAGCGATAGGCAGAGTAGGGTGGCCGCCAGGCCGAAGGCCAGGCGACGGTTGGTACGGTAGGTCATCTAGGCGTGTCCTCGTGGGCGCGAAGATAGGGCGTCCATGGGCATCGTCAGAAGCGATCCTTCCAGGATCGCAGGGTGGTAAAGGTCGTCAGTGCATCGCTCGCTTCGCCTTGTGCCGCCGCCTGGCGCTGCACGGCCGGGTCGGCGGCGCGCAGGAAGGGGTTGATGCGCAGTTCCTGTTCCAGGGTGCTGGGCAGGGTGGGGCGATCCAGGTCCCGGGCCTGCCGGCACTGGGCCAGGTAGGCCTCCAGGGCGGCATTGTCGGGGTCGGCGGCCTTGGCGAAACGCAGATTCGCCAGGGTGTACTCGTGGGCGGCGAAGACCAGGGTCTCGGCGGGCAGGGCCGCGAGCCGGGAGAGCGAGTCGAACATCTGCTCGGCGCTGCCCTCGAAGAGCCGGCCGCAGCCTCCCGAGAAGAGGGTGTCGCCGCAGAACAGCAACGGCGGTACGCCGGGAGTAAAGAAGGCGATATGATCCAGGGTGTGGCCGGGAACCGCCATGACCTCGAAGCGGCGGCCCAGCACCCGGCACTCGTCGCCCTCGCCGAGGGGGGCGTCGATGCCCTGGATTCGCGGGTTGTGCGGACCATAGACCCGCGGCGCATAGCGCTGGGTCAGCTCCGCCAGGCCGCCGGTATGATCGGGGTGGTGATGGGTGATCAGGACGGCATCGAGGCTCAGGCCATCCCGCTCCAGGGCCTCGATCACCGGTGCGGCATCGCCGGGATCGACCACGGCGGCGCGGGAGGTCGAATCTTCCCGCAAAAGCCAGATATAGTTGTCGTTAAAGGCAGGAATCGGTGTCACGCTCAACATGGCATCGCCTTGCTCGCAGAAGCTGGGGGCGCCCAGGCAGGGGCTGGTCGCGCCGGTCAGGGTCACGGTCGGTATCGACGTCGGGCGTCGAGAGGCCAGTCCGCTCTCCTGTCGATGGCCCATGGTGCTTAAGTCAGGCGCTTAACGTCAGGGATCTGGCCCGCAAAATCGCACACTTTGGAGGCTTCGCCGCGCCGTGTCAAATTCGCATAAGACGATCTCATTGCCGGAACGGGTGCGCGAAGGGCGCCGTTTCTGGGCCTCGAAGCCCGGCGCCGCCCTGTGGCGGGCCGAGCGGGCCTGCCTCGGACCGGTCTGCGATGCGCTGCATGGGACCCATAGCCTGGAATTGAGCATGGCCCCCTCGCTCATCGATATGTGCCCGGTGCGCCACGCCATGCGCTGGGCGCCGACCCGGGAGCTGGCCGAGGGGCCCGCGACCCTGGTGTGCCAGCCGGATCGCCTGCCGCTGCCGGATGGCTGCCTGCAGCTGGTGGTCATCCACCACCTGCTGGAGGTGGTGGCGGACCCTCACCACCTGCTTCAGGAGGCGGCCCGGGTGACCGCCGATGGGGGGCGCCTGGTACTGATCGGCTGGTTGCCCCTGGGCCCGGCGGGGCTGACCCGGTTATGGTCCCGGCGTCGCCAGCGCCGACCCTGGGATGGCGCCTGGCGGGGCCCGGGGCGCCTCAGGGATTGGCTGACATTTGTCGACTTCGAGACCGAACGGATAGACTATTGCGGCTTTCATCTGCCGGGGGCCGCCCCCCGTAACGGTGGCCTGGAGGCCCTGGGGCGTCGGCATAATGTGCCCTTGGGCGACAGCTTCATGATCCGTGCCAGGCGACGCGCCATGCCGGCCCAGGTGCAGCGCCCACGCTTCAGCCTGGATGCGGCCCTGGGTGGCCACTCCCTGGGCTCGGCTACCCGGCTGACCCGTCAAACCCGCAGCGACAGGAAGATCGAGGTTGACTGATTCCCCCCAGGCGCATCCCGCCGTCACCATCTATACCGACGGCGCCTGCCGCGGCAACCCGGGCCCCGGTGGCTGGGGTGCCGTGCTCAAGAGCGGTCCCCACGAGAAGACCCTCAACGGCTTCGAGGCCGAGACCACCAATAACCGCATGGAGCTGATGGCCGCCATCATGGCCCTGCGTGAACTCAAGCGTCCCTGCCGGGTCGAGCTGTGGACCGACTCCCAGTACCTGCGCAAGGGGATCACCGAGTGGATCCATGGCTGGCGCAAGCGCGGCTGGAAGACCGCCGCCAAGCAGCCGGTGAAGAATGCCGAGCTGTGGCGCGCGCTGCTGGCCGAGAGCGAGCGCCACGAGGTGGCCTGGCACTGGGTCAAGGGCCATAGCGGCCACCCCGGTAACGAGCAGGCCGATAGCCTGGCCAACGAAGCCATCGATGCGGCCCAGGCCGTCCACCAGGGAGACTGAGCATGCGCCAGATCGTATTGGATACCGAGACCACCGGCATCGATCCCAAGGAAGGCCACCGGCTGATCGAGATCGGCTGCGTGGAGATGATCAACCGCCGCTTCACCGGGCGCACCTACCACCAGTACATCAACCCGGAACGGGAGATCGAGGCGGAGGCCATCGAGGTCCACGGCATCACCAACGAGCGGGTCGCCAATGAGCCGCGTTTCGCCGAGGTGGCCGATGCCTTCTGGGAGTTCATTCGCGGCGCCGAGTTGGTGATCCATAACGCCGCCTTCGACGTGGGCTTTATCGACCACGAGTTTGGCCGGCTCAATCAGCAGCGGGGCGAGCCGCGCCTGGGGCCGGTGGCCGAGCATTGCGGCATCCTCGATACCCTCTTGATGGCTCGGGAGAAGCACCCGGGGCAGCGCAATAACCTGGATGCCCTGTGCAAGCGTTACGAGATCGACAACGGTCGCCGGGTCCTTCACGGCGCCCTGCTGGACGCGGAGATCCTCGCCGAGGTCTATCTGGCCATGACCGGGGGCCAGACCGCCCTGATCCTCGACGCCAGTGGCGAGGAGGACGGGGAGAGTGCCCAGGCGGGAAGCACGGGAGGCATCCGGCGTCTCTCGGCTCAGCGGCCACGGCTGTCGGTGGTGCCGCCTAGCGAGGCGGAGCTGGCCGCCCACCAGGCCAAGCTGGCGGCGATTCGCCAGACCGCCGGGGAGTGCGTCTGGGATCGTCTGGAGGGCGGCGATGTTTCGTCGTGATCGCCCCCAGGGCGTAAGCGAGGGGCACCTGGTGCGCCTGGCCCGGGGGCGGATCGCCCCCGGAGACGACGAGGGCATCCTGCAGTCGCCGGCTCCCTGGCCGGAGGACGCCATTCCACTCGGCTACTGGCGGGAGGAACCGGTGGCCCTGGTGCTGGAGGGCGACGCGGAGGATGCCTGGCCGGATGGTCGCGGCTGGCTGGCGCGCCTGCCGGAATCCCATTTCGGCCTGCTCTCCACTGCCCTGCAGGTGGGGCACTGGTACCGGGATCATCGCTACTGCGGGCGCTGTGGCCACGTGGCCCAGCCCCTGGAGCACGAGTTTGCCATGGCCTGCCCAGGCTGTGGGCATCGCAACTATCCGCGCATCTCGCCGTGCATCATCACCCTGGTGACCCATGGCGACGAACTGTTGTTGGCGCGCAGCCCACGCTTTCCGCCGGGACGCTACTCGACCCTGGCGGGCTTTATCGAGGCGGGGGAGTCGGCGGAGGAGGCAGTGCGCCGAGAGATCTTCGAGGAGGTGGGGCTTGCCGTGGGGCGGGTCGACTACTTCAAGAGCCAGGCCTGGCCCTTCCCCCATGCCCTGATGCTGGCGTTCTTCGCCGAGGCGGCCAGCCGACGGATCCGCATCGATGGGGAGGAGATCGTCGATGCGGCCTGGTTCACGCCGCGGCACCTGCCGCAGCTGCCGCCCCTCTACTCGATTTCTCGGGCGCTGATCGAGACCCATCTCAAGGCGGTGGGCGGGCGGTAGGTCGGATACGCCGCAGGCGCCTTCGACATTCGAGGGGGCCGGTCAGGCGCGCCCCCTCGGAGGGACGGTGGGGGCGGGTCTTGGGGTTCAGCCCTTGGGAAAGAGGCTGGTCAGGCGGGTGGCCAGCATCACATTGCCCGTCGCCTTGAGCTTACCGGTCATAAAGGCGGTCATACCGTTGATCTCGCCGCTCATCACCCCCTTGAGGGTGTCGGTGGAGAGGCTCAGGGTGACGGAGGGGTCGTCATGCTCCCCTTGCTGGATATCGAGGGCGCCATCCTTGACCGCCAGGTAGTAGTTGTCGGTGTCGCTGAAGTTGAACTGGAAGACGTCGTCCATGCCCTGGGCGGCGCTGGCATCGAAACGGGACTGCAGCTTGTCGATAAGGGGGTTGCTCATGGGAAATCCTGTCAGGGTCGTGGAGAGTAGCGAATCGAGCATATTTAAAACATTTGTTTGAATCAAGCGCAATCGGCAATGCCATCCGCCAAGCAGGGGAGTCCCTCCGTCAGGGGGCTCGGGAGCAAGCAAGGAGAGTCAGGTGATCGAGTGGTTGAGTGAGCTGGGTACCTTCGCGGTACAGGTGGCCCTGTTGGGTCTGGTGGTGGTCATCGCGATCGCCCTGTTGTCGCGACTGCGGGAGGGCGGGACGGAGCGTACCCGGCTGCGGATCGAGGCGCTCAACGACCGCGGCCGGCGGCGGCGGCGCCTGCTGCAGCTGGCGTCCAGTGCTCCGGGGGAACGCAAGGGCTTGCTCAAGCGCTTCCGCCGGGACGACAAGCATCAGCGCAAGGCGCAGGAGGCGCCCCGGCAGCGTTGCTGGGTGCTCGACTTTCATGGCGACCTCAAGGCCTCCCGCACCCCGCGCTTCGCCGAGGAAATCTCGGCGCTCCTGGACGTGGCCGAGCCCGAGGATGAGGTGGTGATCCGCCTGGAGAGTGCCGGTGGCCTGGTGCACGCCTATGGCCTGGCGGCGGCCCAGATTGACCGTCTGCGGGAGGCGGGGCTGACCACCCGGGTCTGCGTCGACAAGGTGGCGGCCAGCGGCGGTTACCTGATGGCCTGTTGTGCGACACAGATTCAGGCGGCGCCCTTCGCGGTGCTGGGGTCCATCGGCGTGGTGGCCCAGGTGCCCAATGTGCATCGTCTGCTCAAGCGCCATGACGTGGACGTGGAGGTGCTCACTGCCGGGCGCTACAAGCGCACCCTGACGGTGCTCGGCGAGAATAGCGAGGAGGGCCGAGAAAAGTTTCTCGAGGACCTGGAGCATACCCATGAGCTGTTCAAGGGGTTCGTCGCCGAGCGTCGACCGGCGCTGGATATCGAGGCGGTGGCCACCGGCGAGATCTGGTATGGGCGGGATGCCTTGAAGCAGGGGCTGATCGATGAGCTGGGGACCAGCGAAGCCTATCTGCTGCGTCGCCAGGAGACCGCACGGGTCTTCAGCGTACGCCTGGAGGAGCACAAGCGCCTGGGTGATCGCCTGGGGATGGCCGTCTCCCGGGGCGTGGAGCGAGGGATCGAGCGCACCCTGGAGGCCCTCGATGCCAGCCGTTGGCTAAAACGCTAGGCGTTATGCCTTATTCCAGATAGAGCTCGGCCAGGGTCGCGACGATGCGCCTGGCCTGCTCTCCCTGCAACGAATAGTAGATGGTCTGGGAGGCGCGTCGGGTGGTAACCATGCCTTCCCGGCGCAGGATGGCCAGGTGCTGGGAGAGGGCCGATTGACTCAGGCTCAGCTTGGCATTGAGTTCCGACACCGAGAGTTCCACCCCATCCAGCAGGCAGAGGATGCGCAGGCGATTTTCGTTGGCCATGGCCTTGAGCAGCGCCGTGGCGGCCTCCAGGGTGGGGTCGCCGGCGGCCAGCAGCCGGGCGGCGGGTTGGGATGTGCTCATGGCGGTCTCCGGAAGACTCCTGGGCGCCGTGGGCGCCCGATGATGTTGGGTCCGCGCAGCCTTTGCCCTGTGCACGCGGGCGAATCGAGCTGGCGGCGCGGCCTGCTTCCTGCGATTCCTTGTCAGTTTCTCATTTAGTTATCCCTCAATACTGATTTAGTGGATCAGCGAGGAACTCGCCAGCGCTTTGTCACCAATAAGTTAACGTTGAGTCAATGAGTGTGACGCCTCGATAGGCGCGGGTCGTCGTTGTAGACAATGATGGCATGATTATCCGATGGTCTCAGAGAAAATCGCGTGAGATTGGCTAAAGTGTCAACAATTCGCCGCGATGCCAATCGCCGCTTCTCACTCCTCCTTTTGTGATGAGACTTGCCATGAGTCACTACGCTTCCAGCTACCGTCATGCCATCGAGCAGCCCGAGGCCTTCTGGGCCGAGCAGGCCAAGCGCCTTCCCTGGTTTACGCCGCCCGCGACGATTCTCGAGTACGACGATCAGGGCCATGCTCGCTGGTTTGGCGATGGCGAGATGAATACCTGCCATGCCGCCCTGGATCATCAGGTGGCTCAGGGGCGGGGCGATCAGCCGGCGGTGCTGTGGGATTCGCCGGTCACCGGCCAGAAGCGCCGCCTGAGCTATCGCGAGATGCGCGACGAGGTGGCCCGCTTCGCCGGTGCCCTGGCCGGGCTCGGTGTCACCAAGGGCGATCGGGTGGTGATCTATATGCCCATGGTGCCGGAGGCCCTGGTGGCCATGTACGCCTGCGCTCGCCTCGGGGCGGTGCACTCGGTGGTGTTCGGTGGCTTCGCTCCCCACGAGCTGGCGGTGCGTATCGACGATGCCGAGCCCAAGGTGGTGGTGGCAGCCTCCTGCGGGATCGAGGTGGATCGCGTCATCGCCTACAAGCCGATCCTCGACGAGGCGCTGAGCCTGAGCCGGCACCGGCCGGAGGCCTGCGTGGTGCTGCAGCGCGATCAGGCCAGGGCGGCGCTGCATGAGCGGGACCATGACTGGCAGGCACTGATGGCCGAGGCAGAGCCGGCGGAGTGTGTGCCGGTCAAGGCCACCGATCCGCTCTATATCCTCTATACCTCCGGCACCACCGGCAAGCCCAAGGGGGTGGTGCGGGATCACGGCGGCCATGCGGTGGCCCTGCACTACTCCATGGAGGCGATCTACGGGATGCAGCCCGGCGAGGTGTTCTTCTCCGCCTCCGACGTGGGCTGGGTGGTGGGCCACTCCTATATCGTCTATGCGCCGCTACTGAGCGGCTGTACCACCCTGGTCTACGAGGGCAAGCCGGTGCGCACCCCGGACGCGGGGGCCTTCTGGCGGCTGATCGAGGAGTACGACGTCAAGGTCTTCTTCACCGCGCCCACCGCCTTCCGTGCCATCAAGAAGGAGGACCCGGAGGGGCGGCTGCTGGAGCGCCACGATATTTCCGGGTTGCGCGCCCTCTTCCTGGCCGGGGAGCGCCTCGACCCGCCCACCTTCCACTGGCTCGACGACTTGGTGCCGGTGCCGGTGATCGACCACTGGTGGCAGACCGAGACCGGCTGGCCGATCGCCGCCAACCCCCTGGGCCTCGAGGCGGTGCCCACCAAGGCGGGCTCCGCGACCTTCCCGGTGCCGGGCTTCAATGTCCAGATCCTCGATCGCGACGGCGAGGTGGCCCCGGCCAACACCCAGGGCAGCGTGGTGATCCGCCAGCCGCTGCCGCCGGGTTGCCTGAGCGGCATCTGGCGCGATCCCCAGCGCTTCCACGCCGCCTATATGGCGGCCTTCCCGGGCTGTTATCTCACCGGCGACGGCGGCTATTTCGACGAGGAAGGCTACCTCTTCATCATGGGGCGCACCGACGACGTCATCAATGTGGCGGGGCACCGCCTCTCCACCGGCGAGATGGAGGAGGTGCTGGGCAGCCATCCGGCGGTGGCCGAGTGTGCGGTAATCGGTATCCAGGATGCCCTCAAGGGGCAGCTGCCGGTGGGCCTGGTGATTACCAAGGATGGTTTCGACGGCGACGAGGCGGCCCTCGAGGCGGAGCTGGTGGCGCGGGTGCGCCAGACCATCGGGGCCATCGCCTGCCTCAAGGAGGTGCTGGTGGTGCCGCGGCTGCCCAAGACCCGCTCCGGGAAGATCCTGCGTAAGCTGTTGAGGACCATCGCCGATGGCGAGGCGTATGGCATCCCCTCCACCATCGATGATCCGGCGAGCCTGCAGGAGGTGCATGAGCAGATGAGGGCGCGGGACCTGGGCCAATCGAGCCAGGCGCGGCCGGCGGATTAATACGACAAGGTGAGATAACCTGGCCCCGGGCCGGCGAGTGCCGGCCCGGGGCTTGGCGTGTCTGGGCGTCGGGTCAGGCCGGGCGGCGGCGCAGGGCCAGCAGGGCAATGGCCAGCCCCAGCAGGGCCAGGCAGGCGATCAGCCCCCAGAGGGCGCTGCCGGTCAGGCCGACCGCCAGGTAGCCGGCCAGGCTGGCCAGGGCGCCCAGACCCGCATAGGGCAGCTGGGTGATGACGTGATCGATATGGTGGCAGGCCGCACCGGTGGAGGAGAGGATGGTGGTATCGGAGATCGGCGAGCAGTGGTCGCCGAACACCGCCCCGGCCAGGACCGCGCCGAGCATCGGCAGCAGCATGGCTAGCTCGGTGGCCGCTGCCAGGTCGCCGGCGATCGGCAGCAGGATGCCGAAGGTGCCCCAACTGGTACCGGTGGCGAAGGCCATGATGCCGCCCAGCAGGAACAGCAGGATCGGTAGCCAGTGGGGCGCCAGGACGCCTTCCACCAGGCCGGCCAGGTAGGCGCCGGTGCCCAGCTCGCCGATGATGCCGGTGAGCAGCCAGGCGAGCACCAGGATCTGGATGGCCGGCCACATGGTACCGAGGCCCAGCCACAGGGTGCGCGGCAGGTTGGCGCGCACCGCCGGGCGTGGCCAGAGCAGGGCCAGGGTGGTGGCCAGGCCCAGCAGGCCGCCGACCAGCAGCGACAGCGCCACCTCGGTCTGCTCGAAGGCGCCCAGCAGGGTGAAGGGCAGGCCCTCGGCGGCCAGGTTGCGGGCACCGGTCATCAGCAGGGCGGCCAGGGTGGCCGTGACCAGCACGCCGATGGGCACCAGCAGGTCCCGGGGGCGGCCGCCCTCGTGTTCATCCACCGTCGGATTGCCCGGAGGCGTGCCGCGGCGGCTGTCGTAGACCCGGCCCTCGCGGGCATTGGCCTCATGGCGACGCATGGCGCCGAGATTGAGGTCGAGGGTGGCGGTGGCCAGCACCAGCAGCAGGGCGGCGATGGCGTAGAAGTTGAGCATCGACACCTGGATGAAGGCGCCGAGCGCGCTGGTGCCGGTAATGGCGTGGGCGGCGAGGATGCCGCCGATCAGGCTGATCAGGTAGGCCCCCCAACTGGAGAGCGGCATCAGCACACAGACCGGCGCCGCCGTTGAGTCGATCAGGTAGGCCAGCTTGGCCCGGGAGACCCCCTGGCGGTCGGTGACCGGGCGGCTGACATTACCCACCGCCAGGCTGTTGAAGTAGTCGTCGATAAAGATCACCGCCCCCAGGACGACCGTCATCAACTGGGCATCGCGGCGGGTGGCGATGCGCTGCCGGGCCCATTCGCCGAAGGCGCGGGTGCCGCCGCTCAGGGTCACCAGCGCGACCATGGCGCCCAGCAGCAGCAGGAAGCCGAGGATCGACAGGTTCCAGGCCTCCGGGCTGCCCAGGCCGCGCTCCCCCGCGTCGGGCAGGGCCCAGAACAGTGCCAGCAGGCGCGACGCCAGGTCGCCCAGCGTCGCCAGGGGACTGCCGGCATTGAGCAGCAGGGCCCCCACCAGGATCCCCAGCCCCAGGGAGAGCAGGACGCGCCGAGTCAGGATGGCCAGGCCGATGGCAACCAGGGGCGGCAGGAGTGACAGGGCGGAATCGGCGGCGGTCATGAGGGCCTCGGCTGGGTGAATTTGGCCGCGCATTATGCCCCACGCCGGCACCCCGAAAAAGTCACGCCAAGGCAAGTCTGGTGAAAAATCCTGTCAGATGTCCCAATTATGGAATTCTTTTAAGAAAAACACCGAATAATGCCAAGGTCTTGCCATTGTTGGCTGGTTATGAAGAATGGCGTCCTTCATTTTTCGACAGGACGCCTTTCCATGCATTCGCTTCTCGACGGGTTTCAGGACCTGGTCAATGCCGGCAACGGCTTGATCTGGGGTAGCCTGCTCATCTATCTGCTGCTGGGCGCCGGCCTCTTCTTCACGGTGATGACCGGCGCCATTCAGCTGCGCTATTTCGGGCACATGTTCGCGCTGCTCAAGCGCTCCCGGGAAGGAGGGGCCGGTATCTCCTCCTTCCAGGCACTCTCCACCAGCCTGGCGGCCCGGGTGGGGACCGGTAACCTGGCCGGGGTGGCCATCGCCATCTACTTCGGCGGTCCCGGGGCGGTGTTCTGGATGTGGATGACCGCCCTGGTGGGCATGGCCACCAGCTTCGTGGAGTCGACCCTGGCCCAGGCCTACAAGGTGAGCCACGGTGATGCCACCTATCGGGGCGGCCCTGCCTACTACATCGAGAAGGGGCTCGGCCAGCGCTGGCTGGCGATCCTCTTCGCGGTCTGCCTGATCATCGCCTTCGGCCTGGCCTTCAACAGCGTCCAGGCTAACTCCATCGCCCAGGCCATGGAGCAGGCCTTCGATGTGCCCGGCTGGGCGGTGGGCCTGGCCCTGGTGGTGGTGGTGACGCCGATCATCTTCGGTGGCATGCGCACCATCGCCCGGGTGGCGGGCATGGTGGTGCCGGTGATGGCGCTGCTCTACCTGGTGCTGGCCCTGGGGGTGGTGGCCATGAACCTGAGCGAACTGCCCGGGGTGATCCGCACCATCCTGGCCAGCGCCTTCGGCCTGGAGCAGGCCGCCGGTGGGGCGCTGGGCTATGCCATGGCCCAGGCGCTGATCAACGGCATCCAGCGCGGCCTCTTCTCCAACGAGGCGGGCATGGGCTCGGCGCCCAATGCCGCCGCCACCGCCACCACCCAGCCCAATCACCCGGCGGCTCAGGGCTTTATCCAGATGCTGGGGGTCTTCCTCGATACCCTGGTGATCTGTACCGCCACCGCGGCGATCATCATCCTCGCCGGCCCCCTGGGCGAAGGTGATGCCCCCAACGGCATCCAGCTCACCCAGGTGGCGCTCTCCGCCCAGGTGGGGGAGTGGGGCAGCGTCTTTATCGCCCTGGCGATCCTGCTCTTCGCCTTTACCTCGGTGATTGCCAACTACGCCTATGGCGAGTCCAATATCGAGTATATCGCCGGCCCCCGGCGGGCCCGCCCGGCGCTGCTGCTCTACCGCCTGGCGGTGTTGGCCATGGTGATGGTGGGCTCGGTGGCGAGCCTGGGCGCGATCTGGAACTTCGCCGATCTCTCCATGGGGATGATGGCGCTGATCAACCTGGTGGCGATCCTGGCGTTGTCGCCGCTGGCCTTCGCGCTGTTCCGCGATTACGACCGCCAGCGCCGCGCCGGTGAAGACCCGGTCTTCGACCCATCGCGTTTTCCCAAGCTGGCGGGCAAGGTGGACACTGAAGCCTGGCCGGCCCGTCGCCGCTGACACAAGCCCTGCGCCCCATCGCGTTTTCCCAAGCTGGCGGGCAAGGTGGACGCCGAGGCCTGGCCGGGCCGTCACCGCTGACGCCGGCCGCTTCAGGGCGTATACTGGCGCCCGACCTGACCGCCCGGGCCTCCCGGGCGGTCGCCGTGTTTTCCCGAGGGTTCCCTTACCCCTCTCTCGTGACAAAAAGGTTCCGATGTTCGACTTGACCCCCTCCCAGGCGCGCCGCTGCCTGATCCTGCTGGTCGCCTTCCATATCGCCGTGATCGCCGCCAGCAACTACCTGGTGCAGTTGCCCTTCACCCTGTTCGGCTGGCATACCACCTGGGGGGCCTTCAGCTTTCCCTTTATCTTCCTGGCCACCGACCTCACGGTCCGGCTCTTTGGCAAGCGCCAGGCTCGGGCGATCATCCTGCGGGTGATGCTGCCAGCCCTGGTGATCTCCTATGCCGTCTCGGTGATCTTCCCCCGGGGCAGCTACGCCGGCCTCGGGGCCCTGGGAGAGTGGAACACCTTCGTGGCGCGGATCGCCCTGGCCAGCTTCCTGGCCTATGTGCTGGGGCAGTGGCTGGATATCCAGGTCTTCGATCGCCTGCGCCGCGTGCGTGCCTGGTGGCTGGCCCCGGCCGTCTCCACGGTGTTCGGTAACCTGGCCGATACCCTGGTGTTCTTCGCCACGGCCTTCCATGCCAGCCCGGATGCCTTTATGGCGGCCCACTGGCCGGAGATTGCCGCGGTGGATTACGTGATCAAGCTGGGCATCAGCCTGCTGTTCTTCCTGCCCCTCTACGGCGTGCTATTGGCTTGGCTGAGCCGGCGCCTGGTCGCCTGGACGGGACGCCAGGAGAGTCCCGAGCCGGTGCCGCTGCGGGGCTGATCCCGATGGTTGCCGGTGCCGTATCCCGGCGCGGCCTCCCCGATCAATGATAAGGAGATAAGGATGGCAATCGAGCTGCATACCCTGGATGGTGGGGAGGGCGATGGCCTGCCCCTGGTGGTGATTCATGGGCTACTGGGCAGCGCCGACAACTGGCGCTCCCACCTGAAGAGCTGGCAGCAGGGGCGCCGGGTGGTGGCGGTGGACCTGCGCAATCACGGCCGCTCGCCCCATGCCGACGGCATGCGCTACGGCGAGATGGCCGCCGATGTGCTGGCGACCCTGGATCGGTTGGGCATCGAGCGCTGCCATCTGCTGGGTCACTCCATGGGCGGTAAGGTGGCCATTACCCTGGCCAGGCGGCATCCCGAGCGGGTTGCCTCCCTGGTGGTGGCCGATATCGCCCCGGTGGCGTATGGGCACGGCCACGACGCCATCTTCGCCGCCCTGCGGGCGGTAGAGGCTGCGGCGCCGGAGAATCGCCGCGAGGTGGATGCCATCATGGCCGAGCATGTGCCGGAGCGGGCAGTGCGCCTCTTCCTGGCCACCAACCTGGTGCGGGGCGAAGGCGCCATGGCCTGGCGGGTCGGGCTCGACGAGATCGAAGCCGATTACGAGGCGATTCGTGGCGAGCCGGAGGGTGAGGCACCTTTCCAGGGCCCGACCCTGGTGATTCGCGGCAGCCGCTCCAACTATGTCACGGATGCCATGCTGCCGGCCCTGCGCGAGGTGCTCCCCGAGGCGCAACTGGCGACCCTTGAAGCGGGCCACTGGCTCCACGCCGAGCAGCCGGAGGCCTTCCAGGAGGCGGTGGCCACCTTCGCCGCCCGGGTGGATGGCGCCGGGGACTGATTTCGCCCGGCCCGCTCCTACTGAGCGGGGTCGATGGCCAACTGGTGCGGGGCCCGCGCCGACTCCAGTTGACCCGTCGCTACCAGGAAACGCTCGAAGCGGGCATAGCGTCCTTCGTTCAGGGCGGCGGGGCTTGGTGCCAGGCGTGCCAGCAGGCTCGGCCAGGCGCGGCGGTTGGCGGTGCTGTCGAGGCTCGGTTCGCTGGCGACCAGCAAGGCCCAGGCCTCTTCCGGGTGATTGAACGCCCAGAGGGTGGCGCTCTCCAGGGCCGTCACCAGTCGCAGGATATCGTCGCGCAGGGCAGCGAGGCGCTCTTGATGCGCCATCAGGATCAGGCCATCGAAGGCGGGCAGACCATGCTCCTCGGCAAGAAACTGCTGCGTATTGAGCCCTTCCTCGGCCAACTGGGCCTCCAGGGTGATCCACAGGGGCGCCACCACGGCTGCCACGTCTCCGGCGAGTAGCGCCTGGCCCAGGCCGAAATGGCGATGTTCCAGCCGTTCGTCGTGCAGTGCGATGCCGTGATGGGCCAGCATGGTGCGGGCCACCAGGGCGCTGTCCGCCACCGCATAGGCGAGACGCCCCTCGGCGAGCCCGAGCGGCGAGTCGATGCCGTTGTCCTGACGCATGATCAGGCCGCTGACGGGACTGTCGATCAGGGTGGCGACCCTGACCAGGGGGTGACCCGCGGCGCTCTCCAGATGCAGCTGGGGCTGGCGCCCCAGGGCCAGGTCAATGCGCTCGGTCATCAGCAGCTTGGTGGGCAGCTCGGGGTCGGCGGGGGGGATTAGCTCCACCCTCAGGGCCTGGCGTTCGAAGTCGCCGCGCTCCCGGGCAAGGATCCAGGGGGCGTGCTGCAGGCCCAGGTACCACTCCAGCATCACCTTGAGCTCCCGCAACGGGGGCGGCGCGATGGGCTCCGGGGCACGATCGGTGCGGCTGGGGGCGGCAGGCTGCGGCTCCAGGGTGTCCTCGGTGAGTTGCCGGGCCGCCTCGATGGCGGCCTCGTCGATGACCGGCTCGGCCATCGAGGGCGTGTGCCAGGCTAGACAGAGTGCGAGCGCCAGGATGGCGATACGGCGAATCGGTGGCGGAGTCAGTGACATGGGGGCTCCAAGCGGGCGGCCATGGGGCCGAAGCAGGCAAGAGTGTATCCTTGAGTATCCCGGGCTGTCGAAGGCCTAGGCTCAAGTCCCCGCATGGCGCTGGTATGGCATAATCCTAATATTTCAGCGAGAACGGCGACTCCTATGGACGGCATCAACAGCTTGTTTTTGCTCAGCGGCCTGCTGCTGGCCCTGAGCATCCTGGCCAGCAGGCTCTCCTCGCTGGTGGGGTTGCCGCTGCTGCTGATCTTCCTCGGCCTGGGCATGCTGGCCGGCGAGGAGGGGGTGCTGGGCATCCAGTTCGACGACTACGATCTGGCCTTTCTGATCGGCCACCTGGCGCTGGCCATGATCCTCCTCGATGGCGGCCTGCGGACCCGGCTCAAGACCTTCCGCGTCGGCTTCAAGCCGGCGCTGTCGCTGGCCACCCTGGGGGTCTTCGTCACCAGCCTGGTGGTGGGATTGATCGCCATGTGGGTCTTCGAGCTCTCCCTGGTACAGGGGCTGCTGGTGGGGGCCATCGTCGGCTCCACCGACGCCGCGGCGGTCTTCTCCATGCTCAGCGGGCGTGGCGTCAACCTCAATGAACGGGTCGGTGCCACCCTGGAGATCGAGTCCGGCACCAACGACCCCATGGCGATTTTCCTGACCCTGATGCTGGTCGAGCTCCTGGTGGGGGAGATCGGTGGCGTCGTGGATACCCTGTGGTTTCTGGTCACGCAGTTCGGCCTGGGGCTGGTGATCGGCATCGGCATCGGCTGGTTGAGTGCGCGGCTGCTGCGCTGGCTCGATCTAGCGCCGGGGCTCTACTCCCTGCTGGCCCTGGCGTTGGGCTTCCTGGTCTTCGGATTGACCGCCTCCTTGGGAGGCAGTGGCTTCCTGGCCATCTATCTGACCGGCCTGATGATCGGTAACCAGCCGGGGCGGCATCTCAACTTTATCCTGCCGGTGCATGACGGCCTGGCCTGGCTCAGTCAGATCGGCCTCTTCCTGGTGCTGGGCCTGCTGGTGACCCCCAGCGAGATGCTGCACTACGCCTTGCCGGCGCTGTTGGTGGCCCTGGCCCTGATCTTCGTGGCCCGTCCCCTGGCGGTGCTGGTGGCCATCAAGCCCTTCTTCAAGTTTCGCTGGCGGGAGGTGGGCTTTATCTCCTGGGTCGGGTTGCGCGGCGCCGTGCCCATCGTGCTGGCGATCTTCCCGGTGATCGGCGGGGTGGAGAACGCTTCCCTCTACTTCAATGTGGCCTTCGCGGTGGTGCTGATGTCGCTGCTGATCCAGGGCGGCAGCCTTTCCTACATGGCGCGCTGGATGAAGGTGGAGGTGCCGCTCGGGGTGACCCCGAACCGCCGTGGTCCCCTGGGGATCTTGCCGGAGAACGACTACGAGATGTTCGTCTATCGGGTCGAGAACCAGGACCTGGATGACGTCCCCGTCCGCCTGCTGCGCTTCCCCTCCGGGGCGGTGATCTCGGCGCTCTTCCGCGAGCATGCGATGCTGCATCCCAAGGGCAGCACCCGGCTCAAGATCGGCGATGTGCTCTGCGTGATCGGCCGCAGCGAGGACCTGCCGGCCCTCAATCGGCTCTTCAACGGCGAGGCCAGGCTCAGGCGTCAGCAGGCCTTCTTCGGTACCTTCACCCTGGATGGCGATGCCCTGATGCAGGACGTGGCAGCGGCCTATGGCCTGACGCTGAGTCCGGGGGAGGAGGGCATGACCCTGGGCGAGTTCGTCTCCCTGCGGGTGGGCGGGCACCCGGTGGTGGGGGACGACGTGGGCTGGCACGGCATCCACTGGGTGGTCAGCGAGATGGAAGGCAACAAGATCACCAAGGTGGGGTTGCGCTTGTATCAGTAAGCGGGACGGCGGGCGACCCTTGTCCGGATCGATGTCGGGGCGAGGGCGGCTCTGAAGGTGTGGATGGGGATGTTGGGGAAACGAAAAAGGCGCCCGTAGGCGCCTGATTCTAGAATAGGAGTGGCGGAGGGACAGGGATTCGAACCCTGGGTAGGCTCTCACCTACGCCGGTTTTCAAGACCGGTGCATTCAACCGCTCTGCCATCCCTCCGGCTCACGGCGGTGTATATTACCAGCCCGTTTTCTCGCGTCAAGAAGCTTTTGCGATCAAGTCGTTACCCACCGTCCCGGGGGCATGCCGGAGACGGCATCCAGGAGGGGAGGATGAGTGATGAGTCAGAGGTGCGGGTGGGCGTGTCGGCCCTGGTGATTCGTGACGGTCGCTGCCTGTTGGTGCAGCGAGGTCGCGAGCCCAATGCGGGGCGCTGGGCCCTGCCCGGTGGCAGGCTACACTTGGGAGAAGGCCTGGCCGAGGGTGCCCTGCGGGAGCTTCGCGAAGAGACGGGCGTGGAAGCCGAGGCCCTGGGGGTGGCGGATATCAGCGAAATTCGGGAGCCAGGGCACCACTATGTGCTGATCACCCAGGCCTGTCGTTGGCAACGGGGGGAGGGGGTGGCCGCTGATGATGCCCGGGCGCTGGCCTGGGTCTCGCCAGCCGACCTCGAGGCCCTCGGTGAGGCGGTGGTGCCGGGCGTTCGGGGGCTGGTGGAACGCTCGCTGAACACCCCGGTCGAATAGTGGATCGAGGCGGTTGCCAAGAGTGTCGTTGAAACAAGCCCTTAGCCCAAGGTATTGCGTCGCGGCCGGGGAGACGGCATTCTTGGGCCACAGGCAAGATCAACAACCTAGGGAGCAATGATCGATGGCCTATCAAGATTCACGGGTCGCTCAGACGCAGACTCATGCGGTCGGCACCAACAAGGTCCTGCGCAATACCTATGGCCTGCTGGCCATGACGCTGCTGTTCTCCGCCGTCACCGCCGGGGCCGCCATGGCCATGGGCGTGGAGCGGATGAATATCTTCGTCTTCTTTATCGGGGCCTATGGCCTGATGTTCCTGGTCCACAAGACCGCCAATTCGGCCATGGGGCTGTTGGCCACCTTCGCCTTCACCGGCTTCATGGGCTTCACCCTGGGGCCGATCCTCAACGCCTACCTGGCGCTGCCCAATGGCGCGGCCCTGGTGATGAATGCCCTGGCCATGACCGGCCTGACCTTCGTGGGACTCTCCGCGGTGGCGCTGGTCTCCAAGAAGGATTTCAGCTTCCTCGGCAACTTCCTGATGGCGGGTGCCATCGTGCTGATCCTGGCCATGGTGGCCGGACTGGTCTTCCAGGTGCCGTCGCTGATGCTGATGGTCTCCGCCGGCTTCGTGCTCTTCGCCTCGGCGGCGATCCTCTACCAGACCAGCGAGATCGTGCACCGCGCCGGCGAGACCAATTACATCCTCGCCACCATCACCCTCTACGTCTCCATCTACAACCTCTTCGTCAGCCTGCTCTCCCTGCTGGGGATCATGAGCAACGACTGATCGAACGGGGAGCGAGCCTGACCTTGGCCCCGCCATCGGCGGGGCCAAGGCGTTTCTAGACGAGGTATAGGTATGCGTTATGCTTTGCTGGTGCAGGGGGGGCCCTACAGCCATCAGGCCGCCCATTCCGCCCTGCGCTTCGCCGAGGCGTTGGTCCGCCGTGGGCATCTCCTGGAGACCGTCTTCTTCTATCATGATGGGGTCTACAATGCGGCCCGGCTGCTGGCCCCGCCCCAGGACGAACCCCACCTGGGCGATGCCTGGCGCCGGCTGCACGCCGAGCATGGCACCCGGCTTCAGGTGTGTATCGCCGCCGGCCTGCGCCGCGGCCTCCTGGACGAGCGGGAGGCGGCGCGACATGGCAAGGCGGGAGCCAGCCTCGAGGCGCCCTTCGAGCTGACCGGGCTCGGCCAACTGGTCGATGCGGGCCTGAGTCACGACCGCCTGATCACCTTCGCTCCCTGAGGAGGCCGCATGAGTCACGAATCGACGCTTCCCGAGGGGGATCTGCTGGTGGTGTTGCGCCACGGGCCCCATGGTAGCCTGTGGTTACGCGAGGGGCTGGAAGCGGCCCTGGTGGCGGCGGCGCTGGGCCAGCGGGTCTCGCTGCTCTTTATGGGGCCCGGAGTCGCGGCCCTGGCGGCGAACCAGCAGCGTGGACCGCTGGAGCAGAAGGGCACCCTGCCGATGCTGGAGATGCTGCCGCTCTATGAGGTGGAGTCCCTGCTGGCGGTGGATGAGGACCTGGATGCTCTGGGGCTCGCCCCCGAGCGACTGGCGGTGCCGGCCGAGCGAATCGCACCGACGGCGGTGGCGGCGCTGATGGCGCGCCATCCCCTGGTACTGAATTTCTGAGCCGGTGAGGGACTCTCGATGATACTGCATATTCTCAACCGCTCACCCCTGGATAGCCGGGTCTACCGCCAGGCGATGATGGCCATGGGCCCCGATGACCGATTGCTGCTGATCGAGGAGGGGGTTCAGGGGGCCTTGCCGCAATTGGTGCGCCATTTCGAGGAGATCGCCGGGCGGCTTTTCGTGCTGCGCGAGGACCTCGCCGCCCGGGGGCTGGAAGGCCAGTGCGACGACAGCGTGCTGGTGGTGGATGTGGAGGGTTTCGTGACCCTGACCGAGGAGGCCGACAAGTCGGTGAGCTGGTTCTGATGGCAACGACGGAAATCACTCGCTACCTCGAGGTGGGCGGCAACAGGGTCGGTCTCGACCCGGAAGGCTACCTGGTGGAGCTGACGGACTGGTCGCCGGCGGTGGCCGAGGCCCTGGCCGCCGAGGAGGGGCGCGAATTGACCAAGGCCCACTGGGAGGTGATCGAGGTGCTGCGCGACTTCCATGCACGCTTCGAGACCTCGCCGGCCATGCGTCCCCTGGTCAAGGCAGTGGCCCAGGCCCTGGGCGGTGACAAGGGCAACTCCCTTTATCTGATGCGCCTCTTCCCGGAGAGCCCGCCCAAGGTGGCGGCGCGTCTGGCCGGGCTGCCCAAGCCCGCCAACTGCCTCTAAGCGACCATGAACTTCCTCGGCCATGCCTGGCTGGGTCATCGTGGCAGCGATGACTTCCTCTTCGGCAACCTGATCGCCGATGGGGTCAAGGGGCGTGACCTCACGGCCTGGCCGCAGGCCGTGGGGGCGGGGATTCGCCACCATCGCCGGGTGGATGCGCGTATCGATGGCGACCCGGAGCTGCTGGCGCTACGGCGCCGGAGCCCGGAGGGGCTGCGGCGTTATAGCGGCATCGCCCTCGACCTGATGTGGGATCACTTCCTGGCCCGGGACGGTCAGGGCGAGGCCGCCCACCGGGCCCTGGTGGCGCGCTGCTATGGGCTGCTCGAGGCGCGGCCGGCGCCGGCGCGGCTGGCGACGATGATGCCGCTGCTGGTCGACCAGGACTGGCTCAATGGTTATGCCGATTTCGCCTTTACCCAGCGCGCCCTGGCCGGCCTGGGCCGGCGCCTGCCGCCGGGCAACCGGCTGGCCGAGCTGGCGCCCTGGCTCGAGGCGGAGTACCCCCACCTGGAGGCGGCCTTCTATCGCCTCTGGCCGCGCCTTGAGCGGGAGCTGGGCCGCCCCTGAGGATCTCTCCCTAACTATCTTCCAGCAGCCATAGGCACTCGAGGCGATCCCCCGGCGTGACCTCGCTATGGGCCGGCACCACGGCCAGGGCATTGGCCGTCACGCAGGAGGAGAGCACCCCGGAGTTCTGGTCGGCGAAGGCCTCGGCCACCGGCCCCTCGGGGGTGAAGCGCAGGGCCACGCGCAGATAATGGCGGCGGGCCTGGGTGCGGGTGGCGAAATCGGCCCGTGCCCAGACGCTGGTGAGGCGTTCGAGGGCGGGGCAGGCCAGCAGGGCGCCGAGCAGCGGGCGCAGGAAGAGCCAGGCGCCTACATAGCCGGAGACCGGGTTGCCGGGCAGGCCCACGAAGCGGGCCTCGCCGCCATTAGGCCGCGGCAGGCGCCCCAGGGCCAGCGGCTTGCCGGGACGCAGTGCCAATCGCCATAGATCGAGTCGCCCCAGGGATTCCACCGCCGGCTTGACGTGATCCTCCTCGCCGACGCTGACGCCGCCGGTGGTAATCACCAGGTCCGCCTCGCCGGCCGCCTCCTGCAGCAGCCGTCGAGTGGCTGCGAAGTCGTCCGGGGCCTTGGCCAGGCAGACCAGTTGGCCACCGAAGCCCTCGATCAGGCGCGCCAGCATGGGGCGATTGGAATTGTAGAGCTGTCCCGGGGCCAGGGGGTGGCCGGGTTCGACCACCTCGTCGCCGGTATTGATCAGGGCGACCCGTGGCCGACGGCGCACCTTCACGTCGGTGATGCCCTGGCCGGCCAGGTGACCCAGGGCCGCCGCCTCCAGGCGCAACCCGGCGGGGAGCAGCTCGCTGCCGGCAGTGACATCGCGACCCCGACGGCGGATATTGTCGCCGGCGGTGAGTTCGGCCGGGAAGCGGATGCCGGACTCGGTCACTTCGACTCGCTCCTGCATCACCACGCAGTCGGCGCCTCCGGGTACTTCGCCGCCGGTAAAGATCCGCGCGCAGCTCCCCGGCGCCAGGGGCTCGGCCGGCTGGCCCGCGGCGATGCGCTGGCTGATCGGCAGGCATCGACCGGCATCCGCCAGGCGCAGGGCATAGCCATCCATGGCGCTGTTGTCGAAACCGGGGACGTCCTGGCGCGCCGGCACCGGCTCGGCCAGCACCCGCCCCGTGGCTGAGTCGGCGGGGATCGTCTCGCTTTCCAGCGGCACGACGCCCTCCAGCAGCGCCGTCAGCGCCGCTTCGATCGGCGCCAGCTCAGCCATGGGTGCCTCGCTCGGGGATCACGAGGTTGGCCTGCGATAGAGAGTGGCAGGGCTTGTGTCGGCCGGGGATAAACTCAGCCATGGGTGCCTCGCTCCGGAATCACCAAATTAGCGTAATTACACGGCTTATGCCGGCTATCCAGCTGTTCGGCGAGGATACCGTCCCAGGCGGTGCGACAGGCGCCGGTGGAGCCGGGCAGGCAGAACACCACGGTGGCGTTGGCCAGGCCCCCCAGGCAGCGACTCTGGATGGTGGAGCTGCCCACCTCCTGGTAGGAGAGCTGGCGGAACAGTTCGCCGAAGCCCTCGATGCGCTTGTCGAGCAGCACGCCCACCGCCTCCGGGGTGGAGTCGCGGCCGGTAAAGCCGGTGCCACCGGTGGTCAGCACCACCTGGACCTCGGGATCGGCGATCCAGGCGGCCACCTGGGCACGAATGCGGTAGACATCGTCGGCGATGATGCGCTTCTCCACCAGCTGGTGGCCGGCGCCGCCGAGGCGCTCGACCAGGGCGTCGCCGCTGCGGTCATCGGCCTCGGTGCGGGTGTCCGAGACGGTCAGCACGGCGATACGCAGGGGCACGAAGGCGTCGCGATCCTGGCTCATCCCTGGCGCTCCTGCTTGGCCTGCTGGCGGGCCTCCAGGGCGGCCAACTGCTCGGGGGTGGCCGGGGCCTGGTGCTTCTCCTTCCATTCGCCGTAGGGCATGCCGTAGACGTATTCCCGGGCGGCCTCGTAGTCGAGCTCGGCGCCGTGCTCCTCGGCGGCGGCCACCAGCCACTTGGAGAGGCAGTTGCGACAGAAGTCGGCGAGGATCATCAGGTCGATGTTCTGGACCTCCTTGTGCTGGTCCAGGTGCTTGAGCAGATGACGGAAGGCGGCGGCCTCCAGCTCGGTGCGGGTGGCTTCGTCCAGGTGTTGCATGGGCTTGTCTCCTCGAAGAATTTTCACTCCAGCATACCAAAAGAGACCGCCGGCGGGCGGTCTCTTTTGCGTCACTTCGATGGGGCGTGGCTCGGTGGTCATCAGGTCGGTCGCTGGGGCAGGGTGCCATCCTCCGGGGGAGTGGCCTGGGCGGGTGCCGGCGGTGTCTCGGCGCTCTCCTTGACCGCCTCGTACCAGAGGCTGTGGTGCTCCTTGGCCCAGCTCTCGTCCACGTAGCCGCTCTTCATGCCCTCGAAGGAGCCCTCGGTGCCCAGGGTGCCGATATAGATATGCCCGAGGGCCACGGCGGTCAGCCCCAGGGCGCCCAGGGCGTGGATCAGGTTGGCCCACTGCATGGTGTCGCGGCTCTGGCCGAAGTTGGGGAAATCGAGGACGAAGCCACTGATGATCACCGCCACCCCAGCGGTGGCCAGCAACCAGTACCAGACCTTCTCGCCGGCGTTGGCGAAGCCCGCCTCCACATGGCCCTTGCCGATCAGGCCGCCGCCCTTCTTGAACCACTCCAGGTCCCGGCGGCTGGGCAGGTTATGGCGCAGCAGCCTGATCAGCAGCACCACCAGCAGCACCCCGAACAGTGGCCCCAGGTAGTTGTGGGCCACCTTGGAGGCGCTGATCATGGCGCCCCAGACGCTGTCGCCGAACAGCGGCCGGAAGACGAACTTGCCGTAGAGCAGATTGAGCCCGGAGAGGGCGAGGAGGATAAAGAGGCTGGCCACGCTCCAGTGCAGGGCCCGGGTCAGCACCGACCAGCGCAGCAGCAGTCGCCCGGTGCGGGGCTCATCCAGGGTCTTGCGACCCACCAGCAGATAGAAGATCGCGATCATCAGGAGCATGCCGCCGATGGCGATCAGCCCGAAGGGGGAGACCCAGCGGTTGCGCCAGTGGCGCCAGCGTTCGCCGCTGGCATTGACCAGGTTGTAGGTGGAGTCGGCGCGGCTGTCGCGGAAGTTGGCGTCCACCTCGCCGCTACGGACCTGTCGCCAGGTGTCGGGGGTCACCCCCACCACAGCGGTGGCAGTTTCCCGGTCTGCGGTCGCCTGGGCCAGGGCCGCGGGGGCCAGCAGCAGGCCGAGGACCAGCGCCAGGGTGGCGGCGAGCCACCCGCAGAGCCGGCCGGGATTGGCAATGCGCATCACGGGCCTCCTTACCCTTGGCGGGTGGCGTCATAGGCCAGGTCATCGACGCTGGCCCGGGGGTTGTCCGACCAGGCGCCGTCGGCGTGTCCGCGGCGCACCACCCGCTGGCGGAAGATATCCGCCACCGTCTGGGCGTCGCCGGCGAGCAGCGCCTTGGTGGAACACATCTCGGCGCACAGCGGCAGCTTGCCCTCACTGATACGGTTGGCGCCGTACTTGGCGTACTCCTCCTCCGGGGAGTCGGCGGGTCCACCCGCACAGAAGGTGCACTTGTCCATCTTGCCGCGCTCGCCGAAGGCGCCCTGTTGGGGGAATTGGGGAGCGCCGAAGGGGCAGGCATAGAGGCAGTAGCCGCAGCCGATGCACAGGTCCTTGTCGTGGAGGACGATGCCGTCCTCGGTGCGATAGAAGCAGTCGGTGGGGCAGACCGCCATGCAGGGGGCATCGTCGCAGTGCATGCAGGCCACCGAGATCGAGACCTCCTCGGGGAGGCCGTCATCCAGGGTGACCACGCGGCGCCGCTGGATGCCCCACTCGGTCTCGTTGGCGTTCTTGCAGGCGGTGACGCAGCCGTTGCACTCGATGCAGCGTTCCGCGTCGCACATGAATTTCATCTGAGCCATGGGAATCTCCTGTCACGCGGGCCGTCAGCTGGCTTTCTCGATCCGACACAGGGTGCACTTGGTCTCCTGCATCTGGGTCACGGTGTCGTAGCCATAGGTGGTGGCGGTATTGGCCGCCTCGCCCAGCACATAGGGGGCGGTGCCCTCCGGGTAGCGGTCGTGGAGGCTCTCGCCCTGGAACATCCCACCGAAGTGGAAGGGCATGAAGACCACCTCCCGGGCCACCCGCGGGGTCACCAGGGCCTGGACGCGTACCCGGCCTCCCTCGGCGCCCTCTACCCAGACCATGTCGCCGTCGGCGACACCCAGGTCATTGGCCAGCGCCGGGTTGATCTCGACGAACATCTGTTGTTGCAGCTCGGCCAGCCAGGACATGGAGCGGGTCTCCTCGCCGCCGCCTTCGTACTCCACCAGGCGCCCCGAGGTGAGGATGATCGGGTAGCGGTCGGAGTTGTCGTTGTCCTGAATGCTCTTGTAGAGGGTTGGCAGGCGGTAGTGGGAGGCGACGTCGTCCCAGGTGGGGTAGTCCGCCACCAGGTCGCGACGGCTGGTGTAGAGGGGCTCCCGGTGCTTGGGAATGGGGTCCGGGAAGGTCCAGACGTTGCAGCGCGCCTTGGCGTTGCCGAAGGGCGCGCACTCGTGGGCGATGGCCACCCGCTGGATGCCGCCGGAGAGGTCGGTCTTCCAGTTCTTGCCCTCGGCCTCGGCGCGCTCCTCGGCGGTCAGCTCGTTCCACCAGCCCAGGTCCTTGAGCATCTGGTCGGTGAACTCCGGGTAGCCGTCGTTGAGGTCCGAGCCGCGGCTGAAGACCCCGTCGGCGAGGATGTTCTCGCCGTTGTGCTCGATACCGAAGCGAGCGCGGAAGGTCAGCCCGCCCTCGGAGACCGGCTTGCTGGTGTCATAGAGGATCGGCGTGCCGGGATGATTCATCTCGGCGGTGCCCCAGCAGGGCCAGGGCAGGCCGTAGTAGTCGCCGTCGGCGGGGCCGCCCTCGGCACGCAGGGTCTGGAAGCTGAAGGTGTGCCAGTGCTGCTGATGGGCCTTGAGGCGCTCCGGGCTCTGGCCGGTATAGCCCACGGTCCACATGCCGCGGTTGAACTCCCGGGTGATGTCCTCGATCACCGGCTCGCTGCCCTCCACGCGGATATGCTTGCAGAGCTCGTCGGCGAAGCCCAGCTTGCGGGCCAAGAGATACATGATCTCGTGGTCGGGCTTGGACTCGAAGAGCGGCTCGATCACCCGGTCCCGCCACTGAATGGAGCGGTTGGTGGCGGTGACGCTGCCGGTGGTCTCGAACTGGGTGGCCGCCGGCAGCAGGTAGACCCCGTCGCTGCGGCCATGCATCACCCCGGCCACGGTGGGGTAGGGGTCGACGATGACCATCATCTCCAGCTGCTGCATGGCGCGCTGCATCTCGGGGCCGCGGGTCTGGGAGTTGACCGCATGGCCCCAGTAGAACATCGCCTTGAGGCGGGTGCGTTGGGAGATCGCCTCCTCTTCCTCGAGCACGCCATCGACCCAGCGCGACACCGTGATGCCGTTGCTGTACATGGGTTGGCCATCGGCGTACTCGGTCGGGTCGAAACGGCTCTTCAGCCAGTCGAGATCGAGGTCCCAGACCCGCGCCCAGTGGGCCCAGGCGCCCTCGGCGAGGCCGTAGTAGCCGGGCAAGGAGTGGGACATCAGGCCCAGGTCGGTGGCGCCCTGGACGTTGTCATGGCCACGGAAGATATTGGCGCCGCCACCGGAGCGGCCGATATTGCCCAGGGCCAGCTCGAGGATGCAGTAGGCGCGGGTGTTGTTGTTGCCGGTGGTGTGCTGGGTGCCGCCCATGCACCAGACGATGCAGCCGGGGCGGTTCTCGGCCAGGCGTTGGGCGGTATCGCGCATCTGCGCCTCGGGGACGCCGGTGATGCGTTCCACTTCCGAGGGCGGAAAGTCGGCCACCTCGGCGCGCACCTCGTCCATGGCGTAGACCCGCTGGCGGATATACTCCCGGTCCTCCCAGCCATTCTCGAAGATGTGCCAGAGCAGGCCCCAGATAAAGGCCACGTCGGAGCCGGGGCGGATGCGCACGAAGTGATCGGCCTTGGCGGCGGTGCGCGTGAAACGCGGGTCGACGACGATGATCTGGGCCTGACTGCGCTCCTTGGCCAGCAGGATATGCTGCATGGCCACCGGGTGCGCCTCGCTGGGGTTGGAGCCGATAAAGAGGATGGAGCGACTGTTCTGGAGGTCGTTGAGCGAATTGGTCATCGCCCCGTAGCCCCAGGTATTGGCGACCCCGGCCACGGTGGTGGAGTGACAGATGCGCGCCTGGTGGTCGGTGTTGTTGGTGCCGGCCAGGGCGGCGAACTTGCGCAGCAGGTAGGCCTGCTCGTTGTTGAACTTGGCCGAGCCCAGCCAGTAGATGCTGTCGGGCCCATGCTCCTCGGTCAGCGCCAGGACCCGGTCACCGATCTCGTCGATGGCCTCCTCCCAGGAGAGGCGCTGCCACTCGCCGCCCACCAGCTTCATTGGGTACTTGAGGCGCCGGCTGGAGTGGCCGTGCTGGCGCAACGAGGCGCCCTTGGCGCAGTGGGCGCCGCGGTTGATGGGGTGGTCGAAGGCCGGTTCTTGGCCGGTCCAGACCCCTTCCTGAACCTCGGCGTAGACGCCGCAGCCCACCGAACAGTGGGAGCAGATGGTGCGCCGGGTCTCGATGGGGGCATCCGAATAGGGGGTGCGATCGGCGGCATCGACGCGGCGCATCATGGGCGCGCCGATCAGGCCGGCGGCGGCCAGGCCGCCGGTGGTCGCGCCGCTTCGCTTGAGGAACTGGCGACGGGAGATGCCGAGGCCGGCGCCGGCCTTCGGGGTCGCCTGCTTGGGTGTCAAACGCATGGTGGCTTCCTCCTCAGTCCCGCAGGGTGGCGTAGTAGGCGCGGATATGCTCGCTCTCGTGGTAGCGGCGCGGTGCCTCGGCGGTGTCTGGCGTGGCGCTCTCGGCCTGCACCAGGGTGACATGGCCGAGGCCGGCGGCCGCGGCGGTACCGGCGCCGAGGGTCTTGAGGAAGTGCCGGCGCCGGGGATCATGGGATGTATCGGGTCGCTGCTGACTCATGACTTGGCCTCGCTCTGGGGGTGGGGTGATGGATGGGAGCCGGCGTTGGCCCAGCGCACGGCCTGGACCTGGGCCGCCTCGTCGAGCCGCGCTTGCTCATGGGCCATGAAGGCTAGGCCCAGCTCGGCGAGCCGGGCGTAGAAGGGGGTGTCGACCCGGGCCAGGTCCGCCAGGCAGTCGCCGGCCCAGGGCGCCAGATGGCGTTCGAAGAAGGTCGGTGCCGTTTCGGGGCGTGACTCGGTGAGAATCGCCATGCACTCGTAGAGGGCCGCCAGGTGATCCTCCGGATCGGCGTTCTCGGTATGCCGGGCAATGCCCAGCCGTTTGAGGTCGCGACGCAGGGCCACCAGCGCCTCGTCCATCAGTTCGCCCTGGCGATACCAAGAGGCATAGGGCACCACCTCGCCCTGGATCACGCCGATCAGGTGGCGAAAGTGGGCCCGCTCCAGGGCCGCTGGCTGCGCCTGCCGGGCCGCCTCTGCGAGGCCCTCCCAGGCCCGCCCCAGGGGGCCGTCGTCCTCCGCCTGCAGTTCGCCCAGCCAGTCGAGCAACTCGCCGTTCGGGGCCTGGTGCAGCAGCCGGGCCAGCAGTCGATAGATCTCGGCGTGAAGGGCCAATTCCTCGTCGGCCGGGCGCGCGGTTGGGGTCTCTGTCATAGCGTCATACCTTGAGTTGCGCTTCGGGGTCCCGGGCCAGCGACCGCCAGACGTCCCGGACGCGACAGTCCTCGCACATCTCCAGTCGCTGGGCGGCCTCGCCGGCGAAATAGGGGTGCGCGGCGAGCTTGCCCTTGATGGCCTCGATGGTGGCGGCGCTGGCGAAGGCCTTGCCGCAGCTGATGCAGTGGAAGGGGGCCGCCTGGTGAAGGGTGCGTCGCTCGCTGCGTTCGGGGCCGGCCAGGAAGCCGGGCTCCAGGGTGATCACCTGCTCGGGGCAGGTCGCCTCGCATAGGCCGCACTGCACGCAGTCCGCCTCGCGCAGGCTCAGCGCCGGCTGTTCCTGGCCGGCGGCCAGGGCCGGGGTGGGGCAGGCGGAGACGCAGGCCAGGCAAAGAGTACAGCCTTGATTGTCCACCCGGATGCCGCCATAGGCGGCGCCATGGGGCAGCGCATGGCGACGGTCATCGCCGCCGCCCAGGGCGGCCAGGTGATCGAGCACGAGATTCAGGCGTTCGCGTTTGCTCGATGCCTCGGGGGCTGCCGTCAGGGGCTCCAGGGCCGGGAGACGCGGCGGAGCATCCCGGGCCGCGGGGTCGGCGTCGATGGCCCGGATTCGCTCGGGGGGCAGTTCCAGGGCCGCGAGCAGGCCATGGGCCAGGGCGAGTTCGTTATTCAGGAAGGCGCGCAGGCGCTCGGGCATCTCGGCCGGGTACTGGATACGGACTTCCGCCGCTCCGAAGGCCAGGGCCGCCAGCCACTGTTCATGGCCGGCGCTGCCCAACTCCTCCAGGGGCAGGTCGATCAGCTGGCCGGCGACCACGTTCTCCTCCGCCAGGTCGGCGGCAGTGGCGAAGCGCACCACCGGGTCGCGGCCGCCCGTTTGCCGGTAGTGCTCGAGCCAGCCGGCGAGGGTCTGCTGCAGCTGGTGCTCCTCCGGCAGGCGATAGCGGATGGCGCCGGTGGGGCAGGCGCTGGTGCAGCTGCCCACGCCGTGGCAGCGAAAGGGGTCGATCTCGACCCTCGCCGCGATGCGCCCCGGCTGGCTGGCGATGGCATCGGCGGGGCAGACCTCCAGGCAGCGGCTGCAGCCGCGCTTGCCCTGGGCGTCATGGGCGCAGAGGTCGGCATCGATCTCGAAGTAGCGGGGCTTGTCGAACTCCCCCACCAGGGCGGCCCAGTCGGCCAGGGTCGAGGCCTCGAGGGCCGCGCCGCGGCTGGCCAGGTAGCCCGGCGGCGGCAGCTCCAGGTCGAGGCGCGGGCGGCGGCCCAAGTCGAGGATCAGGTCGAAGTGATCGCGTCCGGCCAGGGCTCGGGCCAGGTCGAGCCAGTCGCCGCCCTGGTACAGGCCGACGCGGAAGCGGCCCAGGTAGCCCTCGAGGGTCAGGGCCTCGGCCTCGTGGCGGCTCAGGGCATGGCAGGGCAGGGCCCGGGTGTGGGACAGCAGCTCGCTGGCTTCCGCGTCGTCGATGCTCGAGGTGGCCTCGGTCAACAGCAGGGTCAGGGAGGCCAGGCCACGCCCTTCCAGCAAGCGGGCGGCGCGGCGGGCCTCGGCTTCGTTGCCGATCAGCAGGGCATGGCCGGCGCTGGCATAGGTGACGCTGGCCGGGGCCAGGTTGCGGGGCCAGGAGACGCGGCGATAGGCGCTCTCCCGGGCCAGACGGTTACGGTCGTCGGCCGTTAGCGATGGGGTCATGGTCTCTCACGGTCCGTCATGGTGGTCGGTCAGGCGTGCCATCCCGGCAAGGCGAGCCACTTGGGCTTATTTTTTTATCGCTAATGAATGAGTGTGGTCGGTTCTGGGTATCTCGCCAGATCATCCTTGGTCTAATGTTTTCGCCGCAGGCGTCGTATGCGGCTCGAGTTTCTCGCCGGTCGGCTCATCCGCCGAGGAGGCCGGGGTGGAGTGGCCTTCATCCTCTCCAGGGGCGGCGTGATCGACGGCCTCGCCAGACAGGTTGTCGTCCTGGGGGGCCTCCCCGGAGGGGCGGGTCCAGCGCCTGAGCCGCTCGGCCAGCTCGCCGGCCAGGGGCTGCAGGCGTCGATAGTCGTCGTCGTAGTCGTCCAGGCCGTCGCGCACGCCATACTGGTCGCCGGCAAAGAGCCGGCGCAGGGCACGGCGGCGCAGGGCCTCGCCGACGCCGCTGGCCATAAAGGCCGAGATCTCGCTGCCCGGCGCCAGGTCGTCGGGGTCGGGCAGCGGCGCCGCTTCGCCGCTATCCGCGGCGGAGGCCGCTGCCGGGGCATCGGCGGCCTCGTCGATGGGGGGCGGGGCAGGGGAGCCCTCGGCCTGGGCTGCCTCGCGCTTGCGCTCGGACCAACGGGAGAGGCGACTCATGGCTGCATCTCCCGGGCACGGCCGGCCCCCTGGCGTTTTTTCTTGCGGCCCTCCTCCGGCGCTTCGCCGTGGCGGGCCAGGTAGGCCTCGATCCAGGCCTGGATGGCCAGGGGCATGGCCACCTCCAGGACCCGCTGTTCGCCGTCCATCCAGGCCGCCGCCACCTCCTGGCTGGCGGTGATGGCGCTGGGGTGGGGCTCGGCGGCGTCGCTGTCTCCGGCGCGCAGGAAGAGTCGCGGAGTGGTGGAATTCAGGTTGAAGCGGTAGGCGGCGCGCTCGGTCATCAGCAGCTGCAGGTCCAGGCACCAGGGGCCGGCGTCACCCGGCGTCAGGTCGGTGACTCGCCAGCGCCGGTGAGTGAAGCCCTTGATGGTGACGGGGAGGCTCGACAGGTCGAAACTCAGGGAGCAGGATGTGGTGGCTGGCATGGGGCGCTCTCGACGGCTTGACTCCCCTGCAGTTAAGACGGTCCCGGCCGAGACCGCCATGATCGGGGTCAACGATTGATTAAGGAGTTTTGAATGTTTGCCTTGCCGCGTACCCATGCCCGGCTGCCGGCCACCCTGGAGATCGCCATCGTCGACGAGTATGGCGAGTCCCGGCGCCAGGCGATCGCCGCCGAGCGGGCCCTGACGGTCTACCTCAACAAGCGCGAGATCGTCACCCTGATGACCCTGGGCGCCGACCCGGAGGCCCTGGTGGTGGGCTATCTGCGCAATCAGGGCCTGGTGGCGGCCCGGGAAGACCTGGTTCAGGTGGCGGTGGACTGGGAGGTGGAGTCCGCCGCCGTGGTCACCCGTCACCCCCCCGAGGACCTGGAGGCGCGCCTGGCCACCCGCACCGTGACCACCGGCTGTGGTCAGGGCACCGTTTTCGGACGGCTGCTGGAGAGCATCCCGCCGGCGCCGCCGGCGACGCGGTTACACCAGTCGGTGCTCTATCGACTGCTCGATAACCTGGGGGCCTACAACGAGACCTACCGCAGCGCCGGGGCCGTCCACGGCTGTGCCCTGTGCCGCCAGGAGGCGGTGCTCGATTTCGTCGAGGACGTGGGGCGTCACAATGCGGTGGATACCCTGGCCGGGCGCCAGTGGCTGGAGGAGGCAGAGTCGACGGCGGCGGACATCTTCTATACCACCGGTCGCCTGACCTCGGAGATGGTGCTCAAGGTGGCCCAGATGGGCATCGGCGTGTTGGTCTCCCGCTCCGGGGTGACCCAGAAGGGGGCGGAGCTGGCCAGCCGCTTCGGGGTGTTGCTGATCGCCCGGGCCAAGGGCAAGCACTTCCAGGCCATCCATGCCGGCGAACGCCTGGTGCTGGATGCCATGCCGGCGCGGCGGCCCGGGGACCGCCGCGGCTGATCCTTTTTGGTGCAATTGTTTGATTTTTTGCACGCCTCTGGTGCCGGCATGTCTCCGCCATCCCGGCAATCTCCCTGTGGTCTATCGAATCTTCCCTGGTGCTTGTCTCCCTCTCGCTTGTCAATTATCTTTGTCGGCCGTGAAAGATAAAACAGATAAACGTCGATAAAATATTATTCTTACGATAATTCAAGTCTAGAGGCAGACAACCCATGACGGATTCCCCTTCCGGAACCCAATTGACCCGCGTGCTGGCGCGCAAGGACGTGCTGGCGCTGGCCTTCGGCGCCATGATCGGCTGGGGCTGGATCGTGCTGACTGGCAGCTGGATCCAGTCCGCCGGCAGTCTCGGCGCTATCACCGCCTTTATCCTCGGCGGCATCGCCATCGTGCTGGTGGGCCTGACCTACGCCGAACTCGCCTCCGCCATGCCCCAGGTGGGGGGCGAGCATGTCTACAGCTACCGGGCGCTGGGTCACTTCGCGTCTTTCTTCTGCACCTGGGCCATCGCCCTGGGGTACGTCAGCGTGGTGGCCTTCGAGGCGGTGGCGCTGCCCACGGTGGTGGAGCACCTCTTCCCCAACTATGCGGTGGGGCACCTCTGGACCATCGCCGGCTGGGAGGTCAAGGCCACCTGGGTGGCGGTGGGCGTCGCCGGTTCGGTGGCGATGATGGCGATCAACTACGTGGGCATCCGCACCGCGGCCCTGGTGCAGAAGGTCGTGACCCTGTTGATCCTGGTGGTGGGCATCATGTTTATCACCGGGGCGCTGTTCGAAGGCGAGCGGGCGACCATGGAGCCGCTGTTCAGTACCTCCGAGGGGGTGATGGGCGGCATCATGGTGGTACTGATCATGGTGCCCTTCATGTTCGTCGGCTTCGATGTGATTCCCCAGGCCGCCGAGGAGATCAACCTGCCGTTTCGGGAGATCGGTCGGGTGCTGATGATCTCGGTGATCCTGGCGGTGTTCTGGTATGCGCTGATCATCCTGGGCACCTCCTTGATGCTGGATAGCGAGGCCCTGGGCGCGAGCTCCCTGGCGGTACCGGATGCGATGCAGGCGGTATTCCAGGCGCCCTGGGCGGGCAACCTGATGGTGCTGGCGGGGATCGCCGGGATCATCACCAGCTGGAATGCCTTCTATGTGGGAGGCTCCCGGGCCATCTACGCCCTGGCCCACTCGGGTATGCTGCCGGCCTTCCTGGCCAAGCTGCATCCCAAGCACCGCACCCCCACCAACGCCATCCTGTTGATGGGGCTCCTGTCATGCATCGCCCCCTTCTTCGGGCGGCCGGCGCTGGTCTGGCTGGTGGTGGCCGGCGGCCTGGGCATCGTCATCGCCTATCTCTTCGTGTCGCTCTCCTTCGTGGTGCTGCGTCTCAAGGAGCCGGAGATGGTGCGGCCCTTCAAGGTGCGCCAGGGCCTGGCGGTGGGCGTGATCGCCGTGCTGCTCTCCCTGGGCCTGATCGCCCTCTACCTGCCGGGTAGCCCGGCGGCCTTGGCGCCGGCGGAGTGGGTGATGTTCCTCGGCTGGATGGGCATCGGCCTGGTGCTCTACGCCTGGTCGCGGGTTCGCTATGGCGTCGCCTTCAGCGACAAGATGATGTACCGCGAGCTGGCCGGCGCCGACCCCTACCCGGGGCGCTAAGCAACACAACTGACGCCATGCAAAAGGCCCCGTCATGGGGCCTTTTTTGTTGCTCTCGGGGGCGTTGGGACTAGTCTGTCAGACCACATCGCCGCGGGTACAGACCGAGAGCACCACGGCGTCCTCGTCGCTGACCGAGATCAGGGCATGGCCCATGTCGCTGTCGAAGTAGATGCTGTCGCCGCGTTCCAGGCGCAGCGGCTCGTAGAACTCGGTGTAGAGCAGGATCTCGCCGTCGAGGACGATCAGGAACTCCTCGCCGTCGTGGCGTACCCACTCATGGAACTCCTCGAAGTGGCGAGCCCGCACGATGGTCTTGAAGGGGATCATGCGCTTCTGGGCCAGTTGCCAGGAGAGCAGTTCGTGCTCGTAGGTGGGGGTCGGGTGGAGCTGGCCTTCGCCGACTCGGGTCAGGTCGCGCCGGCCCAGGGTGCGCTGCTGGGTCTTGGGGGGGCTGAGCAGCTGGGGCAGGTCGATACCGAGGCCGGTGATCAGCTTCTGCACCGCGCTGAAGGTGGGCGAGATCTGGTCGTTCTCGATCTTCGACAGGGTCGAGCGGGCCAGGCCGGTACGCTGGCTGACATCGTCCAGGGTCCAGTGATTGGCGAGGCGGATCTCCTTGAGCCGCTCGCCGAGCCGCAACGGCTCGACGAAGGCCTTGCGTCCGGAGGCGATACGCAGGGCGGCGGCCTGATCGGTGGTGGCGGTCATCGGGATTCACTATCGGAAAAAACTTTCCTCAAGCCTACCATAGATCCCCGACGGCCGTGGGGCAGGGCCTGTCTCTCGACGACGCCAGGATAGGCCAGGCCGACGCCCTTCAGTCTTCGAAGGGCAAGCCCAGCAGCGCCCGCACATGGGCCTCGGCGCAGCGGCCCAGGGCGTCCAGGTCGTAGCCGCCTTCGAGCACCGATACCAGGCGGTTGTCGGCGAAGCGTGCGGCGATCTCCAGGGCGAAGCGAGTCACCCAGTCGTAGTCGGCCTCGGTGAGACAGAGCTCCGCCAGGGGATCGTCCCGGTGGCCATCGAAGCCCGCCGAGACCAGCACCAGTTCCGGCCGGAAGGCCTCAAGGGCCGGTCGCCAGTCGCGCTCGATGGCCGCCCGGAAGATCGCCCCGTCGCTGCCGGCCGGCAGCGGGGTGTTGATCACATTGGCATGCTCCGCCTTGAGGTAGCGCCAGGGGTAGAGGGGATACTGGTAGCTGGAGCAGACCAGCACCTCCGGGTCGTCCTTGAAGATGTCCACGGTGCCATTGCCCTGGTGGACGTCGAAATCGAGGATGGCGATGCGCTTGGCGCCATAGCGGACCCGGGCGTGCGCGGCGCCCACCGCTACGTTGTTGAAGAAACAGAAGCCCATCGCCTCGCTGGCCTCGGCGTGGTGCCCGGGAGGGCGCACCGCACAGAAGACGTTGTCGGCCTGCTGGCGATAGACCTGGTCGATGCCGCGGATCACCGCCCCGGCGGCGACCCGGGCCGCCTCCAGGCTGGCGGGGTTCATCAGGGTATCGCCGTCCAGGGAGATCAGGCCATGCTCGGGTACGCACTTGATCAACGACTGGAGGTGGCGCCGCGGGTGCACCCGCTCGAGCTGTTCGTCGCTGGCCGGCCTGGCCTCGGACTGCATGGTCTGCTGAAGCAGGCCGGCCAGCGACAGGCGGGCACGGATCGCCTCGAGGCGCAGCGGGCTCTCGGGATGCTCCGGCCCCATATGGTGGTCGAGGCAGCGGGGGTGGGTGATATAGGCGGTGATCATGGCAGGCTCCAGGCACGACGCCACGACCTTAAACGCTTGTCACCCTTGCATGACAGTGCCAATAAGTCGTACACAGGGAGCGGACAGACGCGGGGGAGTCGCAGGTGAGCACACGTTTTCTCAGACATTTCTTCGAGCCGCGTAGCCTGGCGGTGATCGGGGCCTCGGAAAAGCCCCACTCCATGGGCGGCCTGGTGATTCGCAATCTGCAGGAGGGGGGCTTTCCCGGTCCGATCTGGGCGGTCAATCGCAAGGGCTACGAGAGCGTCCACGGCCTGCCCTGCGTGGCGCGGATCGAGGAACTGCCGGAGGTGCCGGACCTCGCGGTGATCTGTACCCCGGTGGCGACCCTGCCCAAGCTGATTCGCCGCCTGGGGAGTTTCGGCGTCAAGGCGGCCCTGGTGCTCTCGGGGGGCTCGCACCTGGATGATGCTGCCGACGGCGAGGGCTCGATCCGCGCCCGGATGCTGGCCGCGGCACGGCCCTCGGGGATTCGCATCCTGGGGCCGGAGTGCATGGGCATCGTGGTACCGGGGCGCCGCCTCAATGCCACCTATGCCGGTCAGCCGGTGAAGGCGGGCAAGGTCGCTTACCTGGGGCAGTCCGGCATGCTGGGCAATGCCATGATCGACTGGGCGGCGGGGCGCGGTATCGGCTTCTCGCACCTGGTGACCCTGGGCGACAGCGTCGACGTGCTGCTCCCCGACCTGATCGACTACATCAACCAGTACGCTCCCGCCCAGGCGTTGTTGCTGCACCTGGAGCGGATTCATGACGCCCAGCACTTCATGACGGCGCTGCGCGAGGCGTCACGGCACCGCCTGGTGCTGGCCATCAAGAGCGGCCGCACTCCCGCCTCGGATCTCTCCAATCTGCCGCCCACCCCGGGGGTGGCCAATCGCGACGTCATCTTCGATGCCGCCCTGGCCCGGGCCGGGGTGGTGCGGGTCAACGATTCCGATGAGCTCTTCGATGCCCTGGAGACCCTGTCGCGGATGAAACCGTTACGCGGCGATCGCCTGGCCATCGTCGCCAATGGCCTGGGCCCGGCGATGCTGGCCATCGACAAGCTGGTCAGTGCCGGCGGGCGCCTGGCGGAGTTCACCGAGGAGACCCGGGAGGCCTTGCGCGAGGCGGACTTCGACATGACCCTGCCGGGCAGGAATCCGGTGGACCTGGGCAGCGATGCCACCCCGGAGCGGCTGGTGGAGGCCCTGGAACGGGTCGCCGCCGATGCCAACGTGGATGCGGTGCTGGTGGTCCATGCCCCGACCCGGCTGGCGCCGGCCAGGGCCACCGCCGAGGCGATCATCGCCAACCGCAAGCGCTTCCGGCGCAATCTCCTGACCAGCTGGATGGGCCTGGAGGAGGCCATGGCGGCCCGCCACGAGTGTCACCTGGCGGGGCTGCCCACCTATATGTCGCCGGAGAAGGCGATCAAGGCCTTTATGCATATGGTGGACTACCAGCGGGTCCAGGCGCTGCTCCAGGAGACGCCGCCAAGCCTGCCCTTTACCACGTCCGCGGAGAGCCGAGACCACTGCCGAGCCCTGATCGAGAGGGCCTGGGCGGCGGGGCGCCGGCGCCTGGCGCATAGCGAGACCGCCCAGGTGCTCGCCGCCTATGGTATCGAGGCGCCGCCGTCCCGTTATCCCGGGACGCCGGAGGAGGGCGAGGCGGCGGCCGCCGAACTGGAGGGCCCCCTGGCCCTGAAGGTGGTGCACGAGCACAACTGCACGCCCTTTCGCTATCGGCGTCACCCCCACAAGCTCTCCGCCGGGCTGCTGCAGGACCTGGAGAGCCCCGCCCAGGTGGCCGAGGGCATGCGTCGACTGGCCGACAAGGTGGCGGAGAAGTTTCCCGACAGCCCCGTTCAGGAGTTCTGCCTGCAGCCCATGCAGCGCGGCAAGCACTCGATGCAGCTGTGCGCCGGCATCACCCGGGACCCGGTGTTCGGGCCGGTCATCCTGTTCGGTATTGGTGGCTACAAGGTCAATGTACTGGCGGATCGCCAGGTGGCCCTGCCACCGCTCAATATCACCCTGGCGGATGACCTGATCCAGCGCACCCATGCTGCCAAGCTGATTCGTGAGCACTCCCGGGACCCGGAACGGGACCTGGAGCGGCTGCGCCGGCTGCTGGTGCAGCTCTCCCAGCTCGCCTCCGAGCAGCCGCGGCTGCAGGGCCTGGAGATCAATCCCCTGGTGCTCAATCGCGACGGCATGGTGGCGGTGGACTTCGCCATGGACCTGGGGACGCCGGCGCGGCATGCCATCATGCCCTACCCGGAGGAGCTCAGGGAGTGGCTGACCCTGGCCAACGGCATGCAGATCGAAGTGCGGCCGATTCGCGCCGAGGATGCTCCCCTGATCACGAGGTTCCATACCCGGCTCTCCGAGGAGAGCATTCGCTTTCGGTACTTCCACAACAAGGCGTCGCTCACCAAGCGCGACCTCTCCCTGCTGGCGCATATCAACTACGACCGGCAGATGGCCTTTATCGCCGAACGTCACGGCGAGGAGGGCGAGCGGGAGATGCTGGGCGTGGTCCGAGTATGGAACGACCCGGACAACATTCGCACCGAGTTCTCCATCATCATCCGCGATGACCTCCAGGGCCAGGGCCTGGGCAGTCTGCTGATGAACAAGATGATCCGCTACTGCAAGGGGGTGGGGACCCTGGAGATGGTCGGCCAGATCATGGTGGACAATCACCCCATGCGGGCCTTGATGAAGCACCTGGGCTTCCGGCTGCGCTACAACATGGAGGAGCAGGTGGTGGATGCTACCCTGCGGCTCAACGAACCGAGCAGCGAATGGCAGCGCCACCGCCTCGATAGCCAGCCGGACTGACGCCACGCCCGCCATGACGAGCCGCCTTATGACAGACGAATGGCAACGCCATCGCCTCGATAGCCAGCCGGACTAAGCGCTGGAAGACCAAATGTCGACGGCCACCGCCGGGTGGCCGCCGCGGGGATCACGGGCCCTTCAGGGCGCCAGGCGTACCTTGTTCCACTGACCGTCGCGCTGGCTATAGCGCACGCGGTCGTGGAGGCGGCTGGGTTGCCCCTGCCAGAATTCGATCATCTCCGGGATCACCCGGTAGCCGCCCCAGTTGGCCGGGCGCATCACCGGCTGGCCATCGTAGGCCTGCTCGAAGCGGTTCTGGCGCTCTTCCAGCCAGTCGCGATCGGGAATCTCCACGCTCTGGGTGGCGATCCAGGCGCCCAGCTGACTGCCTCGCGGGCGGCTGGCGAAGTATTGATCGGACTCCTCCGGGCTCACCTGGCTCACCGGCCCCTCGATACGCACCTGGCGATCCAGCTTGGGCCACCAGAAGACCAGGGCCGCATGGGGCACATTGGCCAGTTCGCTGCCCTTGTGGCTGTGATAGTTGGTGTAGAAGCACAGTCCCTTGTCGTCGATGCCCTTGAGCAGCACGATGCGGGCGTGGGGCAGCCCCTGGCTGTCCACCGTGGCCAGGGTCATGGCGTTGCCGTCCTCCCCCTCGGTCTCGAGTGCCAGGGCCAGCCACTCCTCGAACAGCGTCATCGGCGCGTCGGGGGTCGAGTCGGTATCCAGGCGCCCCCCTTCGTAGTCGCGGCGGATATCGGCGATATTACGTGTCATGGCGGTCTCCTTGAAGTGAGTTATCGGCGTGCCGGTTATCGAGTCGGGCGCTGAACGATTACCGTCTGTCAGCGTTGCGTATCAAGCCTCGGCCCGACAGCCACCGATCAGGGGGTCGCTTTTCATTTTACGGGCTCAAGCCTGGTGGAACCATGACCTTGGTGCGGGTCATGGCACGATAATGCATTGGCGCTACCCGCCAGGCGAGCCGGTTCGCCATGAGACGACTGGGAGCCGGCGAGGCAGCATATTATTATTACCTTATCAAAAATCGGACCCGCGGCGCTCTGAGTGTTGGCGTCGGGTCAGTCATGGAGGCGTGATGGGCGCGATACGGGTATGGGATATCCCCACGAGGGCATTTCACTGGTGTCTGGTATTGGCCGTGGCATTGGCGTTCTATACGGTCAAGACGCCAGGGTGGCCGCTGTTCTTTCCCGTCGAGTGGCATGCGCGGGCGGGTTATGTGGTGCTGGGCTTGCTGCTGTTTCGCGGCCTCTGGGGAGTCTGGGGGGGACACTATGCGCGTTTTTCCCAGTTTCTCTACGGGCCCAGGCGGCTGTTGTGCTACGCCAGGGCCTTGCTCAAGGGGCGGCAGCCCAGCTATGCGGGACATAACCCCCTGGGGGGGCTCATGGTGCTGGTGATGCTGATGTCACTGACGCTCCAGGGCCTGACCGGGCTGGTCATGAGTGATGACATCTTCTTCGATGGGCCCTTGCGGGGCACCCTGGGCAGGGACGTGGAGGGGTGGCTCTCGACCCTGCATCACCGTAACGGCGAGGTACTGATGTGGCTGGTTGGCCTGCATCTGGTGGCGCTGCTGGTCCATCGGCTCAAGGGGGAGGCCCTCGTCATGGCCATGGTCACCGGTCGCAAGCGCCTGGCATCGGAGCCGCAAGATGAGGGGGGAGCGGCGATCGGCCGGCCCTGGCTGGCGCTGCTATCGATGACGGCGGCACTGCTGTTGGTCATCTGGCTGTGGTGGGGCTGACCCCCGCCCGAGAGGCGAGGGCCAGGGCCTGTCAGTCGGCCCGGTAGGCATCGTGGCAGCTGCGGCAAGTGTTGGCGGTAGCCGCCACCTGGCGGCGCAGGGCATTGAAGTCGTCCTGCTGGGCGACTTCCGCCAGGCGCTGGCTCTCATCGATCAGCGCCTGCTGTCGTGAGGCGAAGTCGTCCCAGTCATCGCCGATGGCCGCCAGGGCGTCGGTATCGAGGCCATGGCCGTCGCCTCGCAGGGAGCCCTCCAGGAAGCCTTCCCAGGGCATGGGAGCGAGGGCCGCGACCCGCTCGGCGCGCAGCAGTGCCGCCTCGGCATCGTAGTCGATGCGGCCCTGCGCCATGGCCCCCAAGGGGCCGAAATTGCCCGCCAGGGTCTTGAGGGCGGCCTGGCGATAGTCGATGGCGCGCTCGATGTCGTCGGCCAGGGCCGGCTGAGCCAGTAGGCTCAGGCCACACAGCGAGAGCATTCCCAGGGTCATCTTGTGCATGTCGTTACCTCTCCTTGTCACGATCGACCCCGGCGAGGCCGGGGAGGCATAAGCTTATCACGATAACATCGGGCGTCCTCGCCACCCTGGCGGGCCATCACGCCTTGCGGCGCAGCTGGCGACTGCGAAAGCGGGCATAACCGGTGGCGCCGGTGAATAGCCCCAGGGCGGCGACCACGATGGCCAGCCCCAGCCAGCCGAGCCCCGGCAGGATGGCGATGTTCACCCCCATCATGAAATAGAGCAGGCTGACGAAGGCCAGCCAGGCATGTCCCCGTGGCCGTTTGGCGATCAGCGTCGGCAGGAAGAGCAGCAGCGGCAGCAGATAGATCAGCGCCGCCACCAGGCTGGTTCCCGCCTGCAACCGCCAGCCGGCGAAGGCCAGCAGCAGGGCCAGCACGCCATAGCTGATCAGCACCCAGCGGCGGCTGCCCTCGCACAGGGTGTCCAGGCCGCGCTCCTCTTCCCAGCGTTCCAGCAGTTGCCTCATCGGGCGCCCTCCAGGGCCAGGGCCAATCGGGCCAGGCGTTGCCCCTGGGCGAAGGCGAGGTGGCGCTCGGCCTCGTCGAGGGGGCGGTCGCTGCGCTGGCCGGCCAGGTGGCTGGCGCCATAGGGGGTGCCGCCGCTGGTGGTCGAGTAGAGCTCGGTCTCGCTGTAGGGGAGGCCGGCATAGACCATGCCATGGTGCAGCAGTGGCAAGAGCATGGTGATCAGGGTGCTCTCCTGGCCGCCGTGGAGGCTGGAGGTGGAGGTGAACGCCGTGGCCGGCTTGTCGATCAGGGCCCCGCCGATCCAGAGTTCGCTGGTGGTATCGATGAAATGCTTGAGGGGCGCGGCCATATTGCCGAAGCGGGTGGGGCTGCCCAGCGCCAGGCCGGCGCAGTGACGCAGGTCGTCCAGGCTGGCATAGACGGCGCCCTCGACGGGAATCTCCGGGTCCACCGCCTCGCTGGTGGGCGAGACCGGTGGCACGGTCCTGAGCCGGGCGGCGATGCCCGATCGGGACTCCACGCCGGCGGCGATCTGCTCGGCGAGGGCGCGGGTGGCGCCCTGGCGAGAATAGTAGAGAATCAGCACATAGGGGAGGGTGTCAGGCATGAGGGCTCCGGATAGGGCGAGGAAAGTGTCCGGCGATCAGTCGAGCAGCGCCAGGATCGCTTCCGGGGGACGACCGACGATGGCCCGATCGCCACGGTCGGCGATCGGGCGCTGCATCAGCTTGGGGGTCGCGGCGATGGCGGCAATCACGCTGTCGAGATCCGTGGCGTCCTCGCCCAGGGCCTTCCACTCTGCCTCATTGGTGCGCAGCAGGGCGCTGGGGTCATCCAGGCGGGCGGCCAGCTCATGGAGGGCCTGGGCATCCAGCGGCTCATCCAGGTAGCGATGGACGCGACACTCGACCCCGCGGGCTTCCAGCAGGGCGAGGGCTTCCCGGGACTTGGAGCAGCGGGGGTTGTGAAAGAGGGTGATCATCGACGACTTCCTCGCAAGAGAATCAGTGGCTTGGCGGCTATTGTAGGGTGGCCCCCGGCCCCTCACAAGGCACCGCGGTCAGACATAGGGAGATTTATACCGTTATCTCGTGTTCACGAAATTTCCCAGCCTGCCTCGGCTATTCCAGCCGTCGATAGACCCAAGCGGGTTGGCCATCCGCCAGGTGGCGTTCGACCCGCTCGTAGCGGATGCCGAGCCGCTCGTAACGGTCGAGCCTGGCCAGCTCTTCGGCATCGACCCTGAGCAAGAGCCCCTCGACACTCGCGCTGGCATCCCGGGTGATGTCCAGCCCCTCCCGGCGGTAGCCCGGCAGGATGGCCGGTTGCGGGTCACCAGCGCGCCCGTAGATGACCCAACGCAGGGGGGCGTGGCGCAGGGTGCCATAGACGAAGACCCGGTGCTCGCCCTCGGCGATGGGCGGCAACGCTTCCGGGGGCGAGTAGCCGAAGGGGCTCAGCATCGTCCACCAGAGGTAGCCCGCCGCCAGCAGCGGCAGGCCCAACAGGCCGGTCAACAGATAACGTAGCGGCATGACAATCGCTCGTGGCCAGAATGGGTGACTGACGAGGCATGGCGGCGTGACAAGGGGCGCCCCACGAGGGTTACCATAGGGATCGGGTCTCGAGGAGGCAATCACCATGAATCAGGAATCACAGGATTTTCGTCGCCTGATGGGCGATGTGCAGCCGCTGCGCCGCGGCCAGGACCGGGCCGACCCGGGGCACCGTCGCCAGGGGCCGAGCGAGGCGCAGCTGGCCCGTCGTCGCCAGGCCGAGGCGGCCGGCGTGGAGAGCAACTTCCTCTCCGATGACTTCGTCGAGCCGCTCGGGGCCTGGGATCCATTGACCTACCGGGGTGACGGCATCCAGACCGGCGTCATGGATCGCCTGCGCCAGGGGGGCTATCCGCCTCAGGCCCAGCTGCACCTGCTCAAGGTGCCCCTGGAGCGCTGTCGCCAGGAGCTGTTCGGCTTTATCCGCGACGCCGAGGCCCACGACCTGCGCTGCCTGCTGATCGTGCATGGGCGCGGCAGCCGCGATGACAGCCCCGCCAACCTGCGTCGCGCCTACCTCGACAAGTGGCTGCGCCAGTTCGATTCGGTGCAGGCCTTCGCCTCCGCCCAGCCGCAACACGGCGGCCTGGGGGCCACCTATGTGCTGCTGCGCAAGAGCGAGCGGGCGCGGGCGGCCAACCGGGAGCGGCAGCAGAAGCGCCGCGGTTAGGTGGCCTCAGACGACGCGGCCCCGGCAAGCTTGCCGGGGCCGCGTCATAGCGAAGGGAGCAGGGGCCTCAGGCGCCTTTCTGCTCCTTGAGGCGACGCTCGAAGAGCGCCTCCTGGCTGTCCACCGCCGGCTGGTAGCTGACGCTGAAGGCGCCCAGGGCACGCAGGGCATCGTCCAGGTGCTGATCCTCGCGCAGGGCCAGGGCGTCGAAACCGCAGCGGCTCATATAGTAGAGCTGATCCACCAGCACATCGCCGATGGCGCGCACCTCGGCGGTGTAGCCGTAACGCTCGCGCAGCAGCCGCGCCAGGCTGTAGCCGCGGCCATCGGTGAAGGCCGGAAAGTCGATGGCGATCAGCGGCGCCGCCGCCAGGCGTTCGGCCAGCTCAGGCGTCAGCTCGGTGTCGCTGGGCAGCCAGGGGGCCAGGCCCTCGTCGGCGGCGGCCTCGAGCCACAGGGCCAGGGGCACGATCACCGGGCGCCGGGTAGGCAGGGCCGCTTCGTGGCGGGACAGGGCCCAGTCGTCCTGTTCCGGCTGACCCAGCTTGATCAGGGTCTGGGCGTGCTCGAGTTGAGTGTCAGGCATAGACCCGCTCCTTGAAGGGCTTGAGACCGATACGGCGATAGGTGTCGAGGAAGGTCTCGTCGTCATGACGACGCTCGACGAAGACCTTGAGCACCTTGTCGATCACCTCGGGCACGTCCTCGCGGAAGAAGGAGGGGCCGAGGATCTTGCCCAGGGAGGCGTCGTCGCTGGCGTTGCCGCCCAACGAGATCTGGTAGTACTCCTCGCCCTTCTTGTCGACGCCGAGGATGCCGATATGGCCCACATGATGGTGACCACAGGCGTTCATGCAGCCGGAGATATTGAGGTCCAGGGGGCCCAGGTCGTAGAGGAAGTCGAGGTCCTCGAAGCGCTCCTGGAGGGCCTGAGCGATGGGAATCGACACCGCATTGGCCAGGCCACAGTAGTCGCCGCCGGGGCAGCAGATGATGTCGTTGAGGGTACCCACGGTGGGGTTGGCCATGCCGAGTTCGTCGAGCTCGTGCCACAGGGCCTCGAGCTCGTCCACCGGCACGTCGGAGAGCACCAGGTTCTGCTCGTGGGTGACCCGCACTTCGCCGAAGCTGTAGCGTTCGGCGAGATCCGCCACGGCGTCGAGCTGGTCGGCGGTGACGTCGCCGGGGGCATGCTCGCGGCGCTTCAGCGACAGGGTGACCGCCTTGTAGCCGGGCACCTTGTGGTCGGTGACGTTATTGGTGACGAAGCGACCGAAGGCGCGGTTCTCTGCACGCAGGGCCTCGACGGCGGCGATGGCGTCATCGGCCACCGGGCGGCGCTCAGGCTCCACGAAGTGGGCACGGGCGGCCTCGACGGCCTCCCGGGTCAGGGTCTGGGGACCATCCTTGAGGTGGGCCCACTCGGCGTCGACACGACGGCGGAATTCCTCGATGCCCAGCGCCTTGACCAGGATCTTGATGCGCGCCTTGAACTTGTTGTCGCGGCGGCCGAACTGATTGTAGACCCGCACGCAGGCCTCCAGGTAGGTCAGCAGGTGCTGCCAGGGCAGGTCCTCGCGCACCACGTCGCCGATCATCGGCGTACGGCCCAGGCCGCCCCCGGCCAGCACCTTGACCCGCAGTTCGCCCTGGTCGTCGTGCCACAGGCGCAGGCCGATATCGTGGACCTGGATGGCGGCCCGGTCGGCGGCGGCGCCGGTCACGGCGATCTTGAACTTGCGCGGCAGGAAGGCGAATTCCGGATGCAGGGTCGACCACTGGCGAATCAGTTCGCACCAGGGGCGGGGATCCTCCACCTCGTCCCGGGCGATACCGGCGAACTGGTCGCTGGTGGTGTTGCGGATGCAGTTGCCGCTGGTCTGGATGGCATGCATCTGCACCTCGGCGAGCTCGGCGAGGATCTCCGGCACGTCCTCCAGCGCCGGCCAGTTGAGCTGCAGGTTCTGGCGGGTGGTGAAGTGGGCATAACCGCGGTCGTAGCGGCGGGTGATCTCGCCCAGGCGACGCAGCTGAGTGGCGGAGAGCATGCCGTAGGGAATGGCGATGCGCAGCATGGGCGCATGCTTCTGGATATAGAGCCCGTTCTGCAGGCGCAGCGGGCGGAATTCCTCTTCCGGCAGACGCCCGGCCAGGTGGCGCGCCATCTGGTCACGGAACTGGGCGACGCGTTCGTCGACGAGCGTCTGATCGTAGGTGTCGTACCGATACATTCAGGGGTGTCCTGCTAGTCGGGGCCAAAAATAGGGTGCCGTATGCGGGCACCTTACTCCTCTCTCTTTATTCTATGAAAGAATAAATGATCATAGTTTTTTATTAAAGGGTTATTAGAGAGGGCGAAGGAGGGCGACTAGATCACCAGGCGTTGCCAGCGCCGACGTTGCCAGATCAGTGCGAAACAGGCCGAGTTGAAGCAGCGATAGCCCAGCTGTACCCACCAGATGCCGATCAGCCCCTGCTCCAGTACCACCCCGACCCACCAGGCCAGGGGCAGGAAGAGCAGCCACTGGGTGGCCAGAGTCAGGGTCATCACGGTGCGATTGGCCCCGGCCCCCAGCAGGGCCTGGCCCAGCACCAGGGCGGCGGCATCCAGCACGATCATCAGGGCGGTCAGCTGCAGGGGCAGGCGGCCCATCTCGATCAGCGCCGGGTCGTGCAGGAAAATCGACAGCACCGCCTCGGGGAACAGCAGCATGGGCAGCGCCAGGGTCGCCAGGCAGGGCCAGGCCAGGCGCACCACATCCCAGCCCCAGCGGTGGGCCTCCTGGTGGGCCTCCTGCCCCATGGCCTGTCCCACCAGGCTAAGGGCGGCCAGGCCCAGGCCGACCCCAGGCAGGATCAGCAGCAGCGACAGGTTCACCAGCACATGGCCCACCGCCACGCTGGCGGTATCCAGCTGGCCGAGGATCCAGAACAACACCGCATAGCCGGCGGCAAACCAGAGCTGCTGGAAGGAGTGGGGCGTGGCCAGGCGCAGGGTGGTGGCGAGGATGGCCGGCCTGGGTAAGCGCCTGGGGCCGACGCGAGGCCCCAGGTGACGGCGACTGACCAGGGCCCAGAGGGTGACCCCCACCAGCAGCGAGACCGTGGTACCGGCGCCGGCGCCGGCGGCCTCCATGCGCGGCAGACCCCAGTAGCCGAAGATCAGGCCGATGCTGACCAGTACATTGACCGCATGCATCACCAGGATGATGCGCAGGTAGATGCCGGTGCGCTGGATGCCGTTCCAGTAGCCGCGAAAGCAGAAGATCATCGCCACCGGCACCAGGGAGAGCACCCGCCAGCGGAAATAGCTCACCGCCTCGGCGTGCACGGCGGTGTCCTGGTTGATCCACCCCAGCAGCCGGGGCGCCTGCCACAGGCAGAGCAGCGACAGGGGCCCGGCCACCAGCAGGGCGATCCACAGGCCCGCGCCCAGGGGCCGGGCGCGGCCGGCCCAATCCTGCTCGCCATGGCGCCGGGCGGTCTGGGCCTGGACCCCGGAGGAGAGACCGAAAACCACGGCGGTGATCAGGAAGATCGCATAGCCGCCGATGCCGACCCCGGCCAGGGGCACCTCGCCGAGGCTGCCCACCAGGGCGGCATCGATCAGGTTGAGCAGGCTCTGGGAGAGCATGCCGGCGATGATCGGCAGGGCGAGGCGCAGGATGGTCTGGCGGCGGGTCGAGTCGGGAAGCATCGGCTCTCGTCAACTGGGCGGCCCGGCGACTCACGAGTCGGCGGGCCGCGGCGGCTCAGGCGGGGTCGTAGGAGAGCACCGGCGCCAGCCAGCGCTCCAGCTCGGGAAGCGACATCGCCTTGCGTTCGGCCAGCGCCTCGACCTGATCGCGGGTGATCTTGCCGGTGGAGAAGTACTTCGACTGGGGGTGGGCGAAATACCAGCCGGCCACCGCCGCCGCCGGCCACATGGCGAAGTTCTCGGTGAGCGCCAGGCCGCTATGGGTCTCGGCGTCGAGCAGCCGGAAGAGGGTGGCCTTCTCGGTATGGTCGGGGCAGGCGGGGTAGCCCGGCGCCGGGCGGATGCCCTGGTACTTCTCGGCGATCAGCGCCTCGTTGTCGAGGGTCTCCTCGGGCACATAGCCCCAGTACTCCTTGCGCACCCGCTCGTGGATGCGTTCGGCGAAGGCCTCCGCCAGGCGATCGGCCAGGGCCTGGACCAGGATGGCGTTGTAGTCGTCGCCGGCGGCCTCGTAGGCCTTGCTGAGTTCTTCCACGCCGTGGCCGGCGGTGACCGCGAAGCCGCCGATCCAGTCCGGCTTGCCGCTGGGCTCTCCATTCGCGTCATAACGGGGGGCGATAAAGTCGGCCAGGCTATAGCAGACGCCGTCGCGGTTCTTGGTCATCTGCTGGCGAATATGGTGCAGGCGCTCGACCACCCGGGTGCGCGACTCGTCCGCATAGACCTCGATGACATCATCGTCGACGCTGTTGGCCGGCCACAGGCCGATCACGCCCCGAGCCTGGATGCGCTTCTCGTCGATCAGCTTGGCGAGCATCTTCTGGGCATCGTCGAAGAGGCTGCGGGCCGCCTCGCCCACCACCTCGTCCTCGAGGATCTTCGGGTACTTGCCGGCCAGCTGCCAGCTCATGAAGAAGGGTGTCCAGTCGATGCGCTCGACCAGCTCCGCCAGGTCATAGTCATCGAAGACGGTGAGGCCCGGGGTGCGGGGCGCCGGCGGCGTATAGCCGGCCCAGTCGATGGCGAACTTGCGCGCCCGGGCCTCGGCGTAGGTGAGATCGGCGGCCTTGGGGCGGCGCTTGGCGTTGCGTTCGCGCACCTTCTCGTACTCGGCACGGATCTCCGCCACATAGGCCTCCTTGAGGCCCGGGGAGAGCAGCTTGCCGGCCACCCCCACGGCGCGGGAGGCGTCGGTGACGTAGATCACCGGATGCTCGTAACCGGGCTCGATCTTCACCGCGGTATGCGCCTTGGAGGTGGTGGCGCCACCGATCAGCAGTGGCAGGGTGAAGCCCTGACGCTGCATCTCCTTGGCCACGTGGACCATCTCGTCCAGCGACGGGGTGATCAGCCCGGAGAGGCCGATGATATCGGCATTCACTTCCCGGGCGGTCTGCAGGATCTTCTCCGCGGGCACCATCACGCCCAGGTCGATCACCTCGTAGTTGTTGCACTGCAGGACCACGCCGACGATGTTCTTGCCGATATCGTGGACGTCGCCCTTGACCGTGGCCATGACGATCCTGCCCTTGGCCTGGGTCTCCTCGCTCTTCTCCGCCTCGATAAAGGGAATCAGGTAGGCCACCGCCTGCTTCATCACCCGCGCCGACTTGACCACCTGGGGCAGGAACATCTTGCCGGCACCGAAGAGGTCGCCGACCACGTTCATGCCGTCCATCAGGGGGCCCTCGATCACCTCGATGGGGCGTGCCGCGGCGGCCCGGGCCTCCTCGGTGTCCTCCTCGATATAGGCGGTGACCCCCTTGACCAGGGCATGCTCGATGCGCTTGTTGACCGGCCAGGAGCGCCACTCCAGGTCTTCCTTCTTGGCGCCGCTGGAACCGTCGCCCTTGTACTTGTCGGCCAGGTCCACCAGGCGTTCGGTGCCGTCGGGACGCCGGTTGAGGACCACGTCCTCCACCGCCTCGCGCAGCTCTTCCGGCAGGTCGTCGTAGACCGCCAGCTGACCGGCGTTGACGATGCCCATGGTCAGGCCGGCGCGGATGGCGTGGTAGAGGAAGACCGAGTGGATCGCCTCGCGCACCGGGTTGTTGCCGCGGAACGAGAAGGAGACGTTGGAGACGCCGCCGGAGACCAGGGCATGGGGCAGGTGCTCGCGGATCCAGCGGGTCGCCTCGATGAAGTCGACGGCGTAGTTGTCGTGCTCCTCAATGCCGGTGGCGATGGCGAAGATATTGGGGTCGAAGATGATGTCTTCCGGCGGGAAGTCGAGCTCATCGACGAGGATGCGATAGGCGCGCTCGCAGATCTCGGTCTTGCGGGCGAAGGTGTCCGCCTGGCCGACCTCGTCGAAGGCCATCACCACCACGGCGGCACCGTGCCGCCGGCAGATGGTGGCCTGTTCGCGGAAGGCGTCCTCGCCCTCCTTCATCGAGATCGAGTTGACCACCGCCTTGCCCTGGACGCACTTGAGCCCCGCCTCGATGATCTCCCACTTGGAGGAGTCGATCATGATCGGTACCCGGGCGATGTCCGGTTCGCCGGCGATCAGGTTGAGGAAGCGCACCATCGCCTCCTGGGACTCGAGCATGCCCTCGTCCATATTGATGTCGATGACCTGGGCGCCGTTTTCGACCTGCTCCAGGGCCACCTCCAGGGCGGTGGTGAAGTCCTCCTCGACGATCAGCCGCTTGAAGCGGGCCGAGCCGGTGACATTGGTACGCTCGCCGACGTTGACGAACAGCGAGTCCGCCTCGATGTTGAAGGGCTCCAGCCCCGACAGGCGGCAGGCCCGGGGGCGCTCGGGCACCACCCGCGGGGCGGTGTCGCGCACCGCCTCGGCGATGGCGCGGATATGCTCGGGGGTCGAACCGCAGCAGCCACCGATGATATTGACCAGGCCGCTTGAGGCGAACTCGGCGACGATGGCCGCCATCTCCTCCGGGGTCTGGTCGTATTCGCCGAACTCGTTGGGCAGGCCGGCGTTGGGGTGGGCGGAGACGAAGGTGTCGGCCTTGTTGGAGAGCTCCTCCAGGTAGGGGCGCAGCTCCTCGGCGCCGAGGGCGCAGTTGAGACCCACCGAGAGCGGCCGGGCGTGGCGGATCGAGTTCCAGAAGGCCTCGGTGGTCTGGCCGGAGAGGGTCCGCCCGGAGGCATCGGTGATGGTCCCGGAGATCATCACCGGCAGGCGCTCGCCACGGGCCTCGAAGAGCTCCTCCAGGGCGTAGATGGCCGCCTTGGCATTGAGGGTATCGAAGATGGTCTCGATCAGGATCAGGTCGCTGCCGCCCTCGATCAGCGCCTCGGCGGCCTCGTAGTAGTTCTCGCGCAGGGCGTCGAAGGTGACGTTGCGCTTGGCCGGGTCGTTGACGTCCGGCGACAGGGAGGCGGTGCGCGAGGTGGGACCCAGCACTCCGGCCACGTAGCGTGGCACCCCGGTCTCTGCGGCCACGGCGTCACATACCTCGCGGGCCAGGCGCGCCGACTCCCGGTTGAGCTCGGGAACCAGCGCCTCCATGCCGTAGTCGGCCTGGGAGAGGCGGGTGCTGTTGAAGGTATTGGTCTCGACGATCTCGGCGCCGGCTTCCAGATACTCCCGGTGGATGCGGCCCACCAGGTCGGGGCAGGTCAGTGCCAAGAGGTCATTGTTGCCCTTGAGGTCGCTGGGCCAGTCGGTGAAGCGCTCGCCGCGGAAGTCGCGCTCATCGAGGCTGGCGTTCTGCAGCATGGTGCCCATGCCACCATCGAGAATCAGGATGCGGCGTGTCAGGGTATCCAGGAGGGTGGCGATACGGGCGTTCGGGGCAGCCATGGTCGGGGGTCGTCTCCAGCGGTTCCAGCGTCTTTTTTCTGTCCGGTCGGCGAAGGCCGCCGGGTGCTTGCGCGACCCGCTATGTTACCAGAATCCTGGTCGCCGCGGGCAGGGGGGACGCCAGGCGTCGGCTATACCCCAGTAAAAAGCTCGGGATTGTGTCGCCCGGGAGTTTTCCTTACCATGGGCGGCATCACGACCGTGCCTACCAGGATTCTTGTCCCATGAGCCAGAGCATCCAGATTACCGATAGCGCCCAGGAGTACCTCGCCGAGCTGCTGGAGAAGCAGAACGTCGAGGGCATCGCGGTGCGCATCTTTATCACCCAGCCCGGCACCCCCTATGCCGAGACCTGCCTGGCCTACTGCCGTCCCGGGGAGGAGGAGCCCAGCGACGAGCGGCTGGAGCTCGAGAAGATCGTCGTCTACCTGGACAAGCACAGCCTGGCGTTCCTCGACGAGGCGGTGGTGGACTTCAATGCCGACCGCATGGGCGGGCAGCTGACCATCAAGGCGCCCAACGCCAAGATGCCCAAGGTCAACGCCGACAGCCCCCTGGAGGATCGCATCAACTACGTCCTCTACAGCGAGATCAACCCGGGCCTGGCCGCTCATGGCGGCGAGATCAAGCTGGTCGAGCTGACCGAAGAGAAGGTGGCGGTGCTGGCCTTCGGCGGCGGCTGCCAGGGCTGTGCCGCCGTGGACCTGACCCTCAAGGAGGGCGTCGAGAAGACCCTGCTGGAGCGTATCCCCGAGCTCGTCGGGATTCGCGACGTGACCGACCACAGCGATACCAGCCAGGCCTACTACCGCTAACCGCGGTTACCTCTAGATACCCTCAAGAAGGCCGCCCATCGGGCGGCCTTCTTGTATCTGGTCGAGACGGCGTTAGCAGATAAAGGGCGGCAGGGGACGCTCGGCGAGCCGAGCCTCCAGGGTCGCCAGCTGGCCCTGCAGGACCTCCAGTTGCCCCTTGAGGGCCGCGCTCTCGCTCTGGCGAGCCTCCAGCAGGGCCTCGAGGCGCTCCTCGCCGGCACGCCTGGCCTCGGCTTCGGCCTGCCGCTGGCGTTCGGACTCGTCGGCCTGCTGCCGGGCTTCCAGGCGGGCCTTTTCCGCCTCGGCGGCGAGCCGTCGCTGCTCCTCCAGTTGGCTGTCCAGGCGGCTCAGGCGCGCCTCCAGGCGCTGCTGCCGCTCCCGATGCTGCCTGTCTTCCGCCTGACGCTGCTGCCGCGCCTCGTCGAGTTGGGCCATCAGTCGTGACTCGGCGGCTTCGTGGCGTTGCTCCTCCTGGGCCAGTCGTTGGCGGTGCCTCTCGGCCTGTTCGGTGAGGGCCTGCTGGTGGCTGGCCTCCCGGGTCTCGAGTTCCCCGCGTAGGCGGGTCACCTCCGTCTTCCACTCCTCCCGCTCCTTGCCTAGCCGCCGCTCGGCCTCTCGGGCCTGGTCCCGCTCGCTCTCGCGTCGCGAGGCCAGGGCGCCCAGCTCCTCCAGACGAGCCTGGGCTTGCTGGAGCTGCCCGGCCAGGGCTGACTCCCGCTGGGCGGCATCTTCCGCCTCGCGGCGCGCCTGGGCGGCCATCTCCTGAGCCTCGGCCACACGCCGATCCGCTTCCTCGCGATAGTGGCTCAGGGCCTGATTGGCGCTCTCCTGGGCGACGGCCCAGAGCTCGCTCATGGCGTTCTGCAGCGCCTCGGGCAGGGCCTGGCTCGGCGGCAGGTCGCGGTTGGCTTCGCGACGGGCACGCCACTCCCGTAGATGGTCGCTGATGGTGGTAAAGCTGCCGGTGCCCAGCACCTCGCGGACCTTCTGCACACTGGGGGCCTCCTGGCGTTGCAGCAGGGTATCGATGGCCCGCTGCACATCCTCGTACTGCACGCCGCTTCGTGCCATCCCGTCTCTCCTGTCGATGCTTGCCGCCCCCTGGGGCGTGATGGGCGCAGCTTAGCGCCTCGGGAGGGGCTTGGGAAGCCTTATTACATATTACGCATTACGTAATTTTATTTATTTTTCTCGCAAGAAAATTAAGATTACGCGGCTTATCTTGATTTTTTAGGCCTCGGTTAGCGATACTCAGCCGCCTGGCATCAAGGCATCATCAGGGAGCCGTATCGCGTGGAAGGCGAGGAGAAGAGGAGCGGGGCGGGGAAGCCGCTGCTGACACTGGCGTCCCTGGCGCAGGGCGGCGAGGTGCTTTCGGGGGCGCCGCAGGGCATCCCGGCTGGTATTCATATCGATGCCGGCAGTGACATCGAGGCGGTGAGCCTGTGGCTGAGCGAATACCGCGCCAGCCCCCAGACCTGGCGGGCCTATCGCCGCGAGGCGGAGCGGCTGTTGCTGTGGCTCGATCGGCAGGAACTGCGTCTCGGTCAGGTTCGCCGGGAGCATCTCGACGCCTTCGAGGCCTTTCTCGCCGACCCGCGGCCCCGGGAGGCGTGGATCGGGCCACCGCGTTCTCGTCGCTCATCCGAATGGCGTCCCTTTCGCGGCCCCTTGTCACCGGCCAGCCGCCGCCAGAGCCTGGTGATCCTACAGGGGCTCTTCGCTTGGCTGGCAGAGGCGGGTTGGGTCGCCCATAACCCCTTTCGGTTGATGCGCGACAAGCGTCGCCGCCTGGATAATCGACAGACCAGCATCGAGCGCTACCTGGAGCGCCCCCTCTGGGCCTGGTTCTGGGCGTGGCTCAATCGCCCACCGGCGGAGTCCGCCACGCCACGGCAGCGCTTCGAATGGCAGCGCCGGCGCCTGGTCTTCGGCTTCGCCTACCTGCTGGCCCCGCGGATCGCCGAGATCAGTGCCGCTCGCATGGGCGACTTCCGGCGTCGGGAGGGGCGCTGGTGGTGGGAGGTGATCGGCAAGGGGAGCAAGCGGGCGGTGATTCCGGTGCCGCCCGACATGCTGGCCCTGCTGGGCGACTGGCGAACCGAGTTGGGGCTTGCCCGCGAGCCCCTGCCGGAGGAGGACGGGCCGCTGTTGCGAAGCCTGGATGGGCAGCGGGGATTGGGCGATAACCGCCTCTATCGGCTGATCCGCGAGGCCTTCGCGGCGGGCGCCGCGGCCCTGGAAGAGGAGGGCGACGGCCTCGGGGCCCACCAGTTGCGTCGCGCCACCCCCCACTGGCTGCGCCACACCGCCTTGACCCACCAGGCCCAGGCGGGGGTCGAGCTGCGCTACCTGGCGGCCACGGCGCGTCATGCCCGCCTCGATACCACCGCCCGCTACCTGCACGCCGAGGCGGAGGAGTGGCATCGCCAGCAGGCGCGCCATGGCCTGGATCCGGCAACAGAGATCCAGGGCAGGGAGAACGAGGAAAGCGGCAGGGCGGACGAGCCGGGGAGGGAGCCTGTATAATGGGGCCATTATCAGCGAGGAGTTTCCATGAGCATCGACACCACCGCCGAACAGGCGCAGCAGGAGCTGCTGGAAGAGTTCGAACTGTTCGATAACTGGATGGATCGCTACCAGTACATCATCGACCTGGGCAAGCAGCTGCCGGACTTCCCCGACGAGTGGAAATGCGACGAGCACAAGATCCAGGGCTGCCAGTCCAATGTGTGGATGCGCCACCGGCTGGAAGAAGGGCGCCTGCACTTCGATGCCATCTCGGATGCCGCCATCGTCTCGGGGCTGATCGCCGTGTTGCTGCGTATCTACAGCGACCGCCCGCCGGCGGAGATCCGCGACACCCAGCCCGAGTTCCTCGTCGCCCTGGGTCTCGACAAGCACCTGTCACCGACCCGCAGCAACGGCCTTCACGCCATGCTCAAGCGCATCTACGAGGTCGCCGAGCGGGCCGCCACCTAAGTGCCAATTTCGCTCGAAATAATAATTTTTATAAGCCAGGCTTTAAAAATAATCGTTTTTTAGGCGGGATAATCATTTTGGCAAGGCATTCGGCAAGGCAAGTGGGCGACGAAACCGGCTATGCCTCGAAGGATTGCCGCTCGGCTCCCCTGCGACGCCGTTCCCGGGCGAGGATCGCCTCGGCGTCCAGGCTGGCGATGGTGCCTTCGGCGGGTATCTCGCCGGCCAGGCGCAGCGCCAGGTAGCGACCGCAGCAGACGCGCAGAAAGGAGGCGAAGCCGCCCTGATCATGGCCGGCTTCGTCGCACTCCCGCGAGAGTCGACCGATCAACTGGGTCAGGCTATGGCCATCGCGGCGGGCGACCTCCTCCAGCACCTCCCAGTAGAAACGCTCCAGACGCACGCTGGTGGAGACCCCGTCCAGGCGCAGCGAGCGGGTCTGCGCCTCCCACAGGCTCGGCTCGGCACCGATAAAGAGTCGGCACATGATCTTCACCTCCCATGCTAAGTGACCGGGAGCACCAGGGTACTCCCAGTCAGCGCTTATCGGGAGTCTAAACCGCTAACCGCGCCCCCAGCACGGCCATAAACTGCGCCAGCCAGGCGGGATGCGCCGGCCAGGCCGGGGCGGTGACCAGGCGACCGTCGGTGATGGCGGCATCCACGGCGATATCGGCATAGTGGCCGCCGGCGAGCTCCACCTCCGGGCGACAGGCGGGGTAGGCCGCGCAGCGGCGCCCCTCCAGTACCCTGGCGGCGGCCAGCAACTGGGCGCCGTGACAGATCGCCGCCACCGGCTTGTCGGCGTCGAAGAAGTGGCGCACCAGGGCGATGACCTCATCGTCAAGACGCAGGTACTCCGGGGCGCGACCCCCGGGGATCACCAGGCCATCATAGGCCTTTGCGTCCACGCCGGCGAAGTCCGCATTGAGGGCAAAGCGGTGGCCGGGCTTTTCGGTATAGGTCTGGTCGCCCTCGAAGTCATGGATGGCGGTGGCCACGGTATCGCCGGCGACCTTGTCGGGGCAGACCGCATCGACGCGGTAGCCCACCGCCTGCAGGGCCTGGAAAGGAACCATGATCTCGTAGTCTTCGACGAAATCCCCGCACAGCAGCAGCAGTCGTTTGACAGGCATGGCGTCACTCCTCCTCGGGATCTTGTGATTGGCGTCTCCGCCATGGGCGGAGGGAATCATTCTGGCACGGCGGGAATCGCAGGAGGTGGTAGCGGGCTACTACACCAGGAAACGCCAGGGATGCACCAGAACCGAGGGCAAGGCGGGGCTTAGCGGTGGTGACAGCCGTTATCGCGGGGGCGGAACTGCTCGTCGAGCTCGGGGTCTTCCCGGCACAGGGCCTCGCTGGGTCCGCCGGGCACCGGGTCGATGCCGCCTTCGGCAGCGGGGTGGCAGCGCAGGATGCGCCGCAGGGCGAGCCAGCCGCCCTTGAGGGGGCCATGCACCTGGAGGGCTTCCACCGTGTAGTGGGAACAGGTCGGCCAGTAGCGGCAGCGGGGGCCCAGCAGGGGGCTGATACCCCACTGATAGAGACGCACCAGGCCGATCATCAAGGCAGCCAGCAGGCGGCTCAGCGAGGCAACCAGGCCGCGCCAGAGCGCGGCGAGCCAGCCGGCCAGGCAACGCATGCTAGGCCTTGCCCTTGCCGTAGAGGGTCTCCGGGTCGATCAGCGGTTCGCTGCTGATGCGTGCCTGGTCGGCATCCAGGGCGACATAGAAACAGTGGCGGCGCCCGGTGTGACAGGCAGGGCCGGTCTGGTCGACTTGCAGCAGCACGGTATCGCCGTCGCAATCCAGGGCGGCACTCTTGAGCAGCTGCTGCTGGCCGGAGCTCTCGCCCTTGCGCCACAGCTTGCCCCGGGAGCGAGACCAGTAGCAGACCCGGCCACTGTGCAGGGTCTCTTCCAGGGCCTCGCGGTTCATCCAGGCCATCATCAGCACTTCGCCGCTATCGTGCTGCTGGGCGATGGCGGGAATCAGTCCGGCCTCGTTCCAGGCGACCGTATCCAGCAGCCGGGCGGTCGACTCGGTGGTGTCCAGGGGGGCGCGCTCCAGCGCCTTGAATAGCTCGCTCATGGGTGTCTCATGATCAGAATGGGGGGGGGGGCCTAGGCCTGGGTCGCCGCCGCGGGTGATGCCTCCTCGCTGCTGGTGTGGCGGCAGTCGTCGCAACTGCCCAGCAGCTCGATGGTCTGCCGCTCGACGCGAAAGCCCAGCTCCCGGGCACGCCCGGCCAACTGGGCATCCACATCATCCAGGTGAAGCTCCTCGACACGGCCGCAGTGACGACAGATCAACAGCTGGAAACCGTGGGCATGCTCCGGGCAGGGGCAGGCCACATAGGCATTCAACGACTCGATCCGGTGCACCAGGCCCTGCTCGATCAGGAAATCGAGGGCCCGGTAAACGGTGGGCGGCCGTGCCGCCGCGTGCTCCAGGGCCAGTCGGTCCAGCAGGTCGTAGGCCTTGAGCCCCCCGGGGGAGTCGGCGACCAGGGCCAGTACGCGGCGGCGGATGGGCGTGAAGCGCACGCCTCTGGCCTGGCACTGGCGCTCGGCCCGCTCGAGCAGTTGTCGGGATTGAGGCATGAATACACTGTCCTGTCGATACCAGGGGTCAGTCTACCAGAGCCGAGGGCAAGCCGGCAGCCCGGACACCGGGAGGCCCTCGGTGATGGTGCGGGGTTAGGCCGGCACCGCGCCGGGTTCCGGCAGCTCGGAGCGGCGTGCGAAGTGCTGTCGAGCTAAGGCCACCCGCTCGCTGACCGAGGCCCCGGCCGGCTGTCGCTCGATCAGGTCGAGGCGCCTGCGCAGCCCCTCGCCGTTGGCCATCTGAATGGCCAATCCGGGCCGGGCATTGAGCTCCAGCAGCATGGGGCCGTGGCGTCGGTCGAGGACCATGTCGGTGCCCAGGTAACCGAGACCGGTCATCTCATAACAGCTGGCGGCCAGGGTCAGCAGGGTATCCCACTCGGGGATACGCAGGCTGGCCAACTCGTGCCCGGTATCCGGATGGCTGGCCCGCGGGCGATCGAACTGGACCCCGCGCAGCGCCGTCCCGGTGGCGATATCCAGCCCCACCCCCACGGCGCCCTGGTGAAGGTTGGCCTTGCCGTCCGAGGCGGCGGTGGAGAGGCGCATCATCGCCATCACCGGGTAGCCACGGAAGACGATCACGCGGATATCCGGCACCCCCTCGTAGGTGTACTCGGTGAGCGACTCTTCGAAATGGATCAGGTCCTCGATCACCGCCACGTCGGGTGAGCCGCCCAGGGAGTAGAGGCCGGAGAGGATATTGGAGACGTGACGCTCCAGGTCCTCGCGCCCCAGGAGGGCGCCACTGGGCTTGACGTAGGCCTCGCCGGCACGCCCCTCGATGACCAGGATCCCCTTGCCGCCGCTGCCCTTGGCGGGCTTGATCACGAAACCGGCGCTCCCCGCCACCAGCTCCGCCACCCGCTTGACACCGAACTGGGTGGTGACGGTGCCGATCAGCGCCGGGGTGGTGATGCCGTGACGCTCCGCCAGGAGCTTGGTCTGCAGCTTGTCATCCACCAGCGGATAGAGGCGGCGATCGTTATAGCGGCCGATATAGCGGATATTGCGCCGATTCATGCCGATGATGCCCTTGGCCCTGAGGCGCCCGGGGCGGGTCCAGGCCAGGGCCCAGTCGAGCAGGCTCTCGGAAGACATCCTCAATCCTCCGCCGCCGGCTTGAAGCGGCGCAGCTCCAGCAGCCGATAGCCGGTGTAGTTACCCGCCAGCAGGATCAGCGACATCATCACCAACTGCAGTCCCAGGAAGTTGAAGGTGATATGGCGAATCCAGGGGTTGTTCATGGCCAGGTAGGCGAGCACCGCGGTGAGCAGGCTGCCGCCCCCCTGGATCAGCACCTCCTTGGGGCCTTCCTCCTCCCAGAGGATCGACATCCGCTCGATGGTCCAGGAGAGGATGATCATCGGGAAGAAGGTGATGGTCAGGCCGGCATTGAGGCCGAAGCGATAGGAGAGCACCGAGAAGATGGAGATGATGGCGATGACCGTGATGATCACCGCCGAGACTCGCGCCACCAATAGCAGATTGAGGTGAGAGAGGTAGCTACGGATGACCAGGCCCACGGCCACCACCAGCAGGAAGCCGATCAGGCCGGTGAGCAGGCTGGTCTGGATAAAGGCCAGGGCGATCAGCACCGGCATGAAGGTGCCGGAGGTCTTGATGCCCACCAGGATACGCAGGAACACCACCACCAGGGCACCGATGGGGATCAGCAGGATGGTCTGGAAGAGCGCCTGCTCCTCCAGGGGGAGGCTATGGATCGAGAAGTTGAGCAGGGTGTCATCGGCCAGCTGGTTACGCACCGCCGAGGCCGCCGGCTGGTTGTGCGTCAGCATCGAGAAGCTGACCCGGGAGTTGCTGCCCCCCTGCACCTCCAGCACGGCCTGGCCGGCGGTTTCCCAGAGCAGCAGGTCGTCGGGGCGGCCCTGCTCCCCGGTCTCCGGGTGGAAGATCGCCCATTGATCGCCGTCGAAGACCTGGATCCACGACGAGAGGCTCTGACGGCGGCGCCCATCCTCCAGGTGCAGCCCGCTGACTTCCCGGGCGGCGATTCCCGCTTCATTGAGCAGGCGAACCAGCAGCGGGGCGCGCTCGAACTGGGTGAGCAGCAGGCGCGCGTTCTCTCCCTGGCGCTCACCGGACATGTCGCGGATCAGCTCCCGGGCGAAGGTGTGGGGCGAGGCGCTGCGTGCCCAGGCTCGGTCGATCACCTGACGGGCCGCGGTGTCGAAGGGGCGCTCCCAGAGGATTTGGCGGGGCAGGGCGGGGGGCACCTGGACGGGGCCGCGGGCGTCGGGGGCCGTCAGCATCTGCACGGTGTAGTAGAGCTGCTGGGGACCATTGGCCTCGCGGATGGTCCACTGGGCTCGGCGACCTCCCTGCTCTTCGCGAAATGCCAGACCGTAGCCGGAGGAGGCGGTATGTTCGGTGAGCAGACGATAGCCCTGCTGATGATCCGGCAGGGCCATGTCGACGATCACCGGCTCGCCGCGGGCGGTGAGGTTGATCTGGGCTTCGATCTCCCACACCTGGCGCTGCTCACCAGGAAACCAGGGCACATCGAACTGCAGGTGACGGTGCAGGCTGAGGCCGATGCCGGCGAGCATCAGCAGGCTCACCAGCAGGTAGAAGGGCAGTCGCGACATAGGAGCTTCCTTGTATATCCCGGGCGGCATTGGCCGGCTGAATCACGCGGCAGGCGTCAGGGTGGGGCACTTGGCTAGGCGGGCCGCCTAGGGATCGCTATCGTCCCGGTCGAGGGCTTCATCGACGGCGGCCTCATCGGCGGGGCGTCCTCCGGGGAATTCCGGCCGCTGGTGAAGGTAGGTCTCGGCCACGTCGATCACCGCAATATCCATCATGAAGCGGCGCCCCAGCAACACCGGGTAATTGAGGTGGCTGCGATCATTGAGGGTGAACTCGACCGGCTGACGAATCGGCCCCAGGGTCATCACCAGGCTGACCACCGGGCGTGATTCGCTGCCGGCGGCCTGCAGGATGCGCACCCGCCGCTCCACCGGGGCCTCGATCCAGGCATTGCGGATGCCATCGACCACCACGTCATCCTCGGTGAGGCCCAGCTTGAAGCGCACCCAGTTCTGGCCATCCCGCTCGAAGGGGGTGATCTCCCGGGCGGAGAGGGATGAGGTGTTGGCACCGGAGTCCACCCGCGCCTTGAGGTAGGTGCCGACCTCCGGCAGGCCGATCCACTCGGAACGCCCCAGCACCTGCTTGCCTTCCAGTTGCGAGCTGTCGATGCCTTCGCACTGGCTGGCCACCAGGGTCGGTTCCTCGGCGCGCCGGTCCAGGGCCTCCTGCATCCCGTGCAGGCGATCCCCCAGCACGCGAATGTCGGCCAGCAGGTAGCGCCCCAGTCGCGCCTGGCGATCCTCCCAGTCGAGGCGTGTCTCGCAGCGCTCCATCAGTCGTGATTCCAGGGAAGCGATACGGGTCTCGAAGGCCTCGGCGCTGACGGGAGGCGGCCCGGGCTCGGGGGTCGGCTGCTGAGCACAGCCACCGATCAGGGCTAGGCCAACCCCGGCCAGGCCCAGGCGGGTCGACGAGGAGAGAGACGGGCGTCGAAATCGCGGCAAAGAGAACATGGGTCGGAAGTGTGTCCTATGCGGGTCTACCGTTTCGTTGGGGCTGCGATGGATGCGGATAATACGAAGCGCCGGGCGCGGCTGTCCATGCCTGCGCGGGGAGAACGCTCGTGGAATCACGGGGATGTCGACGTCTCCGAAACGGCGACCACATCATGACAGAGCGACGAAGCCTGTCAATGCGCCGGGTGAATGCCGGTTAGCGATGGCCTCGCACGAGACCGCCAAGGACATTCGATTTAACATAATATACATTATGCGAACTGCTGGTCATGTCATGAGGGGCCAGACATCAAGCCGATGGCATCTGGGCGTTTGCTGGGCTGGACGCAATACGCCCCCGGCAGAGCTGCCGGGGGCGCATCACTAGCCAAGGTCTGGCGCGACCTCAGAGCGGCTGGCTATCGTCGGCCGGTGCATAGGAGCCATCCTCGCGATGCACTTCCTTGCCGGTCAGGCCCGGGGTGAAGACGCAGGCCAGGTGCATGGTCTTGGAGGCACGCAGCAGGTGCTCGTCGTGCTGGTCGAGGATATAGATGTCGCCCGGCTTGATCGGCCAGATCTTGCCGTCGGCCAGGGTCTCCACCTCGCCTTCCCCTTCGATGCAGTAGACCGCCTCGAAGTGGTGCTTGTAGTGGATATGGGTCTCGGTGCCTTCGTAGATGCGAGTGATATGGAAGGAGCAGTTGCCGCCATCCTCGGCCAGGCTCAGGCGGGTGCTGTCCCAGTTGCCGTTCTCGGCCTTGACCAGGCGGTCGGTTTGACGGGCTTCTTCAAGATTGCGCACGATCATGGGGTCATCCTCATGCTGAAACAGTGACGGGCGCCCTTGCTGGGCGCCCGGATAATATCAGGGGCCTGTTAACGCCGCTCAGAAGACCGCCTTGACGCTGGCCTCGATGATCTCGAGGGCCTCGAGCAGGTCCTCATCGCTGATGGTCAACGGGCACAGACACTTCACCGCCTGACCGTCGTGGCCACTGGTCTCGATCACCAGGCCGCGCTGGAAGGCCTCGGCGGTGATCTTGTCGGCGCGCTCGCCGCTGCCCACGTCCAGGGCGCGCATCAGGCCGCGACCGCGCTCGGAGGCCGCGATGCCCTTCTCGCCCAGGTAGTCGGCCAGTTGCTGGAAGCGCTCGGCGACGATGCGCCCCTTGCGCTGGACGTCACGCTCGAGGGTGTCGTCGCTCCAGTAGGTGCGCAGCGCGGCGGCGGCGGTGACCATCGCCAGGGAGAAGCCCCGGAAGGTGCCGTTGTACTGGCCCGGCTTCCACTTGTCGAGCTCGGGACGCATCAGCACATGGGCGAACGGCAGCCCATAGCCGGACAGCGACTTGGAGTTGGTCACGATATCCGGAGTGATGCCGGCGTGCTCGAAGCTGAAGAACTTGCCGGTGCGGCCGCAGCCGGCCTGAATATCGTCGACGATCAGCAGGATCTTGTGGTCGCGGCAGATCTGCTCCAGGCGCTTGAGCCAGTCGAGGCCGGCGGGGTTGATACCGCCCTCCCCCTGCACCGTCTCGATGATCACCGCGGCGGGCAGGTCCAGGCCACTGGAGTTGTCGCCCAGCAGCTTCTCGAAGTAGTCGAGGGTATCCACCGCCTCGCCCAGGTAACCGTCGAAGGGCAGGAAGGCGGCGCCCTGGGTCGGAATGCCGCCGGTGGCCTCGCGGAACTTGCGATTGCCGGTGGTGGCCAGGGCGCCCATGGTCACGCCATGGAAGCCGTTGGTGAAGGAGATGATGTTATGGCGACCGGTGGCCACCCGCGCCAGGCGAATGGCAGCCTCCACCGCATTGGTGCCGGTCGGGCCCGGCAGGTGCACCTTGTAGTCCAGGCCGCGCGGCTTGAGGATCACCTCCTCGAGGGCCTCGAGGTAGTCGCGCTTGGCCTCGGTCCACATGTCCAGGCCATGGACGATGCCGTCGGAGGCCAGGTAGTCGAGCAGCGCCTGCTTGATCTTGGGGTTGTTGTGGCCGTAGTTGAGGGTACCGGCGCCGGCCAGGAAGTCGATGTACTCCTTGCCGTCTTCGGCGGTCAGGCGAGCGCCCTGGGCCTTGGTGAAGACCACCGGAAAAGAGCGCGAATAGGTACGGACTTCCGATTCCATGCGTTCGAGAATCTGGGTCTGCATAGGATCTCCTAGCGAATCGAGAAACAATAGGGGGAACGGCGCCGGTCAGGTGGCCGACGCCATCACAAAGACGAGAGCTTAGATATGCGCCGGCTGGAAGGGGCCGATACGCACCAGGTTTTCCGGGTCATGCTCGCCACCGAGCTGGTCGGTGGAGAAGTATTCACGGCTGTTGAGGGGCGCCTGCCAGCGGTCGGCCAGGCGGGTGAAGAGCCCCCAGGACGCCTCGTTATCCGGCGTGATGGTGGTTTCCAGGTGGCGTACCTCGGCCTGCTCCTCGCGGCGCATTACCGCCTCGACCAGGCGACGGGCCAGCCCGGTGCCGCGGGCCTTCTCGCCCACCGCCACCTGCCAGAGGAAATAGGTGTCGGGCGCATTGCTCTTCACGTAGCCGGAGACGAAACCGACGATCTCGCCCTCCTCGTTGGTGGCCACGGCGCAGGTATCGCGGAACTGAGTCGCCAGCAGCAGATAGGCGTAGGCGGAGTTGACGTCCAGCGGTGGACACGCCTTGACCAGCTCGTAGATGCCCCAGCCATCGTCCGGGTTGGGCTTGCGGATAAACAGCGGTGACTGGGAGTTGCCCACTACGGCATCGGCCACGCTGGGGCGGGCCAGATCGGCGGAGGGGGTGAAGGGGTGCGTCGATACGTTCATGGTTATAGTTCGCTATTGGCGAATTCGCCCAATACGATAACAAGGATTTATGCATAAATCAAAACGGCCCTTATCATCGTCGGGTTTATCCATAATCCGTGGTTATGATCGCTTTGCAGCGCCGTTGCCCTTCTGAGTTTAGCCCATCGGCGGCGGGCCACTTCGGCACTCGTCGGCCGCGTAAGCGGTGAGCCAACGCTTGCCGGGGCCTGGGCTGAACCAAAACGCCGAAGGCCATCCCGCGAGGGATGGCCTTCAGGATGCCGGCGGCGGATGACGCCGAAGTGACGATTCGATGCGTTATTCGGGATAACGACGGCTGACGCTGCGCAGGGTGACGAACTCCTCGGCGCCGGTGGGGTGAATGCCGACGGTGGCGTCGAAGGCCGCCTTGGTCAGGCCGGCGCGCACGGCGATGGCAATGCCCTGGATCACCTCGCCGGCCTCCTCGCCCACCATATGGGCCCCCACCACCACGTCGCTCTCGTCATCGACGATCAGCTTCATCAGGCAGCGCTCCTCGCTGCCGGAGAGGGTGTGCTTCATGGGCCGGAAGTCGGTGCGATAGACGCGGATGGCGCCGCACTGCTCCCGGGCCACCTCCTCGGAGAGGCCAACGGTGCCGATATTGGGGTGACAGAAGACCGCGGTGGCGATCTTGTCGTACTCCAGCGGCTTGGGGGTACCCTCGCCGAAGTGGGCCTGGACCATCTGCATCGCCTCGGCGAGCGCCACCGGGGTCAGCTCGGGGCCACCGATGATATCGCCCAGGGCCAGGACGGAAGGCACCGAGGTTTCGAAACGCTCGTTGACCTTGAGGGTCCCGTCGTCGTTGAGCTCGACACCCAGCGCGTCCAGGCCCAGGCCGGCCAGGTTGGGCTTGCGTCCGGTGGCCGCCAGCACGGCATCCACTTCGAGCACCTCACCGCTGGTGAGCATCACCTTGAGGACCTCGCCCTCCTTGTCGATGCGCTCGATATTGGTCTCGAAATGCAGGTTGACGCCCTTCTTGGCCATCTCGTCCCGGGTGAATTCGCGTACCTCGTTGTCGAAGCCGCGCAGGAACAGGTCGCCCCGGTAGACCAGATGGGTCTCGCTGCCCAGGCCATTGAAGATACTGGCGAACTCCACGGCGATATAGCCGCCGCCGAGGACCAGGAAACGCTGGGGGAAGGCCTCCAGGTCGAAGACCCGGTTGGAGTCCAGGGCGTGCTCCTTGCCGGGAAAGTCCGGCACCCAGGGCCAGCCACCGGTGGCCACCAGGATCTTCTCGGCGCTGAGGGTCTCGCCGGCGACCTCCACGCGATGGGCATCGAGCACCCTGGCGCGGCCGTTGATCAGGCGCACGCCGGCGCCTTCCAGCAGGCGGCCATAGATGCCGTTGAGGCGCTTGATCTCTTCGATCTTGTTGTCGCGCAGGGTCGCCCAGTCGAAGCGCGGCGCCTCGGGCAACGTCCAGCCGAAGCCGGCACTGTCCTCGAAGGCATCATGAAAATGGGCCGCATAGGAGTAGAGTTTCTTGGGGACGCAACCCACGTTGACGCAGGTCCCCCCCAGGTAGCGATCCTCGGCGACGGCCACCCGGGCGCCGGTGGCCGCGGCGGTACGGGCGGCACGCACGCCGCCGGAACCGGCGCCGATGACGAAGAGGTCATAATCGAACTGGGACACGAAATTCTCCTGAAGCCTTGGGTCGTCGATGATGGGGGATGATACCACCGGGGCTCCGGCTTGACAGGGCCTCGGATAGATAGTCGATAACTATCAATGTGATAGCCCTGTCGGAGCGAACCGTCCATTGGCATTTCTTCGACCCGACGCCCCTCTGTGGCGCCAGGCGCGTTACACTGCAACCCCGATCGTGCCCATCGCGGCGCGCCATCCGCTCAACTCAGACCTGACGAATGAAAAAAGAGATCAAACGACTCGTCGAGCGCAATCGCCAATGGGCCGAGGGTATTCGCCAACAGGACCCCGGCTTCTTCGATCGCCTGGCACAACAGCAGAATCCCGACTATCTATGGATCGGTTGCTCAGATAGCCGAGTCCCCGCCAACCAGATCATCGACCTGCCCCCCGGCGAAGTCTTCGTCCACCGCAACGTGGCCAACCTGCTCCACCACAACGACCTCAATGCCCTCTCGGTGCTGCAATACGCCGTGGAGGTGCTGCAGGTGCGCCATATCATGGTGGTGGGGCATTATGGCTGCGGCGGCGTTCGCGCCGCCGTCAGCGGTGGTGACAATGGCATGGTGGACATCTGGCTGCACTCCGTGCGCGAGCTCTATGCCCAGCATCGGGAGACCCTGGACCACCTGAGCCTGGATGAGCAGGTGGATCGCATGTGCGAGCTCAATGTCCAGGCCCAGGTCAATAACCTCTGTCGTACCAAGATCGTTCAGCATGCCTGGCAACGCGGACAGCCGCTGGCGATCCACGGCTGGGTCTATGGCCTCAAGGATGGCCATGTCACCGATCTGGGCTGCACCGTGGAGCGCCTCGATCAGGTAGAAGCGCTCTATCGTATCGACGGCTTGACCCCCGCCGGCTGAGACAAGGCGGGCTCAGTGCTTGTAGCGGCGATGACAGCTGCGGCAACTGAGACTGAGCTCCGAAAACGCGCGGGTTGCCTGGCGGTAGTCTTCCGCCTCGGCGGCCTCGGTCAGGTCGGCAACCCGCGCCTCCAGGGCCTCGAAGCCCTCACCGAAGGCTTCCCATTCGTCCCAGATACGTACCCGGGCGTCGCTGCCGCGGCCGTGACTTCCCTCGATGAAGGCCGGCAACAGCCGCTCGCCCCGCGCGCGCTCGGCCAGCTCCGCCAGGCGTGGCGCCGCGCCGCGGGCATCGCGATTATTGATCAGGTCGAAGCGCAGCTGACGCACCAGTCGTTCGATCTCCTTGAGTTCGTCACGTCGCCAGGTCACCGCCTCCCGGGGCGTCTCGAAACGCGGCGCCTGCGGTGATTCGGTGGCCTGGGTGGTCAAGCTGGCCAGCAGCAGCGCCAGGCCGACCCAGCCGCCCTTTCCCCAGCGTGTCGTCATGCGTCTCTCCTCTCGTGAACGGCGGTGATTCAGGCTGCGCATAATGCCAGTCATTATTTCGATTGTCGCGACCACCGCCGGCTCTCTATGGTTAGTGCCGTCACAATAGATAACAACCCGTTAGGGAAACGACATGACTTTCAAGAAGACTCTGCTGGCGTCGGTGATCGGCGCCGCCCTGGCCGCGACTGCCCTCCCCGCCACCGTCTCCGCCGAGACATTGCGTATCGGCTACGCCGCCGACCCGGAGACCCTGGACATTCACGAGCAGCTCTCTGGCGGTATGCTGCGCTTCTCCCACCTGGCCTTCGACCCCCTGGTACGCTGGACCCAGGATTTCCAGTTCGAACCGCGCCTGGCCACCGGCTGGGAACAGCTCGACGACACCACCGTGCGCATTCGCCTGCGTGAAGGCGTGAGCTTCCACTCCGGCAATCCCTTCACCGCCGCCGACGTGGTCTGGACCATCGAGCGCCTCAAGGAGAGCCCCGACTACCGGGCCATCTTCGAGCCCATCGCCGGTGCCGAGGCCGTGAACGAGCACACCGTCGACATCACCACCGACGGCCCCTACCCGCTGCTGCTCAACCTGGCCACCTATATCTTCCCGATGGACCGGGAGTACTACAACGGCACCACCGACAACGGCCAGGACAAGGCAGAGATCGTCAAGGCCGGCAACTCCTTCGCCTCGCGCAACGTCTCCGGCACCGGTCCCTTCATCGTCACCGAGCGCCGCCAGGGCGTGCGGGTCGAAATGGAACGCTTCGCCGACTACTGGGATAACGACAGCGAGGGCAATGTCTCGCGCATCGTCCTGACCCCCATCGCCGAGAACGCCGCCCGGGTCTCCGCCCTGCTCTCCGGTGGCGTCGACTTCATCGATGCGGTGCCGCCCAACGATCTGGAGCGGGTGCGCCAGGCCCAGGGCATCGACCTGGTGGAGATCCCCGGCACTCGCATCATCGGCTTCCAGCTCAACGAAGAGCGCGTCGAGGCCTTCGCCGACCCGCGGGTCCGCCAGGCGGTGGCCTACGCCATCAACCAGGAGGGCATCGCCGACCGCCTGATGCGCGGCTTCGCCTCCCCGGCGGCCCAATTCTCGCCCCCCGGCTACTCCGGCCATAACCCGGAGCTGACCCCGCGCTACGATCTGGAGCGCGCCCAGGCGCTGATGGAAGAAGCGGGTTACGCCGACGGCTTCAGCATCGACATGATCGCCCCCAACAACCGCTACGTGAACGATGCCCAGATCGCCCAGGCGGTGGCCAATATGCTGGCGCGCATCAATATCAACGCTAACCTGCGCACCATGCCCCTGGCCCAGTACTGGCCGGAGTACGACGAGCGCACCTCCGACATGGCGATGATCGGCTGGCACTCCGACACCGAGGACAGCGCCAACTTCTTCCAGTACCTCTCCGCCTGTTTCGACGCCGAGACCGGTGCCGGCCAGTACAACTACGGCGGCTACTGCAACGAAGCGCTCGACACCCTGGTGGCCCGTGCCGACGGCGAGACCGACCTGGAGGCACGCAATGCCATGCTGCGCGAGGCCGAGGCGATGCTCCATGAGGACGCCGGGTTCATCATGCTGCACTGGCAGAACCTGGCCTATGGTGCCCGGGAAGGCGTGGAGATCGCCCCGGTGGTCAATGCCACCGACTTCCCCTACCTCGGCGACCTGGTGATCCAGCGCGACTGATCCCGCTCGCCATCGCCCCCCGATGGCCGGCCCCTCGCCCCCGTGGGCGAGGGGTCCCGTTAGGGAAACGCTGAACAAATCGGCGAGCGGAGTTGAAGCGCAAGGCGCACGGCGCGCAGGAACCGGAGCCTATGCGGTATAGGTGAGGATTTCGAGCACCGCGCAACGCAGCGATTTGCCCGCGCAGGCATTTGGGCAGCGTTTCCTAAGTGACTACCCAGACAGGCTACCCCCCCCATGATCGCCTTTCTTACCAAGCGGCTGATGCACGCCCTGATGGTGATGTTCATCATCAGCGTCATCGCCTTCGCCATCCAGGACAACCTGGGCGATCCCATCCAGCAGATGGTCGGCCAGTCGGTGCCGGAGAGCGAGCGCGAGGCCCTGCGCGAGCAGTTCGGCCTCAACGACCCTTTCCATGTGCAGTACCTGCGCTTCGCCGGCAACGCCCTGACCGGCGATTTCGGCACCTCCTACTTCTATCGGGAGCCGGCGCTCGAGGTGATCGCCCGTCATCTGCCGGCGACCCTCGAGCTGGTCTTCGGTGCGACCCTGCTGATCGTGCTGCTGTCGGTACCCATCGGCGTCTACAGCGCCATCAAACCCCGCTCGCCGATCTCGCGCTTCTTCATGGGCGCCTCGATCATCGGGATCTCGATCCCGGTCTTCCTCACCGCCATCCTGCTGATCCAGGTCTTCTCCATCGGCGTGACGGTGACCCTCTTCCCGCAGGGCACCGCTTGGGGTAGCTGGCTCAATGCCGCCCTCTCCACCAGCGGTGGCATGCCCTCCTTCGGGCGCGGCCATGACCTGGTGCACGTCTTCGGCCACTGGGAGACCAACCTGGCCAGCCTCGACGGACTCAAGCACCTGGTGCTGCCCTCGGTGGCGCTGGCCTCCATCATGCTGCCGCTGTTCATCCGCCTGATTCGCGCCGAGATGATGGAGGTGCTGCAGTCGGAGTATGTCAAGTTCGCCCGGGCCAAGGGCATCGGCGTGCGACGCATCTATTTCATTCATGCCCTGAAGAACACCATGCTGCCGGTGATCACCGTCGGCGGGGTACAGATCGGCACCATGGTGGCCTACACCATCCTCACCGAAACGGTCTTCCAGTGGCCCGGCATGGGGCTGATGTTCCTCGATGCCATCAATCGCGCCGACATCCCGCTGATCGTCGCCTACCTGATGATCGTCGGGGTGATCTTCGTGGTCACCAACACCCTGGTCGACCTGATCTACGGCCTGGTCAACCCCACCGTCAAACTGACAGGTAAGCCCGCATGAGACCCCAGACTTCTTCCCCGGCGGCGGCCCCGGGGCGCTGGCAGCGGCTGCGTGACTCCTTCCTGCTCTACAGCTTCAAGCGCGACCGGGGCGCCCAGCTCTGCCTGGCGATCCTGCTGGCCCTGGTGAGCATGGCCCTGCTGGCCCCCTGGCTGGCCTCAACCGACCCCTACGACCTGGCGCAGATCGATATCCTCGCCTCGGAACTGCCGCCCTTCTGGATCGATGGCAGCGATCCCGCCTATGTCTTGGGTACCGACGCCCAGGGACGCGACCTCTGGTCGATCATCCTCTATGGCACCCGGGTATCGCTGCTGATCGGCTTCGGTGCGGTGCTGCTCCAGGCCCTGCTGGGAGTGGTCTTCGGCCTCCTGGCCGGCTACCTGGGCGGGCGCGTCGATGCCGTGCTGATGCGCCTGGCGGATATCCAGCTCTCCTTCTCCACCCTGATGGTGGCCATCGTGGTGGGCGCCGTGGTCAAGGCCACCCTGGGCGGCAGCTTCTACAGCGACTACGCCATCCTGATGCTGATCCTGATCATCGGCCTGGCCGAGTGGCCCCAGTACGCCCGCACGGTGCGCGCCTCGGTACTGGCCGAGAAGCGCAAGGAGTACGTGGACGCCGCCAAGGTGATGGGCCTGAAATCGCGGCGCATCATGTTCCGCCATGTGCTGCCCAATACCCTGTCGCCGATCTTCGTCATCTCCACGGTGCAGATCGCCAACGCCATCATCTCCGAGGCGGCACTATCCTTTCTGGGACTGGGCATGCCGGAGACCCACCCCTCGCTGGGCTCGCTGATCAAGGCCGGCTTCGACTACCTGCAGTCCGGGGCCTGGTGGATCACCCTGATTCCCGGCGCCTTCCTGGTGGTGCTGGTGCTGTCGATCAACCTGCTCGGCGACTGGCTGCGCGACGTCATGAACCCGCGTCTCTACAAGGGCTAAGGAGCACTTCATATGGCACTTCTCGAAGTTCGCGACCTGGATGTGCGCTTCGCCCTGCGCCAGGGCGAGGTCCGCGCCCTGCGCAATATCGACTTCACCCTGGACCGGGGTGAACGCCTCGGCCTGGTGGGCGAGTCCGGCGCCGGCAAGTCGGTGGCCGCCTTCAGCCTGCTCAACCTGATCGCCCGGCCCGGCTATATCGCCGGCGGCAGCATCCGCTTCGACGGCCAGGAGCTGATCGGACTCGGCGAGCGACAGCTGCGGCGCATCCGTGGCAATCGCATCTCGATGATCTTCCAGGATCCGATGATGACCCTCAATCCGGTGCTGACCATCGGCGAGCAGATGGTCGAGTGCCTCAAGGCGCATCGCCGCATCTCCTCCCGAGAGGCCCGGGCCATCGCCTTGCACAAGCTGACCCAGGTGCAGATCCCCTCCCCGGAAACGCGGCTCGACCAGTACCCCCACGAGCTCTCCGGGGGCATGCGTCAACGGGTGATCATCGCCATCGCCCTGCTGCTCGACCCGGACATCATCATCGCCGACGAGCCGACCACGGCGCTGGATGTGACCATCCAGGCGGAGATCATGACCCTGCTGCTGGAGCTGTGCGAGAAGCACAACGTGGGACTGATCCTGATCACCCACGACCTGGGGGTGGTCAGCCAGGTGACCCAGCGCATGCTGGTGATGTACGCCGGACGAGTGATCGAGGCCGGCCCCACCCGGGAGATCATCAACGACCCCCAGCACCCCTATACCCAGGGCCTGATGAATGCCCTGCCGCAGATGGCCACCCCGGGCAGCCACCTCAACCAGATCCGCGGCAGCATGCCGCCGCTGAGCCAGCTGCCCTCGGGCTGCGCCTTCCATCCCCGCTGTGACTTCCTGGCCCGCGCCGACGGCAGCGAACGCGCCGCCTGTTCCCGCCAGGTACCCGACTTCGTCGCCTCCGGCAACTGCCGGGTGGCCTGCCATATGGTGGCGGAAATGCTGGCCCAGGAGGCCACGGCCACCGAGGAGGATAGCCCATGACCGCCCTCGTCGATCCCGCCACCGAGGCCCGTCATCAGACGGCGTCGACGCCGAGGCAGGAGAGTGCGCCCTTGCTGGAGATTCGTGGCCTGCGCAAGCGCTTCGATCTCTCCGGCGATTTCCTCGAGCAGCTGCGCTTCAAGGGCGGCCGCCTGGTGCGCCACCAGGAGTTCGTGCATGCCATCAATGGCGTGGACCTGACCATCCAGCGCGGCGAGGCGCTCTGTGTGGTGGGTGAGTCCGGCTGTGGCAAGTCCACGGTGGCACGCACCGTGATGGGGCTGCTCTCGCCCAGTGCCGGGGAGATCCACTACGACGGGGCGCGCATCGACCACCTCTCGTCCAAGGCGCTGCTGCCCTACCGCAAGCGCATGCAGATGATCTTCCAGAACCCCTACGCCTCGCTGAATCCGCGCATGACGATTCAGCAGACCCTGGAGGAGCCGATCCGCCTGCACCACCCGGACTGGTCCCGGGAGAAGATCATCGCCAAGGTACGCGAGGTGATGGCCTCGGTGGGGGTCGACCCGGAATGGGGCGCGCGCTTCGGCCACGAGTTCTCCGGCGGCCAGCGCCAACGCATCGCGATTGCACGAGCGTTGGCCGTCGACCCGGAATTTATCGTCGCCGACGAGCCGATCTCGGCGCTGGACGTCTCCATCCAGGCCCAGGTGCTCAACCTCCTGATGGACGCCCAGCAGGAGCGCCACCTCACCTACCTCTTCATTACCCATGACCTGGCGGTGGTGGAGCACTTCGGTACCCGGGTGGCGGTGATGTACCTGGGCACGGTGTGCGAGGTGGCGCCGACCCGGACCCTGTTCGCCACGCCGCGCCACCCCTATACCCAGGCGCTGCTCTCGGCGATCCCACGCCTCGAGGACGACCGCCCCCAGCCGATTCGCCTGACCGGCGAGGTCCCCACCCCGGTGAACCTGCCCTCCGGGTGTGTCTTCCATGGGCGCTGCCCCTATGCCGAGGCGCGCTGTCGCCGGGAGGTGCCGAGGCTGGTGGCCCAGGCCGATGGCAGCCAGGTGGCCTGCCATGCGGTCGAGGAAGGACGCCTGTAAGGACGCCTGGACAGCCGTAGAGAAACGAGTGTTTTAATGGCAGAATCTACTGCCTCTTGGAATAAATCCAATAATACTTTCGGTAAAACTGATAAATCATGGAAATTCGTTGGCTGGAAGACTTTATCGCCCTGGCCCGCACCCGCCACTTCTCGCGGGCGGCGGAGGAGCGCAATGTCACCCAGCCCACCTTCTCGCGACGCATCAAGCTGCTGGAAGAGGAGATGGGCACCACCCTGGTCAATCGCCAGACCCTGCCCCTCTCCCTGACCCCGGCCGGCGAGGAGTTTCTGCGCCTCTGCCAGCAGGTCACCCAGCGTGTGCAGGACACCCGGGAGCGCCTGGCCCGGCTCGCCGAGGCCCAGGCCAACCGGCTGCGCCTGGCGGCCCCGCAGAGCCTGCTCTCCCACTTCCTGCCGGAATGGTTGGCGGCCCACCACGAGGATCCCCCCCTGGAGCCCTACCTGAGGGCCACCGGCTGGCTGATCGACGACTACTTCCAGGCCCTGGATCGCGGCGAGTGCGATCTGGTGCTCTGCTACTGGCCCCGGGAGGGGCACTTGCCGGAGTTGGAACGGCCCGACTGCGACTATCGGCGAGTCGGCGAGGAGCGCCTGATTCCCCTCTCGGTTCCGGATCCCGATGGCCGTCCCCGCTTCTCCCTGGGGAGCGGTCCCCGAGAGAGCCTGCCGCTGATCGGCTTTCACCCCCGGGGGCTGATGCATGCCGCCATCCAGGGGCATCTGGCACGCCTCGGCGAAGCTCCGGCCTTCCGGGTACTCAACGAGAGTATCCAGAGTCACAATATTCGCGAACTGATCGGCCTCGGTTATGGGATGGGCTGGCTGCCGGCACGGCTGGCCGCCCCGGCCCTGGCCCAAGGGGAGCTGGTCCCCGCCGGCGATACCCGCTGGGAGATCCCCCTGGAGATCCGCCTCTATCGCCAACCCCAGGGGCCTGCACCGGCCCTGGACAGGCTATGGCAGGCCCTGGGTGACCCACTGCCCACGACCTGATGGTCTGACCACCCCTCGATCTTCGCCCGTTTTCGTACGGAGCCTAAGGAGTCCTCGATGACCAACGACCTCGCCGACGCCCAGCGGGCACACCTCGCCCGGCTCGACCAGGCCTATGCGGCCCTGCTGGCCGAGCATGGCTATGACGGGGTGCTGCTCTACAGCGGCCGGGCCCATCGCCATTTCGCCGATGACCAGCATGCCAGCTTCGCCGCCTATGGGCATTTCCTGCACTGGGTGCCCCTGGCCGGGCTGGAGCATAGCTGGCTGCTGATTCGCCCGGGTCAGGCCCCCTGCCTGCACTTCCATGCCCCCCGGGACTTCTGGCACCTGGCCCCGCAACTCCCCGAGGAGGCCTGGGTCGAGGCCTTCGAGGTGGTCTACCAGGAGGATGGCGAGGCACCGCGGCTGCCCAGGGGGCGTTTCGCGGTGCTGGGCGAGGTGAGCGAGGCTCAGGCCGAGCGCCTGGGCGCCGCCCTCAACCCCGAGGCCCTCACCCTGGCGCTGGACGAGCTACGGGTGCGCAAGAGTGACTATGAGGTGGCCTGCCTGCGGGAGGCCAACCGCCGGGCATTGGCTGGCCATGGCGCGGCCCGTGACGCCTTCCTGGCCGGCGGCGCCGAACTCGACTGCCAACTGGCGTACCTGAAGGCGGCGCGGATCCGCGAAAGCGCGCTGCCTTACCAGAGCATCGTCGGCATCAATGCCCACGGCGGCGTGCTCCACTACCAGCACTACGAGCTCGAAGCCCCGGGGCAGGCCCATAGCCTGCTGGTGGACGGCGGGCACCGGTATCGCGGCTACTGTGCCGATATCACCCGCAGCTGGGCGGGGCCGGCGGCCAGTGACGACTACCGGGCCCTGCTCGCCGGGATGGACCGGCTGCAGCGGCAACTGGTCGGTGAACTGGCCCCGGGCATCGGTTATGTGTCGATGCAGGAGCGCATGCATCGGGGCCTGGCCGAGCTGCTGGTGGCACACGGCCTGGTCAAGGCCAGCGCCGAGGCGGCTTTCGACACCGGCATCACCCGGGCCTTCTGCCCCCATGGCCTGGGCCACCTGCTGGGCCTGCAGGTCCACGACGTGGGCGGGCGCCAGGACGCGCAAGGCCGCCCCCTGCCCCCGCCTCCGGCGCATCCGGCCCTGCGCCTGACCCGGCCCCTGGAAGCGGGGATGGCGATCACCGTGGAGCCGGGGCTCTATGTGATCCCCATGCTGCTGGAACCGCTGCGCCAGGGCGCTACCGCCGGGATGCTCGACTGGGCCCGCGTCGAGGCCCTGGGCGACCATGGCGGGATTCGTATCGAGGACAACGTGGTGATTACCGGGACCGGGAACGACAACCTGACCCGCGATCTCGAGGCGAGCCCTTGACCGGGGACAAGGCCTCGCCTCGCGGGCCTTGCCTCTGGGCCGGGTCACGATAAGCTAGAAGGAGACGAAGGGGCCTCGCCGGGCCCCGCTTCTTGCGCACGAGGCCGGCATGACCCACGCCATTGTTCCCGCCGATTTTCGCCCGCCCCGGGGGCTGGCCAACCGCCATCTCCAGACCTTGTTGCCACGCCTGCTGCCGCGTCGGCGCCTGGCGCGAGAGACCGAGATCCTCAACCTGCCCGACGGTGACTTCGTGGAGCTGGCCTGGGTGCGGCCGGCCCCCCCGTCGCCGCAGGCGCCGCTCTTCGTGCTCTTCCATGGCCTGGAGGGGTCCTTTGATTCTCCCTATGCCCGGGAACTGCTGGGGGCGGCGGCGGACCTCGGTTGGCGGGCGGTATTGATGCATTTCCGCGGCTGCGGCCAGGCCCCCAACCGTCTGCCGCGGGCCTACCATAGCGGGGACACCGCCGACGCCTACTGGGTGCTGGGCCAACTCGGCCACCGCTATCCCCAGGCCCTCAAGGTGGCCGCCGGGGTCTCGCTGGGCGCCAACATGCTGCTCAAGCTGGTGGCGGAACAGGGCGGCGACGGCCTCGACCTGGCCGGTGCCATCGCCATCAATGCGCCCCTGGATCTCGCCGCCAGCGCCGATGTCCTCAATCGTGGCCCGGCCCGGCTCTACCAGCGTCACCTGCTGGCCTCGCTGAAGCGCAAGGTCGCCCTGAAGATGGCCCAGGGCCCCCTGCCCATCGGCCTCTCCCCCCATCAGCTCAAGGAGCTGGACACCTTCTGGGCCTATGACAACGAGGTCACCGCGCCCCTGCACGGCTTCGCCTCCGCCAGCGACTACTACCGCCGCGCCTCGGCGGGCCCCCTGCTCGGCGACATCGAACTCCCCACCCTGATCCTGCATGCCGCCGATGACCCCTTCATGCCTGGCGACCTCTTCGAGCACCTGCCCGCGCCCTCGGCGGCGGTACGGGTCGAGATCAGTCGCCATGGCGGCCATGTGGGCTATATCGAGCGTCGTGGCCTGCGGCTGCACTCCTGGCTAGCCCACCGCCTGGGTCGTCAACTCGAGGACTGGGCCCGAGTGCCCATGGGGCGGGGGCGAGCCACCGCCACCATGCGCTGACCGGCGAAGTCCGATCAGTGGCCGGGGCAGCCGATCCCGGTTCCCTTGAGGCCGCAGTAGCCGCCGGGGTTCTTGGCCAGGTACTGCTGGTGATACTCCTCGGCGTAATAGAAGGCGTCGAGGGGCGCGATCTCGGTGGTGATGGTGCCACGCCCGCCCCGGCTCAGGGCCTGCTGATAGCGCTCGCGGCTGGCCTCGGCCGCCGCCTGCTGGGCCGCGTCACTGGTATAGATGGCCGAACGGTACTGGGTGCCGATGTCATTGCCCTGGCGCATGCCCTGGGTGGGGTCGTGGGCCTCCCAGAACACCGCCAGCAGCCGCTCCAGGGGAAGCGCCGCGGGATCATGGATGACCCGCACCACCTCGGTATGGCCGGTCAGACCGCTGCAGGTCTCTTCGTAGGTGGGGTTGGGGGTATGCCCGCCGGCATAGCCCACGGCGGTGACCCAGACCCCGGGCAGCTGCCAGAAGAGCCGCTCCGCTCCCCAGAAGCAGCCCAGACCCAGGACGATCTCGCGATAGCCTTCCGGCCAGGGCGGCAGCAGGCTACGCCCGTTGACGTGGTGGATGCCGCTGATCTTCAGCGGCGTCTCGCGGCCCGGCAGGGCCCGTTCCGGGGTCACCAGGGTCGGCTTGTCGAACATCTCACTCTCCACTGTCACGCAGTCGCGGATTGCCGCGCCTGCTGAAGGTATAGACCAGATCCACGGCCTGGGCGGCACCGGAGACCGCCTGGACATAGAGGTTGCGCCACAGGGTATAGCGTAGGGTCAACTCGGCGATGGGCGAGAAGATCCCCACCCCGTAGCTGATGCGCAGGTCATCGGTGAGCTGGCCGGCCACCACCACCTGGCTCTCCTCGCCGGCACCGGCGGTCTCCAGGCGCAGGTCCTCGATGCCGAAGGCTTGACCGAGCTGGCCCACGGCGCCGCCGGTCTGGGACAGGGTCAGGCCCACCAGCGCCGAGGTCAGGGCGCCGTCCGCATCGCTCTCGTCCGGGGCCCGGCCGCGCAGCAGGTAGGAGAGCGCCCGCGCCTCGTCCATCGCCGGCTCGGAGAAGATACGCAGTTCCGGCTCGTCGGCGAGTCCAGTGATGCGCAGGCCGGCGATCACCTCGTCCTGGGTGATATCGGGGTTGCGGATCGCTTCCACTTCCAGCAGTGGCTGGTCCGGGGGCCCGCTGAAGATCAGCCGCCCCTCGCGAATCAGCAGATCCTGGCCGAAGGCGCGGAAGCGCCCATCGACCAGATTGACATCGCCGAACAGCTGCACCGGGCCAGCGGCCTGACGCACCTCCAGCTCGCCGGTGAGGCCCGCCTGGAGTCCATAGGCCTCCAGGCGCATGTCCGGGCCCAGGCCGAGGGCAACGCGCACGTTGACAGCCATACCGGCCTGGCGAAGGTTCGCGGCGGCGGACTCCTGGGCGGCCAGATCCTCTTCGGAGAACGCCGCCAGACGAAGCCGCTCGCGCACCTCTTCCTCGGTCACGATGACCTCGTCGGGACTCGGCGAGACCACCCCCGGGGGAAACTGTCCGACTTCCAGGCGGGCCCAGGGGATCTGCACCCGGCCCCCCACATCGAGGCTCGCCGGGGTCACGGCGATGGTCAGCTCCGGAGCCAGGCGCAACCGGCCGAACTCGGGAAGCACCGCCAGCAGGGGGTCGTCGCGACCATCCACGCGCACCTCGATCGCCCACTCCTCCAGACTCGGCCAGGCCGCGTCCCCGCGGATATCCAGCCGCCCTTCGTCGCCATGGATCTGGCCATCGATGGTGCCGCGATCGCCGGCCAGGTCGATACCGAGGCGCCCCTCATGGATGGCCACCGGCAGATCGAGGCCGCTGGCCTCGAGGCCTTCCAGGGCAATGCGTCCACGCAGGTCCGGGGCCTCCAGGCTGCCGGCAATGGCCACCCGCCCCTCGAGGCGCCCTTCCAGGCGCTCCATGCCGGCCACCAGGGTGCGATAGCGCGACAGGTCGATGGCATCGAGGCGCAGCTCGCCGCTCAGCGCCTGGCGTCCCAGGGGGTCATCCACCCGGGCGCTGAGCCCCAGCTCGCCAGCCTCGGCCAGGGTCAGGGCCAGGTCGGCCTCGGCCTGGGCCTCGCTGGCCTCGAGGGCGAGGCGTAGCCGTGAATCAGGCAGCTCCCAGGGTTGCCCATAGGCGTCCTCGCCGCTCAGGGCGATACGACTGGCCAGCTCGCTGACCAGGCGCCACCGGGCGCCCCCCTGGGACCAGTCGAGGCCGATATCGCCATCGGTCTCCCCGGCCAGTTGCCACCCCTCGGGCATCGCCGCCTCGACCAGGTCCATGGGCAGGCCATCGAGGCGCAGGGCCAGGCTGCCCGCCGCCGCCGAGGCACGCAACGGGGCGGTGCTGCACAGCCGCCCCCCCTCGCGGCGCGACAGGCAGAAGGGCTCGGCCTCGACGCGCCCCGCCTCGAGGGCGACCTCGAAGCGCAGGCTATCCTCCAGGGCCAGGTCCCCTTGGGGCAGGGTCGCTTCCAGGGGGGCGAGGACGCCGCGATAGCGTTGCTGGGCCTGATTCAGTCCCCCGTCCAGTCCCATGACCAGGCGCTGCAGGGGCCCCGAATCATCGCCCTCCAGCTCGAGCTCGAGGCGGTGCGTGGAGAGGCGCCCCCCCAGGATCAGGGCCAGGTTGGCAAAGCGCTGGTCGGCGGCGACCAGGCCGCTGGCACGGAGTTCGGCATCCACCTGGGGATCCTCGATGCCCGCCCCTTCGACGGCCAGGGTCAGGCGCGCCACCCGGTTGCCCTCGAACGCCAGATCGCTGCCCTCGAGGCTCAGATCGACGGCCGGTGCCTCCAGGCTACCGGCCACCGTGAAGTCACCGGCCAGGCGCCCTTCGAGCCCCGCCATCAGGCTCTGGAGTTGCGGGGCCTCGAGGCTCCCGGCGAGGTCCAGCCGCTGATCGACGCGGCCGGCCAGCGAGAGGCGATTGTCGCCCTGGCGGGCCTCGAGGCGGGGAATATCCCACTGCATCTCGCTGTTGCCGCTCAGGCTCGCTTCCACCGCCAGGGGCAGCTCCTGAAGCTCGCCCGTGATGGCCAGTTCGGGAATCGCCAGCTGCCAGCGATCACCGACCAGCCGAAACTCGGCGGAGGCCGTGCCATCGAGGCGTCCGCTCACCGCCTCGGTAAAGAGGCCCGGATCCAGCGCCTCCAGACGCAGTTGAGCCGCGAGCCGGATGTCATCCCCCCAGTCGACGCGTCCCCGGCTGACCAGGTTGCCCCGGGGCAGGGTCAGCGACAGCGGCGTCCAGGCGAAGTGGGCGAAGTCGCCCTCACCGAGCAGGGCCAGATCGGTGGCGGGCAGCTGAGCCCCTTCGACCCGGGCCCGTAGCCGCGCCTGATAGCCCAGCAGGCTGCCCTGCAGGTCGAGCCCCAGGTCCTCGATCCGGTAGTCGGCGTCGCCATCCGGCATCAGGGGCCATTGCAGTGCCTCGCTGTCGAGGCGCAGGTGAAACGGCAGGGTGGGATCGAGGGCATCGATCGCCAGGCCCAGTCGGGCGCTGACCGCCCCGCCGCTCTGCAGTCCCGCCTCCAGGTCACCGAGGCGACCGCCGAGGGTCAGGGTGAGGCGCTCGCCCTCCAGTTCCGGCAGGGCCGGCAGCTCGTGTACCCGGGCCTCCAGGCGCGCCTCCAGCGGATAATCCCCGCGCATCGCCACCTCGGCTTCCAGACGCAGGCTGGCCTGGGGATGATCGATCTCCAGGCGTCGCAGGATCAGGGTATCGCCGCTCCCCTCGGCCTCCAGGTAGAGGCGGTCGAGGCGTTGCGCCACGGCACCGGAGAGCTCGACGTCCTCCACCAGCAGCTCGCTGATCGCCAGGTCCAGGGGCAGCCGCACCTCCGGCAGGACCAGCCGCTCACGCTCGGCCAGGGGCGGCGCCGATGCCGGCACCGGGTGGCGCTCGGCCACGGCGATCGCCGCATCGATGGCCTCGGCGCTCAGGGCGTCATCGCCGAGTGCCAGGCGCTGCCCGGGGCTCGGCGGCAGGTAGAGACGCAGCCCGGAGAGCCGGGTCGCCAGCAGGGTCGCTTCCTCGGCCTCGCCCTTGGCCCCGCTGACGAACTCCCGCCAGCCGAGCCGGGTGCCATCGGCGAGGCGAATGTCGGCCTGGGTCACCGCCAGCTCGCGCAACTCGATGGGCAGCGGCAGCGTGATCCGCTCCAGGGGCTCCCCCTCGGGGGCCTCGGTGGTTTCCGTGGCGGCCAGGTCCACGCGAAGGTCATCCAGGGCGAGCCGATCGAGACACAACCGCCCCCGCAGCAGGCAGTCGCTGGCCCAGGCCCACTCGAGTCGACCGATAGCCACGTCGGCGGGCCCCGCTTGCAGGCGCAGGCCATCCACGACCAGGCGATCCAGGGGGGCACCCTCGACACTGGCATAGTCGATCAGACCACGCTCCCGGGCCTGCTCCAGGGCCAGGCCGGTGCCCCAGGGCGAGAGCAACAGGCCGAGGGCGAACAACAGCAGGCCCAGCAGCCAGAGCGGCAGCCAGAGCAGCAGGCGAATCAGGGCCCAGCTCAGAATTCGGGCCCGATGGCGAAGTGAAGGCGCCACGCGTTCTCCTCATCGTCGAAGGGGTGGGCGATGTCGAGGCGGATGGGCCCCACCGGGGAGACCCAGCGTACGCCCAGGCCGGCCCCGGTCTTGAGTTGGTCGGGCCACCAGTCGTCGAAGGCGTCGCCGGTATCGACGAAGGCCGCCGCCCACCAGTTGCCGGTCACCCGGCGCTGTACCTCGGCGCTGGCGGTGAACAGCTGTCGCCCGCCCCGCAGTCGTCCCTCTTCGTTGCGCGGTGCCAGGCTCTCGTAGCCGTAGCCACGCACGCTGCGGTCGCCGCCGGTGAAGAAGCGCAGCGAGGGCGGGATCTTGTCGAAATCGTTGGTCTCGATCAGGCCCGCGCCGGTGCGCCCGATCAGGCGGGTGTTGTCACCCCACATGCGGATCCACTGGGAGTCCAGGGTCGTGCGGAAAAAGCTGGCGCTGGAGCCCCAGCTGGTGTCCGAATACTCGAAGGCGAGGCGCTGGCGATCCCCCCAGGTGGGGAAACGCGGGTTGCGGGTACGGGTCCGCGACCAGCTGATCCCCGGATAGAGCAACCAGACCCGTTCGGCTTCGCCGCCCTGGGTGAAGTCCTCGAAGCTGGAGCGCAGATAGAGGCTCTGCACCCAGTGGTTGTCGAAGCGCCACTGGCGGGCGATCTCCACCGAGCTCTCCAGGCTGCGGGTATCGTCCTGGTCGCGGTGACGCAGGCCGTACTGAAGGCGGTAGTTGTCCCTGAGCGGGTCGGCCAGGGGCAGGCGATACTCCCCCGAGAAGCGCTGCTCCGGCTGGGAGATAAAGAGGTCGTGATTGAGGCTATGCCCGCGGCTGTTGATCCACGGCTGGTTCCAGGCGAAGCGGGTCCGAGGCCCCACGTCGGTGGCATAGCCCAGGGCCACCTCGAACTGATGACGATCCGCCGGCGTCAGTTGCACGCTGACCGGCACCTCCTCGGGGCCATCCGGGCGCGCACCGCCCTCCTCGCCGGGCAATCGCGGACGCACCGACACCGAGCCGAACCAGCCGCTCTGTCCCAGGCGCTGGGTGTACTCGGAGAGATCGCCGGCCAGGTAGGGATCCCCCGGGGCGAAGTTGAGCATGCGCTCGAGGCGATCGAGGCGGATATGACTGCCCTGGATATCCACCTCACCGAAGCGGTAGCGGGGACCGCTATCGAAATTCAGGGTGATATGGGCGCTCTGCTCCCAGGGGCGCACCTCGAGGCGTCTGTCACGGAAGTAGGAATCGAAGTAGCCCCGCTCCAGGGCCAGGCCCGCCAGGCGGTTACGCAGGCGGTCATAGGGGGCATGGCGCAACGGCTCGCCTTCGGCCAGGCCGTGGGACGCCAGGACCTCCTCGAAGGCCGCGTCTTGACCGGCCGCGCCACGCACCGAGATAGCCAGGCGCCGCACCACGACCTGGGGGCCCGGGGTCACGGCGATCTCGACCCGGGTCACCGGCTCCCCCACCAGGCTCAGCTCGAACTCTGGCTCGTAGTAGCCGAAGGGCCTCAGCGCCTCGGCCGCCCGCCGGCGCACCTCGGACTCCAGCCGGGCGGGACTGTACTGCTCGCCATCGAGGGCCGCCAGGTAGTTCTCGATATTGTCCGCGGCCTCGCCTTCGATGCCGCTGATACGGGCCGACAGCGCCCAGGCGGGAGCGGGCAGGGTCAGGGCCGCCGCCAGCAGAGCGGCCCCCAGGACACGCCGCCGCTGCACCCCATGCAATAGAGCTCGGATAACACGACCTCCCTGTTCTCTTCGCTAACGACTCCCGCCGAGCTGACCCGCCTCAGGGGGAGAGCATTTCCAGGCGCGCCTCGGTGGCCAGCAAGCCACGGCGCAGTTCTCGAACCTCGGCCTGCAGGCCCTCCAGCCGCTGGCCCAAGGCCGCTCGAGCCTCCCGGGCATTATCGGGAAGGCCCCGCAAGGGCTCAAGGGTATCGCGAAGCCCGCCCAGGGTCTCCTCCAGGGCGTTCAAACGTGTCGTCGAACGCTCGGCTTCCTCGTTGAGTGCCGTGATCTCGCGCTCCAGGCGACTGGCCAGCGCCAGGGTCTCCTGCCCCTCGAGGGCCTCGACTCGCCGGGATAGCGCATCCCTCGCCGTCTCGCCCTGGCTTGCCAGGCTATCCAGCCGCTCGGATAGCCCGGCCCGGGCCTCCTCGCCGAGGGCTTCCAGGGCGTCCAGGGAGGCACGGCTGGAGGTCAGCCACGCCTCCAGGGTCGCCTGTTGCTCCTCGAGGCGGGTCAACGCCTCCGCCAACGCCTGAGGACTGGGATCCTGCTCCCGGGCCGCTTGCAGCGCCTCCAGGAGCTCACGCTGCTCATCGAGCCGTTGCGCCAGAGACGCCTGCTCCTCGCTCAGGCTGGCCAGGGCCTCGCCGGGGTCGAGCCCCTCGAAGCGGGCATGAATGTTGGAGAACTGTCCCTCCAGGCGAGCCAGCTCCGCATGCAGCAGCTGGCGCTCCTCCCAGGCCAGGGCCGAGACGCCGACCAGACCCGCGGCCAGCAGCAGAACCGCCAGGCGCAGCCCCCAGGGCCTGGGCGATGGCGGGGCCGTTACGGCATGCCGATGGGGCGGGTCGAGGCTGGCATCGGGGTCGGCGACCAACGGGGGGGGACGCCGCTCCTCCGGGGGCTGAGCCATGGACGAAACTCCTCTTCTCGGCGGATGAGTGCGGCGCCGGCGGGCCAATCCCGAGTGTCGCCGTCGGAATTGGCGGCACCCCGACGGGGTGCTATGATGTGCCGACACCACTTACGCAGATGCTTGGTATTGTAAGGTTTTTTGCAACGGAACCGATAGCGCCTTGATTCGCTGCGGTGCCGACCCCACAACACCAGGTGCTGTTTTCATCGGTGATAAAAAGGAGCAAACCATGGCATTCGAACTTCCCGCCCTGCCGTATGAGAAGAACGCGCTGGAACCGCATATCTCCGCCGAGACCCTGGAGTATCACTACGGCAAGCACCACCAGGCCTATGTGACCAAGCTCAATGAGCTGACCGACGGCACCGAGAATGCCAACAAGTCTCTGGAAGAGATCATCAAGTCCTCCTCCGGCGGCCTCTTCAACCAGGCGGCGCAGGTGTGGAACCACACCTTCTACTGGCACTGCCTCTCCCCGAACGGCGGCGGCGAGCCCAGCGGCGCCCTGGCCGACGCCATCAAGGCCAAGTTCGGCTCCTTCGACGAGTTCAAGGCGGCCTTCAACGCCAAGGCCGTGGGCAACTTCGGCTCCGGCTGGACCTGGCTGATCAAGACCGACGACGGCGGCGTGGACATCGTCAACACCGACGATGCCGATACCCCCATCGCTCACGGCCAGACCCCGCTGCTGACCATCGATGTGTGGGAGCACGCCTACTACATCGACTACCGCAACGCTCGTCCCAAGTACCTGGAGAGCGTGTGGAACATCGTCAACTGGGACTTCGTGGCCCAGAACTTCGCCTAAGCCTCCGCTTGACGAAGTGGCCCGGGCCATGGCCCGGGCAGACACGACAAGGCCCCGCTTCGGCGGGGCCTTGTCGTTGCGGGACGGCATGAGCCGCCTCAGGAGGGGTCGGCGCGGCGACCGATGCCTCGGTAGCTCAGGCCCTGATTCGCCACATAGCCGGGATCATAGATATTGCGGCCATCCAGGAGCAGTCCCTCCTTGAGCAAACGCCTCAGCCGCGGCCAGTCCGGATTCCAGTAGCACTTCCACTCGGTGACCAGCAGCAGCGCATCGGCGCCCTCGCAGGCGGCATAGGGGTCGTCCGGGCACAGCGTCAGCAGCGGCTGCTCGCCCACCTCGGCGGCCAGCGCCGGCAGCGCCGCCGGATCATGCAGACGCACCTCGACTCCCTGGGCCCAGAGGGCCCGCAGCAGAGGCAGCACCGGGGCATGATCGATACGCGCCGTGCCTGGCTTGAAGGCCGCCCCCCAGATCGCCACCCGGCGCCCGGCAAGCTCACCCTGAAAATGGCTCCACAGCTTGCGGAACAGGGTCTCCTTCTTCTGCTCGTTGATCTCCAGCACCTGCTCCAGGAGCGCCGAGGCGCGGCCCTGGGCGGACTGCACATCGGCCAGGCTCATCAGGTCCCGGGAGAAATTGGGTCCCCCGAAGCCACAGCCCGGATAGAGGTAGTCGTACCCGATGCGCGGATCGGCACCCATGCCCTGGCGCACCAGCTCCACATCGACCCCCAGGGTGTCGGCCAGGCCGGCCACCTCGTTCATGTAGCTGATGCGGGTGGCCAGCATGCCGTTGATGGCCAGCTTGGTCAGTTCGGCGGCGCGCAGCGGCATGCACTGGAAGACGTCGCGGCGGCGATTGAAGGCGCGCAGCAGCTCGCGGACCCGGGCGGTGGCTTCTGCCGACTCACTGCCCAGCAGCCAGCGACTGGGGCGGGTAAAGGTCTCCCAGGCGCGCCCCTCCTCGAGGCGGTCGGGCAGACAGACCGCCCACTGCTGCGGCCCCAGATGGGCCGCCAGGCGCTCGGTCTCGCCCACCGGGAAGGTGGCGTTATTGACCACCACCAGCGGGGCCTCTTGGCAGGCGGCCTGGGCCGCCACGGCATCGGCCGCCTCGGCACGCTGGTCCGGTGCCAGGGCCAGCCAGAGCACCTCCACCGGCTCGGCGGCGGCTGGCTCGCCGAGGGTCAAGTCGCCCTCGGCCAGGGCGCGCTCCAACTGGTCGAGCAGCTGCGGCTCGCGTCTCAACCAGTCGGCGTGGCGCAGGAACGACCAGGGCGCGTCTCGGTGAGGCTGCCAGGTGACGTTATGGCCAACGCTGGCCAGGGCGGCCGCCGCGGTCGCCGCGGCGAGTTCACTGCCGATCAGGCGAATGCGCATGCTCAGTCCTCGCCGGCATAGCGACCGAGGAGTTCCCGGAAGCCCACCCCATACTTGGGATGGCGCCGGGCGAAGGCGAGGATCGCCTCCAGATAGCCGAGCTGATGGCCGCAGTCGTAGGTCACGCCCTGCATGCGATAGGCGGCGACCCCGGTCCGGGCGCGCAGCGCCTCGATGGCATCGGTGAGCTGGATCTCGCCACCGGCTCCCGGCGGCGTCTCGGCCAGCAGCGGGAAGATCTCGCCGGGCAGCACATAGCGGCCGATCACCGCCAGGTTCGACGGCGCCTGCTCCCGGGGCGGCTTCTCCACCATGCCCGCCAGGGGCAGCGACTCGCCCGGGGCCGGCACGCCGGCCTGGGGCTCGACGATGCCGTACTTCTCGACCCGCTCCCAGGGCACCTCCTCGACCATCAGCTGAGCCTGGCCGCTGGCCTCGAAGGCCGCCACCATGCCCGCCAGGTCATTGCGGGCCAGGCCCTCGCCGTCCACCAGCACGTCCGGCAACAACACCGCGAAGGGGGCATCCCCTACCACCGGGCGAGCACAGAGCACCGCATGGCCCAGCCCCAGGGGCTCGGGCTGGCGCACGCTGATGATCTTGACCTCGTCGGGGACGATATTGCGCAGCTCCTCGAGCAGCTCGTGCTTGCCCTTGGCCTCGAGGGTCGTCTCCAGCTCGAAGTGCTTGTCGAAGTGGTTCTCGATGGCTCCCTTGCTGGAGTGGGTCACCAGCACGATCTCGGTGATACCGGCGGCGACGGCCTCCTCCACCACGTACTGGATCACCGGCTTGTCGACGATGGTGATCATCTCCTTGGGGATCGCCTTGGAGGCGGGCAGGCAGCGGGTACCGAAACCGGCCACCGGCAGAACGGCCTTGCGAATCATCGGGTTCCTTCCTGAGCGGGATTGAATCGGCCTAGTATGCCAGAGACGCCAGACCCACGCCGCCCCTCCGCGCTCGCGGTGGCCGACGGCGGACAAGGCGGCCCCGGAGCGGGTAGAATGACGGCATCTTTTTCGAGGAGCCCGACGATGCCCACCCCGCCGGACGTCGACCTGCTGATCGAGGCCCGCTGGCTGCTGCCCATGAGCGAGGGTCTACCGACCCTCGAGAATCACGCCATCGCCATCCAGGGCGAGACCCTGCTCGGCCCCTGGCCCATTGCCGAGGCCGGCCGTCATGTCGCCCCCCGCGAGGTCCTGCGATTACGCCACCATGCCCTCCTGCCGGGGTTGATCAACGCCCATAACCATGCCGGCATGAGCCTGATGCGCGGCTATGCCGACGACCTGGCGCTGATGACCTGGCTCAACGAGCATATCTGGCCCGCCGAGGGGGCCCTGGTGGATGCCGACTTCGTCGCCGCCGGCACGCGCCTGGCCTGCGCCGAGATGCTGCGCAGCGGCACCACCACTTTCGCCGATATGTACCTGGCCCCGGAGGCGGTGGCCGAGGTCGTCGATGACATGGCGATGCGGGTCCAGCTGTGCACCCCGCTGATCGACTTCCCCACTTCCTGGGCCGGCGACTTCGCCGAGGGCCTGGCGCGCACCCAGGCGTTGATCGAGCGCTATGACGACCATTCCCGCATCCATCTGGCCCTGGGCCCCCATGCCCCTTATACGGTAGGCGATGCCAGCCTGGCGAGGCTCGGCGAGGCGCGGGAGCGCTGGGGCCTGCCGATCCAGATGCATGTCCATGAGACCCGCGACGAGATCGACCAGGCCCTGGCGAAGGATGGCCGCCGGCCGTTGCGGCGCCTGCATGATGCCGGCCTGCTGGGGCCCCATTTCCAGGCGGTGCATATGACCCAGGTGGACGATGCCGACCTGGCGCTGCTGGCGGAGACCGACACCCGGGTCATCCACTGCCCTCAGTCCAACCTCAAACTGGCCAGCGGCTTCTGCCCGTTGGCACGGCTCCAGGCGGCCGGCATCACCGTGGCCCTGGGCACCGATGGCGCCGCCAGCAACAACGACCTGGACCTGTTCGACGAGTTGAAGAGTGCCGCCCTGCTGGCCAAGGGGGTCAGTGGTGATGCGGCCGCCCTGCCCGCCATGGCGGCCCTGGCCCTGGCCACCCGCGACGGCGCCCGGGCCCTGGGGCTGGATGACCACCTGGGCCAGCTGCGCGAGGGCTTCGCCGCCGACCTGGTCGCCGTGGACCTGGAGCACCTCAATACCCTGCCGGTGCATCACCCCGCCTCGGCGGTGGTCTATGCCATGCATAGCCACCAGGTGAGCCATGTGTGGGTGGCCGGGCGCCCGCGGCTCGCCGAAGGAAACTTTATCGATATCGAACCGGACGCCATTCGTGGCGACGCCGAGCATTATCGGCGTCGCCTGGCGTCCCTGGCCTCACAAGGAGACCGTTGAGATGCCTCATACCGCCGATGCCGGCAACCACCGCCATAACGTCGATGCTGCCGAGATCGCCAAGTTCGAGGCCTTGGCCAGCCGCTGGTGGGACAGCGAGGGCGAGTTCAAGCCCCTGCACGAGATCAACCCGCTACGCCTGGACTTTATCGATGCCCGCACCGGCCTGGCCGGCAAGTCGGTCATCGATGTGGGCTGTGGCGGCGGCATCCTGGCCGAGGCCATGGCCCATCGCGGTGCCCGGGTCACCGGTATCGACATGGGGGAGGCCCCCCTGGCGGTGGCCCGGCTGCATATGGCGGAGAGCGGCGTGGCGGTCGATTACCGCCAGGCCAGCGCCGAGGAGATGGCCGCCGAGGCTCCCGGCCAGTACGACGTGGTGACCTGCCTCGAGATGCTCGAGCACGTCCCCGACCCGGCGGCGGTCGTGCGCGCCTGCATGACGCTGGTCAAGCCCGGCGGCGATGTCTTCTTCTCCACCATCAATCGCAACCCCAAGGCCTACGCCTTCGCCATCCTCGGCGCCGAATACGTGCTGCGGATGCTGCCCAGGGGCACCCACGACTACCGCAAGTTCATTCGTCCCGCGGAGCTCTCCCGCTGGGCGCGGGAAGCGGAGCTCAAGGTCTGCGAGCAGAGCGGCCTGGTCTACAACCCGCTAAGCCGGCGCTATCGCCTCGATGCCCGCGACGTTTCGGTCAACTATCTGATGCACTGCAGGCGGGAGGTCGAATGAGCCCCCTGTGGCGGGGGGGAGACCGAATGAACGCCCTGCCCCGCGGCCTGCTCTTCGACCTGGATGGCACCCTGGTGGATACCGCCCCGGATCTGGCGCGGGCCACCAACGCCCTGCGTGCCCACCATGGGCTGGCGGCGCTGCCTTATGAGGCGATCCGCGCCCAGGTCTCCAATGGCGGCAGCGCCCTGGTGACCCTGGCCCTGGGACTCCCCCTGGAGGCGCCGGGGCACGGCGAGGCGCGACAGTTCCTGCTCGATGCCTATGGCGAGGATGTCGCCGCCCATAGCCGCCTCTTTCCGGGAATGGCATGCCTGATCGAGCAGTGGAGCCAGGCCCCGCGGGCCTGGGGCATCGTCACCAACAAGCCCCGAGCCTATGCCGAGCCCCTGGTGGCGGCCCTGGGGCTCGCCCCCGGCGCCCTGTTCTGTGCCGACGACCTGCCGGTGAAGAAGCCCGCGCCACAACCGCTCTGGGCCGCCGCCGAACGCCTCGGCATCGCCCCCGAGGCATGCTGGTATATCGGCGATCATCGCCGGGACATGGAGGCGGCCCGGGCCGCCGGCATGACCGCGGTGGCGGTGGGCTATGGTTACCTGGACGACGCCGACCCCATCGAGGAGTGGCCGGCCGAGCGGCGCTTCGCCACCCCCGAGGCCCTGGTGAGCGCCCTGCTGCAACCTTGACGAACCATGACCCAACGCAAGAACGGGCCCCTGGGGGCCCGTTCTTGCATTAGCGCGGTTCGAGCCATGCCCTGACACGCCAGGGGTAACTCAGCCCTTGGCCGATAAGAGCGGTGACGCCACGGCTATCCGGGCCCATCGGGCGTGTTCAGCCCTTGGGCGGCTGGGCATCGAAGCGCTGCCCGGTCACGCCTCGGCTATCCGGCCCCATCAGCCACAGGTAGGTGGGCATGATCTCTTCCGGAGTGCGCAGGGTATCCGGGTCCTCGGCGGGGTAGGCGCTGCGCCGCATCTGGGTGCGCGTCGCCCCCGGGTTGAGGCTGTTGACCCGCACCGCAGAGAGGTTCTCCAGCTCGTCGGCCAGCACCTCCATAAAGCCCTCGGTGGCAAACTTGGAGACCGCATAGGCACCCCAGAAGGCGCGTCCCTTGCGCCCCACGCTGGAGGAGGTCAGGATCACCGAGGCATCCTCGGAGGCCTTGAGCAGGGGCAGCAGGGCCTGGGTCATCCACACCGGGCCATTGAAGTTGACCTGCATCACCTGCTCCCAGAGCTGGGGATTGTACTGGTCGAAGGGGGTCAGGCGCCCCAGCAGGCCGGCGTTATGCAGGATACCGTCCAGGCGGCCGAACTCCCGCTCCAGGGTCTCGGCCATGTCCTGGTAATCCTTGAGGGTCGCCCCTTCGAAATTGAGCGGGAAGATCGCCGGCTGGGGCCCGCCCGCCGCCTCGATCTCGTCGTAGACCTTCTCCAGCTTGGCGGTGGTGCGACCCAGCAGGATCACGGTGGCACCGTGGCGGGCATAGGCCAGGGCCGCGGCGCGACCGATGCCGTCACCGGCGCCGGTGACCAGCACGATGCGCCCCGCCAACAGGTCCATGGGGGGGCGATAGTCGATCTTGCAGTTCATCGGAACTCCTAGAGGCCGCTGTCGTTGAGGAAGTCACGCCCCATGACGGCGGCATTGCTGTCCGGGTAATCGGTGATCAGCCGCTCGAGCAGTGTACGGCTGGCATCCGGCTGCCCCTGACGGGCCTTGAGCAGGCCCAGTTTGTAGAGGGCATCGGGCACCTTGTTGCTCTCGGGGTAGTCGTCCAGCACCGTCTGGAAGGCGGCCGCCGCGGGCTCCAGGCGGGTCTCCGCGGAATAGAGCTCCCCCAGCCAGTAGTGGCCATTGGCGGTCAGGTTGGTGTCCGGATAGTCCGCCACGAAGGCCTCGAAGGCGGCGATGGCGGCCGGGAAGTCCCGCGCCTGGACGCGCTGGAAAGCGGCCTGGTAGGCGGCCTGGGCATCGGCGCCCGGGGGCGCGCTGCCACTCCCGGCACCGGCCTCGGCTACCTGGCGAGCCGCCTCGGTATCCACTTCCTGGGGCGCCACGCCGCTGGCCAGGCGCTGCTCCAGGTCCAGGTAGCGGGCCTGGGAATCGCGGCGCAGCTGCTCCAGCTGATGGCGAAGTTCCTCCACCTGACCGCGCAACTGCTGGATCTCGCGCTGCTGCTCGTCGAGCCGATTGAGCAGCATCAGGCTGCCGGAGGGCCCCTCGCGCACCTCGGCCTGTTCGTAGAAGGTGCGCGAGCGATCCGACAGATCCTCGATCACCGGCTGGGCCAGTACGGAAAGCGGGAGCACCAGGGCTCCCGCACCGCACAGTCGGGCCAGACGGCGGCCCCTGTGACTGTGATTCATCACTCGCTCCTCGGCCTCAGTAGGAGAACACCACGCGGCGGTTCTGGGCGTAGGCATCCTCATTGTAGCCGCTCACCGCCGGACGCTCTTCGCCATAGCTGACCACTTCCAGCTGGGAGGGAGAGACGCCCTGCACCGAGAGGAAACGTTCCACGGACTTGGCACGACGCTCGCCCAGGCCCAGGTTGTACTCGCGGGTACCACGCTCGTCGGTGTGCCCCTGCAGCACGACGCGGGCATTGGGGTTGTTGCGCAGGTACTGGGCATGGGCCGTCAGCACCGGCTCGAATTCGCCGCGGATGCGCTCGCTGTCGAAATCGAAATAGATGGTGCGCACGCTGGGAATCCCCGCCTGCTGACCGTTCTGGCCGGCACCGCCGACGCCGACGCCGCTGACCTGGCCGCTTCCCACCCCACTGGTGCTGGCACCACCACGGCTGCCATCCATGGAGCCGTCCTGGGTGCCGCCCGTGCTGGAACAACCGGCTACGAAGGCGAGAGAGAGCGCGACGGCCAGGCTCCTGGCATAAGGCTTGAATTGCATTTTCCACTCCTTGATGAATGACAACGTCAGTTCAGAAACGGCGACCATGCGGGCTCCCGCACGTCGCCCTGGGCCGCCGGCAGGCGGAAGGAGGCACGCCCATCCGCCGAGACGGCGCCCAGTACCCCGGTATTACCCTGCTGGGTGGCGAAGAGTACCATGCTCCCATTGGGCGCAACACTGGGAGATTCGTCCCAGCGGCCCTCGGTCAGGGCGACCAGTCGACCGCTCTCCAGATCCTGGCGGGCCACCTGATAGCCGCGATTGCCCCGGTGGATCATATACAGCGCCTCGCCGTCCGGGCTGAAGCGGCCCCGGGCATTGTAGTTGCCGGTGAAGGTGAGGCGCTCCACCTGGCCACTGGCCAGATCATAACGGTAGAGCTGGGGCCCGCCGCTACGATCCGAGGTGAAGACCAGGCTACGACCATCCGGAGCGAAGCTGGGCTCGGTGTCGATGGCGCTGTTGTTGGTCAGGCGCCGGAAGTCGCGGCTGGCGATATCCATCAGGTAGATCTCCGGCTGACCATCCCGGGAGAGCGACATGGCCAGCTGGCGGCCGTCCGGCGACCAGGCCGGGGCGCTGTTGATGCCGGTGAAGGAGCTGGCCCGCACCCGCTGGCCGGTAGTGACATCCTGGATATAGATGGCCGGACGCTCGGTCTCGAAGGAGACATAGGCCAGCTTGCTGCCGTCCGGCGACCAGGCCGGGGACATGATCGGCTGGTCGGAGGCGAGGATCTGCTGGCTGTTGCGGCCGTCGGCATCGGCGATATGCAAGCCGAAACGGATGTTGTCACCGGCGCCCTGGGCGGTGACATAGGCGATGCGAGTGGAGAAGGCGCCACGGATCCCGGTGATCGCCTCGAAGATCTGGTCACTGATGTAATGGGCGGCGGCGCGCAGGCGCTGGGGATCGGCGGTGACCACCTCCCCCAGCAGGCGGCGCTGGCCATAGACATCGAGCAGCTCGAAGCGCACGCGATAGTCGCTGCCCTGGGGCTCGATCTCCCCCACCACCAGGTAATCGGCGCTGACCGCCCGCCAGTCGCGGTAGTTGACCGCCTCGCTGCGACTCGGCTGGGAGATCAGCGAGCGCCGCGGCAGCGGATCGAACTGGCCGCTGCGCTCCAGGTTGTCACCGATCACCTGGGCCAGGTCCACCGGCAGGCTCTCCCCACCGAAGGGCACGATGGCGATGGGGATGGCGCGGTCGCTGCCGCGGGTAATCTCGATGGTCAGGTTGGCCTGAGCCTGCTGCACGAAGAGCAGCAGGCAGGCCGCCAGCCATAAGCCAAGATAGCGTTTCATCAGCGGATATCCCCCGGTCGAAATCTCAGATTGAATTGGCGGAACTGGTTCTGTGCCGCCGGCGGTAACTGGCGCATCTCGCGGAAGGGCGCGGCGCGCTCGACGGCCTGTAGCGCCGAGCGGTCGAAGCCAGTGTCGCCGCTACCCCGCAGCACGCTCACCCCCACCAGCTCGCCGGTGGGCAGGAGATTCAGTTGCAGGGTCGCCTCGAGGCCATTGACGCTACCCGGCGGAATGATCCAGGCCTGCTCCACCGCCCGGCGCACCAGGTTCTGGAAACTGTTGGAGGCCTCAGTGGCCTGGCGTGCATTGGCGATGGCCTCCTGTTCACTGGCGATCAGCCCATCCAGACCACCCGCCGCGGCCTCGGCGGCGCGGCGGGCGGCCTCCTCGCGGCGACGCTGCTCCTCCGCCTGGCGCTGACGCTCGGCTTCTTCCTGGCGACGCTGCTCCTCCGCCTGGCGCTGACGTTCGGCTTCTTCCTGGCGGCGCTGCTCCTCCGCCTGGCGCTGACGTTCGGCTTCTTCCTGGCGGCGCTGCTCCTCCGCCTGGCGCTGACGTTCGGC
>NZ_JADOTW010000050.1 GCF_015645095.1 Halomonas sp. 328
GCGATGATCTACCTGATTGGCAGCCCCGTGGGCCGCTTGTCCGATCAGGCCAAATCCACATGAAGTGACGAAGAACCGTTTTTCATGCGTTTTCCCTGCGCAAATAACGCTGAGCACAGCGGCGCCACGACAGTGGCGTCCGGCGGCCATCGGCCGCGAACTGCTGCGACTTGTTAAAAATTAGAACGATCTGTAGAACCGTTTTCTATCTTTCTTATATAGAGTAATTGCTGTCCCCCAGAAAGACAGCAAGCAACCCAAAGCAGCTTTATCGTAGTGCCGTAAAAATTTCTGTTTGATCACATCGGTAATAGAGCTCATGGGGCCAGACAACTCGAAATTGGAGAGCTGATAGCCGCCCCACACTTGGATTACAACAAACCCAACCACTCCGAGGATAATGGCCCACTGAGTTCGCTTCGAGTAGGCCAAGATCACCAAAAAATCATTGAACCAATCCTTCACAAATACTGCCTCCTTGCATTTTTAACAGGTATTAGACGGCGCTCTATGATTGGATCAACGTGCCGGCACGTTCGTCCGAAAAATGTAGCCTACTGCCTGGCGCCAACCCACTGATTTACATCCAAATCAATTATAGCTTGGCGTCATATGCAGAATTCGCGCGACTTCCGCTTTTGCCGGTTTCAATCATCAGGGGTGACTGGCTGGTGAGGTGGTGAGGGCTCCAGGCACGCTACCGCCCCTACCCTGCGTCTTATGATGGCGGCCGCCATCCATGCGGTAGTCCCTGCGTGCGTGTTGTCGTTCCTGACCATCTCAGCGGCCTTAAGGATCAAGAGTAAGCAAGGGGTGGGAGGGATGCAAAGGTTGGGGTGGTGGGAAGGGGTTGGAGATTGGTAGGGGGTGGTGGGCAGTGGCATGGAGAGTCAGGATCGCCCTGCGGGCGATATCGCCGGCTGAAGCCGGCTCCTACGGGTGGTGGTGGTTTTCCCCAAGGCCGCTGACCGCTTCCCGGCAGACTGCGGGTCAATCGCGCGGAATCCGCGCTCCCACAACCCCAGTGGCTTTACCTGAAATCAAGCAGTTATCTGCAACACCAGTGGTGGTGGCAGAAAAAAGGCGCCCGGGGGCGCCAAGCTTGAGGCATGGGGGCTTACTTGAAGTTCTTGCGGTAGGACTTGAGGATTTCGCCGACGATGCCGCTGCGGAAGCTGAGGACGCAGACGACGAAGATGATGCCGAGGATGACGTTGACCCAGTTGCCGAGTGGCGATTGGGCCAGCAGGTGCTGGAGGCTGACCACCAGGCCGGCGCCGACCAGGGGGCCGAACAGGGTGCCGACGCCGCCGAGCAGGGTCATCAGGATCACTTCGCCGGACATATGCCAGTGGGCGTCGGTCAGGGAGGCGAGCTGGAACACTACCGTCTTGGTGGAGCCGGCCAGGCCCGCCAGGCCCGCGGAGATAACGAAGGCCAGCAGCTTGTAGGCGTCCACGTTGTAGCCCAGCGAGACGGCTCGGGGCTCGTTTTCGCGGATCGCCTTGAGCACCTGGCCGAAGGGCGAGTGCACGGTGCGCTGGACGATGGCGAAGCCGATCAGGAAGACCGCGAAGACGAAGTAATACATGGCCAGGTTGCTACGCAGGCTGATCAGCCCGAAGAGCTCGCCCCGGGGCACGCCGTGCAGGCCGTCTTCGCCGCCGGTAAAGGGCGACTGCACGAAGACGAAGTACATCAGCTGGGCCAGGGCCAGGGTGATCATGGCGAAGTAGATGCCCTGGCGGCGGATGGCCAGGGCGCCGAACAGGGCCCCCAGCGCCACGGCGGCGGCGGTGCCGGTGAGAATGCCCAGCTCCGGGGTCAGCCCCGGGTGGCTGGAGAGCAGGTAGCCGGTCACGTAGCCGCCGGTGGCCAGGAAGGCCGCATGGCCGAAGGAGAGCAGCCCCGCATAGCCCAGCAGCAGGTTGAAGGCGCAGGCGAAGAGCGCGAAACACAGCACCTTCATCAGGAACACCGGGTAGGCGACGAAGGGGGCCACGAGGCCCACGGCCAGCAGCGCCAGATAGAAGGCGTTGCGTCGCCACAGGGCGCGGCGTTGCCGCTGCAGGGTGGGAGAAAGGGTCTGGGTGGTGTCCATCATGCCTCCTTACCGAAGAGTCCCGCGGGGCGCAGCAGCAGCACCAGGATCATCACCAGGAAGATCACGGTGTTGGCGGCCTCGGGGTAATAGACCTTGGTGAGCCCCTCGATCAGGCCCATGGCCAGGCCGGTGAGCACGGCGCCGAGGATGGAGCCCATGCCACCGATCACCACCACCGCGAAGACCACGATCAGCAGGCTCGAGCCCATGGTCGGCGACACCGGGTAGAGGGGCGCGGCCAGCACCCCGGCGAAGGCGGCCAGTGCCACCCCGAAGCCGTAGGTGAGGGTGATCAGCAGCGGCACGTTGACGCCGAAGGCCTGCATCAGCGCCGGGTTCTCGGTGCCGGCGCGCAGGTAGGCGCCGAGGCGGGTGCGCTCGATCATGAACCAGGTGAACAGGCACACCGCCAGGGCCGCCACCAACACCCAGCCACGGTAGATGGGCAGGAACATAAAGCCCAGGTTGACGCCCCCTTGCAGGGCCGGGGGAATCGGGTAGCTGGCCCCGGAGACGCCGAAGAAGTTGACCAGGGCGCCCTCGAAGATCAGCGCCAGGCCGAAGGTCAGCAGCAGCCCATAGAGGTGGTCCAGGTGGGCGATGCGCCGCAGCAGCAGCCGCTCGATCAGCATGCCCAGGGCGCCCACCACCAGCGGCACCAGCAGCAGGGCGACCCAGTAGTTGATGCCCAGGTAGCGAAAGCCCAGCAGGGCGGCGAAGGCGCCCAGCATGTATTGGGCGCCATGGGCGAAGTTGACGATCTTCAGCAGGCCGAAGATCACCGCCAGGCCCAGGCTGAGCAGGGCGTAGAAGGCCCCGTTGATCAGCCCCAGCAATAGCTGCCCCATAAAGACCGCCAGGGGCACCCCAAATATCATCGTCATGACAGCACTCTCCTCGCCGGCGCAGGAAGGCGGCCCCGGTCAGACGGGGCCGCGGGTCGGTCTCAGTTCTGAACCAGGCGACACTGGCTCTCGGAGAGCGGACGATAGGCCTGGTCGGCGGGGATGGTGGCGAGGATATGGTAGAGGTCCCAGTCGCCCTGAGACTCCTGCGGGGTCTTCACCTGGGCCAGGTACATGTCGTGCACCATGCGGCCGTCGGCGCGGATATGGCCGTTGCGGGCGAAGAAGTCGTGCACCGGCTGCGACATCATGTACTCGCGCACCGTGGCGGTGTCGTCGCTGCCGGTGGCCTCCACGGCGTTGAGGTAGTGCATGGTGCTGGAGTAGATGCCCGCCTGCACCATGGTGGGCATGCGGCCGACCCGCTCGTAGTAGCGCTCGGACCACTCCCGGGCCTCGTCGTCCATGTCCCAGTACCAGCCGGTGGTCAGCAGCAGCCCCTGGGTGGCCTCCAGGCCCATGGCATAAACGTCGTTGAGGAACACCAGCAGGCCGGCGAGCTGCTGGCCGCTCTGGGTCAGGCCGAACTGGCTGGCGGTGCTGATGGCGTTGACGGTATCGGCGCCGGCATTGGCCAGGCCGACGATCTGGGCGCCGGAGCCCTGGGCCTGGAGGATATAGGAGGAGAAGTCGCTGGTCGGGAAGGGATGACGCACCTTGCCGACGATGGTGCCGCCGTTCTCGGTGACCACCCGCTCCACATCGCCTTCCAGGGCGTGGCCGAAGGCGTAGTCGGCGGTCAGCAGGAACCAGTCGTTGCCGCCCTGGTCGACCACCGCCCGGGCGGTGCCGTTGGCCAGCGGGTAGGTGTCGTAGACCCAGTGGATATGGTTGGGGGTGCAGTGCTCGTTGGTGATGCTGGAGGCGGCGGAGCCGGAGACCAGGCCCAGCTTGTCGTGCTGCTCCAGGACGTTGGTCACGGCGATGGTCACCGAGGAGGCGACCATGCCCGCCACCATGTCGACGTTGCGCTGGTCGACCCACTCGCGCACAGTGTTGGCGCCCACGTCGGCGCTGTTGCGGTCGTCGGCGCTGAAGACCTCGATGGGGGCGCCGTTGACGCTGCCGCCGAAGTCTTCCACCGCCATGCGCAGGGCCTCCAGGCCGCCGGGGCCGGCCAGGTCGCGGTAGGTGCCGGACATGTCCGCCAGGTAGCCGATGCGCACGGCGTCGTCGCTGATCTCGGCCTGGGCGCCGGTGGCGGCCAGGGCGGTGGCGAGGGCGATGCTGCCGGCGAGGGACGTCTTGGTAAGGGTCATCCTGATCTCCATGGGCTCGGGGCCCGTTATTGTTGTTGCGGGCGAATGGGGGGTCAGACCCCCAATAGCTGGTTGAGGTGGTCGCGGCGGCCGGGCAGTTCGGCGGCGCTGATCTCCTCGACGATGCGGCCGTGCTCCATCACGAAGTGACGGTCGGCCAGGGGCGCGGCGAAGCGGAAGTTCTGCTCCACCAGCACGATGGTCATGCCCCGGGCCTTGAGCTTGATCAGCACCTCGCCGAGGGCCTGGACAATGACCGGGGCCAGGCCCTCGGTGATCTCGTCGAGCAGCAAGAGCCGGGCGCCGGTGCGCAGGATGCGCGCCATGGCCAGCATCTGCTGCTCGCCGCCGGAGAGGCGGGTGCCCTGGCTGCGGCGGCGCTCGTAGAGGTTGGGGAACATCTCGTAGATCTCGTCGAGACTCATGCCCCCGGAGCGCACCGTGGGCGGCAGCAGCAGGTTCTCCTCCACGTCGAGGCTGGCGAAGATGCCGCGCTCCTCCGGGCAGTAGCCCACCCCCAGGCGCGGGATGCGGTGAGGCTTCATGGCCAGGGTCTCGGTGCCGTTGATGACGATGGAGCCGGTGCGCCGCCCCACCAGGCTCATGATCGCCTTGAGGGTGGTGCTGCGCCCGGCACCGTTGCGGCCCAGCAGGGTCACCAGCTCGCCGCGCTTCACGTCGAGGTCGACGCCATGGAGGATATGCGACTCGCCATAGAAGGCGTGCAGGTCGCTGACCCTGAGCATCTCCGCGCCGTCATGGTCCCGGTAGCCGGCACCCTCCAGTTCCAGATTCTCGGCAAGCTGTGTCATGCGCTGACCTCCTCTTCGGCTTCGCTGCCCATATAGGCCTCGCGCACCCGTGGGTCGGCGGAGACGCTGGCGTAGTCGCCCTCGGCCAGCACGGCGCCCCGGGCCAGCACGGTGATGCGGTCGCAGAGGCGGCTGACCACGCTGAGGTTGTGCTCCACCATCAGCACGGTGCGCCCCTTGGCGACGCGGCGGATCAGCTCGACGATGCGGTCCACGTCCTCGGCGCCCATGCCCTGGGTGGGCTCGTCGAGCAGCATCAGGGTGGGATCCAGGGCCAGGGTGGTGGCCACTTCCAGGGCGCGCTTGCGCCCGTAGGGCATCTCCACGGTGAGCACCTCGGCATAGTCCGCCAGGCCCACCTCATCGAGCAGCGCGAAGGCGCGGTCGTTGAGGTGATCGAGGCTCTTCGCCGATTTCCAGAAGTGGAAGGAGGTGCCGATGGGCCGCTGCAGGGCGACGCGCACGTTCTCGAGGGCGGTCATATGGCCGAACACCGCGGAGATCTGGAAGGAGCGCACCAGGCCCATGCGGGCGATCTGGTTGGCCTTCAGGGCGGTGATCGCCTCGCCCCGGTAGAGGATCTCGCCGCGGGTGGGTGGCAGGAACTTGGTGAGCAGGTTGAAGACGGTGGTCTTGCCGGCGCCATTGGGGCCGATCAGGGCATGGATATGCCCTTCCCTGACCTTGAGATCGACGCCATCCACGGCGGTGAAGCCGCGAAATTCCTTGGTCAATCCCCGGGTCTCGAGGATGAACTCCTGGGTCATGGGATGTCCTCTGGGCACTGGCATGCCCTGATCTTGTTGTTGTTGGAAGGCATTGGCGGAGGGCGCCAACACTTTACGTTAACGTAAGCTAGAACAGGTTGCGCTCCTCCTTCAACTAGCGAAACGTTGAACTCGACCAAGGGTGTAGAGACACGCCCTTCGGGCGATATCGCCAGGGCGACTCCGTCGCCCAATCGCGCGGGAAACCCGCGCTCCCACAAAACCCGTGGCCACCAAGCCTACCGTGGGAGCTCGGCTCCGCCGAGCGATTGGCGCCGCCAGGCGCCTTGATCGCCCTTCGGGCGATATCGCCGAGGCGTCGGACCGGCAGAATCTGCGCTCCCACGGCGGTATTCACGCCAAAGTGAGAAGAACCAAAAAAAAGGCGCCCGAGAGGGCGCCCAAAGGGTTGATACGAGAGAGAAAGGGTTACATCAGCATTCGATGGCGTTGACCGCGAGACCGCCGCGGGAGGTCTCCTTGTACTTGTCCTGCATGTCGCGACCGGTGTCGCGCATGGTGCGGATCGCCTTGTCCAGGGAGATGAAGTGTTCACCGTCGCCGCGCAGGGCCATCTGGGCAGCGTTGATCGCCTTCACCGAGGCGATGGCGTTGCGCTCGATGCAGGGCACCTGCACCAGGCCCCCCACCGGGTCGCAGGTCAGGCCCAGGTTGTGCTCCAGGCCGATCTCGGCGGCGTTCTCCACCTGGCCCACCGAGCCGCCCATCACCTCGGCCAGGCCGGCGGCGGCCATGGCGCAGGCGGAGCCCACCTCGCCCTGGCAGCCCACCTCGGCGCCGGAGATGGAGGCGTTCTTCTTGCACAGGATGCCCACCGCGCCGGCGGCCAGCAGGAAGTCCACCACGTCGCGCTCGCTGGCCTCGGGCTGGAACTTCATGTAGTAGCTGAGCACCGCCGGGATGATGCCCGCGGCGCCGTTGGTGGGCGCGGTGACCATGCGCCCGCCGGCGGCGTTCTCCTCGTTCACCGCCAGGGCGAAGACGTTGACCCAGTCCATGGCGGAGAAGGTGGAGGCGATCAGGCTGTGGCTGCCTTCCATGGCCACCAGGCGGCGATGCAGGGCGGCGGCGCGGCGCTTGACGTTGAGCCCGCCGGGCAGCACGCCCTCGTGGGCGAAGCCGGTATCGATGCAGTCGCACATCGCCTGCCAGATCGTCCACAGGCCGTCGCGGATCTCCTGCTCGCTGCGCCAGGCCTTCTCGTTCTCGAGCATCAGTTCGCTGATGCGCATGTCGTGCATGCGGCACAGCGCCATCAGCTCGGCGGCGGAGTTGAAGTCGTAGGGCAGCGGCGTGGTGTCGGTGTCCAGGTCGCCCTGCTGGGCCTGGGCCTCGTCGATCACGAAGCCGCCACCCACCGAGTAGTAGGTGTTGCGGTAGAGCTCGTCGCTATGGCCGTGGGCGATCAGGCGCATGGCGTTGGGGTGGTGGGGCAGGTTCTCTTCGAGCAGCTGCATGTCGCGGGGCCACAGGAAGGGGATCGCCAGGCGGCCATCCAGCAGCAGGCTCTGGGACTCCAGCAGCTCCTCGATGCAGGGCGAGATGATGGTGGGGTCGATGCGATCGGGACGCTCGCCCATCAGGCCCATGATCACCGCCCGGTCGGTGCCGTGGCCGATGCCGGTGGCGGAAAGCGAGCCGAAGAGCTGCACCTCGACCCGGGCCACCCGCTCCAGCAGGTCCTGGGCGCGCAGGCTCTCGACGAAGTCGTAGGCGGCGCGCATGGGCCCCACGGTATGCGAGCTGGACGGCCCCACGCCGATCTTGAAGAGGTCGAACACACTGATGGACATCTCGCTTACCCCCGGGCGACGTCGGCCGTCGCCATTCAGACAATCTCGTCTCGACACATCAATCTGACTAAAGCATCGGACATCATGGGCTGCCTCGTCGAGGCGTTTTCGCTATGTTCATGGGGATCGAATCGCGAGACAATCGAAAATATCTTCTCCTGGATTTAGCAAAACTCAACCATGAGCCGACACCTCAATGCCCAGACCCACGCCTGGCTGAAGGTCTTCGCGGTCAGCGCCCGGCACCTCTCCTTTACCCGCGCCGCCGAGGAGCTGCACGTAACCACCGGGGCGGTGAGTCAGCAGATCAAGCAGTTGGAGGAACGCCTGGGCTTCAAGCTGTTCCGCCGCCTGCCGCGGCGCCTGGAGCTGACCGACGAGGGACGGCGCCTGGCGGCGGTGGTGGACGAGGCCTACCAGGCGGTGGGCCAGGAGGTGCGCCGGCTGCGTTCCGGGGTGATGAGCGGCATCCTGCGCCTGCGCAGCGTGCCCTCCTTCCTGGCCAAGTGGCTGATGCCGCGACTGTCGCGGCTGCAGGCGCGCTTCCCGGACATCGAGCTGCAGGTAATCGCCGAGGACAGCAATATCTCGCTGCGCGACGGCGACTTCGACCTGGCCATCGACCTCAACGATGGCCACTACCCGGGCTTTTCCATCACCCCGCTGATGGACGAGCTGATCTTCCCGGTCTGCGCGCCGGCGCTGCTGCGCGGCAAACCGCCCCTGCGCCGCCCCGAGGACCTGGCCTACTACCCGCTGCTGCATGACGTGACCGCCTGGCGGGGCAGCCACGACTACGCGGAGTGGGAGCACTACCTGGAGGCGATCGCGGCCCCCCACGTCAATGTGCGCCGCGGCTACACCTTCAACCGCAACCAGCTGACCATGGAGGCGGCCATCGCCGGCATGGGGGTGGCCATCGCCCGACGCACCCTGATCACCGACGAGCTCAAGACCGGCGCCCTGATCGCCCCCTTCAGCGAGCGGGTCGCCACCGGCAAGCAGTACGGCATCGTCTACTCGCCGGGGGCCCTGGACGACCGCCGGGTGGCGGCGGTGCATGACTGGCTGGTAGAGGAGGCGCGACGCGGGCGCGGCGACTGAGGCCACTTACGAACATACAGTGATGACGGTATGATGGCGGGCTTTTCGTCACGGCCATTCTGTCTCGACCATGCCACTATCGTCGCCCTACCGCCTGTCGCCCCTGGTCCTACGGGCCTTCTTCTATATCTTGCTGGTGGCCCTGCTGGCCCAGGGCACCCTCTGGGAGGCCCGCCACCTGCCCAATGTGCGCTTCACCGAACGGGGCTTTACCGAGCTGGCCCAGAGCGCCCTGCTGCTCGCCAGTGCCCTGCTGCTGCTCCATGTGCGCCAGCGGCTGAAGGTGCTGCCCCAGGTTACCCTGCTGCTGTTCGCCTTCGTCACCAGCTCGCTGATCCGTGAACAGGACTACTGGCTGGATACCTATGTGGCCGAGCATACCTGGAAGGTACTGGTCACCCTGGTGATCCTGCCCTGCCTGGCCTCGGTGATTCGCCATCGCCGCGACTTCGCCGAGGAGCTGGCCGGCTACGCCAACAGCTTCTCCTTCGGCCTGTTCGCCGCCGGCGTCCTGACCACCTATGTCTTCTCGCGCCTCTACGGCCGCAGCGACTTCTGGCAGGCGGTGCTCCAGGAGCAGTACCTGCGCACCTTCAAGGACGCCGCCGAGGAGGTGGTGGAACTGTTCGGCTATGCGCTGATCCTGATCGCCATGATCGAGCTGGTGATCCTGGCCCACCACTGGCGCCGCAGCCGCGCCTGAGCCCCGGCGCCAGGCCCTCTCATCCGCTGGATAGCGTCATGCATGAATTCGATTGCTGTCTGCCATAACGCCACGTAATGTCGCGCGCATTGCCATAAAGGCAGGCTTTTTTACTGTCAATCGAAACTTCAAGAGAACTCTTCATGCAAAGCTCGCACCCGCGGAGTGAACGCCTGCGTCGTGGCGCCTTTACCCGCTTCCTCGATAGTGTGGAGTGGCTCGGCAACCTGCTGCCCCACCCCGTGACCCTCTTCGCCATCCTCTGCGTCCTGGTGGTCGTCGCCAGCGGCATCGCCGCCGCCCTGGGCGTCTCGGTGGCCGACCCACGGCCGGCCAATGAAGGCGAGTGGCTCGCCGTCAACTCGCTGCTGAACGCCGAGGGGCTGCGCCGCCTGGTCACCGAGATGGTCACCAACTTCACCGGTTTCGCGCCCCTGGGCACCGTGCTGGTGGCCATGCTGGGGGTCGGCGTGGCCGAGCACTCGGGGCTGCTCTCCGCCAGCATGCGCGCCCTGGTGCTGGACCGCTCGCCGCGCATCGTCACCTACGCGGTGGTCTTCGCCGGCATCATGTCCAACATGGCCGCCGAGCTCGGCTATGTGGTGCTGATCCCGCTGGCGGCAATGATCTTTCACTCCCTGGGACGCCACCCCCTGGCGGGCCTGGCGGCGGCCTTCTGCGGCGTGTCCGGCGGCTATAGCGCCAACCTGCTGATCGGCACCGTGGATCCGCTGCTCTCCGGGATCACCCAGGAGGCGGCGCGGCTGCTCGACCCGAGCTATGTGGTGGGCGCCGAGGCCAACTGGTTCTTCATGATCGTCAGCACCTTCATCGTCACCCTGATCGGCGGCCTGGTCACCGAGCGCATCGTCGAGCCCAAGCTGGGCAAGTTCGATGCCAGCCAGGCCGAGGCGGACATCGAAAACCAGCAGATGGCCACCCTCTCGACCACCGAGAAGCGCGCCCTCAAGGGCACCGGCCTGGCCGCCCTGGCGCTGGCCGCGGGCCTGGCGCTGCTGGTGGTGCCGGAGTGGGGAGTCCTGCGTCACCCGGAGACCGGCCTGGTCAGCGGCTCGCCCTTCCTGCGCGGCATCGTGGTGATCGTGGCGGTCTCCTTCACGCTGCTCGGCTTCGTCTATGGCCGCCTGGCCGGCACCATGCGCGGGGATCGGGATATCGTCGACGCCATGGCCAAGAGCATGAGCAGCCTGGGCCTCTATATCGTGCTGGTGTTCTTCGCCGCCCAGTTCGTGGCGCTGTTCAACTGGAGCAACTTCGGCACCGTGATCGCCGTGGCCGGCGCCGACCTGCTGCAGAGCCTGGGCCTGCGCGGGCCGCTGCTCTTCGCGCTGTTCATCCTGATGTGCGCCTTCGTCAACCTGTCGCTGGGCAGCGCCTCGGCCCAGTGGGCGGTGACCGCGCCGATCTTCGTGCCGATGCTGATGCTGATGGGCTATGCCCCCGAGGTGATCCAGGCCGCCTACCGGATCGGTGATTCGGTGACCAACCTGATCACGCCGATGATGAGCTACTTCGGCCTGATCATGGCGGTGGCCGCGCGTTACCGGAAGGACCTGGGCATCGGCACCCTGGTGGCGCTGATGCTGCCCTATACCCTCTTCATGCTGATCGGCTGGAGCCTGCTCTTCTTCCTCTGGGTGTTCGCCTTCGGCCTGCCGGTGGGCCCCGGCTCGGCGACGCTCTACAGTCTCTGAAGCGGCGCCGGGCGAGGGAGCGCCCGGCGGCTTCGTCGCCACCAACGAAAACGCCCGCGGCCAGGGCCCGGGGCGGTACTTTTGGCGGGGGGGGGGGGCGCCCTCCTCCCAGGAGAGGAGGAGCGGGGCGGAGGGGGGAGGGGGGGGCCGGGCGGGGGGCCCCCGCCCGCCGGGGGGGGGGGCCCCCGGCCGCCTCCCTGGGCCCCGCGGGCAACCCCCGGAGGCGGCCCTGGGTGGGGGCCCTGGTTGGCGGCCTCTCGCGGCGAGATGCCGAAGAAGGCGGCATCGAAGCCGCTGACATCCCCGAGGCTGCCGGCGGCAAAGGTGACGCTGGTCCCCGGGTGGCGCCGGTCGGGGTGCTGGTAGGCCTCCTGGCTCCAGCGCTCTTCGGCGACGCGGGTGACCATGTCCTTGCCGCCCTGCAGGTCCTGCCAGAAGGTCTCGGGCGTGGTGCCGGGGAAGCGATGGGCGGCCCCGATGATGGCGACGCGTCTAGTCATGTCTTGCTCCTGATGTCACTGGGTCTTCCTTGAATCGTGCGCGGGCCGGGCCTGTCTGCGCCGGGTCGGCCTGGGCGAGCAGGGTCGCCTGCAGCAGGGTGCCCAGGTCTACCACCGACCGCTCGCGGGGTGCCGCCGTACCGCTGGCCCGGGGGGACCAGATGGCGTAGTGGGTGTGTCCGGCGGGTGGCCCGTGGCGGTTGTAGGCCTCGGGCAGGATGGGTACATGGTCGCCGTACCAGCAGAGCAGCCCGGGGCGCGAGTGCGCGGTGAGGGCCCGTCGCAGCCGGGCGATCATGCGATCGGCGTTGGCCAGGTGGCGCAGGTAGATGGCGAGGTCGTCATGGTCGAGCGAGCGCGGCGCCTGGGCCTTCAGCTGTGCGTAGGCGTCCTCGGGCACGGGGCGCTCGAGGTGCAGTGGCCCGTGGTTCTCCATG
>NZ_JADOTW010000051.1 GCF_015645095.1 Halomonas sp. 328
GGAACCAAGCCAAAGAAGCTGCCGATCCCCACCAGGAAGGCCGCCAGCCCCGATACCGTGACCAGGGTCGAGCCTTTTCCGGTGACTTTTTCGACATTATCCAGGTGGGCGGACAAGTCCGAGTGCTGAGTGTCACTCAGTTGACCCTGGTGGTTGCACTGGGGGCAAGGTACTGATTGGGCTTCCTGCAGGGCCTTCGAGTCGTTCCAGTTGAGAGGCCAGGTACCCTGGCAGGCCGGACAGGTGAGAACGGCCATGGTATCCAGCGGGAATTTTTCCTGCTTCATCGTATGCTCTTCCTTGAGTCGCTTGTGTGGTGGTCAGGCTTGGCAGTGCCTGAAAGGCAGTGTTCGGTATGCCGAGCGGGGTGCGGGCGCCGCCTCGACACCGAAGCGTTGCTCGATATCGCCCATCTCGATGAACTGCTCGCCACGCTGATAGGCGGCGCGTAGCTGTTCGCCGAGTTCGTTCAGCTGCCGGGAGGGCTTGGCCCACTGCGCCTTGGGCAGCGGCTTGGACCACTCGGCCAACCAGTCCTGGGGAACCGCCTTGGGCAGCACATGCTTCATGCGGTACTCGGTGTACCAGTGGGCGAGGCGGGCGTGCTCCCAGCGGCGCTTGCGCCGAAAACGCCGCCAGCGGGCCATGTCGTTGGTGCGCTCACATGCCGCTTTTTCACGGGCCACGTAGGCGTCGTACCACTCCAGGCCCCACTCCTGGGCCGAGGGGGTAATGGCTTCGGGGCCCTCCTCCATAAAGCGGCGAATATACTCCCACTGGGCCAGCGCCCCCGGCAGGCCGCCGACGCCGACGACGATACCGGCTCCGGGCAGGGTATAACCCGGGCGCTCGGGATCGGGGGGCAGCAGGGCGAAGTTCCAGCCGAAGCCGGTGACGGCCCCGGCGCTGAGGCTGGGGTTGAAGACCGCCAGGGCGATCACGTCCTCCCAGGGCACCAGTACCGTCTGGCGCTCCTGGCCGGCGCGCTTGCGGCAGAAGTCATAGAAATGGGGATAGAGGGGAAGAAAGACCAGGGAAGCGATATGCAGAAGCAGTATTTTAATAGGGAAGGTCGCTTCCGATGAGGTCAGCCAGTCATAGCTCCCTGTGAATGCCAGAGCGCCAGTTGGCATGGCAATGGCACCTGAAAATGCCATTAGCCACATGTTCGTAGGGGATGGGAGCCAGAAACGCTTCCCTGGGTTGTCCACTACAAAGGCCACCTCGCGGCGCTGGCGATGCAGGCGAATAGGAGGGATTCGCTTAAGGACAACATTGGGAAAGGCAATCCCTGTGAAGAAAGGGAAAAGCAGAACCCCATAGAGGGCCCCTACCCACCAAACTATGACTTGGAATGGCAATGACCCTTTGATAATGGCCATAAGCAGTAGCACTATCCCAAAGGCTGCCATAAATATTGCCAATCCACTGGCGATATGACCCGTGGTCATTAGGCTCTCGTGACTAGCCCCCTGGCGCAGGTCCATGGTGGTCTCGTCGTGGCGAACGTCGATATGGGCGACGTCCACCCCCTGCTCGCTATCGGTGGGCAGGGGCAGGGGGCTTAGGCAGTACTGCTTGCCCCCGGCGCGGCTTTCCCGCTCGCCGGCGCGCATGGGGGGCAGCGAATCGTCGATGGTTGGTGTGGGCATGGTGCGTCAAATCCCTTGTCGTTATTGCCAGGCCGTCAATGACATGGCTGGCCAGTTGCCCACCTTCCAGCGGGTGAGAAAGCGATCGCCGAGGGCAGGCAGGGGGCGCCACTCCGCGGAGAGGGGTGTGCCACGCTACCGCCGGGGAAGACGGTCGGGCGCCTTCCCTGGCGGGTGAGAATGGGCGCCACGTTCCGTGTGGCGCCGGGACAACGAAATGACTGGATGGCTCTCGCTATGTGTGGCCTTCTTGGCGAGGTGTCGGCCAGCGGGCATATGAGATATCGTGCCAGTGTCAATCCACCGCGAAGGCGCCATCCGAGTCGACGTCCAGCTTGCATTCACGGTAAGGCGTCTTGGGCAGCTTCTCTCTAATAAAGGCGATGCTCTTGTCGAGGTCTTGCTTATGGCAATAGAGCGTCTTATAGGCGAGATAGCTGGATCCATCTTCGCTATCGTGGTAGGTGAAGCGCAGGCCGATGACGGCGCGCTGTCGCCAGACGGCGATTTCTTCCGCGTTCTTCCAGTCGATTTCATGGTACTGATCGTCACGCACCATCGATTGGTAGTTCTTGGACGTGCCCATCAGTGCGGCGGCGATCCCTATGCCAACGGGCCCGATAGCGGCAATAAGAAAAGCCGGATCGATGAATATCAGGAAGAGCACCAGCACGCCGGAGCCGATGGCCGTCCAGGTCATGACCGGCTTGACCGAGTCGATCTGAGGCTTCCAGGAGAACACCTCGATACGCTTGTCGGTAAGGCGGTAGACGATAATGGCAGTCTGATGAGTCATACTCATGGTGATAAGCACGCCAAATAGAAACATCCCCCCTCCCCCTAATAGTGAGGGAAGTAATTTTTCTTCGGCCATGAACAATAAAAATCCAACAATCAAGCATGCAAAAAGCATAATAAAAAAAAGCACATTGGCAATGAAGGTGTTGTAATTTCTTGCGCGTATCTGCCACGCCATTAGTGCCGGCTCATCGGCATGCTTCCATGGCATCTGTGCCACATAATCCTGCTTGGGTTGGATAAACCACATGGTCGTTTTCGTCTCCTAAGGGGTCGGTACGGTCAGCTCGATGGTCGCCGATGAGTTCAGTCCGCGGTACCGACCGTCGACCTCTACCTCGTACTTGCCCTGTCTCGGCTCGGCTTTGTAGAAAGTGAAGCCGAGCCCACCGTTGCTATCGCCATACACGGCTTCGTCATAGGATACCCCGAATAGGAAGGGCTGGTCGTCCGGTAGCTGATCGGCAGGCAGCCAGGCCTGCCAGACCCGCAGCGGGTCATCCTCACCGTAGGTTGCAGCTTCAGGCAGTTCTCGATCCTGCCCGCTGGTCGGACGCTCACCAAGGCTCTCCGATGAGGCCCAGAAGCCACCCGCGGCACTCTGCGAGATCGTCACCTTTTCACCCCCCAGGGCGGCGGGCAGGGCCAGCTGAATCCAGTAGCCTTGCAGCGTTTCCACCCTTCTACCAGGCGAGAATTGAGAAGAAGTCTGTGATATATCGAACTCGGCCTTGGCCGTGACTACCGGTGTCAGCTTGAGCGAGGGAGCCAAGAGAGCCTCGTTGAGCGCACGCAGCTCGGCGACCCGCTCGGCATCGCTATCGGACCACCGCTTGGCCTTGCCCCAGGTGCTCTGATGGAGCCATAGACGAACCCCCTCGCGGTGATAGTGATCGGCGAGCATGGAGGCAAGCAGATAGCCAACACTTAGAGCCAGAAGTGCCCAGCTAGCCCAAGGAGCAAGAATCCAGCCAAAGGCAAACCAGCGGCCGAATAGGGCTCCTCCAAGCTGGGCACCTCCGACAATAGACATACCGGTAGTAACGTAAAATTTTGCAGTAAGAGCACGATACTCCTCGTTACTTGTCGATGACCCACGTTGTTGATAGATCTGCCAGGATTCAATACCTGCCCCGATAGTCGCAAAGGCCGCCATACCCGCGACTCGACTCGATAGCTTGGCGGCGATTCGTGCTGCACTGGCTTGCCCGGCGGCGTGCCACCGGGATATTCCTGCTCCGGTTATTCTCCTCGCGGTTCCACGCAACGAGGCCGTTCTATTGGCATGCCGCTGCCAGTAGGGCATAACCCATAGTGCCATTACCGCGGCACTGGCGTAGCTGGCCTGGCTGGCGATCTTTTCCATATCGGCCCGGTTCATCCCGTCCTGCTGGGCCGTTCGCACGCTATCGGCGACATTGACCAGATTGAGCGCGGCGACCAGCAGTGGCAGGCCGCCGATACCACGTCGCTCCATCCATTGGGTCATGCGCTGACGGGCGGCGGCGGCACCCCCTGCGGCCTGCTCGACGCGCAGGCGATGCTGCTCGCGCAGTTCGTCGAAGCCCAGGGAGGCAAACGGTGCCGTTGCGCCCTGGGCAGGACCTGCGGTAAAGCGCTTTGGCTCTTGCAGTGCCAAGGCCCGGTAGTCATTTTCGAGCGAGCTGATCGTGCGGAACAGCTCGGCACGCCGGCCAGGGGACATGGGGGCTCGTAGCAGTAGTCGCTGGGTCTTGATCTGCGTCGACAGGCGCAGCATGCCGGCACGCCAACGGCGCTGCTGGGCCAAGGCCTCGCCGTTGCGCTGCAAGAAGGTACCCTGATTATCGGGGTGAACGAAGGCCGCCAGCATGGCAATCGAGGTCCCCCTGGCGATTTGCTGGGTGGCTACTTGCGCCCCGGCCCCGGCCGCGGGCAACGCCTGGTAGGCGAGGGCCTCCCAGGCGGTCTTGCCGGCACCGGCGACGACTCGCTGCAGGGTAGCGAAGGTCTCCTGGATCGGAGCGGCCAGGGCCTGGAAGATCGCCGATTGCTGAACGTGCTCGAGATCCAGGACGCTCTTGAGGTTATTGGCGGCGTTGGAGAGGTCGGTGGTATCGCTGATACTCATGCCGCTGCCGGTATCCCCGGGAGGCGTGCCATCCAGCCACTCCTGGGCAATGGCTTCGAAGGCGGCGCTCAGGGCCGGGCTGAAATTGAAGGGCCCAGTACCGATCAGGGTATCGCGTTCCCGGAAGGTGTCGGTGAGCCATTGCCGTCCTTGTTTGCTGGCCCCCACGGCTTCGCTGATCATGGCCGTGAACTCGATCAACCCCTGACACTGCGCGTCATCAGTGGGGTCGTAACATAAGGCTTCTGCGTCAGTGGGAAGGCGCTCGAGCCAGGCCAGAACATCGTCGAGTGCGGATTGAGCATGGGCTTGTAGGCGCTCGAGACGCGGCTGATGCATGTGGATGAAATCCATGGCGCCTGCGTAGTCAACGTCATAGCGCCAGAGCCCACGGCTTTGCCAGGAGTCATGAGCCTCGCGACTGGGAGGCGTCACACCCAATTCACGTAGTTCGGCTTCGCTCTCGCGAAGCGTCTCGTGGGTTTCCAGTGCCGCCTGGGAGATGTGCTGGGTGCCGGTGCGTGCCCAAATCATCTGGCTTTCTGCTTCCTGAGCGGCTGCCTCGACCGTGGCCTGATGATGGCGCTCCAGGAGGGCAAGGACACGGCGACGAGCCTCGCTATTTTCCTGCAGCGCCTCTGGCAGATTGCTGTCGTCGGGGCCACATAGGGCCTGCGTCACCAGGGCTGTTTCCAGCTTGTGGCCATGTTCGTCGAGGAAGGCTTCCAGCTCCGCTTCCCGACCCAATAGCGCCATGGTCAGATCGTTGACGATACCGAGGTCGTCATCCAGGGCCACGAACAGCGCTTCGTCATGTTTTTTGACGTTGGCCAGTACGCTGTCCTGGGTGATTTCAGGCTTCTGGGCGAGTACTTCGTAAACGCTCTCTTCGCCGTCATCGCCGGCGTCTGCTACATCGCTGCCCCATTCGACGGTGGCCACGGTGGTGGAGGTAAAGTTGTCTACTGCGCCGTTTGGGGGGATATCCGCTACATGCTCGCCAAGCGAGGTCAGCGGGCCGACATGCGCCGGCAAAGGCGCGTTACCGGTAGCCGTGGTGGCGCATAAGGCCGCCATCAGGTCGAGCGGCCGCATCAGGCGCTGACGCGTCTCGGCGTCGGCGAGCATATGCTCGCGGATGCGCTCGGTCCACTGCACTGACGAGTAGGCCAAGGCCAGGTGGGCACGCGTGGAGTAGGTGAGGTGCGGCTCGTCATTGAAGGTCGCGCCGTCTACGACATACTCATCGATGCGCTGTTCGCCGTTCTCTTCGACATACACATAGAGCCAGCCATCGCGCAGCTGTCGCAGGGTGTAGCCCCGCGTTGCCAGGCTGGGGTAATCAGGGCCTTGCCAGCGCTCAGACAACGGGTGAGGAGCCGGCTCATCGGCCTGACTGGGAGCTTCGTCGATGGCGTAGCGCACCGGGAACAGCGTGACATCGATCAGCAGCGGGCAGACACCACCACCGAAGGACGTTTCGTCGAACGCGGCATCTCGCGCCGTACTTTGGACATCCGTGTCAGCCATGAGAGACCTCGCTTGATGAGGGCGTTGATGAGGTTACGACACCCTGCCGCTGGGCCTCGGGCAAACGGCACCAGGCATCCAGGGCATAGAGGCTGTCGGGGCGAGCGGGTCGCGCCCCCGGGGGGAGCGTGGCCACCCAGCGGGCATACAGCCCGTCGTGAGCGGTCATGAAGTCTTCGCCCCAGTGCAGGCTAAGGTCCACCCAGATGGCCAGTTGTCGCTCGGTCGATGCGCCCCATACGATGGCGTCGTCAAGACGTGCGTCGAGCCAGTCACCACGCTCAGCCACGGGCAGGGCGTGCCAAGCCGTGGTGGCCTGAGTCGCGAAGTGGGTGGTCAGGCGCTCCTTGAGCCGCCAGCGTGCCACCGCATCAAGCGCGGCCAGTTGAGCAGGCCCCATGGGTGGGATGGGCGCATCCGGGGCCGCAGTGGCGCCATCGGCATGAAAGGCTTGCCACCGAAGGGGGCGTGGCTCCACCCAGTTCGGCGACCAGTCCGCGACCCACCAGGTGGCGATGGGGCCCATAAGAGCCGCCGGCACGTTGCTACCGTAGCTGGCCAACCAGTGGCGTGTCACCAGCGGATCGGCGAAGCGCAGCAACTTCTCGGATTGGCCTTCTTCCTGAAAGGTGACGCACTGACGAAGGTGGTCACCCAGCTCGTCGGTGCTCGCTTCGCTGCTCAGCAGCGAGAGCGCACACGGTAGCCTTTCGTTGCCGCCGGCACGTGCTTCATCGGCCAGGCCGGTGCCCTTCAGGCGCGCCAGGATCGGCCCCTGTTCGGCTAGAGCGGACCAGCGGGTCATCAGGTAGAGCGGCTCGATCTCATCGAGGTCGTCGCGCGCGTACAGGCGCCTGAGGGCGTCGGGATAACGCACGCCATCCACCAGCACATGGGTGACTGCCCGGGCGGACTTCATTTAATGACTCCCCTGGCTCGAGTCTTCGCAGATCTCGCAACTGGCGGGCTCCCGGAGCAGGGCCTTCAGCTGTGCGGGGCGATTGATCGGGGCAATCGCTTGGTGGCTCTCCGCCGTGGCCTGCCGCGGCAGTTGCGGGGCCTCGGCGGCCTGGCCGCTGCCCGAGCCGGGGCTGCCGCCGGAGTTGATCTTGACGCTGGCGCCGCTGATGGTGACCCCAGAGGGGTCGAGCTTGACGAAGCTGCCGCCGGCCTGGAGGGTGATCTCGGCGCCGGCCTCGATCACCACCTTCATGCCGGCCTTGTGGTGGACCTCCTGGCCGGCCTCCACCAGTTGGGCGCGGCCGTAGCGCTCGTGGCGGCTGGCGCCGACGATCAGGTGGTCGTCGCCGTCCACCTGGGCGTGGCGGTTGCCGTGCACGGTGAGGTGGTCGTCGCTGTCGATTTCACTGATGCGGTCGTGGTGCACCTTGAGGTGGCTGTCGTTGCCGACCTCCTCGGTGCGGTCGTTATTGGTGAGTAATTCCAGGTCCTTCTGGGCGTGCAGCCAGATCTGCTCCTGGTCGGCCTGGTCCTCGAAGCGCAGCTCGTTGAAGCCCTCGCCCTGGTGGCTCTGGGTGCGCAGCACGGTGCGGGTCTTGTGCTCGGGCAGCGCGTAGGGCGGGGTGTTGACCGCGTGGTAAGTGCGTCCGGTGATCAGCGGCTGGTCCGGGTCGCCCTCCAGGAAGGAGACGATCACCTCGTGGCCGATGCGCGGGATGGCCAGGCTGCCATAGCCACCGCCGGCCCAGCCCTGGCTGACCCGCAGCCAGGCGCTCGCCGTCTCGTTGGGCTCCGCATAGCGGTCCCAGGGGAACTGCACCTTGACCCGGCCGTGTTCGTCGCAGTGGATCTCCTCGCCCTCGGGGCCCACCACGAAGGCCACCTGGGGGCCGTCGACCCGGGGCCGGACGGGCGGTTCGGGGCGCCAGGCCCGGTCGGCGGGGGCCAGCACCAGGGTATTGGCGAGGGTGGTCAGGCCATCGGCCTGGGTGGCCTCCTCCTCCAGGGCCTGGGGCTGGGTGCCGGTGTGAACCGCCGCCAGCACCTGCCAGTCGCGGTTCGTCTCGTCGAGGTCGTGGCCCTCGAGGGTGAAGCGGGTGCCGGGGGCCAGCTCCGGCAGGTCGCTCTCGGCCTCGGCGGCGCAGCGCCTCGAGGCGGATGCGGGTAAAGGCCGCGCCGGAGGCGTCGGCCTTGTAGCGGCCCGGGTAGTCGTAGTGCTCGTAGTCGTCGCGTTGGGCGTGGGTCTCGAGGTCGGCGGCGGCGTGCTCGTGAAGCTGGGCATAGGCCGGCTGCTTGAAGCTGTAGTCCTTGAGCACGGCGCTGGCCGGGGCCACCCGCGAGACCTGCTTGAGCTTGCGCAGGTGGCGCTGTGGCGGGGTGCCGCCGGCGCGGCCATGGTAGGTCCGCGGCCCCAGGGCGCCCAGCACCTGGGGATCGTCGGCGAACACCAGGCGGTGGCCGAACGCCTCGACGCCAGTCACCTCAATATGCGCTCGGTGAAGCCGCTGGACCGGGACGCCGTGCTGGCCGCCGTCGCCGACCACGACCTGCTGGTGACCCTGGAGGAGAACGTGGTGGCCGGTGGCGCCGGCAGCGCCGTGGCCGAGCTGCTGGCCGCCGAGGGCATCCCGGCCCCACTGCTGCAACTGGGCCTGCCCGATGCCTTCGTCGAGCACGGCAAGCCCGCGGAACTGCTCGCCGACTGCGGCCTCGACGCCGCCGGCATCGAAGCGGCCATTCGCGCCCGGTTGGGCTGATCGCTGGGGCCACCAACGACAAGGGGCCTCCCGCTAAGTGGGAGGCCCCTCGTCGTTAGAGCGAACTAGGCTTGATCCAGGCGAACCGACAGATCGGAGCGGTTATCGAACAGCAGCTTCAGCAGCGAGAAGATCACCAGCCCGACGGGTAGATAGAGCATAAAGCCGAGCCCGCCAAAAAAGAGGGCGACGATCAGCCCACCGATACCGTAGGGCAGCATAAAGGCAAACATCGCCTTCCCGAAGCGTCCCTTCCTCTTCATGAAATCCGCCAGCTGTTCCTCCTCTTCTGCCTGGATCCGCAACTCGCTACCACAGCCGGGACAAGCGGCCGTCCTGGATGCCAGTGACCCACTCCGAGTCCTCGCAAAAATGGGAGGCGCAGGCGGGGCACTCGAAATCCAGGTCCTGGAATACGGCCTTCTCTGCTTCCTTGCTCACTGTTTCATTCTCCTGTGTGGGGTAGGGGGACGATGCCGTAGCGGGCACTAGCCATGGGACGCTTTTGCCTCTTTACTATCCTGGTTAAGCAGCCGATGCAGCTTGGCGCGACCGAAGGTTTTGATCATCGGCAGTACCAGGAGGCTCGAAGGCGAGGTGGGCAAGGCACCGATGGCGAGGAGTACCATGGACGGAATGGACCACTTCTCTTGGCCAGGCTTATAAGCATATGACATCAATGCCAGGCCCGAGAGGGTGAAGGCCACGCAGGCAAGGAGGTAGGGGTAAAGGAATTCGATATTATTGCTGGAGGTGTAGAAGAGCCCAACGCCTGCGATCAATGCGACGTAGATCATGGTACAGATAATCCCCAGGTCAGAACTGACCTCCTGTTGATCGACGCCTCGTTCCTTCAGAAAATCGAGCAAGGGGGCCTGAAGTTCTCCGGCGTGCTTCAGGTTTACGAGGCTCTCTTTCTGGTTCATTATGAAGAGGGGTTTGTTGCTTTCGTTCCTGATCTCTCCAATGCCTGCCTTGCTGGGGGCCGTGACGACTCTTCCGCTCTTTGTTCTGAGCACAAGGCTTATGCTCGCATCATGATGCTGAAGGTCCTGGTACAGGGCTGTAGTGGTCAAGCGTTTTTGGCCGCTGAGTTTTGAGCATTCCAGTAGTTCTTTTCTGCCATGTTCGGCGGCAGTCCATCGTTATGCTTGTGCGACCTGAGACTGCTGTAGTAACCGATCATATAATCAGTGACAGATTG
>NZ_JADOTW010000052.1 GCF_015645095.1 Halomonas sp. 328
AGGACCATAGCTCAGTTGGTTAGAGCGCCACGTTGACATCGTGGAGGTCAGCGGTTCAAATCCGCTTGGTCCTACCAAATCTCGACGCCCCGTGACTCCTGGTCACGGGGCGTTCTCGTATGGGCGCCATCCGCGGCGAGTCGCCAGACCGGCCTGGCGGGGCCGGCCGGGGGCTTGGCCTCGCTAGAGGTGCTCCAGGTCGGTATGGGCCTGGAAGATCGCCACCAGGGCCTCGATGCCCGCCTGGTCCTGGGGGGTGAAGCGCCCCAGGCGGGGGCTGTCCAGGTCCAGCACGCCCCACACCTCGCCGTCGTGGAGGATCGGCACCACCAGTTCGGCCCGGGAGGCGCTGTCGCAGGCGATATGATCGGCCACGGCGTGGACGTCGTCGATGCGCTGGGACTCGTGGCTTCGCGCCGCGGCGCCGCAGACGCCCTGACTGAAGGGGATGGGGGTGCAAGCCGGCTTGCCCTGGAAGGGACCCAGTACCAGGGTCCGGGGCCGGCGTTGGAGGTAGAAGCCCACCCAGTTGAGGTCGGGGAGTTCCTGCATCAGCAGGGCGCAGGTCTGGGCGCAGTTGGTCAGGGGGTCGCGATCATCGAGCAGGGCGGCCAGCTGGCGCCCGAGCATGGCATAGTCGCTCATTGTCTCTCTCCTAAAGCGCAGGGCCGACCCGGCATGGGTCGGCCCTGTGGATGTGGCGCCGGCGGGACTTATTGCCAGCCGGGGACCGCGCCGCCGTCGAACAGCTCCAGGGCCTTGGCGGCCACCTCGTCGCTCTGGTAGGCGGAGACCAGCTGCTGGATCTCCTCGCGCTCCTCGTCCCCGGCGCGCACCGCGATCAGGTTGACGTAGGGGGACTCGGGGCCCTCGCGGAGCAGGGCGTCGTCCAGGTGCAGGCCGGCGGGCTGGGCGAAGGTGTTGTTGATAAAGGCCAGGTCCACGTCGCGCAGGATGCGCGGCAGCTGCGCCGCCTCGATCTCGCGGAACTGGTAGTTGTGGGGGTTGTCGACGACGTTGACCGGGGTGGCCTCGAGGTTGTCCGGGTCGTCCAGGGCGATCAGGCCGGCGTGGTGCATCAGGATCATCGCCCGGCCGCCGTTGGTGGGGTCGTTGGGCAGGGCGATGATGGCCCGCTCCGGCAGCGCCTCGATGCTGTCGTGCTTCTCGGAGTAGGCGCCGATCGGGTAGACGAAAGTGTGGCCGGCGACCACCAGGTCATAGCCGCGATCCTCCACCATGCTGCGCAGGTAGGGCTCGTGCTGGAAGGCGTTGGCGTCGAGGCTGCCGTCGGCGAGGGCGGCATTCGGCGAGACGTAGTCGGTGAACTCGATGATCTCCACGTCCAGATCGTAGCGCTCCTTGGCGAGCTGCACGGCCACTTCCATCACCTCGGATTCCGGGCCGGACATGGTGCCCACCTTGATGCTGCGGGTGTCGTCATCGCCGCCGCAGCCGGCCAGCAGGGCGCTGCCGAGCAGGGTGGCACCGATCAGGGCGGGGCGCAGCCAGGTAGCCAGGGGTCGTTGCATATTGAAGCTCTCCTTGTGTCCAGGAAGTGCCGGCGAGCCGGCGGAGTCACTTGTGATTGGCGCGGCGTACCAGGGCGTCGCCGAGGCTCTGGAAGCCCTGCACCATTACCACCAGGATCGCCACGGTGATCAGCATCACCATGGGGTCGAAGCGATTGTAGCCGTAGCGGATGCCCAGGTCGCCCAGGCCGCCGCCGCCCACGGCGCCGGCCATGGCGGAATAGCTGACCAGGGTCACCACGGTGATGGTCAGGCCGGTGATGATGCCGCCCCTGGCCTCCGGCAGCAGCACCTTGGTGATGATCTGGAAGGGGGTGGCGCCCATGGATTGGGCGGCCTCCACCAGGCCGGGGGAGATCTCGTTCAGCGAGCCTTCCACCAGGCGAGCCACGAAGGGGATCGCCGCCACGGTCAGCGGCACGATGGCGGCATTGGTGCCGATGGAGGTGCCGACGATCAGCCGGGTGAAGGGGATGATCGCCACCATCAGGATGATAAAGGGCACCGAGCGGCCGATATTGGTGGTGACGCCCAGCACCTGGTTGAGCAGCGGTCGAGCGAGGATCTGCCCCGGGCGGGTCACATAGAGCAGCACCCCCAGGGGTACCCCCAGCAGGGCCGAGAGAAGCCCCGAGATCCCCACCATATAGAGGGTATCCAGGGTCGCCTTGAGAATCAGGTCAAGCATCGCGCTGGACATGGCCGAGCACCTCCACGTCGAGGTCATGGGTTTCGAGATAGGCGATGGCGCGGGCGGTCTCCTCGGCGCTGCCGATCAGTTCGGCGATCATCAGCCCCAGGGTGCGTTCCTGAATCGACTCCACCTTGGCCTCGAGAATGCTGACATCGATGCCGCACTCCCGGGCCAGGCGTGAGATCAGCGGAGTGGAGACGGCGTCGCCGCCGAAGGCCAGGCGCACCACCGGATGGGTGTGCTCGCCGGAGGTGGGCTCCAGGCGTTCGACCAGTGCCGCCGGGGGCTCCAGTTGCAGGAAGTCATTGAGGAAGTGGCGGCCCAGCTCGGTGCGCGGGGCGGTAAAGAAGTCGCCGACCTCGGCCTCTTCCACCAGTTCGCCGCCGGAGATCAGGCCGACCCGGTGACAGATGCGCTTGACCACCTCCATCTCGTGGGTGATCAGCAGGATGGTCAGGCCGAGTCGGCGGTTGATGTCCTGCAGCAGGTCGAGGATGGCGCCGGTGGTCTGGGGGTCGAGGGCCGAGGTGGCCTCGTCGCAGAGCAGCACCTTGGGGCGGCTGGCCAGGGCGCGAGCAATGGCCACCCGCTGCTTCTGGCCGCCGGAGAGCTGGGCGGGGTACTGCTCGCGCTTGTCGGCCAGGCCGACCAGATCCAGCAGGGGCAGCACCCGCTCGCGGATTTCCGCCTTGCCGACGCCCATCAGCTCCAGGGGCAGGGCCACGTTGGCGAAAACGGTGCGCGAGGCGAGCAGGTTGAAGTGCTGGAAGATCATGCCGATCTGGTGGCGGGCCTGGTTGAGGGCGGCGCCACTCAGTTCGGTGAGCTCCTGGTCGTCGACCCGCACGCTGCCGGTGGTGGGGCGTTCCAGCAGGTTGACGCAGCGAATCAGGGTCGACTTGCCGGCCCCGGAGAGGCCGATGACCCCATAGACGGTGCCCTTGGGGACCTCCAGGTCGATAGTCTTCAGGGCCTGGACGGCGTGCTCGCCGCTGCCATAGGTCTTGGAGAGGTTGCTGAGCTTGATCATGGGTCCCGTGGACTGGTGGGGGCGCCGGGCGGGCGGGCAGTCGCAGGGCAAAAAAAAGGCCACCCTGGCGGGTGGCCATCAACGCTGGACACACCCTTTTAGCTGCACTTACCGCCCCCTCGAGAGGGGGTGGCGGCGCCCGCAATCCGGGTACAAATCGGCGCCTGAAATGAATGAGCGAATGCTAGTGGTTATTGAATGGGCTGTCAACGACAGTTCGGGCCAAGTTGTCGCCGATGACGCCTTCTTGCAGAAAATATTACTGCGGCGGGCCGGTGGGGCCCAAGGAATCTCGCTTGCCGAGGGAGAGGCCCGAGGCGGGGCGGGCTGGTAGACTAGGGCGTTATCCGGGGCCGCATGGGCCGGCCCGTCTCACCATGCTTCGGGAGTCGAGATGTTTACTGGAATCGTACAGGGTACCGCCACGCTGGTCGAGGTCGTCGAGAAGGAGGCCTTCCGCACCCATGTGGTGGCATTGCCGCAGGCGCTTCGCGAGGGACTGGCCCTGGGGGCCTCGGTGGCCCATAACGGGGTCTGCCTGACGGTCACCGCCATCGATGGCGAGCGGGTCAGCTTCGACCTGATGCGCGAGACCCTGCGCCTGACCAACCTGGGCGACCTGGCGGTGGGGGAGCGCGTCAATATCGAGCGGGCCGCCCGCTTCGGCGACGAGATCGGCGGGCACGCCATGTCGGGCCATGTAATCTGCATGGCCGAACTGACCGCCATCGAGGAGGCGCCCAACAACCGGCGCCTGTGGTTCCGCCTGCCCGAGGCCTATGGGCGCTTTCTCTTCGACAAGGGCTATATCGGCGTCGACGGCATCAGCCTGACCATCGGCGAGGTGCGCCAGGCCGCCGAGGGGCCGAGCTTCTGCGTCAACCTGATCCCCGAGACCCTGTCGCGCACCACCCTCGGCGAGCGCGCCGAAGGCGATCGGGTCAATATCGAGATCGACCCCCAGACCCAGGCCATCGTCGAGAGCGTGGAACGGATGCTTGCCGTCCGCCTGCCCCAGTCGTCCTGAGGGCCGCGGCCTGACCAAATCGTCAAGGCTGCGTTTGCGGTAAGGGATGGCGCCTGCAGCAGCCATTGCTTATACCTGTATGACGCCGGAAAAAGCGCCCTGCCGATCAGGCGGCGGTCGACGCGCATTGCGTCTCGCGTCGCGCCGCCGCTTTGGGTAGTATGTGCGCCTTTTCCGCCTCTTGACCATCTACGCAAGCGCACGGGGCCCCCGATGCTGAAACGACTGCTGGACGACCACTTCAAGCTCAGCGAGCACCACACCACGGTTCGCACCGAGGTCATCGCCGGGATCACCACCTTCCTGACCATGGCCTATATCATCTTCGTCAACCCGAGCATCCTCTCGGAGACGGGAATGGACTACGGGGCGGTCTTCGTGGCGACCTGTCTGGCGGCGGCCGTCGGCTGTCTGATCATGGGGTTGTGGGCCAATTATCCCATTGCCCAGGCGCCGGGCATGGGCCTCAATGCCTTCTTCACCTATGGTGTGGTGCTGGGCATGGGCTACACCTGGGAGGCGGCGCTCGGGGCGGTGTTCTTCTCCGGCTTCATCTTCCTGTTGCTGAGCATCTTCAAGGTGCGCGAGTGGATCATCAACTCGATTCCGCTGTCGCTGCGCCTGGGCATCGCCGCCGGTATCGGTCTCTTCCTGGCGATGATTGCACTGAAGAATGCCGGTATCGTGGTCGCCAATCCGGCCACTTACGTGGCCCTGGGGGACATGTCCCAACCGCCGGCCATCTACGCCATGCTGGGCTTCTTCGTGATCACCGCCCTGGCCTATCTCAAGGTTACCGGGGCGGTGATGATCGGGATTCTGGGCATCACTGTCCTGGCCATGGTGCTGGGCCACAACGAGTATGCCGGCCTGGTCTCCATGCCGCCCTCCATGGCGCCGACCTTCATGGCGCTGGATCTCGCCGGGGCGCTGGATATCGCCATGCTCAGCGTGATCTTCGCCTTCCTGTTCGTCGACCTCTTCGATACCTCCGGGACCCTGGTGGGGGTCGCCCATCGTGGCGGCCTGCTCGACAAGGATGGCAAGTTGCCTCGCCTCAATCGGGCGATGATCTCCGACAGTAGCGCTTCCATGGCCGGTGCCGTGCTGGGGACGTCCACCACCACCAGCTATATCGAGTCCACCGCCGGCATCGCCTCCGGGGGACGCACCGGCCTGACCGCCGTGGTGGTGGCCATCCTCTTCCTGGTGAGCCTCTTCTTCGCGCCCCTGGCCGGCTCGATTCCCGCCTACGCCACCGCCGGCGCGCTGCTCTATGTGGCCTCGCTGATGGCCGGTAGCCTGGCCCATGCCAACTGGGAGGACGCCACCGATGCGGCCCCGGTGCTGATCGCCGCCCTGGCCATGCCACTGACCTTCTCGATCGCCGAGGGCATCGCCCTGGGCTTTGTCAGCTATGTGGCCATCAAGGCGCTGGCCGGGCGTTTCCAGGATCTCAACCCGGCGGTGGTGATCCTGGCGGTACTCTTTGCCCTGAAATTCCTGTTCCTGGATTGAGAGAGTCGATGAGCATCTACGCTGACTACATCAAATCGGTGATTCGCACCGTCCCCGACTGGCCGCAGCCGGGGGTCAACTTCCGCGATATCACCCCGCTGCTGCAGAACAGTGCCGCCTTTCGCAAGCTGATCGACAGCTTCGTGCATCGCTACCAGGAGATGGACCTGGACGCCATCGCCGCCATCGATGCCCGCGGTTTCATCATCGGTGCCCCCCTGGCCTACGAGCTGGGCTGCAGCTTCGTGCCGGTGCGCAAGAAGGGCAAGCTGCCGTTTCGCACCGTCAGCGAGACCTATACCCTGGAGTATGGGCAGGCCGAGGTGGAGCTCCATGCGGACGCCTTCAAGCAGCACGATCGCATCCTGATCATGGATGACCTGATCGCCACCGGCGGCACCATGTTGGCCGCCGCCAAGCTGATCACCCGCTGTGGTGGTCAGGTGGTGGAGACCGCCACCATCATCGACCTGCCCGAGCTGGGCGGCTCCCAGAAGATCCGCGAGGCGGGGCATAGTGTCTTCGCGGTCTGTTCCTTCACCGAGGACGAGTAACCTCGTCCTCCCCTCTGGTTTACCGGTACATCGATCATGAGCGCCAATCGCTATCAGCAACACTTCACCGTTTCCTGGGATCAGCTCCACCGGGATGTGCGGGCCCTCTGCCACCAGCTGGTGGAGCGTGACTTCCAGGGCATCGTCGCCATCACCCGGGGCGGGCTGATTCCCGCCGCCCTGATCGCTCGGGAGCTCAATGTGCGCCTGATCGATACCGTCTGCATCAAGAGTTACGACCATATGGAGCAGGGCGGACTCGACGTGATGAAGGGCGTCGATCACGACGGCGATGGCTGGTTGCTGGTGGATGACCTGGTGGATACCGGCAAGACCGCCCGCAAGGTGCGCGAGATGCTGCCCAAGGCGCACTTCGTCACTGTCTATGCCAAGCCCGAGGGGCGTCCCCTGGTGGATCAGTGCCTCACCGAAGTGGCCCAGGACTGCTGGATCCAGTTCCCCTGGGATATGGGCATCGCCTATGTGCAGCCCCTGGTGGAGCAGGTGCGCAAGGGCGACGATGACTGAGTCCCGGGGCGGCGAGGCGTGGCCTCGCCGCGATGATGCCGTCAGCGACGTCAGTAAAGAGAGTTGGTCGATGTCAGGATCCCCGCTTCCCGAGAGCTGGAGCCGCTTCCTGGGCCCGGAGTTCCAGGCCCCCTACATGCAGCAGCTGCGCGAATTCCTCGCCGCCGAGAAGGCCGCTCGCAAGGTCATCTATCCCCACTCCAGCCACTGGTTCCGTGCCTTCGAGCTGACCCCTCTGGAGCGGGTCAAGGTGGTGATCCTGGGGCAGGACCCCTACCACGGCCCCGATCAGGCCCATGGGCTCTGCTTCTCGGTGCGCCCCGGGGTGCCTACGCCCCCCTCGCTGGTCAATATCTACAAGGAGCTGGCCGGCGATCTGGGGGTGAGCCCGGTGAATCATGGCTTCCTGGAGCCCTGGGCGCGTCAGGGCGTGCTGATGCTCAACAGCGTGTTGACGGTGGAGCAGGGCAATGCCGGTGCCCATCGGGGGCGCGGCTGGGAAACCTTTACCGATCGGGCCATCGCCACGGTCAACGAGCAGTGCGAGGGGGTGGTCTTCCTGCTCTGGGGGAGCTATGCCCAGAAAAAGGCGGCCTTCGTCGATCGCAGCCGCCATCTGGTGCTGCAGTCGCCCCATCCGTCGCCGCTCTCCGCCCATCGCGGCTTCTTCGGTCAGCGTCACTTCTCTCAGGCCAACGCCTTCCTCGAGGCGCGCGGCCGCGGCGCCATCGACTGGCAATTGCCCCTCGAGCCGATCTCGGAGGCGTCGACGTGAGAGGGGCGTTGAGACCCCCGCCTGGCGACCTCGGCGTCGTCGACGACTCTTAACCTCACGGCGCCAGGCGGCTAGACCGCGGCGTCATCCGACCCACGCTATTGCGACTTTATTTTCTTCAAGGGCCACCCAATGAGCGTTCATGCCATCCAACACCCCCTGGTCAAGCACAAGCTGGGCCTGATGCGGGTCGCCGACATCAGTACCAAGAGTTTTCGCGAGCTGGCCGGCGAGGTCGCCAAGCTGCTGACCTACGAGGCCACCCAGGACCTGGAGCTGGAGACCATCGAGGTGCCCGGCTGGAGCGGTGAGCCCCTCGAGGTGGAGCAGTTGAAGGGCAAGAAGGTCACGGTGGTACCGATCCTGCGCGCCGGACTCGGCATGCTGGATGGGGTCACCGACCTGATTCCCAGTGCCCGGATCAGCGTGGTGGGGCTCTATCGCGACGAGGAGACCCTCGAGCCGGTGCCCTACTTCGAGAAGTTCACCAATGATATCGCCGAGCGCCTGGCCATCGTGATCGATCCCATGCTGGCCACCGGCGGCTCCATGGTGGCGACCCTGGATATGCTCAAGCAGCGGGGCTGCCGGCAGGTCAAGGTGATCGTGCTGGTGGCGGCGCCGGAGGGGATCGCCCGGGTCCAGGAGGCACATCCGGACGTGGAGATCTATACCGCGGCCATCGACGAGCGCCTCGACGAGCACGGCTATATCGTGCCTGGCCTGGGGGACGCCGGCGACAAGATCTTCGGTACGCGTTGATATCGGGGATGCGGGGCCTCCCTCCGCCTCTTCTACACCAGTCATTCCACGCCCCGGTTCCCCTGGGGCGTTTTTCTGGAGATTCGCCATGAGTGACTCCTCGGCGGTCGTGCCCCGCTCGACCGACTCCCTGCCCAGGACCCTGCTGACCGGTGCCCAGATGCTCTTCGTGGCCTTCGGCGCCCTGGTGCTGGTGCCCTTGCTGACCGGCCTCGACCCCAGCGTGGCGCTGTTCACCGCTGGGGTGGGTACCCTGGTCTTCCATGCGGTGACCCGGGCCACGGTGCCGGTCTTCCTGGCCTCGTCCTTTGCCTTTATCGCACCGATTCAGGGCTCGGTGGCCAGTTTCGGGGTCTCGGCGACCCTGGGTGGCCTCTTGGCGGCGGGCCTGGTCTATGTGGTCATCTCCCAGGCGGTGCGCCTCAAGGGCACCGCCTGGCTGCATCGCCTGCTGCCGGCGGTGGTGGTGGGGCCGGTGATCATGGTGATCGGCCTGGCCCTGGCGCCGGTGGCGGTCAGCATGGCCACCGGCGAGACCAGCGAGCATATCGGCTATGGCCAGGCGATCACCCTGTCGATGGTCAGCCTGCTGGTGACCCTGGTGCTGGCGGTCTTCGGCCGCGGCCTGCTGCGCCTGATCCCGATCATGGGCGGTATCGTCACCGGCTACCTGCTGGGCCTGGCCATGGGGGTGATCGACTTCACCCCGGTGACCGAGGCGGCCTGGCTGGCGCTGCCGGCCTTCACCGCGCCGAGCTTCCACTGGGCGGCGATCCTCTTCATGATTCCGGTGGCGATCGCCCCGGCGGTGGAGCATATCGGCGACATGGTGGCCATCGGCTCGGTGACCCGCAAGAACTACCTGGAGACGCCGGGCCTGCATCGCACCCTGCTGGGGGATGGCCTGGCCACCACCACGGCAGCGCTGTTCGGTGGCCCGCCCAATACCACCTACTCCGAGGTCACCGGGGCGGTGACCCTGACTCGCGCCTTCGATCCGCGGATCATGATCGTGGCTGCCGGGGTGGCGATCGTGCTGGCCTTCGTGGCCAAGCTGGGTGCCCTGTTGCAGACCATTCCCGGGCCGGTGATGGGGGGCATCATGACCCTGTTGTTCGGTTCCATCGCCGTGGTGGGGATGAATACCCTGGTGCGTGCCGGTCACTCCCTGACCGCGCCCCGCAACCTGGTGGTGATCTCGCTGATCCTGGTCTTCGGCATCGGCGGCATGCAGCTGGGCGGCGGCCAGTTCACCCTTCAGGGGGTCAGCCTGGCGGCCCTGGTGGGCATCGTCCTCAACTGGGTGCTGCCACCGGCCAACGACGAGGCCTGATCACAAGGCCCGGACTCGAGAGAGTTCGGGCCTTGTCTTTGGGAGGCGACCATCGTCGAACCTGGCGGGCAGGCGTGATGCTGCTCGGTGCCGCCGTCGGAGAAGGAGGGCGGCGGGCTTGTGTTAGCGGCGCTGATTCAGCGCGGTACCGCCGA
>NZ_JADOTW010000053.1 GCF_015645095.1 Halomonas sp. 328
CGCCCAGGTGGCGGAATTGGTAGACGCGCTAGCTTCAGGTGCTAGTGTCCTTACGGACGTGGAGGTTCAAGTCCTCTCCTGGGCACCATCGACCCAGTCTCGAACATGAGCAGCATGATGCGCCCAGGTGGCGGAATTGGTAGACGCGCTAGCTTCAGGTGCTAGTGTCCTTACGGACGTGGAGGTTCAAGTCCTCTCCTGGGCACCACTTCGCATCATGACCCGAGTTGACACCGTCGAGTGACCGCTGCCCAGATGGCGGAATTGGTAGACGCGCTAGCTTCAGGTGCTAGTGTCCTTACGGACGTGGAGGTTCAAGTCCTCTTCTGGGCACCATCGACACCCCTCGCACCCCCCCCCGATAGATAGAAAACGATAGAAAGCCCGCACACGCCATCGAGCGTGTTTTTTTATGTCTGCGATTCGCGCATGCGCCTCGCTCGACGCGCCCCCCCCCTCAGTCGAAACGCCCCGGCAGCCGCGCCACTTCCTCCAGCCCCCAGCCCCGGGCATGCACCCGCCCCTCCAGCCGCACGGCCTCGGCTTCCGGCAGATTGGGGAAGAAGTTCAGGCCGGTACGCGCCTCCACCTCATCGATGCTCACCAGGTAATCGTCCAGGGGCTCATCGCCGCGCACCTCCTGAGGCATGATAAAGGCCAGGGCCCGGGGCTCGGCGCCAGGCACCAGGATGATCTTGTAGAAGGCCTCCGGCACCTCCACCAGCCCCACCCGATTGAAGACGTTGTCCATGAAGCCCTCGGGGAAGACCGGCCCGGTAATCACCTGCAGGGTACCGAAGCGCGGCACGAAGTGATCGATCACCGCCGCCTCCAGGCGCTGCCAGAGGCGTCGATTGAGATCGGGCCGCTGGGGCGACATATTGCTCATCAGGAAGGTCTGGCGCTGAGCCTCCCGCCCGTGCACCACGGCGATCGCATAGTTGGGGGCCAGGTGCCCGCGATCATAGCCGCTGCCGAAGTAGCTGTCGGCGGTGACCGGCCAGAGGGTGCGCCAGTCGCGCTGGAAATCGGGGCGCGGCGCCGCCCGGGGATCCTCCACCGCATGCAGGGTATAGCTGACCCAGAGCGGATTGACCCGCACGTCGGACCAGCCCACCAGAAAGCCGTCGTTGCGCAGCACCCGATGCAGGCTGGTAGGCGTCAGGCTCTCCCAGGTGGGCACGCCCATCCAGCTGAGTTGGTCGCGATACTCCTGCTCTTGGGCATACCAGAGCCCGCTACTGATGGCGACGAAGACCAGCCCCACGCCCATCTGGCGCAGGCTGCGCCGCCATCGAGAGATCCTTCTGCGCATGCCCTTCCCTATCCAGCGACGGCGCCGGCCCTGATGGCCGGCGCCAAAACACGCCCGTGCGTGATGACCGACTACCAGCCCACCGAGAACATGGTCTCCAGGTCATGGCGGGAGTGAACCTGCATGGCGTTGAGGGTCTCGGTCTCGCGAATCCCCTCCACCGCATTGAGTCGCTCGGTCACCAGCTCCGCCAGGCTCTCGAAGTCCCGAGTACGGGCGATGGCCACCAGGTCGTAGCGACCGCAGGTAGAGTAGACCTCGCTGATGCCTTCCACGTCGGCCAGACGCTCGGCCACCGCCTTGACCTGGCCCTTGTCGGTATTGATCAGGATCACCGCGTTCTGCATTGCCTCTCTCCCTCGCCCCAGGATGATGATCAGTGTCGGGGCCAGTATATCAGCGTCGCCTGGCGCCCCCCAGCACCCGCGCGGCCGATTGCCGCAGCCCGGTCAGCGAGATTCGCCTCCCGGGGCCCCCTTCGACTAGGATAAGGCAGAACTCCGACGCCCCTTGGGAGTCGGAAGCCTAAGCGAGTCCACTCGCCATACCTAGAGCGGGACCACCCGCCCAACGACCGTGACCCTGCCCCGGCGGCCTCGCGCCTTACGGGCAAGCCCCAAAAAAGCTAGCAGAAAAGTAAGGAGATACCATGGCTAACCAGAGTCGCCGTGACTTTATGCGTAACAGCCTGCTGGGCCTGGCCGCCCTGCCCCTGGGGGCCGGCATCCTCTCCCAGAGCGCCTTCGCCGACACCTTGCCGCGGGTCGACCCGGAGAGCGATGAGGCCAAGAACCTCAGCTACGTGGAAGTGGCCAGCGACGCCAGCGACCATGAGCAATATGCCGAAGGCGAGCTGTGCGACAACTGCATGTTCTTCCAGGAAGGCAACGAGGGCTGCGCCCTCTTCCCGGGCAAGAGCGTCGAGCCGGGTGGCTGGTGCCAGGCCTGGGCCGCCAAGCCCTGACCCCACGACAGGGTTGACACGAACGGGCCCGCGCCAATGGCGCGGGCCCGCTGCTTTCGGCCTGCCCCCGGGTCACTCCCGCCCCTCCTCCTCGGGCAGGGGCCATTGATAACGTCGCACGATCTCCCCCTCCTCCACCGACTCCAGCTTCACCGGGAACCCCCACAGCTGGTGCAGGTGGCGAATCACCGGGTAGACCGTCTTGGCCAGGGGCCGGCGCCGATCCTGCACATGGCGCAGGGTCAGGGAGCGGTCTCCACGAATGTCCGCCGAGTAGATCTGGATATTGGGCTCGCGCACCGAGAGGGCGTACTGCACCGAGAGCGCCTCACGGATGCGCTGGTAGCCACGCTCGTCGTGAATGGCCGCCACCTCCAGCATCTCCTCCTGGTCGTCATCCACCACGGTGAACAGCTTGAGGTCGCGGATCACCTTGGGCGACAGGAACTGCTGAATAAAGGACTCGTCCTTGAAGTTGCGCATGGCGAAGTGCAGGGTCTCCAGCCAGTCGCTGCCGGCCATGTCCGGGAACCACTCGCGATCCTCGGCGGTGGGCGCCTCGCAGATCCGCTTGATATCGGTGAACATGGCGAAGCCCAGGGCATAGGGATTGATGCCGCCGTAGTAGGGGCTGTCGAAGCCGGGCTGGTTGACCACCGCGGTATGCGACTGCAGGAACTCCAGGATCAGCCCCTCGTCCACCAACCCCTCGTCGAAGAGGCGATTCATCAGGGTATAGTGCCAGAAGGTGGCCCAGCCCTCGTTCATCACCTGGGTCTGACGCTGGGGGTAGAAGTACTGGGCCAGCTTGCGCACGATGCGCACGATCTCCCGCTGCCAGGGCGCCAGCAGCGGCGCATTCTTCTCGATGAAGTAGAGCAGGTTCTCCTGGGGCTCCGGCGGGTAGCGGCCGCCGCCATGCAGGCCCAGCGGATCCTCCTCGTCGTCGAAGGCGTCGGCCGGCGCCTCGCTCCCCGGCGACCGGGGGATGGTGCGCCACAGGGTATTGACCTGGGCCTGCAGGTACTCCTCCCGCTCCGCCTGGCGCTGCGCCTCTTCCTCGGCGGAGAGCGGCGAGGGCCGCTTGTAGCGGTCCACCCCGTAGTTCTGCAGGGCATGGCAGGCATCGAGCAACTGCTCCACCGCGGTCACGCCGTAACGCTCCTCGCACTCCGCCACGTATTTCCGGGCAAACACCAGGTAGTCGATGATCGAGCTGGCATCGGTCCAGGCACGGAACAGGTAGTTGCCCTTGAAGAAGGAGTTGTGACCATAGCAGGCGTGGGCCATGACCAGCACCTGCATCATCAGAGTATTCTCCTCCATCAGGTAGGCGATGCAGGGGTCGGAGTTGATCACCAGCTCATAGGCCAGGCCCATCTGGCCACGCCGGTAGGCCTGCTCCACGGCCAGGAACTGCTTGCCGAAAGACCAGTGGTGGTAACCCACCGGCATGCCCACGCTGGCATAGGCGTCCATCATCTGCTCGGTGGTGATGACCTCGATCTGGTTGGGGTAGGTATCCAGCCGATATTCGTCGGCCAGCCGAGCGATCTCGGCCTCGAAGGTCTCGAGGGTCTCGAAGGTCCAGTCGGAGCCGGTGGCGATGGGCTTGCGTCGCGTCATGCTCTGCCTCCTGGTTCCCCTCAGGCCTCGGCCCGACGGCGGAACAGTTCTCGGAACACCGGGTAGATATCGCCGCCCTCGACGATCTGGCGCATGGCGAAGCGGGCGGGAAACTCCGCCGCCACCCGCTCGTACTCCTCCCACAACGCCTGGTGGGCGTGGGGCGTGATCTCCACATAGGTGAAGTACTGCAGTCGCGGCATCAGCTTCTTCATCATCAGCTCGCGGCAGGTCACCGAGTCGTCGTCCCAGTTATCGCCGTCGGAGGCCTGGGCCACGTAGAGGTTCCACTGGGCCGGCGAGTAGCGCTTGGTGATGATCTCGTCGACCAGGGTCAGGGCGCTGGAGACGATGGTGCCGCCGGTCTCCCGGGAGTAGAAGAACTCCTCCTCGTCGACCTCCTTGGCGGCGGTATGGTGACGCACGAAGACCAGTTCGACCTTCTCGTAGTTGCGCTCGAGGAAGAGGTAGAGCAGCAGGAAGAAGCGCTTGGCGATGTCCTTGTGGGACTGGGTCATGGAGCCGGAAACGTCCATCACGCAGAACATCACCGCCTTGTTGGAGGGCTGGGGCTGGTTGACCAGGTGGTTGTAGCGCAGGTCGTAGGTATCGATAAAGGGTACCGCCTCGAGGCGCCGCTCCAGGCGCTCGATCTCCTCCTTGAGGGCCTCGATGCGCGACGGGTTGCGCAGCACCGGGTCCTTGCGCTCTTCCGCCTCCAGGGCCTCCTTGGCCTCGCGCAGGGCGCGCCGCAACGGGGCGCGCATGGCGATGCGCCGGGCCTGGGCCTCGCGCATGGAGCGCACGATATTGATCCGCGCCGGCACCCCGTCCTTGGAGATCCCGGCGCGCACCGGGCGCACCTCCTCCAGGTCCACCAGTTGCTTGCGCTCCAGGTGGGGCAGCTCCAGGCCATCGAAGACGAAGTCGAGGAACTCCTCCCGGGTCAGGCTGAAGGCGAACTCGTCCATGCCCTCGCCCTGGTTGGAGGCGCCGCCTTCGCCGGCACCGCCCCCGCCGCCACCGCCCCCCGGGCGGCGCAGACGATCCCCCTCGACGAACTCCTTGTTACCGGGAGCGACGATGCTGCGCTTGCCGCCGGGGCCGTGCTGAAAGACCGGCTCGGAGATATCCCGACTGGGAATCGAGACCTTCTCGCCGCGTTCCATGTCGGTGATCGAGCGGCGATTCACCGCCTCCTCCACCGAGCGCTTGATATGGGTACGATAGCGATCGAGGAAACGCTGCCGGTTGACCGCACTCTTGTGCTTGGCATTGGCCCGCCGATCGATGAAATAGCTCATGGTGACCTCCCCTGCGCGCCTGGCACCCCCGCAGGCGTTGCGGTCGGCACCGGGCGCGGCGACTGCCGGGGGCGGCGCCCCCGGACTGGGCCTGCGGTGGCGTCAGGCTACTGCGACTTGCGCACCCGCAGGTACCACTCGGAGAGCAGCCGCACCTGCTTCTCGGTGTAGCCGCGATCCACCATGCGCGCCACGAAGTCCTCGTGCTTCTTCTGGTCCGCCGCCGAGGCCTTGGCGTTGAAGGAGATCACCGGCAGCAGCTCCTCGGTATTGGCGAACATCTTCTTCTCGATGACGCCGCGCAGCTTCTCGTAGGACTGCCAGCTGGGGTTCATGCCGTTGTTCTGGGCCCGCGCCCGCAGCACGAAGTTGACCACCTCGTGACGGAAGTCCTTGGGGTTGGAGATCCCCGCCGGCTTCTCGATCTTCTCGAGTTCGTCGTTGAGGGCCTGACGATTGAACAGCTCGCCGGTCTCCGGGTCCCGGTACTCCTGGTCCTGGATCCAGAAATCGGCATAGGTGACGTAGCGGTCGAAGATGTTCTGGCCGTACTCGGAATAGGACTCCAGATAGGCGGTCTGGATCTCCTTGCCAATGAAGTCCACGTAGCGCGGCGCCAGGAACTCCTTGATATAGCGCAGGTAGCGCTCGAAGGCCTCCTTGGGCAGCTGCTCCTGCTCGAGGCGCTGCTCGAGCACATAGAGCAGGTGCACCGGGTTGGCCGCTACCTCATGGGTGTCGAAGTTGAACACCTTGGAGAGGATCTTGAAGGCGAAGCGGGTGGAGAGCCCGGCCATCCCCTCGTCGACCCCGGCGGTGTCGCGATACTCCTGGATCGACTTGGCCTTGGGATCGGTGTCCTTGAGGTTCTCGCCATCGTAGACCCGCATCTTGGAGTAGACGCTGGAGTTCTCCGGCTCCTTGAGCCGCGAGAGCACCGAGAACTGGGCCAGCATACGCAGGGTATCCGGGGCGCAGGGCGCCTGATTGAGGGAGGAGTGCTCGAGCAGCTTCTGGTAGATCTTCACCTCTTCGGCGACCCTCAGGCAGTAGGGCACCTTGACGATATAGACCCGGTCGAGGAAGGCCTCGTTGTTGCGGTTGTTGCGGAAGGTCTGCCACTCGCTCTCGTTGGAGTGGGCCAGGATCACCCCGTCGAAGGGGATCGCCCCCATGCCCTCGGTGGGGTTGTAGTTGCCCTCCTGGGTCGCGGTGAGCAGCGGGTGCAGCACCTTGATGGGCGCCTTGAACATCTCGACGAACTCCATCAGCCCCTGGTTGGAGCGACACAGGCCGCCGGAGAAGCTGTAGGCATCCGGATCATCCTGGGAGTACATCTCGAGCTGGCGGATATCCACCTTGCCCACCAGGGAGGAGATGTCCTGGTTGTTCTCGTCGCCGGGCTCGGTCTTGGAGATGGCGATCTGGTTGAGGCGGGAGGGGTAGAGACGCACCACCCGAAACTGGGAGATATCGCCGCCATACTCCTTGAGGCGCTTGGCCGCCCAGGGCGACATCACGCTCTTCAGGTAGCGCCGCGGAATGTTGTACTCCTTCTCGAGCAGCTCGCCATCCTCCTCCGGCGAGAAGAGCCCCAGCGGCGACTCATAGACCGGCGAGCCCTTGATGGCATAGAAGGGCACCTTCTCCATCAGCAGCTTGAGCCGCTCGGCGAGCGACGACTTGCCGCCGCCTACCGGCCCCAGCAGGTAGAGGATCTGCTTGCGCTCCTCGAGCCCCTGGGCGGCATGGCGGAAGTAGGAGACGATCTGTTCGATGGCCTCTTCCATGCCGTAGAACTCGGAGAAGGCCGGGTAACGGCGGATCACCTTGTTGGAGAAGATCCGCGACAACCGCGAGTCCTTGGCCGTATCGATGACCTCCGGCTCGCCGATCGCTACCAGCATGCGCTCGGCGGCGGTGGCATAGGCCGTGGGCTCGCCGCGACACAGCTCGAGGTATTCCTGCAGGCTCATTTCCTCCTGCTGAACCCGCTCGTAGCGATTCTGCACATGATCGAAGATGCTCATCGAAGCCTCCTTAAGCCCGTCGGCCCGGGCGTCGCAATAGGTTCACGGCGACCGAGATGGGTACCCTCAGCGTAGCCCTAACATTAGGTGCTGACGGTGTAAGCCGGAACGCGGAATTCAACGCATCGACTCTCGGGCCTACCCCCTAAGACGCAAGTCGCCGAGCATGGTTCGATAGACCTTAGGTGCAGACAGGCGCAAGCCGCCCCATCGGAGATGGGGCGGCAAAGGCAGGAGGAAACAATAAGTTAAGTTAACTACAAGGCCGCGGCGGCACGGGTACCCTGATCGATGGCGCGCTTGGCATCCAGCTCGCCGGCGTATTCGGCGCCGCCGATCAGCCGCACCGCCACCCCGGCTTCCTGCAAGGGCACCAGCAGGTCGCTCACCGACTCCTGGCCCGCGCAGACGACGATGCTGTCCACCGCCAGGCAGCGTGGCTCGCCATCGAGGCGGATATGCAGGCCGGCATCGTCGATGCCCACATAGTCGCAACCGGCCAGGGCCTCCACGCCGCGATGCTTGAGGGAGGCGCGATGCACCCAGCCGGTGGTCTTGCCTAGCCCCTTGCCGGGCTTGGAGGCCTTGCGCTGGAGCAGGAAGACCCGGCGCGGCGTCTCGGGACGCTGCGGCGCCATCAACCCGCCGCGCTCGCGCACCTCGAGATCCACCCCCCATTCGCGACACCAGGCGTCCCGATCGAGGCCGGGCGCGCCCACATGGGTCAGCAGCTCCGCCACATCGAAGCCGATGCCGCCGGCCCCGATAATGGCGACCCGCGGCCCCACCCGCTCCGGATGCACGATGGCCATGGGATAGCTCATCACCTTGGGGTGGTCGATGCCCGGCAAGTCGAGCTCCCGGGGCTTGACCCCGGTGGCCAGCAGCACCGCATCGAAACCGGCCAGCTCATGCACCGAGGGCTCGCTGTTGAGGCGCACCTTGACCCGGTGCTTGTCGAGCATCACCCGGTAATAGCGCAGGGTCTCGTCGAACTCCTCCTTGCCGGGAATCTTGCGGGCATAGTTGAACTGACCGCCCAGCTCGGCACGGCGCTCGAAGAGCACCACCTCATGGCCGCGACCGGCCGCGGTCACCGCCGCCGCCAGGCCGGCGGGCCCGCCCCCGACCACCGCCACCCGCTTGGGCTCGGCGGCGGGCTCGATCAGCAACTCGGTCTCGTGACAGGCCCGGGGGTTGACCAGGCAGGAGGTCAGCTTGCCCTCGAAGGTGTGGTCCAGGCAGGCCTGATTACAGGCGATGCAGGTATTGATCTCGTCGCGGCGCCCCTCGGCGGCCTTGACCACCCACTCGGGGTCGGCCAGGAAGGGGCGCGCCATGGAGACCATATCGGCATGGCCCTCGGCCAGCACCTTCTCCGCCACCTCCGGCATATTGATGCGGTTGGTGGTGATCAGCGGAATCGTGAGTTCCGCCTTCATGCGCCGGGTCACCTCGGTGAAGGCGGCCCGGGGCACGCTAGTGACGATGGTCGGCACCCGCGCCTCGTGCCAACCGATGCCGGTATTGATCAGGCTGGCGCCGGCGGCCTCGATGGCACGCCCCAGGGCCACCACCTCCTGCCAACTGCTGCCCTCCTCCACCAGGTCTAGCATGGAGAGACGGAAGATGATCAGGAAATCGGGGCCGGTGGCCTCGCGGATGCGCCGCACGATCTCCACCGGAAAGCGGCTGCGATTGTCGAAGCCGCCGCCCCACTCGTCCTCGCGATGATTGGTGCGGGCACAGATGAACTGGTTGATCAGGTAACCCTCGGAACCCATCACCTCGACGCCGTCATAGCCGGCCTCCCGGGCCAGTTGGGCACAGCGCACATAGTCATCGATCTGCGCCTCCACCTCGGTGCTCTCCAGGGCCCGGGGCGGAAAAGGATTGATGGGGGCCTGGATCGCCGAGGGCGCCACCAGGGCCGGCGAATAGGCGTAGCGCCCGGCATGCAGGATCTGCAGGCAGATATGCCCGCCCTCGCCGTGCACCGCCTCCACCACCCCACGGTGGGCCGCCGCCTCCTCGGCGGTGGTGAGCTTGGCCGCCCCCTCGAAGACCGCGCCTTCGGGATTGGGCGCGATACCGCCGGTGACGATCAGCCCCACCCCGGCCCGGGCCCGCTCGGCATAGAAGGCCGCCAACCGCGCGAAGCCGTCGGGGGCCTCCTCGAGGTTGGTATGCATGGAGCCCATCAGGATGCGATTGGGCAGGGTCAGGTGACCCAGGGTCAGGGGGCGAAAGAGATGCGGGTAGTCGGTCACGGTCATGGCCTCGATTGCGGCACGAATTCAAACAACTGTATGACAGTCTAGCCGGGAGTGACAAGCGGGACACTCCGACCAAGGCCCAAGCCCGTCGAGACGGCCCCACGGAAAGAAAGCGGCGCCCTACAGCATAGAGGCAAAAGCGCGGGAAGAGGGAAGCATACGAAAACGCCCCAGGCCAAATGACTTGGGGCGTTTCGGGAATCTCGATGGCGGACCGGACGGGACTCGAACCCGCGACCTCCGGCGTGACAGGCCGGCATTCTAACCAACTGAACTACCGGTCC
>NZ_JADOTW010000054.1 GCF_015645095.1 Halomonas sp. 328
GGCCTGGGTCACCGTCTCGGTGCCATCCACGTCCACCAGGGCGGTCGCGGGGTCGAGCTCGAGCGTCACCGTCGGCGCCGCCGGCGCCTGGGTGTCCAGCGCCACGCTGAGGCTCTGATCCCCGGGACTCGCCAGCATATTGCCGGCGCCGTCCTCGAGCTCGGCCCCCGCCGCCAGGCCCACCGTCAGCTCGCCCTCGGTGTCGGCGGTCGGGCGCACCAGCACCCGGTAAGCCGTGTCGCTGTTCAGCACCGGTGACAGGCTGCCCTCCACCAGCTCGCCGTTCGTCACGTCCAGGTCGGCTTCCGTCAGCCCGTGGATCACCTCGCTAAAGCTCAGCGTCACCCACACATCGCCGCTCGCCTGGGTCACCGTCTCGGTGCCGTCCACGTCCACGAGGGCGGTCGCGGGGTCGAGCTCGAGCGTCACCGTCGGCGGCGTGGTGTCGATGCTCCAGGCCACGGCGTTTAGGCCGGTGGCGCTCTCGTTGCCGTCCACCGTCTGGCGCACCTGAATATCGCCGGGGGCGTAGTCGCCCTCGGCCAGCGTAAAGCCGGTGCCGCTGCCAGCCTGCCAGCTTTGTCCGGCGTCGCTGGAGTACTCCCAGCTGTCGCCGGCGTCGGCATCGAAGGCCGCCGCCAGGGTCACCTCGATCGTGTCGTTGCTGGTCACCCCGGCCACGCTGCCGGTGTCCTCCGCCAGCGCCACGCCCGGCGCCGCATCCAGCGCCGCCTCGCTAAACACGAAGGCCAGGGCGCCATCACCGCTGACGTTGCCCGCCGCATTGGTGGCGGTGACGCGGATCTGGTAGACGCTGCCGTCGGCGGTCAGGGCATCGCCCTGCACGCCGAAGTCGTAGCTGGCCTCGCCGTTGGCGTCGGCCATCACGCTGCCGTGCAGCACCCCATCCACGTAGACGTGCAGGGTGTCGCCCTCGCCGACCCCGCCAAGCGCCAGGCTGCTGTCGCTGGTGACCCCCGCCTGATCGCCGGTGTCATTGGCCAGCGCCACCGTCGGCGCGTCCGGCGCCTGGGTGTCCAGCGCCACGCTGAGGCTCTGCGCCGCCGGATCGAGCAGCGCGTTGCCGGCGCCGTCCTCGAGCTCGGCCCCCGCCGCCAGGCCCACCGTCAGCTCGCCCTCGGTGGCGGTGGCCGGGCGCACCAGCACCCGGTAGGCGGTGTCGCTGTTCGGCACCGGCGCCAGGCTACCCGCCACCACCTGGCCATTCGCCACGTCCAGGTCGGCTTCCGCCAGCCCGTGGATCGCCTCGCTGAAGCTCAGCGTCACCCACACATCGCCGCTCGCCTGGGTCACCGTTTCGGTGCCATCCACCTCCACCAGGGTGCTAGCGTCCGCCTCGATCGTCACCGTGGGCGGCGTGGTGTCGATGCTCCAGGCCACGGCGTTGACGCCGGTCGCGGTGGTCTTAGCGTCCAGTGTTTGACGCACCTTGACGGTGCCAGCGTCATAACTCTTGCTTTCAGCCAAGGTAAACGCATTGCCCTCACCTGACTGCCATGTTTCACCGTCATCGGTGGAATACTCCCAAGGGATAGTCGCCTCTAACCCCGCTACCGACACCGTAGTGGCATGGGTAATGACACCAGAGCTGTGACTTGGTCCGGTATTCTCCAGACTGAGCGTCAGCGGCAAAACCACCGGCGGAACAGACGCTGGCGCTGGCGCAGCCTCATCGCTTCCCCCCATGGTGGAGGCCCCCACGACCAACCCTGCCGCGCCAACCGCACCCACGGTCGCCAGGGGAAACATCGAAGCCCCAGCCGTGGTGGTGGCAGTGGTAGCGGCCGTGGCAGCAGCAGCACTGCTAGCCGTGCTGGTAGCCGCGGATTGAGTGACTTCACTGAACCACCCAGCGTCCCCCGCCGCTGACGGGTAAGCCGATAGCAACGCGTCCAGATCAAGCGACTCCCATAGCGGCTCCGCCAAGGAAGAGAGCCATGGCTGCTCCAGCATCTCGATGAGTTGCCCAGGGTCGCCATAGGCATAGCGCAACCCGGCATCCCCTTCACTGGGAAATCCACTGTTCTCCTGATCGGCGGCGGCCAAGCGCGAGGCATCGAAGCGCTCCGGTTCTTCCCCGGCTGCCGCCGGGAACTCGATGGCACATTGACCATCGGCGCAGGCGAGCATGAAGTCACCCAATACCACCTCTCGGCCATCTGCCAGAACCAGCACGATATCCTGGCCTCGCTGTACCACCACCACCCCGTCCTCCGGCGCATAATCGGCCAACGCGGCCAGCAGCTCTTCCACGACGAGCCGCTGCCCCATCAACTGACTCATCTCGAGGCGACCGGAGGCAGCGCCCAGGATGGAGAAGACAGCAGAGTCAGCCTTGTCGAGAGATGCTAAGGGCGCCCCCCCTCCAGACTGAGAAAGTGCCTTATTGAAAAAACCAATAACCTGCGAATACTGTCCAAGATCTTTCATGCTATCACCTCAATTGATCACCGCTCCGACAGGGCCCCGCTAAATGCCCTCATAACCGGCTTGGCTATATATTCAATCACCGTTCTTCGGGATGTTTTAATATCAACAGAAACCGTCATTCCCGGCTGAAGCATGTCATTCCTAAGCCGCGAATCTTGCGCTACGTCATCAAGGCGAACCCGGCCAAGATAATAGCTATACTGTCGACCACCCTCCCCTCTTTCCTGAAGCGTATTTGAACTCAGATAAACCAGCTCTCCGGAGATAGCCCCAAACATGGTGTAATCGAACGTATCGACCTTGACACTCACCGGAAGCCCAACTTCCAGATCACCGACATCGACGGGATTGACTCTCACTTCAACCAGCACTTCATCATCGAGCGGCGTGATCTCCATGAGCTTGTCGCCAGGCCGTAACACTCCGCCCAAGGTATTCACCGTAACCAGGTTGACATACCCACGCACTGGTGAACGCACCACTGTTTGATCCAGAACATCCGCCCGCTCCACTAAACGGTATCGCTGGACGGCCAACTCCGACTCAAGCCTAGATAATTCTTGAGCCGCCCGTCCTCGATACTGGTGGATGGCATCTTGAATCCTTCCCTGTAATTCGATGACCTGTTGCTGAGCACGGCTCACTTCCAGGCGACTGGTATCTCCGCCACTCAACAGTGATTGCTGCATGGCCAATTCTTCGCTGGCGATCTCCAATGAATCCCTCAGCACCATAAGCTGATCATCGAGAGCTTGACGCTGTTGCTCATAAAGATTGCTCTCTGCATCCAAGAGCCGGGGGTAGGCATCGAGTTCTTCTCCAAACTGCAAGGGGATACCATGAGCCTCGGCATGGAGTCTCTGGACACTGGCCTGCAGCGCCGCTAGCTGATGACGCCCCTCTTCATAAGCCGCCCGGGGCCGCTCACTACGGAGAATGGCCAACTCCTGTCCCTCCAGAACCAAATCCCCCTCATGGACCAGGATCTCAGCCAGTGCTCCCCCGTCTGACACCTGAACCTCCTGGGTACGGCCACCGGGGATCACCTCACCTTGCGCCCTGACATATTGATCAATTTCAAAAAAATATGCCCAGGCCAGAAATACTCCAAGCCCGACAGACAGCCATATGATCATCCATAGTGGATAGCGCCCTTCTTCGACCCCCTCCAGTCCATCAGCGATGACCACCGAACGCCCTTCAATCTCGGACTTGCCGGCATCATCACCGGGGAATCCTATCTGCCGCTGGTTCATCACGCTTCCCCCCGCCCATTACCGACAGGCAATGCCGTCTCCTCTCCTTTACGCGGCTCTCCTTTACGCGGCTCTCCTTTACGCGGCTCTCCTTTACGCGGCGTCGCCGGAGAAGAAGCTTTCTTGGTCAATCTCTTCAGCACTTCCTCCTTGGGACCATCCATCACGACATGATGACCGGCAACGACGACGACCCTATCGACCATCTCGAGCAGCTCCATCTTGTGCGTAACCAGCACTAGCGTATCGGTTTTACCGATGGCCGCCTTCATGGAATGAATAACCCAAGCCTCCAAGTTACGATCCATTGATGCCGTGGGCTCATCCAGCAACCACATCGAGGGGTTTCGTAAAAAAGCACGCGTAAGATGAACCAACTGACGCTGCCCACCGGAAAGTCCGACTCCGCCTTCGTAAATGGGTTGCTGCAGCCCCTGAGAATGAGACGACACCACATGCTCCAGTAGCCCCGTTGCCCTCGCCGCAGCGAAGATAGCCTCATCGCCGGGATCCAGTAACCCCAACACTAAATTCTCTCGCAGCGTCCCGGAGAAGAGCCGTCCCTCCTGTGGAACATAGGCCATCTGATCCGCCAGGGCGGGCTTAGATAATTGGAAAATATCCACATCATCGAGAAAAACTCGCCCTTTTGTCGGCTTGTACATTCCAGACAGAATACGTAACAGCGTCGTTTTACCCGCTCCAACAGGACCCAAGATCGCCACTTTCTGCCCAGCAGGAATGACTAGTTTCTTAATATAAAGCGCGGGATTATCCTGATAGGAAACCTCGATATCGTCGAGCCGGTAATTACCTTTGAAACGCTCGATCACGATAGGAGTCTCGCCTTCGGGGTGATCCCCCTCCAGAGCCCAGAGCGCATCCAGCCCTTTGAGGGCCGCCTTGCAGTGGGCTGCTTGAATCAGGAGGTTAGGAATGGCCGCCACCGGTGTTAACGTTCGCCCCGTCAAGATCGATGTGGCGATCAACGCCCCCATGGTGAGCTCGCCACGACTGACCATCAAGGCTCCGGAAGCAACGATCGCCACATAGGCACATTGCTGCATTCCGGCCACGAGAAACTGCGACCGCTCAGAAATATTACGTATCTTGGTATCATAATCTCGGGCCTCATTTGTCGTCGCCATCCAGCGCGCCAGCATCCGCCAACCTCCTTGGCCCGACTTGATCGTTTCCGCCCCTTCCACTGACTCCACCAAGAGGCCCGTGCGATAATTCACTGCCTGGTTAGACGACTGAGCCAGCCGATCGACTCGCTTCCTGTTATAGAGCCCAACCGACAAACTAATGACAAGAAACAGTGCCGGAAATACCGCCAGCCATCCCGAAGCCGCATAAATAATGGCGACAAATAAAATAACAAATGGCGCATCCACGGCAACCTGACTAGTGATCGCAGCAATAAACGAGCGCACCGTTTCATAACCACGCATCTGAGCCGACAAGCTTCCGACACTATTCGGCATCTGGTCCATTCTCACAGACAAAAAACGTCGATAAATCGCAAAGGATAGCGAGCGATCGACATTATCAATAAGCGACTCATAGATACGCGCCCTCACGGCCTTGGTGAGCCCTTCATAGAGAATGGCAACAAAAACCCCAAGCGTCAGGACAAGCAACGTATTACTCGCCCCAGTAGGGACCACCCTGTCATACACCTGCATGGTATAGAAAGCACTCGCCAAGGCGGCCACGTTGATCACCATGCCACCAAAGACAGCCGCCACAATCAGCGACTTCCTATGGAAAAACTCTTTCACGATAAGCCGCTTGACACTTGGCGACTGCCCTCGACAAGTAAAGGTAATACTCGCAGCCAGGCAACCTTCCAGCGTCTCCCAGACCGATTCCTCCCAGGCATTGATGCTGGGGTTCCACGATTCGACTACCCAACCACCGTGTCCATTCTGTCCACGGAGCACTCGACAGCCGCCACCCGGGGTCTGCAACAATGCAGGAACACCCGCCGCCTGCGGGCTTCGATACCACTTCACCGAATGAAACCCCAGACGCCCCCCCACCTCCTTCAGAATGCCTTTCATGGATGAGGCATGGCTCGTACTAACCGCCTCATGCAGCGCCAGACGATCCACCACTTCACGCTGAATGCTAGCCAAGCGCATCAACCCATTGGACAACTGCCCTTTTGGCGTCATCTTATCCCCCCCCTAAATCAACGCCCAATACCGAATCAATACCATAAGTATTGAGCGCCAAGCGCCAAGAGAGCACCATACGAGTGGTAATGGCATCCGTTAAGCGCACTTTTGTCGAAGCTACCTCTCCTGCCGAATTGAGCACATCGAGCCAGGTTTTCTGGCCGGCTAAGTATTGCCGACGATATGAAGCAAAGACATTTTCCGCTTCGACTACCGAGCGCCTAACCGGCTCAATCTGTGAGTCTAACGCCTCTAAAGTGACATAATCCTGCGTAATCATTTCTGCCACCCGACGCTGCTGCTCATCCAAGCCAGCACGCGCCGCATCGACATTGGCTACTGCCTGCTGTGCCGCCGACACCACAGAAAGCCCCGGACCAAATTCCGACTCGACCACCAACTCCGCCACCTGCTCCGCAGGGCCGCGATGAAATTCACGATGCCGCACCTCCAGACGTATATTGGGATATCGCTCCGCACGCACTTGGCCATATTCGGCCCGACGCCGCTCGACTTCGGCCTCAGCGGCCAGCATCGCGGGATGCCCTTCCAGGGCCTGCCGCAACAGGACGTCCACGCCCTCTCCGTCAACCCAAGGAAAGGGCTCCTCCGGAATGCTCAGCAGTTCTTGATCCGAGAGCTCCCTTCCCAGCAATTGCTCGAGCGCCGCTCTCGCCGCTGCCACCTCGGCATCGAATTGCGATAGTTCTGCGGCCACCCCCTCATAACGGGAAACTGCCAAAGCCAAATCACTCCGAGACGCCACCCCCGAGGCCAGCCGCCGGTCCATCTGCGCCCGCAACTCATCATGCACCCTCACGTTTTGCCGCCACGCCTGCCGCCTAAGGTACGCGGCTCGCCACTGCCCAACTCCCGACAAAACAGACTGCATCAAATCGAGAGATACCTCTTCCAGCCGTGCCGAAGCCTCCCCCAAGCCGGCGGATGCGAGCTCTCTACCAGCCGTCAACCGCCCACCGGTCCATAGAGGCTGCGACAAGCCTAGCGATATTTTCTCCCCTGACACTCCACCAGCTGCGCCGGATGAAGATTGCCGCCAAGCCGTTGACGAAGATATAATAGGCGTCGGGAAGTACGCCCATCGTGAGCGCTGATAACCATGCTCGGAGGCCTCCAATACTGCGACTTGCATACCTATCGACGGGTGCGTTGCCAACGCCTCTCTCATAAAACCAACCATCGCCCCATCACCCGCCACCGAATCTGAATCCGAATACCCCGACCCTGCGAACGACACAACCATAAGTACCACAAGAAGACATCTTCTCACCCACCCAAAAGCACGACACACTCGCCCCCCACAACACACACCCAACCCAGATGCACTCATAACCGACCCCCGCCTTTGGGACAAACGAGACCGCACTTACTCGCCACTCGCTCAAAAAAAATCTTGGCATCCACACCCTATCCCAACCAATCAGAGATGGGCCAGCCGCAAGCCCGAGATGTCACCTTAGTTCACATAACCTCACCCCTACCCCCGCCTTGCGGAAACGAAAAATCACACAACACATTGAAATAAAAGACAAAAAACAACACCGAGAAAGAATATCAACAATCAACAATGTCAATTATGAAAAATCTCTCCCCTGGGTTCTTTCCTCCCTTTAGATATTTCGCTACTACTTGAAGTGTCGCCGGGTCTACGCGAGAAAACAGGCACGCAGGCGTCGCAAATAGATATGCAAAAATATAAAAACTCACTGAACCCTGATTGTGTAACAACCCAACAAAATGAAAAGTCAGTCAGTTCCCATATCATTCAAGAAATTTACCATAACGGCAAACCAAGGGGCATAAGGGATGAATATGGAAAAGTCAAAAATTGGCATCCTGGGTGATGACAGCAGCATTCTAGAAGAAACCATCAACAGTTTGTCGATCAATGGAAACTCAATCCTTCGTTTCTCATCCCCCGGCGAACTGGTTAGAGCGATAAATAACAATGAGCCAATCGAGGCTATTATTCTTATATCGGAGCACATCGTCTCCGACACCCCTGGATTCATCAAGCACATCCGAAAGATGCTGGACTGGCAGGGCATTTTAATGCTAGTGACAAATGCTCACCATGAGCAGCTAATCATTTCCTGCTTCCTGTCTGGAGCCGACGATGTAATATCACCACCACACACTGCCTTGGAGCTTTCTGCCAGACTCTACTCTATAAGGAGGCGTTGCGCACCTCTCCCCGGACCTGTTATAGAAAAGCATCCCAGCCAGGAGCCCGCAATCACAACCTTCTCTAAATATCGTATCGACAATAAAAATCATGCCATATACTTATCAGGAAACTTAGTCAAACTCACTGAAAAGGAATATCTTCTCGCCGCCCTGTTCTTTGAAAACATGGGCAAGACACTTAGCCGAAACATACTTTTACCAATGGTATGGGGTATCGGCTCGCATATAGCAACCCGAACACTCGACACTCATGTCAGCCGTTTGAGAAAAAAGCTTCATCTATATGGAAAATATGGCTACGAGTTGAGAAGTGTCTATCAGCATGGTTATCGGTTACAAACTACAGCCTCGCAATTCTCTTCATCAGAAATTGAGCTCGCCCCTGCAGAAGTTGATCAAGTCAATACGTCCAAGAAAACAAAGTACACTCATGTTCACACCACCCCGAATGATTATGGATAGCTGTCGGGTCCCGGGTGATTGATTACTACTTGTCAAGCCCGAATTCAACCCATAAGCGCAGCGCCTGATGTATCCAGCGCTCCTGAGTACTCGCCCAGGAATACCAGGGCGGGTGTCCGATAGCCAAACCGCTTCCAGAGCACTCATTCAGCGTCTTCACCACCTTACGTAGCTCGGCATCGGAAACCTGCCAAAAATCAGTTCCTTTGGGGAAATCAGGTCATTGGTGTCCTCATTGCTCCTCCTCAAGCCGGGGCAGCAGGAATCACAAAAGTCGGTCGCCACGGTCACCGCCTCGACCGAGTATACGCGGCAAGGCAGAGCGCGGCAGCCGAAGGGACTGGAACTCGCAGGCCACCACCAAGGATCTTCCGAGCCTCTAGCCTAGGCTTTGTCTGAAAAGTCTGCACGTAGGCAACGATCTATGCACGCCAGGCATACCATGGCCCTGAAACTGCTGGCCAACTTATCGTATCGCGTGCAGACCCGCCGCAACTCT
>NZ_JADOTW010000055.1 GCF_015645095.1 Halomonas sp. 328
CGATGATCTACCTGATTGGCAGCCCCGTGGGCCGCTTGTCCGATCAGGCCAAATCCACATGAAGTGACGAAGAACCGGAAAAGACGGCATAAAAACGGTTGTCGTACTCTGGCGTGAATACCATTGCAAGGTCGCCGGGGTGGTAGGAGCCTGCTTCAGCAGGCGATTTGCCTAACCATCGCTGAGATGTCGGACCGCGGCTACAACGGCTTACCGGAGATTGGTTATCTCGTGGATTCACGCTGACCTGGAATAAACCATAAAAAAACGGGCAAGCGCCTCATCGGCGCTTGCCCGCTTTTCAAGGAGTGGCAGTCAGGCCATCAATCGCTGCCGAACAGGTCCCGCGTATAGACCTTGTCGGCCACATCGGCCAGCTCATCGACCATGCGGTTGGCCAGGATCAGGTCCGACTCCCGCTTGAAGGCCTCCAGGTCACGCATTACCCGAGAACCATAGAACTCGTCTTCCTTCAGCACCGGCTCATAGACCACCACCTCAATGCCCTTGGCCTTGATCCGCTTCATCACCCCCTGCATGGCGCTGGCCCGGAAGTTGTCGGAGCCGGCCTTCATGATCAGCCGATGAACGCCGACGACCCGGGGCTTCCGCTTGATCACCGACTCGGCGATAAAGTCCTTGCGGGTGGTGTTGGCATCGACGATGGCCTGGATCAGGTTGTTGGGCACCTCCTGATAGTTGGCCAGCAGCTGCTTGGTATCCTTGGGCAGGCAGTAGCCGCCGTAACCGAAGGAGGGGTTGTGGTAGTGGCTGCCGATGCGCGGGTCGAGTCCCACCCCTTCGATGATCTGACGGGTATCCAGGTCATGGGTCTCGGCGTAGGTGTCCAGCTCGTTGAAGTAGGCCACCCGCATGGCCAGGTAGGTATTGGCGAACAGCTTGATCGCCTCGGCCTCGGTGCTGTTGGTGAAAAGCACCGGCACCTCGTCCTTCACTGCCCCCTGCTCGAGCAGACCGGCGAAGGCCTCGGCGCGCGCGGAGCGCTCGCCGACGATGATCCGTGATGGGTAGAGGTTGTCATAGAGGGCCTTGCCCTCGCGCAGGAACTCCGGCGAGAAGATCAGGTTATCCGTGCCGAAGCGCTCGCTGGCCTCGACGGTATACCCCACCGGCACGGTGGACTTGATCACCATCACCGCCTCGGGGTTGATGGCCATCACGTCCTCGATCACCGCCTCGACCGTCGAGGTATTGAAGTAGTTGGTCTCGGGGTCGTAATCCGTGGGGGTGGCGATCACCACGAAGTCGGCGCCGCGGTAGGCCGCCTCCTTGTCGAGGGTGGCGGTAAAATGGAGCTTGCGGTTGGCCAGGAAGTCGCTGATCTCGGCATCCTCGATGGGCGAGCGCCGGTCATTCAGCATGGCCACCTTCTCGGGCACGATATCCAGCGCCACCACCTCGTTGTGCTGGGCAAGCAGCATGGCGTTGGAAAGGCCCACATAGCCGGTCCCGGCAATGGCGATTTTCATTCCACGTCCTTCTCTCGATGCTTAGATAGCGTAAAACTCGCGGTACCAGGCCACGAAGCGTTGCACGCCCTCTTCCACCCCCACCTGGGGGCGATAGCCGGTCGCCTGGAACAGGGCCTCGGTATCGGCCCAGGTTCGCGGCACGTCGCCGGGCTGCATGGGCTGGAAGTCACACTGGGCCGGGCACCCCGTCGCCGTCTCGATGGCGCGGATAAAGTCCATCAGCGCCACGGGGCTACCATTGCCGATATTGTACAGGGCATAGGGGGCGGTGCTGGCGTCCGGGCTGGCGGTACTGGTGCCCGGCTCGGGCACCACCTCGAGAATGCGCACGACCCCCTCGACGATATCATCGATGTAGGTAAAGTCGCGTGACATGTCGCCGTGGTTGAACACCGCAATGGGCCGCCCCTCCAGCAGCGCCTTGGTGAACTTGAAGGGCGCCATGTCTGGCCGCCCCCAGGGCCCGTAGACGGTAAAGAAACGCAGGCCGGTGGTGGGCACGCCATAGAGGTGGGAATAGGTGTGGGCCATCAGCTCGTTGGCCTTCTTGGTGGCCGCATAGAGACTGACGGGGTGATCCACCGCATCGGCGGTGGAGAACGGCACCTTGGCGTTCATGCCATAGACGGAGCTGGAGGACGCATAGACCAGATGCCCCACCCGGTGATGCCGACACCCCTCCAGCACATTGAGGTGTCCGACCAGGTTCACGTCGGCATAGGCATGGGGATTCTCCAGGGAGTAACGCACCCCCGCCTGGGCCGCCAGGTGGATCACACGGTCGAAGCCCTCCTCGGCAAAGAGCCCGGCCATGGCGTCCCGATCGGCCAGCTCCAGCTCGATAAAGCGCACATCGCCGCACCCGGCCAGGTCGTCCAGTCGCGCCTGCTTCAGCGCCACGTCATAGTAGTCGTTGAGGTTGTCGATGCCGACGATCTCATGGCCGTGGCCACTGAGTCGCTTGGCCACCGCATGGGCGATAAAGCCCGCCATGCCGGTTATAAGAAGTTTCATGAACGGATCCCTGCGCGTGTTACTGGCGAATACGGTCGCCCTTGCCCTTGCCGAGCACGGTCTGGACGATATAGCGAAAATAGTGGCGAAGCGTCAGATCATCGAGCATCTTCTGGTCGGTCTCGGCCAGCAGCGTCGGGGTGGACATATCGATTTCGTTGACCTGAGCCAGGCCGGTGATACCGGGGCGGGCCTCGAATACCCCGCGACGCTGGCGCTCCTCGATCAGCTCCTGCTGATTGAAAAGACAAGGGCGTGGCCCCACCAGGCTCATCTCCCCCTTCAGCACGTTCCACAGCTGGGGAAGCTCATCGAGTTTGGTACGACGCAGGAAGCGGCCAAAGGGAGTGACGGCCGAGGCATCGGCCAGGTGTGACGCCACCGAGGCCGTGTCGGGCTTCATGGTACGAAACTTCACCAGGGTAAAGGGGCGCTGCCGTCGCCCCACCCGCTCCTGACGGAACAGCGGCGAGCCGGTATCGAAATAACCGATGATCCATAGCACCAGGAGCAGCGGCGCGCTGACCACCAGGCCAAACAGGGAGAGCAGAATATCGAGGAGTCGAATCATTGACCGGCCTTGTCTTTGGAGGAAAAACAGCGACGCAGGCCCTCATCGAGCCCCAGGGGTGGGCGCCACTCCAACCGCGTTTGTGCATAACGACTATCGACCCGCAAGGAGTCGAAGAGGCGATCATAGATGCCCCGTTTGCCCAGCAGGGTCGCCGGAAGCCTCAATGACCAGGCCGGCACCCGAAACAGTCGCACCGGACGGCCCGAGGCCTCGCCCAGCTTGCTTAGCAGGTCGCTCGTCGAGACATCCTCACCATCCGACACGAGAAACACCTGCCCCGGCGCCTCGGGGTGGTCAATACAGCAGCGGATCAGATCCGCCAGGTTCCAGACCGAGACGAAAGAGCGACGATTGTCGATGCCCGCCAGGGGCAATGGCAGGGACTTGCCTACGATGCGGGTCAGCATACCAAAGTTGCCCGGCGCCTGGGGACCATAGACCAGGGGAGGACGGATCATCACCACCTCCAGCCCCGATGTCGCGGCGAAGTCCCGCAGGGCCTGCTCCGCCTGCCACTTCGAGCGGGCATAGTCGTTACCCGGATTAGGGGTATCTCGCTCGGTAAAGGCGTCGCCCGTCGTCTTGTGACCATTGACACCGATGGAGCTGATAAAGATAAAACGCTTTACCCCCGCCTCGACCGCCTGCTCCGCCAGGGCCAGCGTTCCGCGAACATTGACCCGCTGGTACGCCCCGAAGGAGGCCGAGGGATCATGCGCCAGGCCGGCGACATGGACTACCACCTCGACGTTCGATAGCAGCTCGGACCAATCGGCACCTTCGGACAGCTCCGGCGAGACCCGCAAGCCATGCTCGCCGGATCGGGAACAGCCGATCACCTCATGCCTGTTGCAGGCGTTCAGGTAGCTCAACACCTGGCTGCCGACGAAGCCACTCGCGCCCGTTACAAGAATTGTCATGGGTAGCCTTTTATCAAACCACTCGATGAGTCAAGGGCTTCCAGATAAGAGTTAGTAACACTTTCCTCAGAAACCATTTTAGCCGCAGCCTCGCTTGGCACCAGCTGAAGCCAGCCATCGGCAACAGGATCTACCTGAAACTCCATCTCTCTCAATCCATAGCGAAGATACTCAAGCTTACTGATATATATTTTCATTCTACTTGCTATCGCATCCGCCAGAGTATGCGGAAACCCCTCGCCATAACCTGAGGGCTGCAAAAAAGCATCTCCATGATGAAAAATATCATCTTGGGGAACAAAACCAATATTGACAACTTCACACTGAACCGAGTCAAAAAGACTCTCGAGATCAGTTATATTATTGCAGCCGACAACAAACAGCGCGCCATTAAAATGTGTTTTTTTGAGAAAGTCACTCACACTCGGGAAGACCAGAGGAAGTTTATTATCCCGTTGAACAAGAACCACCCCCTGTCTAGTGCCAAATTCTTTCTGGCTTCCACCAGAACCAGGCACCCAACGCAACCTTTGTCGCGATGAAGAATATCGCCTAAAATATCGATAGTCAGAGTACGACTGAATGGCCACAACCTTTCTTGCATTGATGAAGAACAAAAAAATAAGAAGCTGACGGAAAACTCTTATTTCCCTGTATCGCCCCACCCCATTCAGTATAACAAGCCCTCTAATCCAAGGAAGTGAAAGAAAAAAAAGGTTTGACTTTATATTAGAGGAAACCACCAGCGGGCGCGAATAAAGAATCTCAAAAAAAATCTTGAATGGTGAGAGGATGCTCTCATAGACCCCTTTACTTTTCACCACTGCACCAGAGGCCCGAATGGCAGATTCAAGCGCAGATCGATACCGAGCATTTAAGTCTTTTTTATCATTGAGAAGAAAAACCTCACTAATCTTCTTCACCCCTCCCCCTTTCATCTAAAAAGAATTAATTTAAGCAAGAAGTCAAGACTTCCAGACAGAATGATACTTCTTCACCATTTCTCCCAGACTAAACTCTTCAACAATCCTATTGGATGCCGCCACGCTGCGCTCAGCCCATCGCTCAGGATCACCTCTAATCTCTTCTACAGCAGAAAGCATGGATAAAACGAATGCCTTCTCATTATCCACAGGAACCACCCACCCAGTATTTCCGACTATCAATTTAGCATCGCCTACATCTGTTGTTATACAAGGTTTTCCACACGCCATTGCCTCAGCAATAACATTAGGAAAGCCTTCGCCAAATGAGCTAGAAAGCAGGTGAACATCTAATGCATTCATCAATGATGGAACATCTTCTTGCTGGCCTAACAAGACCACTTCCTCACTCAACCCCAAGGTTTCAAGCCATTCTCGAATCTGCACATTAGAATTATCCATACCCTTGCCGACAAGAAGGCAGCAAAAGTCAACCCCTTCTTCCTTCAACCCAGATAAGCACTTCAATAATCCAAGGTGATTTTTCTGGACATTGAAGCGACCAACCATTCCGAATACCACAGTGCTCTCTTCAATCTCGAGCGAATCTCTCAAGTGATCCCGTTTAGATTTGTCTGGGTAAAACCTCTCCAGATCATATCCATTAGGTATAACAACCATTTCATGGCGAGCATAGCCATACTCTGAATGTACCGATCTTGCCTTCTCGGCGCAGCAAATAATCGTTTTTGGCACCCAACGACTTAAAAAGGCGCAGGCTCTCGCCACTAGGATTGTAGTTCGCTTTGTCTTTCCTGGAAGCAATTCAGAATGCCGAATATTCCAAAATATACTCTTCACCCCAGATAACCTGGCAATCAACCCTCCAACGAGATCGGCGTGATACATCCAGGTTTGCACAACATCCGGCTTTTCTGCACGAAACACCCTAAATAACCTGAAAACACCTTTAAAGGTAATCCTACCATTCGGCATATCCAGACATGTTACTTCGACACCGGCTTCTTTTAATTTTTCGCCGTACTTACCCATCCCCATCATTGAAATAATGTGATGATCGAAAATTTTATCTGAGCAAGCAAGCCTGTAGAGAACGGCTTCGGCCCCACCATCATTCAAGCTTGTTATCACATGAAGAATTTTCTCTTTACTCACAAGCCCACCAAAAACCCTAGATGATTTTCAATTTTGATCTTACTATATTTACAACAATCTTAAGCCCATAATCCTTAATAGACAAAACTTTTTCAAACCTGCTCTTAGGCTTATCCCCCATTGAGTCCTGCTTATAAACTATCTGGCCATGAGACATCTCTCCCTTGTACTTATTTATGAATTGATATGTACCAACAGCTCTTGCATCGGAAGCAGAAATTCGCTTTTCCTGGTGTGAAACATCCATGTAATACAGAGGTGAGCGCAGCCTCAATGCATCACCATGGAGCTTCGTTAGCCTAATCCACATATCCAGATCTTGCGAAGCTCTAAGTTCCTCATCAAACAGGCCAGCTTCCATAAGCTTGCTACGCTCAACCAGAACCTGCGTACCAAGAAAGTTTCCATAAAAAAGATCTTTATATGATACCACTCTCTTCAAGTATGAATTTCTGGAAAAGTTTTCCCCATGAATTCTATACCAATTAGAAGCAACGCATGAATACCCTTCATTTACATGCCCCATAAGAACTCTTATCCTGTCCTTATGAAAGTAGTCATCATCATCCAGGCCCGTAACATATCTCCCATTGGCATTGATGATCGCGATATTTCTACTTGCTGGAGCACCTTTTTTTTTATCGAACTGAGACTTGTAAAAAACCCTTACTCTGCCATCATTTTTTGAGAGGTCTTCTAAGTACTCTTGCGTTCCATCATCAGAGCCATCATCAACAACTATCAGCTCAATATTCTTATAAGTTTGGCAAAGAACGGACTCCACAGCCCTTTTAAGAAGGGCCAATCTATTATAAGTAGGAAGATAAACACTAACCAGTGGATCAAAACCAATATTAAACAACTTACTTCCACATGAAGCCAATTTAAAATCACCAAAAAATGAGATATGTTTTATGGTTAACCCACAACCACATCAGGAAAAACCCATCAATACATTATGCAGCAAGAACATCTGCCAGAAAGCCGTATAGGTCATGTCAAAAATCACCAATTAGCCTCCATCAGACGGCGAACCACGCTGTGTGTAAGCCCCTATCTAGCGCCTCCTTTATGCTTAGCTCTACTAAAAATTCTATAAAAATAAATCAAGCCCATCAAAAACTTAACAACAAACCCAGTCTCAAGGCCATGAAAGCCACTTGTCTTTTTGTTCAACATCAAATAGCTTTGCGCCATTGCAACCTGCAACTTCACCCTAAACCTAGAAGATAAAATAGCAACCGATGCCAAGCCAAACTGCTCTATATAGTCCACTCCACACTTACGATAAATTTTTTCGTTTTCCACCCTCACAGCACTCATTATACTCCTTGCCGCTAGCTTACTATAATTATTAGAAACGCCATCCTCAAAAACTCTTTGCTGATACAAAGGTGAGCATACAACAAAAGCTCTATTTTTCCGCAACATTCTCATCCACAAATCTGAACCTTGCCCGACATCAAAGATCTCTCGATAGCCTCCCACATTATCATAAACTTCTTTTCGATACATTAACTCCCCATGAGAGAACCTCATTTTACGAAGAGCACCTACCGGAGGCGCCGTGAGAGTTACTTTCTTCTTTGACCCGCCATTAAGATCCACGACATCATAATAGCATCCTACAATAGCAATCTCTGGGTGTCTTTCAAATGCTTCAAACTGCTTCTTCAAGCGAGTCGGATAGCTTATATCTCCAGCTCCTTGTATGGCTACAAAAGGGGCTCTAGACAAATTAACAGCCCTAACAAGAGTAGTAGTAAGCCCAGCATTCTCCTGATGAACAACTCTCAGGCGTGCATCGGAATAGCTATTTAATATCTCTCGAACACGCGGATCAGAGCTGCCATCGTTAATAACTATCACCTCGAAACTATCAAAGTCTTGGGCCAACAAACTATCAATAGTATCACATATATAGTCGGCACGGTTATACCAAGCGCACACAACTGAAACCTTAGGGTGAAATTCAATAATTTTATTTTCATCCATTACCTAGCACTCCCAGCGCTAAAGACTAATCTCTATCAGCCACCAAGATAGACTCACTTACTATAAAAAACACATGACAACATAGGCGGCAAGGGGACCTCCCTGAATTCAACCAATAAGCGCAGCACCTGATGTGTCCAGTGCTCCTGAATACTCGCCCAGAAATACCAGGGCGGGT
>NZ_JADOTW010000056.1 GCF_015645095.1 Halomonas sp. 328
GGGGCCGAGCTCGAGGACGGCGCCGGCAATACGCTGGCGAGTCCCGGGGATCAGAGCCTCAGCGTGGCGCTGGACACGAAGGCGCCGGACGCGCCGACGGTGGCGCTGGCCGAGGATACCGGCAGCGTGACCGGCGTGACCCACCACCCCGAGGTGACGGTGAGCGGCCTGGAGGCCGGCGCCAGCTGGGAGTACTCCACCGATGCCGGGCAAAGCTGGCAGGCGGGCAGCGACACCAGCTTCAGCCTGGCCGAGGGCGACTACGCCCCCGGCATGATCCAGGTGCGCCAGGAGGATGTGGCCGGCAACCGCAGCGAGGCGGGCGGCAATACCCAGGCCTGGACCCTCGACACCACCCCACCGAGTCTGAGCATCGACAGCTCGGCCCCGGCGGTGATCAACAGCACCACCGGCCCCGTCTGGGTCTACCTGGTCTTCGATGAGCCGGTGGTCGGCTTCAGCGAAGCGAATCTCGCGGTGACCAACGGCAGCCTGGTGGCCGATTCGCTGGTGGAGATCGGTAGTGGCCAGCAGTCCTATCGCGTTCAGCTGGCGGCCGATGACGATCTGGAGGGCCTCCTGACCCTCGAGGTCAACAACGTCGCCGACGGCGCCGGCAACCTGCTGAGCTCGGCGACCCATGAACTGACGGTGGACACCCTGGTGCCGGCGGCGCCGAGCCTGGCCCTGGACGAGGATACCGGCAGCGTCTCCGGCGTCACCCAGAACGATACCCTGGTCATCACGGCCGAGGCCGGCGGCACGGTACGCGTCTATGCCGAAGACGGCGGCTTCCTCGGCGAGGCCAGCGAGAGCGACCCCGGCAGCTATGCCTTCACGCCCGGGCTCGACGACGGCGACAGCCTGACCCTGACCGCCACCGTCACCGACGCGGCGGGCAATGTCAGCGAGGGCTCGGCGCCGCTCAGCGTCACCCTGTACAGCGAGCCACCGACCATCGAGGCGGTCGCCTTCACCAGTGAGCCGGATGCCCTGCACGGGCTCTATGCCCAGGGCGATGAGATCGAGATCACCCTGACGCTCAACCGTTCCCTGGCGGCGATCACCGTCGATGACCCGACACCGCCCACCCTCGACCTCGAGCTGTTGAACGGCGCGAGCAGTACCACCGTGCAGGCGGTATGGCAGGGAGAGGAATCGGCAGACGGCACCACCCTGCTGCGTTTCGGCTATACGGTCCAGCTCGAGGATCAGGCGGCGGAGGGCATCCGGGTCATCGCCGACTCCCTGGCCCTGAACGGCGCCACCCTCGAGGATGGTGCCGGCAACGCCCTGGATGGGAGCTTCGCCGGCCTGACCGATGCCAGCCAGGTGATCGATAACGACGTCGTGGTGATCACCGGCCTCGCCTTCGCCGACGATGAGCCCATCAACGCCTACCCGGCCGATGACGAGCTGGACGTCGTCGTGCAGCTCAGTGACGGCGTCACCTGGGAAGGCACTGGCGGCAGCAACCCCACCCTGACCCTGATCGACGACCAGGACACCGAGTACCTGGCCGCCTACCACACCACCAAGAGCGACCCGGCGGCGGGCACCCTGGTGTTCAGCTATCCGGTTCAGGACGGTGACAACGCCGCCCAGCTGGGGGTCCAGGGCAACGATCCCCTGCTGACCCTCTACGGCTGGACCCTGGCCCCTGTCGATGGCGACAAGAGCCTGCTCCTTGGCCATGACGGCCTGGCGCCCAGTGATCAGTACCGCCTCGACACCACGCCGCCGGACCTGGCGGAGGCCACGTTCGACATCACCTTCGATCGGCTTGACCCCACCCTCGACTACCTGACCGAGGGCGACGAGATCCGCCTGGTGGTGGACTTCGGCGAGGCGCTGGCGTTGACGCTGAACGGCGCCACCCCGACCCTGGCCCTGGGCCAGGCGATGGGGGCCGCCAGCTACGATGCCAGCCAGAGCGACCTCGCCCAGGGCCGGCTGGCCTTCGTCTACACGGTGGGCGAGAACGATCTCTCCCAGGACGGGCTCTTCCTCGCCGCCGACCCCCTGGACCTGGATGGCGCCGCCCTCACCGACCTGGCCGGCAACGCCGCCCAGCTCGGCTTTTCGGGCGGCCGGGTCGATGCCCTGTCGGTGATCACCAGCGAGGCCCCCGTCATCACCCAGGCCGAACTCTGGGCGACACCGATGAGCGGCTGGTACGACGACGGCGACACGATCCAGGTGCGGCTCCACTTCCACGACGCCATCGACCTGGAGACCGGCGGCGGCAGCCCCAGCCTCAATCTGCAGATCGGCGATAGCCTGGTCACGGCGACCTACGCGAGCCACGACGCCGCGGCGGGCTGGCTCCAATTCCAGGCCACGGCCCCGGCGGACGAATACACCGAGGCGATCGCGGTGCCGGCCGATGCCCTGGCGCTCAATGGCGCCAGCCTGACCGCCACGGATGGCACGACCCCCGCCGTGCTCACCCACCCGGCGCTGAGCCTGGTCGGCGGCGTGGACAGCCTGGCGCGCGTTATCACCGAGGTGAGCGCAGCAGCGCCGGACAACGGCGTCTACTACGCGGACGACGAGACGCTGCAACTGGAGGTGAACTTCAACCGGCCGATGAGCACAAGCGGCGACTTCGCCGCGACCCTGGCGGTCACCATCGGCGGCGAGGCCTTCACCGCCAGCTACGATGCGGCGGCCAGTGCCGCCACGGACGGCCTGGTGTTTACGCTGCCGTTCGAGGGGCTGGCCCTCGACGACGGCAGCTATCACCTCGCCGCGGGGTCGCTCAATATCACCACTGGTGAATTGCAAAGTCAGAGCGGTGCGGAGTTGTTCGGCCCGGGCGACAGCCTGGCGAGCCCCGACGGCACCACCGCCAGCCATCCGCTGGTGGTGGGCGAGCCCGCGGCCTCGGCGATCACGGGCACCCCGACGCTGGAGGGCTTTATCGATAACGTCGGCGACTATCAGGGCGATAGCGCCGACTCCGACCGCCTGGCCACCAATCACACCACCGACGACACCACCCCGACCCTCTATGGCGACGGCGAGGCGGGCCGCTGGGTGGCCATCGAGGCCACCCCGGTGGGCGGCGCTAGCGCCGAGACCGTGGCATACACCCTGGTGGATGACAGCGGCAGCTGGCAGGTGGAGACCCCGGCCCTGGACCCGGGCGGCTATCACTTCAGCGCCCGCTACTACGATCCCGACACCCAGGACGTCGGGAGCCCCAGCGCGGAGCGCTACCTCTATGTGGGCACCCCGGACGTGCTGCTGGCCGGGGCCTTCGCCGGGGTGGGCAACGGGCACATGAACGAGGATTCCCAGCTGATCCTGCCGTTCTCCTTCGTCGATGACGCGGGCGAGGCCCGGCTCTTCTACGCCTTCGATGGCAATGGCAATGGGGTCCTGGGTGATTCCGTAGATCGCCTGCGGCATAGCGATGATCTACCGGCGCTGCTGAACGACGGCAATCGACTCGATGCGGCAAACTCCGACGCCCCCGGGGGCAGTGCGGATGAGCCCTCCTTTGAGGCGCGCAGCACCGACTTGGACGGGGTAACCATCGCCCTGCCGCTGCGCGATGAGCTGCAGGCGCTGGCGGCCCAGGCCGGCGTGCAGCCGGCGGGTTGGTCCACTGACTTTTATTGGTCGGCCACGCCCGCCTCGTCGAGCATGCATGACATTATGCGCTTGACGGACGGCCTCACCAGCACCTACGACGACACCATCAACGGCGTTGTGGCGTTCGAGGTGTTGTAGGCTTGCCGCCAGAGCCCCCCGGGGTGTTGAGGTTTGAGGTTTGACCTTTGAGTTTTTTGGGGTTTTTCGGGCTGGATCAGGAGGCCAAGGCGAGCGGGCAGGGCGGTGGGGCCGGGCGCGACAGGGGGCATCCTGCCCGTCATCGACGGGTGCCCCATGGGGTGGGTGGCCACGGCTGCCCACAAAAGGGGCCCGGGGGATGTGGCTGGCGCTTTCCGCGCGACCCTGGCGGTCGCGCATCATCGAAGGCCGCGCGGTGAAAACGGCAAGGCAAGGGTCGCCAGTGAGCGCGACACCCAGTGAAAGCGCAATGGGCGGGTTGGTCCAATAACAATCATTGGTCGGCCACGCCCTCCTCGTCGAGCAAACATAACAATGTGCGCTTGACGGACGGCAACACCAACAACAACAACGACACCAACAACAACAATGTGGCGTTCGAGGTGTTGTAGGCTTGCCGCCAGAGCAACATCGCCGCCTGCGCCCGGCCCCACCCCCCTGCCCGTTAGCCATTTAGTCCCGGCGTATCATCAGCCAGTGACGACGCAGCCGCAAATGGCGATAGGCCGCATCGGCCGGCACGAAGAAGCGGCGCAGTGTGCCCAGTTCGCGATGGTAGAGGTGATGGCGCAGGCGAAAGGTATTGGCCTGGCGGAACAGGCCGTAGTAGCTGTTGAGGGTGGCCAGCATGCGCTGCAGCAGCGCCGGGTTGGGCACGCCGGGCGCGTACCACACCGGATGGTCGCGCAGCCAGCGCTGCCAGGCCGCGGTCAGTTGGCTGGGCGGCCCTGCCGGCCGGGCCGGGTCGAGCAGCGCCTGGAAGGCGCGCAGGCGCTGGCGCAGGGCGCGCACGCTGCGCTGGCGTACCTGGCTGTGGAAGGGGTAGACGATGGCGCCGAGGAAGTTGGCGCCCTGGTTGACCCGCTGCAGCACCACCTTGCGGGGGTGCAGCGCCAGCCCCAGCCGCTCGTCGAGAAAGGCGGCGATCTGTCGCCGATGGGCCACCAGGGTCTCGGCGTCGTCGGCCAGCAGGATCATATCGTCCATATAGCGGAGATAGCCCTTGACCTTGAGGCGGTGCTTGACGAACTGATCCAGCGGGTCGAGGTAGAGGTTGGCGAAGCACTGGCTGGTCAGGCTGCCGATCGGCAGGCCGACCCCGGGGGCGGCGCCGTACAGCGACTTGTGGCGGGGGATCCGGCGCAGCAGCCGGCGGTCGCCGCTGGGGAGGGGCGCCGGGTCGAGCGGGTCCTGGGCGAGGATCGCCTGGGCCACCCGGTCGAGTTGCCCGAGGTCCTCCTCGGCGAACGGCAGCCGTGGTCGCCACGTCTGGCGCCACATCGCCAGCAGCCTGGCGCGCTCGATGGAGGGAAAGAAGGCCTGGATATCGAGCTGGCAATACCAGCGGTGGCCGGGCTGACGCATGAAATGCTGCAGCCGGGCGATGGCCCGGTGGGTGCCGCCGCCCTTGCGGTTGGCATAGGTGTCGTCGATCAGCCGCTGCTCGAGCCAGGGGCCGATATGCCCGATCAGCCACAGTTGCACCAGGCGGTCGGCAAAGGCCGGGGCGAAGATCTCGCGCAGCTTGGGGTCGGTCACCGCAAACACCGAACAGGGGTCGGGGCGATAGTGGCCCTGGGCAATCTGGGCGGCCAGCGCCCAGGCGAGGCGCGGCAGGTCGATCAAGGCCGCGCGTTTCTGTTCACTGGGGCCGGCCTTGGCGGCACACGCCATCAACTGCCGGGCAATCTCGTTTTCCGTCATGGTGCACCATGCAATCCGGGTTCAAGCATCCACAAGTCTTCGCCGATCTGCTGGCCTTCTGCCAGGCCTATTATCCGCTGCATAGCGGCTTCCCCAAGCCGTTCCGCTTCACCCTGGGCGAGCGCATCCTCCAGGAGATCGCCGAGGCGCTGCGGCATATCGTGCTGGCCAATGCGGCCGACAAGGGCAGCGGTGCCGGCCGGCGCCAAGGCGCGGCACACCTCAAGGAAGTGCGCGCCGGCCTCGAGGTGATCCGCGGCTACCTGCTGCTGGCCTGGAAGCTGCGCTTCCTCTCCCATGCGGCCATCACCGAACTCGAGACGCGCCTGGAAGGCATCAGCAAGCAGACGGCCCGCTGGCAGCAGTGGTTCGAGCGGACCGGGGCCTGAGATCGTGGCCTGGCTCTGTCGGGCCCTCTATGCCGGGCCTCGACTGAGCTTCCCAGGGAGCTGCCAGGTGATCGAGCCCCGAGGGCGCAGCGGCCGAAAGCCTACTGTTTGCCATGCGATGGCTACCACGTCCATTCACTTCCGTTCGCCGCCTACCGCTTGTGCTTGCGCAGGCCACTTCAATTTTCCACTTCCCAATTTGCCACTTCCCGGTCGCGTGACGGGCGGTATATTGGCGTTGCTTGGGGCGCGGTATCTATCGGGTGCTGTATTGAGTGGCGGGGGGAAGGCAAGTCGAGAGGGGCGTTGCCTGCCATCGGATGGCCGGGGGCTTTATCTAAACCATCAAGGTAAAAAAAGGCCCATAGGGTATGGGCCAAATGCAGGGAATCAAGGAATGACCACAAGGGTCAAGAAAGGGTACTGCACTTGCCATCGCAAGTTATGACGTCGGCGGGTGGGGACGCAAGCGTGGTGCGCAGATTGCAATCTTGGTTAACAGTCTCGCCGGGATTTACACGGAATGGCTTATAAGAATTTCCTTTAAATCAGGGAGCTGAGATTTCTCTTCGTGGAATCATGTCAACTTTGGTGTCGATGTGGAATGGGGCATGGAGTCTCGGCATTTAAGTGCTAGTTTGAGGAGGAAAGAGGGAGGAAGCGAATGGCGTCGCCGTCGTTATTATTTGTTGATCCAGAGGATAGTCGTGATGCCGTTATACGTTGGGGTTTTGGGCGAGGATCGCGCGTTTCGCGAGGAGTTGATCATCGCCATGGCCGGCACGCTGGGGCGGCAGCTGCAGTTCCTGGGAGAGCGGTCAGTCGATGGCGGTCCCACCTACACTTGGGTGCCGGATGTCCTGCTGGTGCGTGGCCAGTGTCTGAGTGGCGGCATCGAGGCCCTGGATGCCTGGGCCAGGCTGGGAGAGCGGCGGCCCTTCCTGCTGGTGATGGGGCAGGAGGTGTCCCAGGCGGCCATCGACAGGCTGCGCGAGGAGGGCTGGCAGGTGCTGGGGCAATACGATCCGCCCTGGTGCGGCGAGGCCCTGTCTCGACGCCTCAATGGGGTGCGATTCCGCCATCCTCGGGCGCTGCAGGACGAGATCATCGAGGGCGTCGCCCGCGGCGAGTTCCGCTTGCATTACCAACCGAAGATCTGCGCCGGCACGGGCCGGGCCGTCGGCCTGGAGGCCCTGGCCCGCTGGTCGTCGGATGAGGCGGGGGAGATCGAGCCGAGCCGTTTCATTGCCGCGGCGGAGGGAAATCGTTCGGTGATCCGGGCCTTGACGCTGCACCTGCTCGATCAACTTTTGGTGCAGCTGGGTGAGTGGCGCCAGCGTGGGGTGTCGCTACGGGTGAGCCTGAATCTGTCGTCGTCGCTGTTGGCAGACCGGGCGACCATCGAGGCGATTGCGGCGCGCCTGGATCGAGAGATGGCGGCGGTACGCCGCAGTGTGCTGTTCGAGGTGACAGAGAGCGTACGTATTCAGTGCCTGGAAACGGCGCTGCACGCCATGGTGACCCTGGGCGAGCGGGGGGTGGGCTTCTCGCTGGATGATTATGGTACCGGCTATGCCTCCCTGCAGGCCTGGTATCACCTGCCTTTCGAGGAGGTCAAGATCGAGCGGGGCTTCGTGGAGCAGGTGCGCCCCGGTTCGATGGGCCTCAAGTTGGTGGGCATGACGGTGAAGCTGGCCCGTGATCTGCGTACCCGGGTGGTGGCCGAGGGAGTGGAAACCGTCGAGCAGGCGCGGCTGCTGGTCGAGCAGGGCTGTGATCAATTGCAGGGTTTCCTCTATTCGCAACCCTTGACGGCGGCGGAGCTGGAACAGTGGCTGGCGACGCTGCCGGATGAGGCGGTGACGGGCGGCGGCGGGGTAGGCCGCGCCGCGAGCCCCCTCAAGGAGGTGTCCGATGCTCCCTGAACCCCATGAGGGGCTGAGCGACCTGGGCTGGGGGCGCGGCAGCACCTGGGGTGGCTTCCCGGTGCGGCTGCTGGCGGCGATCGATGGGTTGCCGATGCTGGTAGAGCGCGATCTGTCGGCCGTGGTCGACGAGGCGCGCTGGCTGGCGAGCTGTGCCCGGGCATTGGGGCAGCGGCGGGTCGCGGAGTGGGCGGCGCTTTTGAGCCTGGCCGCGGAGCGCGGCCAGGCGCGGCTCAGCATGGGGCTGGTGGCAACGCTGCGCCGCGAGGCGCATTGGCAGACGGTGGCGTGGTCGGAAGCGGCGATGACACCTGTCGAAGCGGTTAACTAAGGATAGGGGGTCAGATGAAGAGACGATCGCTGAGTC
>NZ_JADOTW010000057.1 GCF_015645095.1 Halomonas sp. 328
CGGGGTACATTTTCGCCCGCATGGGCATCGCCGAGACCCTGGTGGAGGTGGACGCCGAGGGACGCCAGGCGCCAGGGCTGGCCAGCGACTGGATGGTCGACGAGGCGGGCCTTAGCTGGCGTTTCGCCCTACGTGAGGGCGTCGTCTTCCATGACGGCTCGCCGCTGACCGCCGAAGCGGTGGCCAGCAGCCTGCGCCACGCCTGGGTCAAGCCGGGCATGCTGAGCTCGGCGCCGATCGCCGCCATCGAGGCCGATGGCGATGCCGTGGTGATCAGTCTGGAGGCGCCCTTCGCACCGCTGCCGGCGCTGCTTGCCCACTCCACCACCCAGATCCTGGCCCCCGCCGCCTACGCGGAAGACGGCCGGGTCACGGCGATGATCGCCACCGGGCCCTATCGGCTGACGGAGCTGGCGCCGCCCCAGCGCCTCAGCGCCGAGCGCTTCGCCGACTACTGGGGCGCGACCCCGGCCATCGAGAGCGTCAGCTACCTGGCGGTGGGGCGCGGCGAGACCCGCGCCCTGATGGCCGAGAGCGGCGACGCCGATATCGTCTTCACCCTGGATCCCGCCAGCCGCGGGCGCCTGGCCCGCCAGGATCGCCTCAGCCTGCACGCCGAGCCGCTGCCGCGCACCATCGTGCTCAAGGTCAACGCCGGCCACCCCTTCCTGGCCGACGAGGAGGCCCGTCGCGCCCTGAGCCAGGCCATCGATCGCCGCGGTATCGCCGCCGGCCTGCTGCGCGACCCGGACGCCGCCGCCGCGGAGCTCTTCCCGGCGAGCCTCGGGCCCTGGCACCTGGGGGTGGACGACGACGCCAGTGGCGACCTGGCCGCGGCCCGGGGGCTGCTCGAAGCCCTGGGCTGGGAGGCCAATGGCCAGGGGCCGCGGGTGCGCGACGGCGAGCCCCTGCGCCTGACCCTGACCACCTTCGCCGACCGTCCCGAGCTGCCACTGGTGGCCACCGCCCTGCAGGATCAGTGGCGCGACCTGGGGGTGGAACTCGAGGTGGCGGTGACCAACGCCAGCGCCATTCCCTCCGGCCACCGGGACGGCAGCCTGGAGCTGGGCCTGGCGGCGCGCAACTATGGCCTGGTGCCCGACCCCCTGGGCACCGTCCTGGACGACTTCGGTGGCGATGCCCAGAACCCGGGCGGCGACTGGGGCGCCATGAACTGGTGGGATGCCGATGTCTCGGCCTGGCTCGAGACCCTGCGCCATGAGGCCGACCCGGCGACCCGGGACGAACTGGCCGGCCGGGTGGCCACGCGCCTGAACGAGGTCATGCCGGTGATTCCGGTGGCCTGGTACCAGCAGACCGCGGCGGTGAATGCCGCACTGGAAGGCTTCTCCATCGACCCGCTGGAACGCAGCTATCGCCTGGAGGAACTCTCGTGGACGCCATAAGCTCCCGGCGCTTCCCGGCCCTGGCCGGCGGCCTGGGCCGGGTGCTGTTGCCGCGCCTGTTCCAGGCCGGCCTGGTGGCCTGGCTGGTGGGTACCCTGACCTTCGTGCTGACCCGCACCCTGCCCGGCGACATGGCCTATCGCATCGCCGCCGGGCGCTACGGTCACGACATGGTCAACAGCGCCGCCGCCGAGGCGGTACGCGCCGAGCTGGCCCTCGACCAGCCGGCGTTGCTGGCCTACCTGCACTGGCTGGGCGACCTGCTGCGCCTCGACCTGGGGAATTCCCTGGTCAGCGGCGAGCCAGTGATCCATGAGCTGAGCCACCAGCTCGGCCACTCCCTGGGGCTGGCGATGGTGGCGGTGCTGCTGTCGCTGCTGCTGGGTCCGCCCCTGGGCCTGGCCGCGGGGCTGCGCCCCGGCGGCTGGTGGGACCGTGTCAGCGAGGGGCTGGCCAGCCTGCTGAGGGCGTTGCCGCCCTTCGCCCTGGGGCTGCTGCTGATCCTGCTCTTCTCGGTGAGCCTGGGCTGGTTGCCCGCCGCCGGCCATGGCCGCACCGCCCATTTCGTGCTGCCGGCGCTGACCCTGGCCCTGGCGCTGGCCGCGGTCTCCAGCCGGGTGGCCCGCAACGCCATGGTCGAGGTCTCCGGCTCCGCCTACTACGCCTTCTCGCGCACCAAGGGGCTGGGCGAGCGCCTCAGCTTCCTGCGCCATGGCCTGCGCAACGCCGCGGTGCCCATCGTCGCCTACCTGGGGGTGCAGTTCGTCTACCTGATCGAGGGCGTGGTGGTGGTGGAGACCCTGTTCGCCTGGCCCGGCATCGGCCATGCCCTGGTGCATGCCATCGTCGCCCGGGACGTGCCGATGATCCAGGGCACCGCCCTGGTGATGGGGCTGATGTTCGTGGCCCTCAACACCGGGGTGGACCTGCTCTGCCATGGCCTCGACCCGAGGAGGCGCCAGTCATGAGTGCGACGACGCTGTTTACCGCGGGCCGCGCCGGGCGGCGCCGCCTCGCCACCCGCCAGCGCCTGGGCCTCGGCCTGCTGGGACTGCTGCTGGCCATCGCCTGGCTGACCCCCTGGCTGCATGACGCCGACCCGGCCCGGCAGCAGCTCGTCCGCATCCTCGAGCTGCCGTCGCTGGTCGCGCCCCTGGGCACCGATCACCTGGGCCGCGACTTGCTGGCGCGCACCGCCGCCGCCCTGCGCCTGTCGCTGGGCATGGCGCTGCTCAGCGTGATCAGTGCCGCCGTGCCGGGCATCCTGCTGGGGGTGATCGCCGGCTGGCGGGGTGGCTGGGTCGACCGGGTGCTGGGTAGCCTGGCCGATGCCTGCCTGGCCCTGCCGGGGCTGCTGCTGGTGCTGCTGCTGGTAGCCATCGCCCCCGGCAACTTCTGGGCCCTCTACGTGGGCATCGCCCTGGTGTTGTGGATCGAGTACTTCCGGGTGGTGCGCGCCCGCACCCGGGTGCTGGTGGCCTCGCCGCAGCTTCAGGCCAGCCGGCTGCTGGGCTTCGGCCCCGGCTACCTGTTCCGCCGCCATCTGTGGCCGGAGCTGGCCCCCCAGGTGCTGACCCTGGCCGCCTTCGGTGCCGCCAGCGCCATCCTGGCCATGGCCGCCCTGGGCTTCGTCAGCGTCGGCCTGCGCCCGCCCACCGCCGAGCTGGGGCTGATGATGACCGAGCTGTTGCCCTACTACCATGAGGCGCCCTGGGCCATGGCCCAGCCGATCCTGGCGCTCTGCCTGCTGGTACTGAGCCTTAACCTGCTGGCCGGAAAGGACCCGAGATGAGCGATTCCCTGCTGGAGGTCAGCGCGCTGACCATTCGTGGCGAGGGGGTGACCATCGCCCCCGTCGACTTCTCCCTGGCCCGCGGCGGCCGCCTCACCCTGCTGGGCGAGACCGGCTCCGGCAAGAGCCTGATCGCCCAGGCCATCATGGGCACCCTGCCCAAGGGGCTGAGCGCCCGGGGCGAGCTCACTATCGAGGGTGACGGCTTCGCCGCCGCTGAGGGGGCCGCACGACGCGCCCTCTGGGGGCGGCGCCTGGCACTGCTGCCCCAGGAGCCCTGGCACGCCCTGGACCCCACCATGCGCGCCGGCGCCCAGGTGGCGGAGAGCCACCGTTATTTGCGTGGTCTGGGGCGCCGCCGGGCCCGCGAGGCGGCCCTTCACGACCTGGCCGGGCTGGGTCTGGCAGGCGCCGAGGCTCGGCTGCCCGGTGAACTCTCCGGGGGCATGGCCCAGCGGGTCGCCTTCGCCGCGGCCAGCGCCGGCGGTGCCCCCATCGTGATCGCCGACGAGCCCACCAAGGGCCTCGACGCCCCGCGGCGCGATGCCGTGGTCAAGTTGCTGGCCGGCACCCCGGAGCGGGGTGGGGCCCTGTTGACCATCACCCACGATATCGAGGTGGCCCGACGCCTGGGCGGCGAGGTGATCGTCCTGCGCCAGGGCCGGGTAGTGGAGCGCGGCCCCGCCGAGCAACTGCTGAGCGCGCCGCGCAGCGACTACACCCGGCAGCTGCTGGATGCCGAACCGGCCCGCTGGCCGGCGCCTCCGCCGCCCCCCGCCACGGCCGAGGAGCCCGTCGTCGAGGCCCGAGGGCTGGCCAAGTGGCGCGGTGGTCGCGAGCTGTTTTGCGACCTGGACCTGAGCCTGCGACCCGGCGAGATCGTCGGCGTAGTGGGTCCCTCGGGCTGTGGCAAGAGCACCCTGGGCGACCTGTTGCTGGGCCTGGCCGAGCGGGACTGCGGTGAGATCTGGCGCGCCCCGGGCCAGCGCCTGGCCTTCCAGAAGCTCTACCAGGACCCGCCGGCGGCCTTCTCGCCCCACTGGACCCTGGCCCGGCTCTTGGAGGATCTGGTGCGTCGCCATCGCCTGGATCGCGACGCCATCGCCCCGCTGATGGCGCGCCTGGGCCTGGATCCGGCCCTGCTGGCGCGCCGCCCCGGCGAGATCTCCGGCGGCGAGCTGCAGCGCTTCGCCATCCTGCGGGTCCTGCTGATGGAGCCGCGCTTCCTGTTCGCCGACGAGCCCACCTCGCGGCTCGATCCCATCACCCAGCGCGATACCCTGGCCCTGCTGGTGGAGCTGGCCCGGGAACGCCACTGCGCGGTGATGCTGGTCAGCCACGACCCGGCCTTGATCGAGCGGGTCTGCGACCAGCGCCTGGTGCTGGGCGGCGAGGAGGCCGAGCGCGTGCCGGAGGATCTCGCCGCCCTGGCGGTCTAGCCGGACCGTCGCCGGTGGGCAACACCCGAGGAATAAATCGGCAAGGGGCGTTCGGTACTGGAGGCTAGCGGCGGGCCAGGGGTAGTCTGAACGGTGTTCGATAACCCGGGAGGAAGCCCCCATGACGGCCCCAGACTCCACCCCATCCGGCGACCAGGCCAAGCGCCGGCAGCGTCGCAAGCTGCTGGCCACCCTGGGCCTGGGACTCACCGGCGCCTATGTGGCGCCCACCCTGTTCAGCCTCGGCCAGGCCCAGGCCTGGGACGGGCGGGGGCGCCGCCGCTCGCGGCCCAGCCGCCCCCGCTATTCGCGCCCCAGTTATTCCCGTCCCAGCTATTCACGGCCCAGCTATTCACGGCCCAGCCGCTATCATGGCCAGCGTCGCGGCAAGCGCGACCGGCGCTACGAGGATCGCCGCTACTGGGGACGCGACGAGCGCTATGACCGCCATGTCTACCGGCGGGTCGAGGACTATCGCGATGACCCGGCGCGGCTGGTGGAGGATCTGATCTTCGGCCCGCCCGGACGCTGGTAATGGCGGCCCAGGATCTTTCGCTGCCCGGCCTGGGGTGCTGCCTGCGCCTGGTGAACGCCCCCGAGGTGGCCCGGGCCCTGGCCACGGCCCTGCCGGGCTGGCCCATCGCCGCCCGCCCGGCCCGGGGCAGTGCCCCGGCGATTCGTCTCTATCGCTGCGGCGACGGCTATCGCCAGTACGCCCCGGAACTGCCCACGGGGCTCGACCTGCCCACGGTGATGGCGGCGGTCTGCAGCCTGATCGCCGACCTCGCCGGCGAGGCCCTGGCCAGCGATCCCCACCTGCTCGGCCTGCATTGCGGCAGCGTGGAGATCGAGGGGCGACTGGTGATCTTTCCCGAGGCCCACCGGGCCGGCAAGAGCACCCTGAGCGTGGCCTTCGCCGCCGCGGGCTATCGGGTCTTCGGCGACGACGTCCTGGGCCTGACGCCCGCCGGCGAGGGCATGGCCCTGGGCATCGCCCCACGACTGCGCCTGCCCCTGCCCGAGATCCTGCCCCCCGAGCTGGTGGACTATATCCACCGTCAGGCTGGTCCCGAGGATGCCCACTACCGCTATGTGATCCCCGAGGCCGAGGAGCGGGCCGCCCATGGCGAGACCCGCCCGCTGGGGGCCATCGTCCTGCTGGAACGGGACGCCGGACTCACTGCCCCCGAGGTGGTCCGGCTCGCCCCCGGGGAGGGGCTGGTCCAGTTGCTGACCCAGAACTTCGCCTATGACCTCACCCACGAGGCGCTGATGCCGCGGCTGGTTCCGCTGATGGAGCGGCTGCCCTGCCTGCTGCTGCGCTATTCCGAGCCCCTGGCCGCGGCCCGCGAGCTGGCCAGGGTGCTTAGGACCCCCGAGGCGGGCGAGACCACTTCGATGGCCGAGACGGCGCGTATGACGCCATGCCATGGCGTCGCTCTCCAGGGGGCCGGGTGTTGGCGCGCCTCGCCGAATGCCAGCGCCCATCCGCTGGGCGACGAGCTCTTCCTGATCCACCGCCCCAGCGGTGCCATCCATCGCCTCAACGCCACCGGCCACGCCGTCTGGGCCCTGCTGGCCGAGGAAGCGCTTACCCTCGACGAACTCACCGACTGCCTGGCCGAGCACTTTGCCCAGCCCCGCGCACCCCTCACCCGCGACCTGCAGACCCTGCTGGGCGGCCTCCTCGAGGCCGGCCTGGTGATACCCGCCGCGGCCAGCTCCCTCGACGCCATCGGCTGATTCCTCCTCCCCGGGAACCCTATCGCTGCGTCCCGCGTCCTGGCCAAGCCGGGGCGTGGGCTTGGCCTGCCCCGGCAATCCAGGCCAAGGGGAGGACAACGTCATGATCGTGGCACGTTGGTATTGCCAGGCCCGCTTCGGGCACAAGCAGGAGTTGATCGACAAGACCCGGGAGTGGTGGGCCACCATCGGCCGGGAGCTCGGCCAGACCGACTACACCATCACCACCGGCAGCGTCGGTGCCCTGGAGTCGTTGGTCGTCGTGGACCTGCGGGTAGCGGACATGGCCGAACTCAGCGCCCAGTGGGAAAAGCTCGCTCAGCGCGAGGATCACCGAGCATGGGGCAAGGCGATCGAGCCGCTGGTGGTCAGCGGCTCCACCCGTTGGGAGCTCTATCGGATCATCGATTGAGGTTGGCATCGCGCCAGGGAAGGCACGTTCGCCCCGGGAGTCGGTCACGACCGGCTATGCTGAAAGCGAGCGAGCCCGTACGACCCAAGGAGAGCCTCCATGTTGGAATTTATTTCCCACCCGGCGGAGCATGTCGTGGCCATCAAGATCGGCGGTGTGGTCACCGCCTCGGAGCTGCAGCAGGCCATCGATGCCATCGAGACCGCCAAGCGCAGTCACCCCAGGATCAGCATGCTGGCCGAGCTCGATGACATGCGCTGGATGACCCTGACCGCCCTGCTCAAGGACATCGGCTATGGCCTGACCCAGCTCGGTGACCTCAAGCGCTACCACCGCGCCGCCGTGATCACCGACAAGGAGTGGATCAAGCATATCGCCCACCTGGAGGACCGGCTGTTCAAGGCCATGGAGATCCGTACCTTCCCCAGCCACGACTACGCCGCCGCCATGCAGTGGGTCGGCGAGCTACCCAAGGGCGCCCATGAAAACCCCGAGGAAGACGGCTATCACGGTGCCTGAGGGGTGAGCCATTACCCGAAATTACATTAAATTAGAATGCTGCGCTTTAAGACCGAGTCCATCACTCTATGGCCCGTTCGGCGCGCCTGCTCTAGCGATCGGGGGGATTCCCGAGACACCATTCTCGATATGGCAGGCCGTGCCGGAGACGGTATCGCCGTCGCCAGCCGTACTGGCTGGCAGGGAGATATAGACAATCATCAACAAGGACGATGGCCATGCGCTTCCGCACGACTCTTACCGCCGCTGCCCTGTGCAGCACCACCTTTCTCGCCGGTTGTGAAACCCTTTCGACCGATGCCATGCTGCAGGCCGGCATGACCTCCATGCAGGCCGCCACCCTGAGTGACGAGGAAGTCAGGAGCATGTCGGATCAGGCCTGTGCACAGATGGACGCCGAGGCTCGGATCGCCAGCCCCGACTCGGTCTATGGCCAGCGCCTGGCAAGCATTGCCAGCAACCTCGGCGACCAAATCGATGGCATTCCGGTCGACTACAAGGTCTACCTGATCGATGAGCCCAATGCCTGGGCCATGGCCAATGGTTGTGTGCGCGTCTATAGCGGCCTGATGGACATGATGACCGACAATGAGGTCGAAGGTGTCCTGGGCCATGAGCTGGGCCACGTGGCGCTGGGGCATAGCAAGACGACCATGCAGACGGCCTATGCCGCCTCTGCCGCACGCGGTGCCCTGGCGTCTTCCAGTAATCCCGCCTTATTCACGAAGGTACCGAATCGCGCGTTATGACCCCATGGCTTGTCGGCTGCGCTTGCCACCAGCA
>NZ_JADOTW010000058.1 GCF_015645095.1 Halomonas sp. 328
TGCCGGAACGTTCTGATTTCTCAAGAGAATACCATCCGCTATCTTCGTTTTCAGGCTGGCCTCATGAATAAGCAGGGTTCACCATGAATATACTGATACTCACCTATGGAACTCGCGGCGATGTGCAGCCCTATATTGCCTTGGGGCAAGGCTTAAATCGCGCTGGGCATTGTGTAACGCTGGCCACGAGCTCACGATTTAGTGATGATATCGAACTCGCTGGGCTGCGCTATGCATTTATGAACGACGGCATGCTGACTTTGCTGGATGCGCCAAAAGAGCAAGGCGTTCTGGAAGATACAGGCAATATATTTCAAGTAGTGAAGCGCACGCTAGGCTTGCTCAAGAAAATAGGCCCGATACAGCGAGCTTTGGCGGAAGAGAGCTGGGCCGCCGCGCAAGAGTCTCAGCCAGACATTATTGTATTTCATCCCAAGGCATTTAACGCCCCAGATATCGCTGAAAAGCTCGAGGTGCCAGCAGTGATGGCGTTGGTTGTGCCAGGGTTAGTACCTACGGCTGAATACCCAAACATGATGCTTCCGCGGCTCAAGCTGGGTGGTTGGTATAATAAATTCTCTTATAGCTTTGTGAATCGACTGATTGGGTTGTCGGTCGCTAAGCATGTGCAAGCTTGGCGCAAAGAAAACCATCTGCTCAAAGCTAAGAAATTTAGCCTATTACATAACGTCGATGGTACGCCAATACCTGTCATTCATGGCTTTAGCCATTTGGTAGTGGCACGACCTGACGATTGGCCTCAAACTGCCAGTATTTGTGGTTACTGGCATACTGCAGACGCTGAGAACTATGAACCTTCACCTGAGCTTTCGGCCTTTTTAAGCGCTGGATCGCCGCCTGTTTATGTTGGTTTTGGCTCGATGACTGGGCGTGACCCCGAGCGGCTAGCAAGTATTGTTATTGACGCGCTGCAAAGCACAGGACTGCGAGGCGTTCTAGCAACGGGGTGGGGCGGTATGAAAGTGAAGTCACCGCCCGAGAACATATTTACGGTTGATCACGTGCCTCACTCGTGGCTGTTTTCGCGTGTGTGTGGGGTGGTTCACCACGGAGGTGCAGGAACCACAGCGGCTGCATTACTTGCAGGCAAACCATCCATTATTATTCCTTTTTTTGGCGATCAACCCTTCTGGGGGCATCGCGCACATGCCCTGAACGCGGGTTCAGCACCGATCCCTTTGAAAAAGCTGACGGTCGATCGGCTTGTGGCGGCGATTGAAGAAATAACAACCGATAAAAATATCATCGACCATGCAGCGGTGCTCGGATCGAAGCTGCGAGAAGAGCGTGGCGTAGAGAATGCAGTTGCAGTGATTGAAGATCTTGTAGACAAGCCTAACCAAGTATTGCAGCGGACAAGCCGCTGAATGCGGCGTTATGCCGAATAGAAAAGCAAGCCGAGGAACGGAAGATTAATGCCTACACTGCCCAAACTGGACATAAAAAATAACTGTAACCACTCCCCTCATGTTGTGATCCTCGGGGCAGGAGCAAGCTTTGCCGCTTTGCCAGACGGTGACAAGGATGGGCGCAGGCTACCCTTGATGAATAATCTGGTAGAAGTTATTGGTCTAGAGCCATTGATTGAGGAGTACGGGCTCAAGTATGAAGGTGAAAATTTTGAAGCAACCTACGATGCCTTGGTCCATAGCGGACAATATGACGAACTAGTCGGTGAGATAGACGCGGCCGTTGAGAATTATTTCGGGCAGATGGAGCTTCCTGAAGAAGCCACATTATATGACTACCTGGTTTTGGGTTTGCGCAACAAGGACATTATCGCCACATTTAACTGGGACCCTTTTCTTGCACAAGCATTTCAGAGAAATATGCATGTTGTTGGGTATGACCAGATGCCTCAGATAGCCTTCCTTCATGGTAATGTGGCAGTCGGTGTTTGTTGTTCATGCAAAACTAAGGGCTGGCGATATAATGCCTGTGATCGATGCGAGAATCGGTTTGGGCCATCAAAGCTATTATACCCTGTGAGTCAGAAAAACTACTCATCCGATGAGTTCTTAAATTCCGAGTGGGAAAATTTACAGAATCACCTGAAGCATGCCTACTTCATTACTGTGTTTGGATATAGCGCCCCAGTAACAGATGCGGAAGCGAGAAAGCTTATGCTTGACGTTTGGGCGGAAAATACCACCAAAGATTTGGCTCAGATTGACATTATCGACATAAAGCCACGAGAAGAAGTAAAGGAAAGCTGGCAGGATTTTATCGTTAGAGAAAACTATGCGATTCAATCTGATTTCTTTGACACATACTTATCTATGCATCCAAGACGGAGTTGTGACGCGTTTGCCATGGCGACGCTCCAGCAAAGACCATGGGAAGATAATAATTTCCCAGAAGGCTTGTCGCTAGAAGCATTGCAGGATTGGGTAAGGCCTTTAGCGGAAGAAGAAAAAAGCGGCCACCTTTCGGGCAATCCCTGCGGAAAGGAAAACTGATGCTTTCGTGCCAACGCGGCATAACCAGGGGCTCCAGCCGACCGATTCTCCGCTACCGCTCCGAATCGGCGGCTGAGCCCAGGCGTTATACATACAAGATAGATGGGTGCCAATAATGATAATTGGATCTTTTTTGCGGTATTTTAAAACCTACCAAGGTGTTAATTTTGTTCCAATTACCGATCAAGGTAATTTTTGTGGATTGCTGGGTGACAACGGAATAGGGAAAAGCTCAGTACTTGAGGCACTGGATTGCTTTTTTAACGGAAAGCAATGGAATATGAATATCGCGACGAAGAAAAGTGGCCTGGAAAAAACGAAACCCTATATAGTTCCGGTTTTTCTGGTTGAGAAAAACGCCTTAAGCGGGAGGCCTAGAGAGCTTGCTGAGCACCTTAACAACATAGCATTAACATTAACTGAAGATGAAGTTCCATCTGGAAATCGGGATGATTTTCGGTGCTATGCCGACCTTCTGGATCGAGTGAGAAGAAATTATAACTTAGATAACTACTATGTTGTGCCTATGGGCATTGATTACCAATCGAATCCAAATGTGTCTATTTTCAATTGCAGTCGCCTTGGTGTGGAACTTTATGGGGAAGAGTATAATGATAGGGGTCTTGATGAGGCAGGCTTGGAGGAGTTTAAGCCTCTTTTGGAAGACCTAAAAGGAAGTATCGAATACATACACATCCCCAAGGAGATTGATCCAGAGCTTTTCACCAAGCTTGAAACAAGTGAGATACAGGTTCTGATGGGGGAAACGCTGCATGAAATACTTGAGCAGAGAGTTACCAGTACACAAATCAGAGAAATAAATTCCAGTTTGAACGCATTCATAACCTCTTTGGCTGATGAGCTCGACGGATATTCCTATAGAACACCAACAGATAGACAGAAAAATTTACGCAAGAACGATGTGTACAATCTTATTATCGAGGCATTTTTTAATATACGTAAGCTTCACAAAAAAGAAGGGTCGCATTGGCTTGAAATAGGTGAGTTGAGTTCTGGAGAGAAGCAAAAAGCAATTATAGATGTTGCCCATAAGCTTTTGCTTCATCATAGAAGTAGCGGTACTAATTTGATTATAGCGATTGACGAGCCTGAGTCTTCGCTGCACATGTCAGCATGTTTTGATCAGTTTGATGCACTTTATGAAATTAGCAAGTCCTGTAGACAAGTCCTCTTCTCTTCACATTGGTACGGATTCCTTCCAACTATAGAATCCGGTTCGGTGACTGTAATATCCCGTCACGAGAGTGCTCATGTCTTTGATCTTGTTAATCTAGCTCACTATCGAGAGCAAATAAAGCAGATGACCAGAGAGTCTCGGAGACAGTTACCATATGACATTAGACTTAAGAGTACCAACGATTTTGTGCAGTCTGTAATTACAAGTTCTATTGGTGATAATCCGTTCAGCTGGATAATCTGTGAAGGTAGTACGGAGAGAATCTATCTTGAACACTACTTAAAAGATTTAGTTGAGAGCCATAGGTTAAGAATTGTTCCGGTAGGAGGAGCTGGAGAGATAAAGCGCCTATACAATCATTTGTCTACGTCATATGAGGATTTCAAGGACGAAATATCTGGTAGAATTATCTTGCTTTCAGATACGGACTCCCAGTTGGTTAGCTACGAAACTAGAAATTTCGAAAAACTATATTGTAAACGTATAGTAAATTGTGAGAAGGATAGGAAAACAAAGTTAGTAAATATTAGTTCGAATCCAGTTTCTCCTAGAACGGAAATTGAGCATTGTCTAAATGGAATGTATTTTCTTGAGGCATTGAACTCGTTTGTAGATAGCGATGATCATGCTTTGGCATTTCTTTTAGATATCAACGCTTCCGGAGAGAATGACAGCTACTTTTCTCTAGATCTTAAGCCGAGTCAGTTGCTAGCTGTAGATGAGTTCTTGGATGCGGGAAACAGTAAATATATGGTGGCCAAAACATATATTGAGATGCTACCAGATGAAAGTCATGTCCCTGAATGGATAAATACCGTTAGAGAATGGCTTATCTAAAAAGTATAACAAACGCGTTAATAATGACGCTCGCATGCTCGCGCCTATTACGCGAGCGTTAAGTTACTATAGCGACAGTGTTTAGATAGTAAGGGTTTTGAATGAAAAAAATGTTTTTAGTGTCATCTTTCGTAGATGTTGCAGATTTGTTTGTGGAGTTTGTTGGCGAAAAATGTGCAGGAAAAACGGTTACATTTATTCCTACCGCAAGCCTCGTAGAAGAGGTCAGATTTTACGTGGAGACAGGTAAGAAAGCCCTCGAAGACCTCGGGATGATTGTTGATGAGCTTGAGATTTCAACTGCTTCAAGACAAGAGATAGAAAGCAAGATTAAAAAAAATGACTACATCTATATCACTGGTGGAAATACTTTCTTTTTACTTCAGGAGTTAAAAAGAACCGGTGCGGATGAAATCATTAAGGAGCAAGTGGGTTTAGGTAAGATATATATCGGAGAGTCTGCTGGCGCTGTTGTTATGTCGAGGAATATTGAGTATGTGAAGGGTATGGACGATTTTGCATCAGCTCCTGATATAGGCTCTTATTCATCACTGGGTATGATTGATTTTTATCCTGTTCCACATCATACAAACTTTCCGTTCAAAGAATCCGTCGAGAGCATAATCACTAACTATAATGGGAAGATAAATCTTTGCCCAGTTAGCAATACGCAAGTGATTGTTGTAAATGGTGGTGAGTTCGAGGTCTGGGCCGCCGAAACTTAACAAAGCGCAGCGATTCGCGGCCTGCTGTCGCCGGACGCCGTAAACTCGCATCAGTGTGCTTGGGGTTATGCGTAAATGCTAACTGTTTTGTTGGTCTCTGTAGAGGTTTTATTATATGAGGCTTTCAGCGTATAGCGAGTCTTATCGACAGGAAATAGAGGCCCTATTTACACAGGCATTCTCTGATTCGGAAGATCAGTCCGAGGGAAAACTGATAGGGAACTTGGTTCATGAATTGATGAGCGGTGCCGAAAAAAATGATCTGTTCGGGTTCATCGCTACCGAGCAAGAGCAGATAGTCGGCTGTATCTTTTTCACGCGATTGTCGTTTGGTTATCCCGTAAAAGCTTTTATGTTGTCACCGGTAGCCGTTGATACAGACCACCAAGGAAAAGGCATTGGTCAAAAATTGATTAATTTTGGGGTTGAGCGATTGCGTGAATTGGGTGTCGAACTCGTTTTTACCTATGGCGATCCGAGCTACTATTCAAAAGTGGGCTTCGAGCACGTATCTCAAGAGATCGCGCAAGCGCCGTTTAAATTATCCCATCCAGAAGGTTGGCTGGGGCAGTCTTTGGATGGAGGCAGTCTTGAACTTCCACTGGGACAAGCTTGTTGTATTGAGGCATTCAATGATCCTCGGTATTGGTAAACCTATCTGCCGCACCGGGAACCACATGAAAATTCGCGTAAGGAGGGCGTCCCTGACGGGCCGCCGCTTCGCTCCTCGGGAAAAGGTACTGACTTGGAAAAACTATTAGTAAGCGCCTGCCTGCTGGGAAAGCGGGTCAGGTATGATGGAGGAAGCCTCGGCCTGACTGACCAAATTGTCGAGCGGTGGCTGTCCGAGGGGCGTATCGTCTCCGTCTGTCCCGAAGTCGAGGCCGGGATGAGCATACCTCGCAAGCCGGCGGAAATTGTCGCAGGCGATGGTGAGCAGGTGTTGAGTGGTGAAACGATGGTTGCCGAAAAGGGCGGGGTGGAGGTGACCGACGAGTTTATCACCGGCGCCCAGGTGGCCCTGGAGCTGTGCCATCGATTCCACATCAAGGTCGCCGTGCTGGCCGAGTTCAGCCCTTCCTGTGGAAGCTCGGCCATTTATGACGGGAGTTTCTCGGGCAAGAAGGTTCCCGGCATGGGGGTGACAGCGGCCTTGCTGCGCCGGCATGGGGTTCGAGTGTTTAGTCAATATGAAGTGGCAGCGGCTGATGAGATGATTCGTTCGCTAGGCGAATGAATTTCTTTGTTGAGGTTTTAGTCTGGGAGTGAAGTAATTGAAATGCGAGCTGGTGGATGTCTTTGCTAGAGAAAAGCTGAATGGAAATGGCTTGACCATATTCTCTGATTGTGATGAGTTGTGTTCAAAGGAAATGTTGGCATGGACGCAAGAAATGCGTCAGTTTGAATCCATTTTCCTTCAGGTGAAAGCAGGCGAATATCATGCAAGAATTTTTACGGTAGAAGAGGAGTTGGATTTTGCTGGTCACCCACTGCTGGGGTTGACTTACCATCTTCATGAACGATTTGGTAGCGATAGTGAACATGAATGGACTGTTCATATAAATGGTCGTCCTTTAAGCCTTTCGAGCAAAAAGACCGATTCAGAATTTATTGCAACCATGAGTCAGGGTAGGCCATTTTATTCATATTCATTGTCTGAAGATGAAGCGCAGGTGCTATATTCCTCCCTCAACCTGACCAAGCCAGACGGTCTTTCTTCAGGCGCTGAAGTCATATCAACAGGGTTGCCTTATATCATTCTTCCAGTGAGGTCTCAGTTAGAGGATATTTCCTTCAATGTCAGGGACCTGACCCCGCTCATAGAGCCGTATGGTGGGAAGTTTCTCTATGTGCTGGATGTGGATAGTCTTGAAGGGCGAACTTGGGATAATAAAGGGTTGTTCGAGGATGTTGCAACGGGAAGTGCTGCAGGCCCAGTTTCAGCTTACTTGTTCAAGCACGGCTTCGTTGGGGATGGGGAGGTGATTATAAAACAAGGTAGATTCTTGGGTCGCCCCAGTGAGATTAAGGTTCGTGTAGTGACTTGTGGTTCGGAAATCGAAGATGTGGAAGTTAGTGCCAATGTTGTGAAAGTTGCCGACATTGCTATTTTGCGCTAGCCGATTTCTCTGATGGTGTGCAAAACCTCGGAAGATGCTGAAGGTGCGACCCTTGAGGACGTATCCTGTTTACGGCATTCGATGGGTGTGGCTTATACTGTGTGATAAGTTTTTTAGTTTTATAAGGATGGTGTGCTAGGCTGGCATCGCTTTGTGATTTATTTGTTCTCAGGTGCGTTGATGAAAGTTATTAAGGGAAGAGAGTTCGTGGCGGATCGCGCCTGGGGCGCCGAGGATATTGCCTCGATGAATGGCATTTCCACGCGCCTGCATTGGACCGATCAGCCATACAAGTGGCATGTGAACGATGGCGAAGAGGTCTTCGTGGTCCTGGATGGAAAGGTGGAGATGTTCTTCCGGGAAAACGGTAAGGAAGCGTCGGTGACCCTAGGCGTCGGGGATATTTTCTATGCCTCCGTCGGCACCGAGCATGTGGCCCACCCGGTGGGTGAGGCCAGGATACTGGTGGTGGAGAAGGAAGGCAGCGTGTAGTTCGTTACGTCGTTTGGGGTTTCTGGATGCTGCCTGGTGGGGCGCCAGTCACTTTGGGTTTATCTATTGCAGGAAGCATTATCCCTGCTTATTCATGAGGCCAGCCTGAAAACGAAGATAGCGGATGGTATTCTCTTGAGAAATCAGAACGTTCC
>NZ_JADOTW010000059.1 GCF_015645095.1 Halomonas sp. 328
GAGCGATATCGCCCGCAGGGCGATCTGGAAGGCCTTGGCTGCCACCAAGGGCGACTGCGTCGCCCAATCGTTCGGGGCACCCGAACTCCCACAACCCCAGAGTCTGACTCCTACAACCCCAGAACCTCTTCCGGCCCTAGATCACGCTGCCGAGTTCGAAGATGGGCAGGTACATGGAGATCACCAACCCGCCGACCAGCACGCCCAGCACCACGATGATAAAGGGCTCCAGCAGGGAGGTGAGGGCGTCCACCTTGTTGTCCACCTCCTCCTCGTAGTAGTCCGCCACCCGGTTGAGCATGGCATCCAGGGCCCCGGACTCCTCGCCGATGCCGACCATCTGCACCGCCAGCGGCGGGAACTGCTCGGTGAGGCGCATGGCGAAGTGCAGCTGCTGGCCGGTGGCCACGTCCTCGCGCACCTGGCGCACCGCCCGCTCGTAGACCTTGTTGCCGGTGGCCCCGGAGGTGACGTCCAGGGAGTCCACCATGGGCACGCCGGCACCATAGGTGGTGGCCAGCGTCCGCGAATAGCGTGCCACCGCCGACTTGTCGAGAATATCGCCGATCACCGGAATCTTCAGCGACCAGGCGTGCATGCGGTAGGCGAAGCTCTCCGATCGCTTGATGCCCTGGCGGATCAGGAAGATAAAGGCGATAAAGCCCCCCAGGCCCCACAGCCAGTAGGCCTGGGCGAACTCGGAGAGGCGAATGGTCATGCGGGTCATGGCCGGAAGCTCCGCGCCGAAGCCCTGGAACAGTGCCTCGAACTGGGGCACCACCATGATCAGCAGCAGGGCGGTCACGCCGATGCCCACGGCGATCACCGCCGCCGGGTACCAGAGCGCCTTCTTGACCCGTCCCTTGATCGATTCCAGCTTCTCCTTGTAGGCCGCCACCCGGTCGAGCATATGGTCCAGCGAGCCGGAGTGCTCGCCGGCCTCCACCAGGTTGACGAACAGCGGATCGAAATGGTTGGGGTGCTTGCGCATCGCCGCCGAGAGGTTGGTGCCGGCGGTCACGTCGCTCATCAGCTGCTGCACCAGGGCGCTCATGGCGGGCTTCTTGAGGCTTTCCGCCACCACCGACAGGGCCTGCAGCATGGGCACCCCGGCGCGGATCATGGTGGCCATCTGGCGGGCGAAGAGCATGACGTCCCGGGGCTTGATGCGTCCCATGCCGCCCACGCCGCCCTTGCGGCGGATGGTGCGCACGATGATGTTCTGGCCGCTCAGGGTCTTCTCCACCTCGGCGCGGCTGGCGGCGATCAGGCTGCCCTTCACCTTGCGCCCGCTGGGGGCCTTGCCGCTCCACTGCCACTGGTAGAGCTTGGTCTGATGCCTGGCCTGCTGCGCCTTGGCTTGACGTGTCATGGTCGCCATCGCGGCCCCTCCCGATTAGTCCTTGGTGACCCGGTTGACTTCTTCCAGGCTGGTGATGCCCTGCATCACCTTCAGCAGGCCGCTGCGGCGCAGGTCCGGGTGACCCTCGCGGCGCGCCTGGTCGGCGAGTTCCATGGCGTTGCCCTGGCGCATGATCAGCTGGCTGATCGCCTCCGAGACCGGTACCACCTCGTAGATCCCCTCGCGGCCCTTGTAGCCCTGGGTGCAGTGGCGACAGCCCACCGGGTGGTAGATGGTGGCCGAGGCGACCTCCTCCTCGGTGAAACCCTCGGCCAGCAGCGCCTCCCGGGGGATCTCCGCCGGCTGCTTGCAGTGCTTGCACAGCTTGCGGGTCAGCCGCTGGGCGATGATCAGGCTCACGGAACTGGCGATATTGAAGGGCGCCACGCCCATGTTGGCCAGCCGGGTCAGGGTCTCGGAGGCCGAGTTGGTATGCACGGTGGAGAGCACCAGGTGACCGGTCTGGGCCGCCTTGACGGCGATCTCGGCGGTCTCCAGGTCGCGGATCTCGCCGACCATCACCACGTCCGGGTCCTGGCGCAGGAAGGCGCGCAGGGCGCTGGCGAAGTCGAGACCGATCTTGGGCAGCACATTGACCTGGTTGACCCCCGGCACCTTGAGCTCCACCGGGTCCTCGGCGGTGGAGATATTGCGCTCCAGGGTGTTGAGGATATTGATGCCGGTATAGAGGGTCACCGTCTTGCCGCTACCGGTGGGGCCGGTGACCAGGATCATGCCCTGGGGTTCGTCCAGGACCCGCTCGTACATCTCGCGCTGGGTCGGGGTGAAGCCCAGAGCGTCGATGCCCAGCTGCGCCGAGCTGGGGTCGAGGATACGCAGCACGATCTTCTCGCCATAGACAGTGGGCAGGGTGCTGACCCGGAAATCGATGGAGCGGTTGCGCGACAGGCGCATCTTGATGGCGCCGTCCTGGGGCAGACGCCGCTCGGAGATATCGAGCTTCGACATCACCTTGAGGCGGGCGGCGATGCGCTGGCGCATATTGAAGGGCGGGCGTGCCGCCTCCAGCAGGATGCCGTCGATGCGAAAGCGGATGCGGTAGAGTGTCTCGTAGGGCTCGAAATGGATATCCGAGGCGCCGCGGCGAATGGCGTCGAGCAAGATCTTGTTGACGAAGCGCACCACCGGGGCATCGTCGCTGCCGGCGGTCACCGTGGAGGCCTCTCTCTCCGGGTCGTACTCCTCGTAGTCCAGGTTATCGAGGGCCTGGTCGGCTCCCTCCAGCCCCTTCATCATCTCCTGGCTGTCGGCATGGGAGAGGTAGTTCTCCAGGGCCGGACCGAGCTGGTCCATCGGCGCCAGGACCCCCTCCACGTTGAGGCCGGTGGCGAACTGCAGCTCGTCGAGCTGGGCCAGCGTCGACGGGTAGGGCACCGCCACCGTCAGCCGGTGGTCGTGGCGCAGCAGCGGCAGCACCGAGAGCTTGCGCAGCACCTTCTCCGGCATGCTCTCCGCCGGCGGCAGGCTGTCCGGGCGTACCGCGTCCAGGTCGATCAGTGACAGCCCATACTCCCAGGACGCCGCCAGGGCCGCCTGGCGCGGCGTGACCAGGCCGCTCTCGATGACATGGGCCATCAGCGAGACGTCCTCCTCCCGGGCCTCCTCCTCGGCGCGCCGCGCCGCCGCCTCCGAGAGCAGGCCGTCCACCACCAGGCGCCGCGCCAGGCCGCGCAGGTCCGATGCCACCAGGGTGGCGCCGCCCCCCCCGCCTATCGGCCCCGAGGCGGTGCTCTGGGCGACCAGGCTCTGATAATCCACCGACGGCGGATGCGAATCATGCATAACGGCTCCTCGATCCCATGCCCCACCAATCCCCTTAACACTCCCTCACATATCCTAGCCTAGGTCAGTCTAGCGGCTTCCGGCCGTTGACGGCGCCGTTGAGGTCGCCGAAACCGCCCGGGCGGGGCGGGCCTTCCCCGTGCAGATCGCCCTTGCGCGCCTTGATTGTGTAATCTATTGTAAATTTGTGCAACGGAATCGGGTATCACCTCCCTGTCGGACACGCCGGGCCAGCCGGTCCAGCGTTGAAAGGCGGCGACTCCCGACCCGCGGGGGCTGGCTAGACTGCTGGCGTGACCCGGGGCGACCGCAGTGGGACGCGGCGCCGAGGGTCGGCAGGGAACCAGTCGAAGGACGGAAATCGTAAACGGTGTCTCGGTGACGTGAGACTGGACAAGGGCAAGGGGCCGGCTCACGAAACAACAGAGGGGTGATCGTGATGAAACAGCAACAGGGCATTAAAAAGTATGTGAAGACCGGCCAGGGCGGCTTTACCCTGATCGAGCTAATGATCGTGGTGGCGATTATCGGGATCTTGGCGGCACTGGCGATTCCCAGGTACCAGGACTATGTCACTCGCTCCAAGGTCTCGGAAGGCCTGAATCTGGCACAGGCGGCGCGTACGGCGGTAGCTGAGACCTTCTCCTCAACTGGTGCTTTTCCAGTAGATAATGATGAAGCTGGGCTTCCCAGTGCGAACACAATTCGTGGAACTTATGTCGATAGTGTCGAAGTTGGGGGTACTGGGGCTAGTGATGGTGTGATTACTATTACATATACAGATACTGGAGCACCGCTGGATGCAAGTCCAACAATTATACTTATTCCTAGTGAGGAAGATGGCTCAGTAATGTGGTCGTGTGAAGCTGGTACAGGTGGTACTCCGCTTGAGGCGCGACATCTCCCCGCTGAGTGCCGTTAATGTCTATTACGTAAATAAAGGCCGGCGCAACGCCGGCCTTTTTGTTTCTTTGTTATTGCTTGAATCTACTGTTGTAATGGGGTTTCTCCGGGTGGGTGGCGATATTTTCCAGCACCGTCTTGATCTCTCGAAATGCCGGGTAAAGATGAGCTGCATTCCCAGTAATCCGTTTGTCACTGGCGCCTAGCAGGGCTTCACTTTCCAGCATTCTGGCATAAAGAGTGGGGGTGGGAAGGGTGCGTGCACGCTTTTCTGCCCAATTCAGATAGTCCTCGATAACGCCGATAATTCCCAGGTTGGCTGAGCTTTGGAGCTGCTGGCTCATCGAAAGGTATTCGAGATCATGGGGAATTCCCAGGGGGTTGATGGCCTGACCCAAGGCGACCGGATTGTGCCCCCGGGTTTCCAGGTGGATCTTGACTTGCCATAGCGTCTGCAAGTGCGTCGCCATAAAGGCCCACAGTACCGGCACTGCCAGCCAGCCCCCCACCCGAATCCCGAAGGTATAGCGATTGGCCCTTTCCCGGCTGGGCCAGCAGTGCTCGGCGACCAGTCCCAGCAGCAGCAGAAAGGCCAGCCAGTGGGCGATGGAGTGGTAGAAGGGATATTCGGTCATGGCATGCAGGGTCAGCGGCAGCAGCAGGGCGCAGTAAAGCAGCCGCTCGCCACGGGGCCCATGGGCGATGATCCGCCAGAGCACCCAGCCGCCGAAGGCGAGGATCGCCGCCATCGGCAGCAGGCCCCCCTCCACGCCCCAGAGCAGTAGCTCGTTATGCGGATGGGAGTAGTTCTGGGTGATGATGGGGTCGACGATTACCGGCTGGTTGATCGGCAGGCTGGCGCGCCAGTCGGCAAAACTATGCAGGAAGTCGTGCTGGAAGCGTCCATAGCCCCAGCCGCTGAGTGGTTCCTCGAGAATCATCTTCAGGCTATGCAGATAGACCGGCAGCCGCTCTCCACCCCGGGCGAGTTCCCGGGCCGTCAGGCTGTCGCCGCCGGTGGCCGACCAGGGCGCCCACCAGAGCAGCCCCCCCAGGGCGATGCCGAGCCCCAGGGCGCCGGCCCACTGGGCGAATCGGCGGCGGTCCTGGCCATGGAGATGGGCCATGACCAGGGGCAGGGCGAGCAGCGCCGCCAGCCAGCCGGTGCGCGACTGGATCATCAGCACCAGCGCCGGCATCACCAGCGGCGCCAGCAGGATCACCCCGCGTTCCCAGCGCTGGCGGGCCTCGCCATAGAGCCAGGCGGAGATCACCAGGGCGGTGACCAGGAAGCTGGTCATCACATTGACCTGCTGGAAGATGCCATAGGGCCGGCCGTAGTTGGGGTCATAGCCCATCCAGTTGCCCTCGACCAGCCAGTAGCGCTGCGCATAGCCGAAGGCGCTGGCCACCAGGGCACCGAGCAGGATCGCCAGGCCCAGCCACCACCAGTCGCGGCGCTGGAGCCGAAGCTGGGCCAGCCCCAGCAGCAATATGGCCCCCGCCGTGGCGCCCAGCAGGCGCGGGAAGGCGATCATCGAGGCGGGGTTCCAGCTCCACGCGAAGGGCGCCCATAGCGCCAGCAGCAGCAGCCCCACCCCCAGGTGGAAGTGGCTGTAGCGGATCACCCCCCGAGTGGCGGGCCACAGGGCCAGCGCCATCAGCAGGGCGAAGCCCATCCATACCGTGGCGTTGAAGGGCATCCGCAGCCCCGCCCCGCCCATATTGGGAAAGGTGACATGCAGCAGCAGGGTGAAGGTGACGACGGCGGTGGCGATCACCCCGGCCGTCAGGCGTGGGTTGGGCGAACTCGTGGCGGTCATGGCACCCCCTGCGGCAGCTTTGTTATCACTATGTAAGTGGCCAGCTTCCGCCCCCCCAGCGTGGAAGTAAAGCCCCGGGGGACAGACCCCCATTAAGACCGGAATGGCCGGCTTAGCCGGCCATTCTTTTGCCTGCCGCCTGCCGCCTGCCGCCTGTCGCCTGCCGCCTTGGTGTTCAGCTTGCAAGAAGTGCGTCATTGACGCATGATGGTCATCATGTACACAATTATCGAAACTGCCATGTTTCGGCGCTATGCCGAACAGGTGTGGCAAGACGATGAGCGAGAGGCCTTCATTGCCTGGCTTGCCTCGGATCCACTGGTTGGTGATGTCATTCCGGGTACGGGCGGCGTACGCAAGGTGCGTTGGCGGCGCCAGGGAAGTGGCAAGAGAGGTGGCGCACGCGTGATCTATTACAACACCCTCGATAATGGCCAGGTGTGGCTGTTGATCGTGTATTCAAAATCAAAGTTCGACAATCTTCCAACCTCGCTTTTGACACAACTGAAAGAGGAACTGAACCATGGATAAAGAGATGGAACAGTTTGGGCATGATCTGCTCGAATCCGTGCGCCAGATGAAGCGTGGTGAAGCATCCCGGGTAACTCGGGTCGAAGTGCCCATGGCGGCTGAGATTCGCCATCGGCTGGGGCTATCGCAAAAGGAGTTTGCCGAGCTGCTGGACGTTAGCCCTGGCACGTTGCGTGGTTGGGAGCAAGGGCGCCGAGAGCCTACCGGCACTGCGCGTACCTTGCTGCGTGTAGCGGAAAAGCACCCCGAGGCGCTGAGGGATCTCTAATCGGGGACAGCCCCCCATTTCTCGGACCCCCATTTCTCGTGCAACATGTTTCTTCAATTGCAACGAATGAGAATGGTGTTGTTAGGGTAGAGATCCAGGGGATTAATGACGATGTTGATGATGAATTCATCTACATGGTTCCAATGCATAGTTCAACTGTGCAGAAGACAGCTGCAACCGCAGGTCACTTAGGATCAAATTTTCATTCTTGGCTGTGTGGTGCCAGCAACTCTGACGTTGTTCAAGTGCTTCCTGGCTCCTGTAGCATAGCTTTTGGTACAACTGGCAACCCTGCTACACCCACTGGTACATTCTCTGATGGTAGTTGAGGACGGTGGAAATCAGTTGAAATCAGGGACAGACCCCCATAGTTGAAATCAGGGACAGACCCCCATTAATTCTGGTTCTTCGTCACTTCATGTGGATTTGGCCTGATCGGACAAGCGGCCCACGGGGCTGCCAATCAGGTAGATCATCG